>JAAWBS010000073.1 GCA_022792815.1 Hungatella sp.
CCGTGAGGCACTGCGTCTCGCTATGCATAAGTTACCTTGTAAATGTAAGATTGCTGCTAAGGCAGATTTAGAAGGCGGTGATAACAGTGAAAACGAATAAGTATGTAGAAGAGCTGAAGGCTAAGACCGCAGCTGAGCTGAACACGGAGTTGGTGGCTGCAAAGAAAGAATTGTTTAACCTGAGATTCCAGAATGCAACAAACCAGTTGGACAACACCAGCAGGATCAAAGAGGTTCGCAAGAATATTGCCAGGATTCAGACTGTTATTACAGAGAAATCTAAGTTGGCTTAGAAGAGGAGGAGAAAGAAGTCGTGGAAAGAAATCTGAGGAAAACACGTACCGGTAAAGTCGTAAGCGACAAGATGGATAAGACCATCGTAGTTGCCATCGAAGACCACGTAAAACATCCTTTATACGGCAAGATCGTGAAGAGAACTTATAAGTTAAAAGCACATGACGAGAAGAACGAGTGTGGAATCGGCGACACCGTAAAAGTCATGGAGACAAGACCGCTGTCCAAAGATAAGAGATGGAGACTTGTAGAGATCGTTGAGAAAGCGAAATAAAGCAAAGTGACGATGAAATCGGAAGTAAGACGATGAAATCGGAACTTTGCGCTGCCCAAACGTAGCAAAGCGGAGTTTGGGTTTCCCGTACAACGTAGAAATAGGAAGGAGTATCAGTCATGATTCAGCAGGAAACCAGACTGAGAGTTGCCGATAATACTGGAGCAAAGGAGCTTCTTTGCATCCGCGTTATGGGCGGCTCCACCAGGAGATATGCTAATATAGGCGATGTGATCGTTGCCAGCGTAAAAGATGCAACACCAGGCGGTGTTGTAAAGAAAGGTGATGTTGTAAAAGCCGTTGTGGTGCGTACCGTAAAAGGTGTCCGCAGAAAAGACGGTTCCTATATCAGGTTCGATGAGAACGCGGCGGTTATTATCAAAGACGACAAGACCCCAAGAGGAACTCGTATCTTTGGGCCGGTTGCGAGAGAGCTGAGAGAGAAGCAGTTTATGAAGATTGTTTCCCTGGCTCCGGAAGTACTGTAAGGAGGTGTGGGCTGTGCATAAAATTAAAAAAGATGATCTGGTAAAAGTCATCACAGGAAAAGATAGAGACAAGACCGGTAAGGTCCTTAAGGTAAAGGACGGAAAAGTTCTGGTTGAGGGCTGCAATATGGTTACCAAGCACGCCAAGCCAAGCGCGGGAAATCCAAGCGGCGGCATCGTAAATCACGAGGCATTTATGGACATCTCCAATGTTATGCTCATGGTTGACGGTAAGGCTACCAGAGTCGGTTTTGAGGTAAAGGACGGGAAGAAGGTCCGTGTTGCCAGAAAGACCGGCAAAGTGATCGACTAAATCAGGAGAGGAGGAATGGAATCATGGCAGCAAGACTGAGAGAAACTTATAAGACTGAGATCGTTGATGCAATGGTCAAGAAGTTCGGATATAAAAATGTGATGGAAGTGCCGAAGCTGGAGAAAGTAGTGATCAACATGCGTGTCGGCGAAGCGAAAGAGAACGCAAAAGTTCTGGATTCTGCCGTAAGGGATCTGGAGATCATCAGCGGACAGAAGGCAGTGACCACCAAGGCAAAGAAGTCCGTGGCAAACTTTAAGATCAGAGAAGGCATGGCCATCGGCTGCAAGGTTACTCTGCGCGGTGAGAAGATGTATGAGTTCGTTGACCGTCTGATTAACCTGGCTCTTCCCCGTGTGCGTGACTTCAGAGGCGTAAGCGCCAATGCCTTTGACGGCAGAGGAAACTATACTCTGGGTATCAAGGAGCAGCTGATCTTCCCCGAGATCGAGTATGACAAGATCGATAAGGTGAGAGGTATGGATATCTGCTTCGTAACCACAGCGAAGACCGACGAAGAAGCCCGTGAACTGCTGAGACTGTTTAACATGCCGTTTCAGAAATAAGTGAAAATTTAGGAGGAGAATTCCATGGCTAAAACTTCAATGAAGATTAAGCAGCAGCGTCCGGCTAAGTTCTCTACCAGAGAATATACCCGCTGCAGAATCTGCGGCCGTCCCCATGCATATTTAAGGAAATACGGAATCTGCCGTATCTGTTTCCGTGAGTTGGCATACAAAGGACAGATCCCTGGTGTGAAAAAAGCGAGCTGGTAAAGGAGGAATAAGATCATGACAATGAGCGATCCCATTGCAGATATGCTTACAAGAATCCGTAATGCAAACACTGCGAAACATGATACAGTAGATGTACCTTCATCTAAGATGAAATTGGCCATTGCCGATATTCTGGTAAAAGAAGGCTACGTAAAAAAATATGATATGGTAGAGGAAGGAGCATTCCAGACCATCCGTATCACTTTAAAATATAATGCTGACAAGAGTGAGAGAATTCTTTCCGGATTAAAGAGAATCTCCAAACCGGGCCTGCGCGTCTATGCGGGGAAAGAGGATATGCCCAAGGTTCTAGGAGGACTCGGCACCGCGATCATCTCCACCAATCAGGGTGTAATCACCGACAGAGAGGCTCGTGAATTGGGCGTAGGCGGAGAAGTATTAGCATTTATTTGGTAGGCATTGCAGATGTCTGAAAACAGAAATGGCGCAGACGCCGTTTCCGAAAATTTAAGGAGGAAAACAGCATGTCACGTATAGGAAGAATGCCTATCGCGATTCCAGCAGGCGTAACCGTAACAATCGCAGAGAACAATAAAGTGACTGTAAAGGGTCCCAAGGGCACTCTGGAGAGAGAATTGCCCGCAGAGATGGACATCAAAGAAGAAGACGGACATATTATCGTAACCAGACCCAATGATCTGAAGAGGATGAAATCTTTACACGGTTTGACCAGAACACTGATCAACAACATGGTTGTAGGTGTGACCAATGGCTATGAGAAGGTTCTGGAAGTGAACGGCGTCGGTTACAGAGCACAGAAACAGGGCAACAAGCTGATCCTGAGCCTGGGATATTCTCATCCGGTTGAGATGACCGATCCCGAGGGAATCGAGTCTGTACTTGAGGGTCAGAACAAAATCACAGTAAAAGGTATCGATAAAGAAAAAGTTGGCCAATACGCTGCTGAGATCAGAGATAAGAGAAGACCTGAGCCGTACAAGGGTAAAGGTATTAAGTATGCTGACGAAGTCATCAGACGTAAAGTTGGTAAGACTGGTAAGAAATAATTAAGGAGAGTGTAAAGATGGTTAGCAAAAAATCAAGAAGCGAAGTTCGCGCAAAGAAGCACGCCAGAATCCGCAAACGTTTTTCCGGCACAGCCGCAAGACCGCGTCTGGCAGTGTTTAGAAGCAATAATCATATGTATGCTCAAATTATTGACGATACAGTTGGCAATACTTTAGTTGCAGCCTCTACCGTAGAGAAGTCCGCAAGGGAGGAGCTGGAACACACCAACACCGTTGATGCTGCTGCATATGTTGGTACACTGATTGCAAAGAGGGCCTTGGAAAAGGGTATTGACACTGTTGTCTTTGATAGAGGCGGATTCATATATCACGGTAAGATTCAGGCATTGGCTGAGGCAGCACGTGCGGCCGGTCTGAAATTCTAGTAGGGAGGAGAGCAGCATGAAGCGTACAATCATTGATCCAAGTCAGTTGGAGTTAAATGACAAGGTAGTGGCTATCAAGCGTGTGTCTAAGACTGTAAAAGGCGGACGTACCATGAGATTCTCTGCCTTGGTAGTCGTAGGTGACGGCAACGGCCACGTTGGAGCCGGTCTTGGCAAGGCAGGGGAGGTTCCGGAGGCCATCCGCAAGGGCAAAGAAGCAGCTATGAAGAACCTGGTGGAGATCCCTGTGGATGAGAGCAAGAGTATTCCCCATGATTTCCTGGGCAAGTTCGGAAGTTCCACTGTACTCTTAAAGAGAGCTCCCGAAGGTACCGGTGTTATCGCCGGAGGTCCTGCTCGTTCCGTACTGGAATTAGCCGGAATCAAAAACATTCGTACAAAGTCTCTGGGTTCCAACAACAAGACTAACGTTGTTCTGGCTACCTTAAACGGCTTGTGTTCCCTGAAGACTCCGGAGCAGGTTGCAAAACTTCGCGGTAAATCCGTAGAAGAGATCTTAGGCTAAGGAGGACTGAAAAATGGCTGAGAAATTAAAAATCACACTGGTCAAATCTCCCATCGGCGCGATTCCGAAGCAGAGAGCTACCGTGGAGGCATTAGGCCTTAGAAAGCTGAACAAGACCGTCGAGATGCCGGACAACAACGCTGTCAGAGGCATGATCTGGCATGTGAGACATTTAGTAAAAGTAGAAGAGATTTAAGTTAACGAAAAAGGAGGTGTGAAAGATGGAATTATCAAATTTAAGGCCTGCAGAAGGTTCCAAGCACAGCGCTAATTTCAGAAGAGGCCGCGGACATGGTTCAGGCAACGGAAAGACCGCAGGCAAAGGCCATAAGGGTCAGAAGGCACGTTCCGGAGCCACAAGGCCAGGATTTGAAGGCGGCCAGATGCCATTGTACAGACGCCTTCCGAAGAGGGGCTTTAAGAACAGAAATACGAAAGAGATCGTAGGGATCAATGTAAGTGCACTGGAGAGATTTGAGAATGGGGCGGAGGTGACCGTAGAGTCCCTTCTGGAGACAGGAATCGTCAGGAATCCGAAAGACGGCGTAAAGATTCTTGGAAACGGAGAATTAACCAAAAAGCTTACAGTTAAAGTTAACGCTTTCAGTGAAGGTGCAAAGTCTAAGATTGAAGCCGCTGGTGGAACCTGCGAGGTGATCTGATATGTTTAAAACACTCCGAGATGCGTTTCGTATAAAAGACATCCGAAAAAAATTGCTATACACATTTATGATGTTGATAGTAATCCGATTTGGTTCCGAACTGCCCATTCCAGGAGTTAATACAAGTTATTTTGCTGACTTTTTTGCCAGACAGACAGGAGATGCATTTAATTTCTTCGACGCCATGACCGGTGGGTCATTCACCAGCATGTCCGTCTTTGCTCTCAGCATCACACCCTACATCACTTCTTCCATCATCATGCAGCTGATGACCATCGCCATCCCGAAGCTGGAAGAGATGCAGAGGGAAGGTGAGGACGGGAGAAGAAAGATTGCTGAGTATACCCGTTATGTGACGGTTGCCCTTGCGCTGATCGAATCTACGGCTATGGCGGTGGGATTCGGCGGCCAGGGACTGCTGCTGGATTACAATGCGGGCAGCGTCATCGTGGCGGTAGCTACCATGACTGCAGGCAGTGCACTTCTCATGTGGATCGGCGAACGAATCACGGAAAACGGTGTGGGAAACGGTATCTCCGTAGTACTTTTGTTCAATATCGTGTCCAGCCTTCCGGATGATGTGAACACTCTGTATACCAGATTTATGCTGGGCAGGAATATCCCTGTCCAGGTGGTGGCGGCCATTATCATCCTCGCGGTGATCGTTGCCATGGTCGTGTTCGTCATCGTCCTGCAGGACGGAGAGAGGAGAATCCCGGTTCAGTATTCCCAGAAGATGCAGGGAAGAAGAATGGTAGGCGGTCAGTCCTCCAGCATTCCGCTGAAGGTGAACACCGCAGGCGTGATTCCGGTGATTTTCGCATCCTCGATCATGTCCTTCCCGGTGGTGATCTCCCAGTTTTTCCAGGTAAATTACGCCAGTGCAGGCGGTTGGATTTTGACGATGTTAAGCTCCAACTCCTGGTTCAGACCGGAACAGCCGGCCTACTCGGTGGGACTCATCATCTACCTGGTATTGATCGTGGTGTTTGCGTACTTCTACACCTCGATCACCTTCAATCCTCTGGAAGTTGCCAACAACATTAAAAAACAGGGTGGCTTTATTCCCGGTATTCGCCCGGGTAAACCTACCTCCGATTATCTGAACAATATTTTAAACTATATTGTGTTTATCGGTGCGTGCGGACTGATCATCGTCAGCCTGGTTCCGATCATCGTATCCGGCCTGTTTAACATCAGCCACCTTTCGTTTGCGGGAACCTCTTTGATCATTATCGTAGGCGTAGTCCTGGAGACGATTAAAGCAATTGAATCACAGATGCTTGTGCGTAATTATAAGGGATTCTTAAACGATTAATGCATTTGATGAGGAGAAAGGGCATTCCCGCCCTTTCTTTTCGTACTTTCCTGCAGGCTTGTCTGCAGAAGAAAGTACATTGAAATATCAAACTATAAAAGAGGGAGGTTATAGCAAAATGAAGATTATTATGTTAGGAGCTCCGGGTGCCGGAAAAGGGACTCAGGCCAAGAAGATCGCCGCAAAGTATCAGATCCCGCACATCTCCACAGGAGATATCTTCCGGGCTAACATCAAGGGCCAGACAGAGCTGGGTATGAAGGCAAAGACCTACATGGACCAGGGAGGCCTGGTGCCGGACGAGATCACCATCGGTATGCTGATGGACCGGATTCACGAGGAAGACTGTGGGAACGGCTATGTTCTCGACGGATTTCCGAGGACGATTCCCCAGGCAGAAAGCCTGACAAAGGCGCTTTGTGAGATGGGGGAGGCCATCGATTACGCGATTAATGTGGATGTGCCGGACGGGAATATCGTCAGCCGTATGGGCGGACGCAGGGCCTGTGTATCCTGCGGGGCCACTTACCACGTACAGTTCAACGCTCCCAAACAGGATGGAATTTGTGATACCTGCGGCGAAAAGCTGATCCTCAGAGACGACGATAAGCCGGAGACAGTCCAGAAGCGTCTGGATGTATATCATGAGCAGACACAGCCTCTGATCGACTATTATCAGAAGGCGGGAGTGCTCAGAGAGGTTGACGGCACCAAGAACATGGATGAAGTATTCCGCGATATCATTGCCATTCTGGGAGCTTAAGAGACATGGCAGTTACCATAAAATCAGAACGGGAGATCGGACTTATGAGGGAGGCGGGAAGAATTCTCGCCATCACTCATGAGGAGATGGAGAAAGCGCTGAAGCCGGGGGTTTCCACCTGGGAGATCAATCGGCTGGGCGAGGAGATCATCCGAAGCTACGGTTGTGTGCCTTCTTTTAAAAACTACAGAGGTTATCCGGCGGCTGTCTGCATCTTGGTCAACGACGAAGTGGTCCATGGGATTCCCAACAAACACAGGATTCTGAGAGAGGGCGATATCGTCAGCCTGGATGCGGGAGTGATTTACAAAGGGTATCATTCCGACGCGGCCAGGACTCACGGAGTGGGAGAGATCAGCCAGTCAGCCAGCCAGCTGATAGAAGTTACAAAACAATGCTTCTTCGAGGGAATAAAATATGCAAAAAAGGGCAATCATCTCAATGATATTTCTTTGGCGATCCAGACATACGCGGAGAGTTTCGGATATGGGGTGGTCAGGGATCTGGTGGGACACGGAATCGGCAGCCACCTTCACGAGGATCCGGAAGTGCCTAATTTTGCGCGGAGAAGGAAGGGAATCAAGCTGCAGCCGGGTATGACCCTGGCAGTGGAACCCATGATTAATGCCGGTCGGTTTGACGTGAGATGGCTTGATGACGAGTGGACCGTGATCACGAAGGACGGTTCGCTGTCAGCCCATTATGAGAATACGATTCTCATCACTGAGGGTGCCCCGGAGATCCTGTCAAGGGCAGATGCGCTGTCATAGCCGGACAAAGCCGGAAAGGTTAGCCGGCCCCCTGCCATCATGAGAAGAAACCATTTAGGAAGTAGTGATTTTTAGGAGGTAAACCGTATGTCAAAAGCGGATGTGATCGAAATAGAAGGCATTGTTGTCGAGAAACTCCCCAATGCCATGTTCCAGGTGGAGTTGGAGAACGGACATCAGGTTCTGGCCCATATCAGCGGCAAGCTCCGCATGAATTATATCAAGATTCTGCCGGGCGATAAAGTTACCATTGAATTGTCTCCCTATGATTTGTCCAAGGGCAGAATCATATGGAGAGATAAATAGGAAAAAAATGCTTGCTTTTACAGGGGAATGGTGTTATAATCTTTGAGCGACTTTGTTGAAGTACTGGGTGTACTTTGCCCAAAAGTAACCCCGGTTGACCTATATATCTAAAAACAACTTAGGTATATACCCCGGATACGCCCGACAGAGTGTACTTGGAGGTCCCCGTATCAGGATGTGCAAGAGAAAGGAGAATTGCCGTGAAGGTTAGATCATCAGTAAAACCAATTTGCGAAAAGTGCAAGGTTATCAAGCGCAAGGGCAGTATCAGAATCATCTGTGAAAATCCCAAGCACAAACAGAGACAAGGTTAAGAATCCAAATTTTACAGGAGGTGTACTACACACATGGCTCGTATTTCAGGTGTTGATTTACCAAGAGAGAAACGTGTTGAGATTGGGTTGACTTACATCTACGGCATTGGCCGCGCAAGTTCCAATCGTATCCTTGCAGATGCCGGCGTCAATCCGGACACTCGCGTGAAAGATCTGACAGACGACGAGGTGAGGAAGATTTCTGCAGTGATCGCGGATACTCAGATGGTGGAAGGCGATCTGCGCAGAGAGATTGCCATGAACATCAAGAGGCTTCAGGAGATCGGCTGCTATCGCGGTATTCGTCACAGAAAGAGTCTGCCGGTTCGCGGTCAGAAGACCAAGACCAACGCAAGAACCCGCAAAGGTCCTCGCAAGACTGTGGCAAACAAGAAGAAATAAGCAAGATTAACACGAAGACAGAATCAAGCTGCATGTTTTAAAAACAGGAGACAGTGATTCAAGCAATTTGGAAGAAAGTAGGTTAGTTTAAAATGGCTAAAAGTAAGTCCACTGCTAAAAAAGTGACGAAAAAGCGCGTAAAGAAAAACGTTGAACGCGGACAGGCACATATCCAGTCCTCCTTTAACAACACCATCGTGACGTTAACGGATACACAGGGGAATGCTTTATCATGGGCAAGTGCTGGTGGTCTGGGATTTAGAGGTTCAAGGAAATCTACTCCATATGCAGCACAGATGGCTGCAGAGACTGCTGCGAAGGCAGCTATCGTACATGGGTTAAAATCTGTAGACGTTATGGTAAAGGGACCTGGCTCAGGGCGTGAGGCAGCGATCCGTGCACTTTCCGCATGCGGTATTGAAGTAACTAGTATTAAGGACGTGACACCGGTTCCACACAACGGATGTCGCCCGCCAAAACGTAGAAGAGTTTAATTTAGGAGGTACGAAAAGTGGCAGTTGATAGAGTTCCTGTTCTTAAAAGATGCAGATCACTTGGTTTAGACCCCATCTATTTAGGAATAGATAAAAAGTCCAACAGAGAGTTAAAGAGAGCAAACAGAAAAGTAAGCGAGTATGGTCTTCAGCTGAGAGAGAAACAGAAAGCCAAATTTATCTACGGCGTGCTGGAGAAGCCCTTCAGAAATTACTATGCCAAGGCTTCCAAGATGGATGGCATGGTAGGTCAGAATCTGATGATTCTCCTGGAGAGAAGACTGGATAACGTGGTATTCCGTTTGGGATTCGGACGTACCAGAAGAGAGACCAGACAGATCGTGGACCACAAGAACATCCTGGTGAACGGCAAGTGTGTCAACATTCCGTCCTACCTGGTTAAGGCCGGCGATGTCATCGAGGTAAAGGAGAAGTGCAAATCCTCCCAGAGATACAAAGATGTACTGGAAGTAACTGCAGGCAGGATGGTACCGGCATGGCTGGAGGCAGACCAGGAGAATCTGCGCGGTACTGTAAAGGAACTGCCGACCAGAGACGAGATTGATGTTCCAGTTAACGAAATGCTTATCGTCGAGTTGTACTCCAAATAATTTTGTTATGATTCAGCCATGGGGCCGACGCGCAGCAAGCGTATTTTGGCTTACATGGCTGGACGTAACGTTATGGTGGGTAGAAAGGCCTCGACATGCAGGACCAAAAAGGAGGGGCTATTAGTGTTCGATTTCGAAAAACCAAACATTGAAATTGCAGAAATCTCCGAAGATAAAAAATACGGAAAGTTTGTAGTTGAACCACTTGAGAGAGGCTATGGCACAACCCTGGGCAATTCCCTGAGAAGAATTATGCTTTCTTCTCTTCCCGGTGCTGCGGTCAGCCAGGTGAAAATCGACGGCGTTTTGCATGAGTTCAGTTCCATCTCCGGCGTCAAGGAGGATGTGACTGAGATCATCATGAACATCAAAAGTTTAGCAATCAAAAACAACAGTGACAGCAACGAGGTGAAGACTGCTTACATCGAGTTTGAGGGTGAAGGCGTCATCACGGCTGCTGATATTCAGGTTGACCCGGATATTGAGATCCTCAATCCGGACCAGGTGATCGCCACCTTGAGCGGCGGTGCGGACAGCAAGTTTTATATGGAGCTGACCATCACCAAAGGCCGGGGGTATGTGAGTGCGGACAAGAACAAGAAGGAAGAACTGCCCATCAGCGTCATTGCGGTAGACTCCATCTACACTCCCGTGGAGAGGGTCAACATGTCGGTGGAAAACACCCGTGTCGGGCAGGTTACCGATTACGATAAACTGACTCTGGACGTTTATACCAACGGCACCCTGGCTCCGGATGAAGCGGTGAGTCTGGCGGCGAAAGTTCTCAGCGAGCATCTAAACCTTTTTATCGACCTTTCCGAGAACGCCAGGACTGCAGAGATCATGGTGGAGAAGGAGGACAACGAGAAAGAGAAAGTTCTGGAGATGAACATCGACGAGCTGGAGTTGTCCGTCCGTTCTTACAACTGTCTAAAGAGGGCCGGCATCAACACGGTGGAAGAGCTGTGCAACCGGACTTCCGAAGACATGATGAAAGTCCGCAATCTGGGTCGGAAATCCTTGGAGGAGGTTCTGGCCAAGCTGAAAGAGCTGGGATTGCAGTTAAACCCCAGCGATGAGTGATCATCACCTGATCATATGCTCTGTGAGAACAGAAGGCAAGTGACAGAGCCTGTGCCCTTCCTCGTAAGTCCGATGTCAGCGGAGGAGGAGTACTAGAAAATTTAGAAGGATGCGGTTTCGGTAAGTCCGACGAAGCGCGGAACCGTACTCCACAGAATATGGAGGAAAAAGACAATGGCAGGATATAGAAAACTGGGTAAGACTTCCAGTCAGAGAAAGGCACTGCTGAGAAATCAGGTTACAGCGCTTTTGTACCACGGCAAGATCGTTACCACCGAGGCGAGAGCCAAGGAAGTGCGCAAGATTGCGGAGGGTCTCATCGCTCTGGCAGTGAAGGAGAGAGACAACTACGAGACTGTAAAGGTTACCGCCAAGGTTCCCCGCAAGGATAAAGACGGCAAGAGAGTGAAAGAGGTCGTGGACGGCAAGAAAGTGACCGTGTTCGATGAAGTGGAGAAGGAGATCAAGAAAGATATGCCTTCCAGACTTCACGCGAGGAGAAAGATGCTGAAGGTTCTCTATGCGGTAAAAGAGGTTCCGGCTCAGGCTGCAGGGAGAAAGAAGAACACTAAGATGGCTGATATTCCGGCTAAGCTGTTCGACGAGATCGCTCCCAAGTACGCAAGCCGCAACGGCGGTTATACCAGAATCGTTAAGATCGGCCAGCGCAAGGGCGATGGCGCCATGGAAGTTTTATTAGAGTTAGTTTAACAAGATGTGAAAACTCGGAGGGGTAAAACCTTCCGGGTTTTTTTCTTAAAAAGAACGAAAGGATATTGTAAGTTGACGGAAAGATAGGCATTGTTTATAATAAAATCAGAAAAAGGGGAAGGAGGCAACCATATGAAGACGAAAATCAACAGAATTTTGGGACTATTGCTCGCCATATGTCTGACAGCAGCCGGGACACCGTCAGCGGCCTTTGGTGCGACAAAGACCATCAGTTCCATTTCTATCCGTGTGGGAACCGATACCAGGGCAGGGGAACTTTTAAATGAAAACATCTCCCTGTATACAGACTCGACAGAGATTCAGGAGGGCACTTATGTGGCGACGGATTCCAACAAGTACTCTGTCCGCGATGCAGAATGGACCACTTCCACAAGGAGAGAGGTAGCCATCGGCGATGAGCCTAGGATGAAGATCTATCTCGATATTGAGGACAGTGACTATTCTTTTAAGGGAAGCTATTCTTCCAGCAATGTGACGGTCAAGGGAGGAACCTTTGTGTCGGCCAGGAAGAGCTCCGGGGAACTGGAGATTACGGTAAAGGTAAACGGAATCAAGGGAACCTATGATCCGCCGTCAGATGCCACCTGGAAGGATTCCGGGTACGGAAAGGCAGTTTGGACCATGGATGAAGACGAGGACGAAACGATCACATCCGGATATTATGATGTGTACCTGTACCGGGGCGGCAGCGTGGTAAAGAAGCTGGAAGCCTACAAGGGAACCAATTATAATTTTTATCCCTACATGACAAGGAAAGGGACTTACAAGTACAAGGTGCGCACCGTGCCGTACACAGAGACCCAGAAGAAGTACGGGGAGAGAAGTGAGTGGCTGGAATCCGATGAGATCTACATTGATGAAGAACATGTATCCGATGGAACCGGCCAGGTAGACGGCAACGGACAGCAGTCAGGAAGCACGGCCCAGGTGGGATGGATTCAGTCCGGCGGTACCTGGTATTACCGGTATCCGGACGGTTCCTATCAGAAGGATTCCTGGCTGAAGATCAGCGACAAGTGGTATCTGTTTGACAAGGACGGAAGGATGCTGACCGGCTGGCAGACCAAAAACGGTCTCACCTACTACCTCACAGACAACGGCGCTATGGCCACAGGCTGGGTGAGAGCCGGGGATTACTGGTATTATTTAAACAGCGCTGCAGACGGAGTGGAGGGAGCGGTCCATGTAGGGTGGCTTCAGAACAACGGTAAGACCTATTATATGAATTCCAACGGCGCCATGGCGGAAGGCTGGAATCAAGTGGGGGGGAACTGGCACTATTTCTATCCCGGCACCGGCAATATGGCGGTGAACACCACCATCGATACATTCTACGTAGACGGCAACGGAGTATGGAAACGATAACACAAAAAGGAGAATGGAAACCATGAAGTTCAGAGCGAGACATTTGGTTACGATTTTTGCGGCAGTGCTTATGGCAGCGCTGATGTGTGTTACGGCTATGGCAGCCACTCAGTTGGGTTCCACAGAGGAGGCCTACTGGGATAAGGGTCAGACCGGGGTGGCCCGCTGGAAGAAAGTGGAGCAGGCCAAGGAGTATCAGGTCAGATTGTATGAGAGCGGAGACGTTCACATCAAGACAGTGACAGTGAGCGGTACCAAAGTGGATTTCAGCAGCTACATGGAGGACGGAGCCTGGTATACCTTTTCCGTGAGAGCGGTCCCAAAGTCCGGCCAGAAGAATGTTACTTCCGGTGAATGGGTGGAGTCTGACGAGTATCAGGCAGAGGGACTGGGGGACACCAAGGGAAAGTGGAGAACCTACAGCCAGGGAAAGAAATACGAGAAGGAAGACGGAACCAGCGTGGCAGGCCAGTGGTATCTGATTCAGAGCAAATGGTACTACTTTAATCAGGACGGATATGCCCTGGTCGGCTGGCAGCAGATCGATTCCAAGTGGTATTATCTCAATGACCAGGGGATGATGCAGACCGGCTGGCTGGACAGCAACGGAAGCCGATACTACCTGGGAGGCGACGGTGCCATGGCCATAGGCTGGGTCCAGGCGAGACCGGGAGAGTGGTACTATATGGACACAGAAGGCAGGATGGTGGTCAACGCGGATGTGGACGGCTGCCATTTGAACGAATCCGGTGTATGGGTGCCGTGATAAGAGACAGAGAGGGGATGCCGAAAGGCGTCCTCTTTTATTGTGCTTGACTATTAACATAAATTCAACTAAAATGTTCATGCAACGTTTGATGTTGTATCAGTCACTTTATGAAAGCGGAAAGTTATGCGCTGACTGCAGGAGTATATACAGAAAGGCCGAGTATGGGAATCATAAAAGCCAGCAGACTGGTGTTCGATTATATAAAAAGAGATGAGGACGAGAACATCCAGGAGGTGGATCGGGCTATCGACCATTTGGATGTGGATATCGAAAAGGGAAGCTTTGTGGCGATCCTGGGCCATAACGGTTCCGGGAAGTCCACATTTGCCAAGCAGATCAATGGAATCCTGACGCCGACGGAGGGAACTGTGTGGGTGTCAGACAGGAGCACGGCAGAGGAGGAAGCGGTCTGGGAGATCCGCAAAAAAGCCGGGATGGTGTTTCAAAACCCGGACAATCAGATCATCGGCAATGTGGTGGAGGAAGATGTGGGGTTCGGTCCCGAGAATATCGGAGTGCCCACAGAGGAGATCTGGAGGCGGGTGGATGAGAGCCTGAAGGCGGTGGGGATGACTGCATACCGCTACAAGTCGCCTAACAAACTGTCAGGAGGACAGAAACAGCGGGTGGCCATCGCGGGTGTGATGGCCATGAGACCGGAGTGCATTATTCTGGATGAGCCTACGGCCATGCTGGACCCTAACGGGAGAAAAGAAGTGATCAGAACCATCGGGGAGCTGAATCGGAAGGAGGGGATCACCGTACTTTTGATCACCCATTATATGGAAGAAGTGATCTGGGCAGATCGGGTGATTGTCATGGATGACGGAAAGCTTGTCATGGACGGGGCACCAAAGGAGATCTTCTCCCAGGTGGATCAGCTGAAGCAGTACCGGCTGGATGTGCCTCAGGTGACGGAGCTCGCTCATGGGCTGAGACAGGCGGGGGTGGAGATCCCCAAGGGGATTCTGTCCAGGAAGGAGCTTTTGCAGGCTCTGCTCCCTGTGTTTGAGGAGAGATTCCCGGGGCAGATCACAAGATAACAGGAGAGAACCATGTCGATCAGAGCAGAGAATTTGACGTATGTCTACGGACAGGGAACCGCGATGGAGCAGTATGCCCTGAGAAATGTGAATTTTGAGATTTTGGACGGGGAGTTTGTGGGGCTGATCGGTCATACCGGTTCCGGAAAATCCACACTGATCCAGCATCTGAACGGATTGATCAAGCCTACAGGCGGAACCGTGTATTATGACGGGGTGGATATTCACAGCGAGGGGTACAGCCTGAGAGAATTGAGGTCCAAGGTGGGACTGGTGTTTCAGTATCCGGAACATCAGCTTTTTGAGGTGGATGTATTTTCTGATGTGTGCTATGGCCCGAAGAATCTGGGACTCACAAAGGAGGAGACAGAACAGCGGGCCAGGGATGCCCTGCGCCTTGTAGGGCTCGAAGAGCGGTATTGGGAGCAGTCTCCTTTTGAACTGTCGGGAGGGCAGAAGCGAAGGGTGGCCATCGCGGGGGTATTGGCCATGAATCCCCGGGTGCTGATCCTGGATGAGCCTACGGCAGGGCTGGACCCGAGGGGGAGAGACGAGATTCTTGATGAGATCAGGGAGCTTCATAGTGAACGGAACATGAGCATCATCCTGGTGTCCCACAGCATGGAGGACATGGCCAAATATGCGGGCCGGCTGATGGTGATGAACCAAGGGGAGAAGGTGTTTGACGGAAGTCCCAGAGAGGTGTTTGAGCATTATCGGGAACTGGAGGCCATAGGCCTGGCGGCCCCGGAGGTGACTTATATCGTACATGAGCTGAGAGATCACGGGGTGCCTATCGGAGATGATATTACCACAGTGGAGGAGGCCCAAAAGGCCATCTTAAAGCTGCTCGGCGGAGGAAATCATGATTAGAGACATTACGTTAGGACAATATTATCCGGTGGATTCGGTGCTGCACCGCATGGATCCGCGCACCAAGCTGTTCGGCACCATGGTGTTTATCATTTCCCTGTTTCTGGCGGACAGTGTGGTGGCTTATGTGATCGCCACCCTGTTTTTGGCCATGGCCATCCGGATCTCTAAAGTGCCTTTTCCGTTTATGGTTAGGGGTTTAAAGGCCATGGTGTTTCTGCTGCTGATCAGCGTCAGCTTTAACCTGTTTCTCACTGACGGACAGGTGCTGGTGAGACTGGGATTTTTAAAGATTACCCGGGAGGGGATTCGGCTTTCCTGCTTTATGGGATTGAGGCTGATCTACCTGATCGTCGGCTCTTCCATCATGACCCTGACTACCACGCCCAATCAGCTGACAGACGGCCTGGAGAAGAGTCTGGGATTTTTGAAGGCCGTGAAGGTGCCGGTCCACGAGATCTCCATGATGATGTCCATCGCTCTCCGGTTTATCCCCATCCTTGTGGAGGAGACGGACAAGATTATGAAGGCACAGATGGCCAGAGGGGCCGATTTTGAGAGCGGAAATCTGATTCAGAAGGCAAGGAGTATGGTGCCTCTTCTGGTCCCGCTGTTTATCTCTGCCTTCCGCCGGGCCACGGATCTGGCCATGGCTATGGAGGCAAGATGTTATCGGGGCGGTGAGGGGAGGACGAAGATGAAACCCCTCCGTTACAGCCGGAGAGATTATGCGGCTTATGGGGTGTACGGGATCTATCTGGCGGCCATGATCGGGGTGAAAGTATTGGCAGTGCCAGGGATATAAGACAGGGGAAGGGTGTTTCGCCGGGAAGGGGGAATTATGAAGCGGATCAAAATGGTCCTGGCCTACGATGGGACCAATTACTGCGGCTGGCAGCTGCAGACCAACGGGGTTACCATCGAGGAGGTGTTAAACAAAGCTCTCTCAGAACTTCTGAGGGAGCCGATTGCCGTAATCGGAGCCAGCAGGACGGATTCCGGGGTTCACGCGGAGGGGAATGTGGCAGTGTTTGATACGGAAAACCGTATGCCTGCCGACAAGATCTGTTTTGCTCTGAATCAGAGGCTGCCGGAGGATATCCGGGTTCAGTCGTCGGAGGAGGTGGCGCCGGACTGGCATCCGAGAAAGCAAAACTGTGTCAAAACCTATGAGTATCGGATTCTCAACCGGAAGGTGGACATGCCTACCATGAGGCTGTACTCCTATTTCAGTTACTTTCCTCTCAATGTGGAGCGGATGCGCAGGGCAGCTTCTTTTCTGGTGGGGGAACATGATTTTAAGAGCTTCTGTACGGTCAGAGGGCAGGCGGAGGACACGGTGCGGACCATCTATCGGCTGGATGTGATCGGGGAGAAGAACAGGATCACTATCCGGGTCAGCGGCAGCGGATTTTTGTACAACATGGTTCGTATCATCGCCGGGACTCTGATGAAAGTGGGCATGGGAGTCTATCCTCCGGAGCATGTGAAGGAGATTCTTCGGGCCAGAAACCGACAGGCTGCAGGTCCCACAGCCCCGGCCAAAGGACTGACCCTGATGGGCATGGAATACGAGACAGAGCTGAAAAAGAAGATTGTGGGGAAGAACGAGGACTGGGAATATCAGCTGATCCAGACAGAGATCCCTGAAAAAAAGAAGGCTTATCTGTTTATCAATCGATGTGCCGAGGAAGATTTTGACCGTCTGCTCACCAGAGTCACCCACCAGGCGGTTCGGAACGGAGCCAGGCAGGTGTATGTCTGTGACCGGGAGGGGGAAGGCAGGATCGTGCCGGGAAAGGCATATGGGTACTATCTGTTTCGCCGCGCTCACAACATGCTGGAGATGAAAAAGACGGTGTCCAGAAACGAGAATGACGGCAGGGAGGTGGAGTGGGAGAGGGTGAGCCCGTGGCAGGTGTCGTCTCTGTGCACGATGTATAACACGATTTTCTATGAGGTCCCAAACTCTGCTACCCTGACGGAAGAGGAGATCAGACAGTGGATGTCCAACAGCAGGTGGCATCTGTATTTTGTAAGGAGCCAGGGACAGATCGCAGGGTTTTTGATGCTGATCGAGAAGGAGCAGGAAGTGGAGATCGACAGTCTGGGGATCCTGGAGGAATATAGGGGGAGAGGACTGGCCAAACAGATGCTTTGGCAGTTGGAGAACAGAGCCGCACAGAGAGGATTTCAGATCCTTTCCCTGGGGGTCTCAAGCATCAATACCGCTGCCTGGTCCCTGTACAAAGGGCTGGGGTTTTCGGAAGAGAAGGTTACATCCAGATGGTATGTGACAGAGGATCAGTCTGATCCGGGGCAGCAGACAAAAAGAGAGGAGAAGGGGAGATGAATTGTTGGGAGATATTGGGAATCGGGAAGACCGGTGATGAGGAGATCATCCGGAAGGCGTATTTAAAGCTGCTTCCCCAGTTTCACCCGGAGGAGAATCCGGAGGGGTTTAAGGCCTTGAGGCAGGCCATGGAGGAGGCTGTCAGACATGCAGCGTCCGCGAAACGGCAGCAGGAGGCAGAAGAAGGCGGTTTCAAACAGACTCCCCTGATGGACAGCCAGGAGATCCGTCAGGTTGTCAAAGGGGCAGAGGAGCTGTATCGGGATTTTGGAAAGAGGATACAGCCAAACCTGTGGAGCCAGCTGACCTCCTGTGCCGTGTGTCAGGATTTGGAGACCCAGAAGGAGGCCGGGTGGGCTCTGATAGGATTTCTGATGGATCATATTCATGTGCCCCACAGCTGTCTTAAGGCGCTGGATCAGGTCTTTGGGTGGCAGGAGGCTGAGGAGGAACTGAGACTTCACTTCCCCGAGGGATTTGTGGATTACCTGACGGAGCGGATCGAGGAGGAAGATTCCTTCCGCTATGACAGGACTCCGGTGAGAGAAGACTTTGATTACGAAAGTTTTTTTGAGGGATACTTCGAGCTGAGAAGCGCCTTGGATGAGAAAGAGCGGGAACGGGTGGAAGAGGCCCTGAAGAAGCTGGAAGATATGGAAATGGATCATCCGGACCTTGCGATCCTGAAGATTCGCCATTACTCCATGATCCAGGGGATGGAGGGGAAGGTCTGGGAGATTGCACGGCAGCTCTATGAGACAGACGGGGATTATGGCCCCACCAGATACTGGTATATCCGTTCTGCCATGGAGACAGAGCCTGTCTCTGTCAGCAGCGAGCATCTGGATGAGTTGAGTGAGGCCCTGGTGAAAGAATTTCCGGATAGTCCGGGGTACTGGCAGCTGCGGGGAGCGTTCCTCAAAAGCCAAAACTGTCTGGAGAAGGCGCTGATGGCTTTTTATCGGGCCAGAGATCTGGGCAGAGGCAGATGGGATTATCTGGAGGAACAGATCGTACATACTGCAGAGGCCCTGTCCAAACGGCTGGAGGAGGAAGGCTGTGAGGACTTATGGGCTATGGCCAATATCTGTTGGGAAGGGGAGCGATATGACAAGGTCCGGGAACTTCTCGGACAGATAGAGCCGTCTGACGAGCAAAAGACGGATTGGTTCTATATGATGGCCGAGAGCTGCCGTCACCTGGAAGCCTATGAGGAGGCTGTCAGATATCGGAAGGTGATCTGGGATACCTGTCCGGACACGGAGCGTCCTGTGGGGCTGTACCTGGATCTGGCGGAGGATCTAAGACGGGCAGGGGAGCTGGACGGCGCTCGGGACGTCTATGAGCAGGCGGCGGAAAGATTTTCTGATGTACAGGAGATCTACTGCGGGCTGGCGCGGGTGCTGGAGCAGAAAGGATTGAGAGACGAGGCGGCGGACATGTGTGCCAGGGCCTTGGAGGAAGGGTTTGACCGGGATACTTTCAACCTGCGCATGGAGCTTCTCCTGGATCTGGAGGAGTATGAGCAGGTCCGGGAGGAGGCGGGAAACCTCATCCGACAGGGTTATCAGGCGGCTCAGGTTCTCTATGACTATGCCAAGGCCCTGCGGGAGCTGGAGTGTTACGATGAGGCGGAGGAAGTATTAAAGAAGCTTTATGCCCAGACAGATGGCTCGGACATGGTGTGTGAGGAGTACGCGTTTCTGTGCTATGATGGGGATCGGACCGAGGAGGCCCTGCGGTGGGTGGAGGAAGCCCTGGAGAAACGTGACACCTTAAGGCGCCAGTATCTGAAAGGGAGCTGTCTTCATGACCTGAAGCGGTATGAAGAGGAGATCAGGGTCTATCGCTATATGATGGAGAAAGGAGCCGATGACTACTATATTGATTACCGCATGGGGCGGGCAGTGGAGGAGTCAGGAGATTTCCCGGAGGCTGAGATATATTTCCGCAGGTCTCTGGAAAAGTCGTCCGAGTCCGTGCTGGCGTGGGACGGTTTGGGGGATGTACTCCAGAAACAGGGAAAATGGCAGGAGGCTGTGGAGGCCTATGAGCAAGGGGCCGAACGGGGGTATCTCCAGTCGGCCAGGGACTTCTGCAGGCTCTTAAAGCGCCTTCACGAGGACGAGAAAGCCCGAGGAGCCATGGAGAAGTATCTAAAGAAATGGCCGGAGGACGGAAGTCTTCTGCTTCTCTACTCGGATATCCTGCTCCGGATGAAAGAGTATGAGGAGGCGGTGCGGTGTCTGAATCGCTACATTGAGGTGAAGCCCTCCATGACAGAGCGGGGATACCGGGAAATCGCCGAGTGCTATGAGCGGGCGAAGGACTTACAAAAGGCCAGAGAATACTATCAGAAGGCTATTGATACCTCCCCCTCCAGCGCCAGATGCTGGAGGCTTATGGGCAAATTCCTGGCCAATGTGGTCAAGGACCAGGATCAGGCGCTTCCCTATCTGGAGAAATCCGTGGAGCTGGCGCCGGACAGCACCTATGGCTATATGAAATTGGGCGAGGTGTATGAGGCGCTGGGCCGGGACAGAGAGGCCGCGGCGTGCTACGAGAAGTCCCTGGAGAATTATCAGGAGGATATCAGAAAGGATCCGGAGGACTGCTGCAACTATGAGGGGGCCGCGGATGTTCTGGTTCATCTGGGAAGGCTGGATGAGGCCGAGGAGATGGCCCACAAGGCCATATCTTTAGAGTGCAGGGTATTTACCTGCAGCTGCCCCTTCTGCTATGAGGGACGTGAGGACCTGGCCAAGGCAGAGGAGAAGAAAGGAAACCTGAAAAAGGCTCTGGAGTGGATGAGAGAGGCGGGACGGCTTGCCTCTACCGATTACTACCCAAAGGAGATCGCCAGGCTGGAGAAGGCGGTGGAAGAAAACAGACAGAGCTGAGATCCCGTGCCGCGGTCCGCAGGCGCCTGTGAACCGCGGCGATTGCGGATTTTATGCCGGTTTTATTGGAAAAATTGTTGACACGCCTGGCCGAGTGTTATATAATGTATAACTGTGACGTTAGGCGAAAATGACCGAGCCATAGCCCCGGAGTCGGCATTTTACGATATATACGTTGATGTGGCCGCAAAGGCTGCATGAACATTTAGGAAATCATGGAAATCATGGAGATCAAGGAATATCACAGGAGGTTGACCAATGAAGAGTTTTATGGCTAGTCCAGCGACGATTGAGAGAAAATGGTACGTAGTAGATGCTGCCGGATATACATTAGGACGTTTGGCTTCGGAAGTGGCAAAGGTTTTGAGAGGAAAGACGAAACCGATCTACACTCCTCATATGGACTGCGGCGATTATGTGATCATCGTCAATGCAGATAAGGTGAAAGTAAGCGGCAAAAAGCTGGATCAGAAGATCTATTATCATCACTCCGATTACGTAGGCGGCATGAAAGAGGCTACCCTGCGGGAGATGATGGCGAAGAAGCCGGAGAAAGTTGTTAAGTTAGCAGTGAAAGGCATGCTTCCCAAAGGACCTTTAGGAAAAAGCATGATGAAGAAGCTTCATGTTTATGCCGGCCCGGATCATGAGCAGGCAGCTCAGAAACCAGAAGTTTTAGAGTTCAAGTTTTAAGGAAAGGTGCGGAAGGAGGAAATTATAATGGCTAACACAGCAAGATATTACGGAACAGGCAGAAGAAAAAAATCCATCGCCAGGGTATATCTGGTACCGGGTACCGGAAAGATCACCATTAACAAGAGAGATATCGACGAGTACCTTGGTCTGGAGACCTTGAAGGTAGTCGTTCGTCAGCCCCTTATGGCTACTGATAACGTAGATAAGTTTGACGTACTGGTCAATGTGCGCGGCGGCGGTTTCACCGGGCAGGCCGGAGCGATCAGACACGGCATCTCCCGTGCCCTGCTTCAGGCAGACGCAGATTATCGTCCGATTTTAAAGCAGGCCGGTTTCCTGACCAGAGACCCCAGAATGAAAGAGAGAAAGAAATATGGCCTCAAAGCGGCCCGTCGCGCTCCGCAGTTCAGCAAGCGATAATTACAAGAAGAATATGAGAATCAGTAAAGCCCCGGAGATGGTTGATTTTCCGGGGCTTTCTCTATGCTTACGTGTTTTTAGATTGTGGTAAATTTTGAAAAATTGCGGTTTACAGCACCTACTACAGCACCCAAAAGGTAAACCATAAAACTTGTGTCTTATATAAGACTATGCTATAATGGATTACAGAGAAGGAGGAACGCTGTTATGAACAGGACAGAATATAAAAATAAGCATAGAAAAGAGCATTATGATACGATC
>JAAWBS010000031.1 GCA_022792815.1 Hungatella sp.
GCCCACCGACGGAAATTTGTAGCAATCTTGGATTTCACTCTATATCCAAGAGAAATAATCATGTCAAGATTATAATGGATTGTATTATAGCTTTTTCCATCAGAGTCAGTTGTTCGGAATTTCCGAACAACTGACTCTTCATCCAATTCTTCCTCTTCAAAAATGTACTTGATATACTCACTGATATTAAATTTACTGGTTTGATAAAGTTCACATAATTGTGCCTGCGTAAGCCAAACGGTCTCGTCTTCAAATTTAACGTCAATTTTTGTGTACCCATCTTCCGTTTGATATATGATGATTTTATTCCATATAATATTTAAATTATCTTTGTTGTTCTCCACCATTCAGACCCCTTTCTGTTTTCTATTTTTTATGTTATTTTTAAATCACCCTCTTAAGATTTCATCAATTTATTCAGATTCAATTCGCTCCTTTTTATAACCCATTTGTGTTTTAATATAATTTTGTGCTTTGTCCATTTTAAACCTATAAAACTTAGAAACAATAATTCAAAAAACTCAATGTAAGTAGAATACATAGGTACTGTACAATCAACCAACTTCAAGAGGTGGGTGCGGATATTTGCCTTGATCGTAAGTTGCAATTGCTTTTTTGTATGCCTGGTTATTTAACTCAAAGACCCAAATGTTTTGAGGAAGTACACCAAGATTAATTAATTCCTGAAAATCGTTATCTGGCTCTGGCTTACATCTTCTGATAAAGTAAAATAATCATATAATCTACGTACATAATTTCTTTCAACACAGCATGACTGACCTCTTTTAGAAGTTAGACTCTCCCCTGCTTTAAAAATTGCTTTATGTCTTAATACACGAAAATAGCGATAACACTCAAAGGTGTGAACCTCTCTCTGGCGGGCATTTCGGTTGTCTGAAAAAAAGCTACTAACCCTCGGCGGTAATCCTTTTCCATCAGACAAACCGTTATCACGTTCTTGTAGGCTGCAACACGAATTGCTGATAATCATGATTGTACTATGGTGAAACTTTTAATGCCCCATTGCTTTAACAACTTACTTAATCATAGTAATTGAAATCTATATTTTTAAGTCCACTTATATCAATTCTGGGCTTGGGATTTTTATATAGTTTCACATTTTTTATAAGTTCTGAGAAAAAATCCACTAAATCTTTCTTTTGATTCAGCACGTCATATATATCTTTTAAATCGACTAATGCAAGAACAGAGATTGATAATGCCTCTTTTGCGGTGAGGATAGCCGTTTCCGTAAAGGATGCATATGATACAATAATTCCGTCTACATTTTTTCTTACCAATAAGCGTGACATAAATCTTCCAACCTTATCTACGCCTATAGGTTCTTTTTCCCATTTCATTTCTACCAATGTTAGATAATGATTTATTTCCACCACGCCATCTATCTGTTCACAATTTTTACCCGTTTCATCATCGTAAATAACGAAATCTTCCTTTACACCAATTTTAAAATACATAAAAATATCATTAAGGACCTGTTCAAGTTTTTTTCCTCTTTCTTGAGGGTTCTGAATAGAAAAAAGTTGGGCAAATCTCTGTTCTAAATCAACAAAGTGTTTTCTTGATTGGCACAATTTATCAACTGCTTTCTGTTTTTCTTGTATTTTTTCGCTTTGTTCCCTGCTAAGATAATTCTCGTACTTTGTGGCCGTATCCTTTAATTTAACTATTTTCTGAATATCAGACACATTTGCCTTTGCCCTGTCTTTATCATCTGGGTAACATGTTTCAAACGAATCAAACTCCACAATCCTCTGCAAAAGTTTTCTCCGAACACTAAGCATTTTTTCTGTCTGTTCATTCAAAGTAGCCAAAACTTCTCTTGTTACATCAAACTTCTTAAATTGTGATCTATTTGTATTTAATAGTAAGTAATATGGCTGCAAGTATGTACTAGGCACTCCTACATTTTGAAAAAATAACAATAAATCTTTTTTTGTTTTATTCAATCTTGGAATTGTATCCACTAGGATATTAAATAAATCCGGTGGAAAATGAAAATACATATCCATCTTGCTCCTCCATATTAATTCGGTGGTATACCTTTAATTTCTGATGACACTATCCTTAAATTATCGTTTTTGCCATAATCCATCATTACTTTAAAGTAATAGAGAAAAACCTGACGTAATGCTTATGCACTATTACATCAGGTATTATCTTTCCCACTAAGTAAAGCTATTTTTTCAATCCCCAGAACTCGATTGTCCTGACATATATATTATATCACATTTAATTTATTATTCAATAGTTTTACATAGTAAATGTAGTAAAATATCATGAAGATTTAATAAAATATTAGCATATGGCTATACCTTTTCTATCTTATCATTTTCGCCTCAGTTTCACACAAACCTCGCAGTGCGTCGACCACCCAAACATATCGCAGCACCGCACCTTCTTCAGCTCATACCCCCTGTCGCAGAGGTACCGCAGGTCCCGGGCCAGGGTGGCAGAGTCGCAGCTGACATACACTACCCGCTTAGGCCCCATCTTTACAATGGTGTCCAGGCACCGCTCATCGCAGCCCTTCCTGGGGGGATCCACCACGATCACGTCGGCCCGGATCTGATGCTCCTCATACTCCCTCGGCAGCACCTCCTCCGCCTTTCCTGTAAAGAAGGTCACATTGGTCAGGCCGTTGAGCTCTCCGTTCCTCCTGGCGTCGTCGATGGCCTGGGGGATGACTTCTACGCCGAAGACCTGCTTTGCCTTCCGGGCCAGGAACAGGGAGATCGTCCCGATGCCGCAGTACAGATCCCACACGGTCTCATTTCCTGTGAGACCTGCAAATTCCAGCGCCGTCTCATAAAGCTTCTCCGTCTGCACCGGATTCACCTGGTAGAAGGACAGCGGCGAGATCTGATACTTGATCGGGCCGATGAAATCGGTGATATACCCCGGGCCGTAGAGGTGGATCACCTGGTCTCCCATGATCACGTTGGTCTTCTCCCGGTTGATGCTGCAGGAGATACTGGTCATGCCCCGAATGTCCTTAAGCCTTTCTACCAGGTCCTCCTCATGCCCCAGCCGCTCCCCGTTGATCACCAGGCACACCATCAGTTCCCCCGTGGCAAATCCCTTCCGGATCAGGACATGGCGGACCAGGCCCTGGTGGCGCTGTTCGTCGTAGGACCGGATGTGATGTCGGTTCATAAATTCTTTAATCGTCCTCAACACCTTCTCATTGTCCTCCACCCCAAGAAGACAATCCTTGATGGGGATGATGGAGTGGGTTCTCCCCGCGTAAAAGCCTGTCACCGTGTTCCCGTCCCTGTCCGTCCCAAAGGGAAACTGGGCTTTATTG
The DNA here is from genome assembly GCA_022792815.1 of Hungatella sp. Classification (GTDB taxonomy): domain Bacteria; phylum Bacillota; class Clostridia; order Lachnospirales; family Lachnospiraceae; genus UBA3402. Next base: position 3,329 of record JAAWBS010000031.1, read on the forward strand.
CGGTACCGCCAAGGCTGCTCCATCCCCAGGATGGGCAGAAACTGATCCTTAGTCAGAGGGTCAAATCCCCCGATCCGCAACAGATTGTTGTATACTTTGTTCTCCTTAAACCGCAGCTGCGCCTCATAACTCATGGCCTGAAGCTGGCAGCCTCCGCACTGCCTGGCCACAGGGCAGACAGGCTCCACCCGGTCCTCGGATGGCCTTAGGACCTTCACGAGCCTGGCATAGCCATAGGACTTTTTCATCTTCATGGACTTGGCCTCCACCACATCCCCGGTCACGGTGTCCTTGATAAACCAGATGTATCCGTCCAGCTTTCCGATCCCTGCCCCGTCGTCACTCATATCCTCGATTGTCACCACAAAGCTCTCATTTTTTCTGATCTCCATATAGGCCTCCCTTTCCTGTGTGTCCCATGCTCCATAAGGCGGATTTTTTCTGTGTTTCTTAAGAATTATTTCCAGAATTTTACACATCTTTTATGGAATCAACAAACTCTATTCACATTTCTCCGGTATGATATAACCATGATATCGATATGATAAAAACGGCTCAGGAAAAGCGCCAGACAGACCGCTTTACCGGCCGTAACCAATAACATGAGGCAGGCGGCACCCAGCGCGCAACCGTTGCCGGCCTCGACTAACAACTCAAGCGGCCCTCCTGCTTTTTACATAGATGATAATACAACAAAGAGGAGCCCTGGAAAAGGAGATGGACTTCATCTCTCTTTCCAGGGCTTCTCTTTTCCTCCTCAGCTCTCTGTCGTCCGGCGGATATTAGTCTCCAGAAGCCGGTTGTACCCAATCCACCCGGGATTATCCCCGGCCGCCCGCAGAGCCTCGATCATAGTCTCCAGTTTGGCATCCGTGTTGTCGGCGAAATTCAGGGCCATCGCCTCCAAAAGGGCCGGCTTCTTAGGGGAACCGTACTCCAGCTCTCCATGGTGAGCCACGATACAGTGCTTTAACTCCGACTCCAGTTTGGGGGGGAAGCCTGGAATGACCCGGATCTTCTCTGTCAGCATCTCCAAACCGATGACGATGTGTCCCAGAAGCTGGCCGTCATCGGTATAATCATTCTCCGGAAATACCGACAGCTCCCGCAGCTTTCCCACATCGTGAAACATGGCGGAGGTCAGAAGCAGATCCCGGTTTAAACCCGGATAGTAGCCCGCAAAGTAATCACACATCTTCACCACTCCCAGGGTGTGCTCCAAAAGTCCTCCCACAAAACCGTGGTGTACGCTCTTGGCCGCACTGTGAAACTGAAAGGCCTTTGCAAATTCCGGGTCATCAAAAAAGCTGTGGGCCAGACTGCTCAGGCTTGGCTCCTTCAGGCTCTTCACATACCCCATCAGCTCCCCGTACATCTCCCCGATGTCTTTTGAGGATACCGGGAGATAATCCGCCGCCGTATATTCCCGAGGGTCCGCCCGGCGGATCCTCTTGATGTTCAGCTGATTGGACCCCTGAAACACGGTGACATCCGCATCCACATGTACATAATCCATGGTCTCAAAACTGCCTACACCCGGAGAATTCAGATCCCAGATCTTGGAGTCAATGGTTCCTGTCTTGTCCTGCAGCACCAGGTTGCCATACTCCTTTCCCGCCTTTGTCAGCGCAATCTGCTTGTTCTTGCACAGATATACCTCCGAGATGCGCATCCCTTCGTGCAGCGTGTCAATATATTTCATACTGTCTTCCTCCGTTTTGGTCACTGTTCCCAGGCGCCTGTGGGCACAGCTGTATATGCTCACTTTAAATTGCCGGCGGCGATACGGCAGACGGGCGAGGCATTCCGGTCTCTTACCTGGCTCCGGCCGTCACCTGATATTCCAGTTCTTTATATTCGTCGATTCCCCTTCTCTGAACCACAATGGTCACCGCCGCATCCTTGGTCAGTGTCTCCAGCTGGTTCTGATAATCCTTCATGGTGGAAATATCCCTGCCGCCTATGCTCACGATGATGTCTCCGCTCTGAATGCCGGCAGTGTAGGCCGGTCCCTCCAGGACGCACTCGGTCACGTAGATACCCGGCGGAACTCCCTCTGACACCTTGGCGGCGCTGACCTCCTGGCCGTAGATTCCCAGATAGGGGATCGGCTGCCCGTTGGACATCTTCTCCAGCACGGATTTATAGTCGGAGACAGCCATAGCCACCGCTATGCCGCTTTTGTTCTCTTCCTCATATGCGTCCGTCACCCAGCCTATTACTTCACCGGACAGATTTACCAGAAAGGTTCCCGCCCTGGCATCGCTGCGGATATCGGCGTAGAGAAGCCTGGTGATTCCGTCGGCTATCTGGACATTCTTGACCACATAGGAGATACTTCCATAGGCGCTGGAGTGGACTACCCCCGCAGGCGCGCCCAAAGCCGCCACCAGGTCGCCCCGTTTCACGCTGTAGGAATTGCCCAGTTTCAGCACCGCCACCGTCAGCAGAGCCTCCTCATCCATCTGGGACGTAGGCACGCTCACGATCGCCATGCCGGATATAGTATCCGTCTGTTTGATGGATCCGTCTGCCTGGGCTCCGTTGCCGAAAGTGACTTTGATGGAGTCCGCATGTTCCACCGCCTCATCCGGGGTCAGGATCAGAAGCTCCTGCTCCGTGGAGGCGATAACCACACCTGAGAAGAGTCCCGCCGTCTCCACCGGGTTGTCGAACCAGTCCATCTCCTGCTTGACAGAATGAACCTCCACAATCCCCCTGTCTGCCTCCTGAGCCACACTTCTCAGGATTCCGTACAGGGCATCCAGATCATCGGCAGAGTACTCATAGGTCTCCATCACAGACTGTATCACATCCTCCAGCGCCTCGGTCTCACTCTCACTTTCGCTCTCCTCAGAGGGTTCGCTTCCGGTCTTGGTCTCGCTTTCGCCTTCGCTCACTTCCCCGCTGCTGGTCTCCTCCGTGCTTTCCTCCTGGGATGACGTCGGCTCCTGAGGCTGCGTCTCCACCACAGAAGTCTCCGGCGGGTCATCCTTGGGTATGGTAACCGGAACGCTCTCCTCGGAAGGCTCAGTGGCCAGATACCGTTCTGCCAGGGGATTCACGACGGCGAAGGCGGCCCCTGCGGCGCCTCCCCCCAGCACCGCGATAAAAAGCCACGCGAGAAACCGGCCGGCCAGCTGTTTTCTCGTCATAGGCGGCCTTGCGATCTTCTCCCGTATAAATGGGCGTCTCTCTCTGGGTTCCTTCTCAGGACTGTTCAGATCCGGCATAAACTCCCTCCTCTCTGAGACCTGTATCCGCTATGATGCCTCCCCGCTGCCCAGGAGCCGGTCAACGGCCTGTGCAAATCCGTCCTCCTCACAGTCCCCCACCAGCTCCTTTGCCAGTTCCTTGATGGTGGCCTGAGCATTGGCCGGGGCGAAGGATATGGGGAAACACTGGAACAGGGAAAGGTCATTCATCCCGTCCCCGATCACCATCACCTGCTCCTTGGAAAGCCCCTTCATCCGGATGACTTTCTCTAAAATATATCCCTTCTGGGCAGCTTTGTCCGTAACCTCTATGTTGTCCTCAAAGGAGGACAGGCAGGAGATATCGGGAGACCGCTTCAGAGCTTCTCTGGCCTCCCCGCATGTTCCCGCGCTCATGGCGAAGGCCTCCACCTTTATGATCTCCAGATCCCGCCCCAGAAACTCATCGAAATCCTCGATCTTCTGGAGCTGATTACAGGGCATGTATTCATTGCGCCCGCCCTTCTCGAAATCCTTCCTGTCCCGATCAAACCGCTTGCTGCTTCTGGTTATGAATTCCTCTCTGACGAAAGAGGGCTCCCAGCCTGTATAAAATCCGTTGGTGGTGAAAATCATATAGGGAATCCCACGGTCCGCGAAGATTTTGGCCACCTCTTTTACCACCTTCTTATCCATATAGCAGGTCATCAGCAGGTTCCCGTCCGCATCCTCATACTGGGAGCCGTTTCCCAAAATCGCCTCACATCGGATTCCGTACTTGTCAAGAATCGAGTAGACGCCATAGTGATCTCTCCCTGAGGCGATGGCAAACTCGACTCCCTGATCTCTCAGCCGGCCGATGGCTGCCAGATTCCCCTGGGAGATCCTCCCGTATTTATTCAAAAGTGTCCCGTCCATATCGCTGACTACCATCTTAATCAATCCTCTGTCCTCCTGGTCTCCACAACATTCTTAGAGAATTTTATCACGGGAACCGGAGAATGGCAATCTTTTTACGCCTTTTTGACACTTTTTCGACATATTTTCTGTCGCTGTTCCCGGATGCTTGGAGAATTGTTATATGTCTCTTTTTAAAAGAATACATCTCCAAGTTTTTGCTTTTCCACATCAACCATCCCGCAGGTGGTCCCGTGGGGAAGGACTGCTCTCTCGAACCCCACATCGCTGCTGCACTCGTATCCCCGGTAATCATTTGATAAATATATGATAAATATCTTTATTTTGCTAAATAATATACCATTTTCACCGTACACATGCAAGAAAAAAGACTATTTGAATCCTGTTTCTTCAAATAATCTTTCTCGATCTTTTCCCGCCGTCAAACGGAGTTTCGTTCCACCAGCACCGGTGTGAAATAATAATTTCTGGCCGGCTTCCCGTCTCCTCCCTCGATCCGGCGAATCAGCAGTTCTACCGCTTTTTCTGCCATCTGCCCTGTATTTTGATCGATACTTGTGAGAGGCGGCTGCAGCCACCGGCAAATCTCCGTGTTGTCATAGCCCACCACAGACAAATCCCGGCCGATTTTTAATCCGCGCTCATCGGCAAACCGATACACGCCGCGGGCAATACAGTCATTGGAGGCAAACATGGCACGGACCCCTTTTTCAAACAGTTCTTTTGCGCCGCGGCAGCCTGCTTCCAGGGTATATTCCCCCTGGACTATGAAGTGGTCTTCTATGGCCATCTGATTCCTGGCAAAGGCCTCCCGGTATCCCTCCATGCGTTTTCTCGCCGTGTAGGTATTGGCTCCGCCCATGATGATATCGATCTGTCTGTGGCCCTGCCTGATCAGCGCTTCCGCGGCCAGGCGGCCGCCCTGCTTGTTATCTGCCGTCACAAAATCACAGAACACAGAGTATACCGCCCGGTCCAGCAGCAGCATGGGGATTCGGCTGTTCTGCAGGGCTTTTACAAGATCAATCCCCGCCTTGTCGATCTGTTCCGGCGGTATCAAAACAACACCGTCCACATTTTTTCCGATCAGGCATTCGACTGCATCTCTAAATGATACAAACTCCTGTTTTATCCCGCACTGAAAAACGGTGTACCCGTATTCCCGGGCAGCCTTGCGATGTCTTTCACTTTTACTTTCACAAAAACATCCCCTCGTTCTGTCATGATAAATTATTTTAGCATTTTTTATCACGCAAAACAAGGGGATGCTTTTTTCCGTATACAATCAGATCTTCCTACAGCCTCTCAGACGGCGCCGGCCGCCCTGTGTAAGCCGCTTAGTTGGCTGCTCCCTCTAACGCCGCAGCCACTGCCTCTTTGATTCCGTTGCTGGTATTGGTAGCACCGGACACTCCGTCTACCTCCACGGTCTGGCCGGTGATAATGGCTTCCACCACGCTCTTCTCCGCGGCCTCGTAGATCCCTTCGGTCTCTCCGTGCTCTTTCAGGGTTACGGACACGATATTGCCGCCTTCTACAGTCACTTCTACGGTGATATCGCCGTTATTGCCCTTGCCGGTTCCCTCGTAGACACCGTCTTTGTAATTGCCCTGAACTCCCGGCACCGCTGCCTCGCCGCCTTCCTTGGCCGTGATCTCAGCCTCGGTGTGGCCGCCGTTTGCAGCTACATAATCCTCCGCGCCGGTTCCCGCGATACGTCCGAATACCACGATATCCGTAACCGCGTTGCCGCCCAGACGGTTCGCTCCGTGGACACCTCCGGTCACCTCACCTGCTGCGAACAGTCCCGGGATGGCGGTTCCGTCTTCCTTCAGAACCTGGGCCTCTGTGTTGATCTTCACACCTCCCATGGTGTGATGGATCGCCGGCGCACAGAGAGCCGCATAGTATTTGGGCTGGTCTAAGGGAAGCTCCATGCTCTCTCTTCCGAACTCCTCATCCTTCCCTGCCGTCTGATACCCTTTGTATGTATCGAAAGTCTCGGCCAGAGCCGCGCCGTCTACGCCGATGGCCTCTCCCAGGGCTTCCGGTGTATCTGCCTCGGTGACGATGCCGGCCTTGATGTAGGACTCGATAGCCGCAAGACTCTCTCTCACTGCCTGGTCAAATACCAGATAGCACACGTCGTCGGTCTGCTCTAAGATAGCAGCGGACACCACGTCTCTGGTCTCCAGCTCATTGACAAAGCGCTTGCCCTCTTTGTTCACCAGGATCGCTCCGTTGCCACGGACGCCTTCCGTGTACATGGTCTGGGTGTCAGGATTGACCGTGGGATGGGTCTGAATCTGCTCCATATCCACGAAAGCGGCTCCTGCTTCTTTTGCCATGGCGATGCCGTCTCCTGCAGCTCCTGCATGGTTGGTGGTGCAGAAGCCAGCCAGGCCGGGCTGATACTCCACTACCATATCAGAATTGGCTCCGAAGCCGCCGGTGGCCAGAACCACTGCCGTACAGTCGATGGTAAAGGCCTCTCCTTCCTTGTTCACGGCGGTGACGCCGCAGACCTTGCCGTCCCCGTCTACCAGGATCTTCTCTGCCTCAGTCTCCAAAAGCACCGGAATGCCCAGCTCTTCCGCCTTTGCGTTGAGCGCCTTCATCAGCATGGGGCCTACTGCGGAGGTATCCGTAGGCCTGTGGATCCGCTTCACGCTGGCGCCTCCAAACATTCCCACTACGCTTAAATCGCCGCCGATTTCATTGACCCAGTCCACTGCCGCGGATGAGTTCTCCGCCATGACAGTCACCAGCTCTTTATCGTTTAACTCCTTGCCGCCCTTCATGGTGTCCTCCACAAACAGCTCGATGGAATCCTCGATTCCCTCTGCCGCCTGATAGGACGTACCCGCCGCGTTAAGGCCTCCGGTGGAACGGGTGGTGTTGCCTCCGGTGATGGGCATCTTCTCCAGAATCACCACGTCTGTGGCACCGTCCTGCACTGCCTGGATCGCTGCGGTCATGCCGGCTCCTCCGGCTCCGATGACCACGATATCCGCCTGCTGATTCTCTGTGGACTGGGACTGGGCCTCGGTCTCTGCCGCTGTGGTCTCCGCTGCCGTGGTAGTCTCCGCCGCAGTCGTAGTCTCTGCCACTGTGGTGGTCTCCGCAGTCGTCGCATCCGCTGCCTGTCCGCCGCAGGCTGCCAGAGACAGCACCATGGCTGCCGCCAGGGCCGCTGACATCAGTTTCTTACCAGATCTTCTCATAATTTATTTCCTCCTGAAAACACTTCGGTTTTCCCGCATCTGTTTCATCAGAAAACCGTACCCCTAGTCTAACACTACGTTAAATTAATGTCAATTCATTTCTTTCTATATGTCATATCCTTCGGTCTATTGACATGTCTCCTGCCCTCTGATAAGATGGCATTCAAATGACCGGCCCCAAAAAGGGTTGGAAAATCTTGGAAAGAAGAGGGAGAGAACTTTATGAGAATCCTGCTGATCCGCCACGGAGATCCTGACTATGAACACGACACCTTGACAGAAAAAGGCTGGAGGGAAGCCGGCCTCTTAGCCCAGGCCGCTCCCTCCATGGGCATCGATGACTGCTACCTGTCTCCTCTGGGACGTGCGAAGGACACGGCCCTGGGCTCTTTGAAGGCCATGGGAAAGGAGGCCCGGATTCTGGACTGGCTGAGAGAATTCCCTGCAAAGGCGGATCTCGGCCTGTCGGAGGAACTTCCAAAAGCCTATGGCCATACCTCCCGGGAGGACGGGGAAGACCGCCAAAGCATGATGCGCGATGTGGTCTGGGACATGGTTCCCGCTTACTGGACCAATCATCCGGAATTTATGGAGACCGACGGCTGGCGCGAGTCCCTGGTGGCCCAAAGCGGGGATGTTGTCCCTGTCTATGACCGGGTGTGCGGGGAGTTTGACCGGCTTCTGGAAGACTACGGATATGTAAGGAAAGACCGGCTCTACCGGGTGGTACAGGAGAACACCAAAACCATCGCCTGCTACTGCCATTTCGGGATCATCTGCGCTTTGCTCTCCCATCTGTGGAACGTGTCGCCCTTCATCCTGTGGCACGGGCTGGCCCTGGCGCCCACCTCCGTGACAGAGATCGTGTCCGAGGAGCGCCAGCAGGGCATCGCCTCCTTCCGGGCATTGCGTGTGGGAGACCTCTCCCACCTATGGGCCGGGCAGGAGCCGCCGTCCTTTGCCGCCAGGTTCTGCGAGGTGTTCAGCAACAGGGAACAGCGGCATTGACAGAAACGCCGGATAAAATCACCGCAGCTGCAGCGAAGAGAAAAGACGCCTTGTTATGCAAGACGTCTTTCTTCTGTGTTGACTGGTTTCTGGGGCTTCCTACTTCTCAAATAAAAACTCCTCCGGCAGCGTCACGTGAAAGTCCGCTGCCAGATCCCTGAACTCCCGGGGCCGGATAGTCTGCAGCTTATCCGGTCGGATGGACATCACCTTCACCAGAATCTCCGCCGATTTCTCCACCGTGTGCATCAGTCCGAAGGTCAGATCGAAATCCTCCCCGGAACAGAAACACCCGTGGTGAGTCCAGACAGCCACATCGTATCTCTTCATCAGCTCACTGGTAGCCACGGCGATGTCTCTTCCCCCCGGCACCATCCAGCCGACCACGCCCACTCCGGCCGGGAACACCACCGGACACTCCGTGGCCATCTCCCACAGCTCCCTGGTAAACACCTTGTCTTCCAGAGGAAGGACAAAGGTCAGAGCGATGATGTTGGCCGGGTGGGCATGGTAGATCACCCTGTGCCGCCCGCCGGAAGCCGCCTTCTTCACCTCATGATTCATCAGGTGAGACGGCAGCTCGCTGGTGGGCCGTCCTCCGTCTACCAGCCCCCAGCAGATCCGGTAGTTCTCCCCGGTCTCGTCCACTTCCACGACACAGATATTGGCCGCCGGGTCTAAGATCACGTTGCGGAAATATTTGCCGCTTCCCGTTACCAGAAAGTACTCTCCCTTAAGTCCCGGCACACCGGTTCCGATGGGCTGCCACGGCTTATCCCGGGACAGCTCCTCCTTCACGCTCTCGATCTCCTCCGACTTAATGCGGTAGCTTAAATTCCCGCCGTTCCTCTCATGCCAGTTCTGGTGAAATCCGTCGTCACACATCCGGATAAATCCCTGAACAAATGGCGCTTCTAATAGTTTCATGATCTCAATCCTCCTGCTGGTTTTTCCTTATTTACAGACTTCCCGCCCATACATCCACCCTCCTGCCTCGTCGGCGCCGCGGTCCGGGCGAGCTCCCTAATGCCTCTTACTCAGCACATCCCTCTCATACTCTGTCACCTTGTCAAACCAGGCCTCTCTCACCGGAACCCCGTTCTGCTCACAGAAATAATCCCACACGTCTCCGAAGGGATAACACTTCAGTTCCTCCATCACCATCATCAGTTTCGTGAAATTCCGCTCCTCCTGAAGCTTTGCCAGTTCCCCGCCTGGCTGAAGCAGGGCAAAGAGAAGAGCCTTCTGCATATTCCTCATACCTGTCACCCAGGCAAAGATCCGGTTGATGCTGGCATCGAAGAAATCCAGGGCCAAAAGCACCCGGTCCGCACCGTTTCTCACGATCTCCTTGGCGATCTCCCGGGTCTCGTCATCAAACAGAACTACATGGTCGCTGTCCCATCTCACAGACCTGGTCACATGGAGGGCCACCTTATCGAAGAACAGCAGCATCGATGAAATCTTGTCCGACACCACCTCCGTGGGATGATAGTGGCCGTTATCCAGGAGACATAAAATATCGTTCTTGGCCGCATAATTCATATAAAATTCATGAGACCCCACCGTACAGCTCTCCATGCCGATGCCGAAGACCTTGGATTCCACCGCCACATACACCCTGTCCCTGTCATATCCACTGGCTAAGATCTGATCCAGAGAGTCCTTAAGCCTCGCCCTGGGCGCCGTCCGATCCCCGGGAATATCCTTAAACCCGTCAGGAATCCAGATATTCATAGTCACCGGTTTCCCAAGCTCAGCGGCGATATACTCGGAAATCCTCAGACAGGCGATGCAGTGATCGATCCAGAATTTCCGAATTTCCGGGTTCTCGCTGGACAGAGTGCCGCAGGCCGCCTTTGGATGAGAAAAACAGGTGGGATTAAAATCGATGCCCATGCCCCTCTCCCTGGCAAACTCCACCCACTTCTCAAAATGCTTCGGCTCGATCCGATCTCTGTCAACCTTCTGTCCCTTCTCGAAGACGGCATAGCTGGCATGTAGATTGATCCTGTGCTTCCCGGGAATCAGGCTCAGAGCCTTATCCATATCCGCCATCAGCTCCTGCGGCGTCCTGGCCCTCCCCGGATAGTCCCCGGTGGTCTGAATCCCGCCCGACAAAGCCCCCGCCCCGTCAAAACCGACCACGTCATCCCCCTGCCAGCAATGCATGGAAACCGGAATCCCCTTCAGCGCTTCCAGAGCCCTGTCCGTATCCACACCCATGCTCTTATACATTTCCCGCGCCTCTTCATACCGCTCTTTCACTGTCATCTTTCTTCTCCTCTCATGCGATTTAACCCAACTTTAGGCATTTGCGAAACTCAAAATTCGGCTGAATATTCTGACAATATATTCCAGGAAAAGCCATTACACCATGGAGCTGAGACCATAATTTTCGCACCTATTGAAGATAAAACATCGGCTCCAAATCCACACACACCGGACTGTTATCCTCATTGGTCTCCATAATATCCGCCATATAATCCCACCACTTCCGATTGATGGCCGTGTCCGCGGATTTCGCCCACAGTTCCTCGTCCTCCACCTCCAGATACCCGTAGAGCACATTGGTCTCCTGATCCAGATAGATGGAATAGTTGTGTCCGCCGTGGGCATGAATCATATCCTTCATCTCGGGCCACAGTTCCTTATGCCGTTTCTCATATTCCTGCGCCATGCCCGGGTACAGAAACATCTTAAATCCCTTTCTTATCATCTCGTCCTCCAAATCTGCCGGCCGGTTTTCCATTCCGCCCCACAGGCGGCCGGCCTCCCATCACCTTGTCTGCCCGACCCTTTTGCGCTTCCCCCCTGTCACGACCGGACCGACGGTTCATATCTCTTGATCTCAAACGATCTGGATATCCCTTCCCGGGCCTCCTTTAAGCCCCCGTAGACCCCGGCCCGGATCATCTGAGCCGCCAGATTGCCGATAGCCGTAGCCTCTGTGGGACCCGCACAGACCGGGCACCCTGCCGCGTCCGCTGTCAGCTGATTCAGGAAATCCGCGTTGGCACCTCCCCCTACGACATGAATCTGTCCGTAAGTTTTGCCGGTTATCTGCTCCAGTTCCTCCTTGGTCTTTCGGTAGCAGTCAGCCAGACTCCGGTAGATCACCGCTGCCAGTTGGGCCGGCATCCGGGGAACCGGCTGTCCTGACCTCTCACAGAACCCTTTCACCGCCTCGCTCATGCTGTCAGGCGCCAAGAAGCAGTCGTCATTGCAGTCCACCAGAGAGGAGATCTCCTCCTTCTCTGCCATCTCACACAGCCGGGCAAAGGAATAGTCTTCTCCGGCCTGGGCCAGCTCCTTTTTCACCGACTGGATCATCCACAGTCCCATGATATTTTTCAGATACCGGAACCGGTAGTCATAGCCGCCCTCGTTAGTAAAATTGTGTTCCCTGCTCAAATCCGAGCAGTCCGCCTGCGGCCGCTCCGTCCCCATCAGAGACCAGGTGCCGGAGCTGATATAGAGCACATCCTCCTCATTGGAAGGCACAGCCGCCACCGCCGACGCCGTGTCGTGGGTGCCCGGAAGCACCACCTGACAGGAAAATCCCACTTCCTCTGCCACTGCCTCAGACAGCTCTCCCACCACAGTCCCCGGCATGGACAGCGGTCCGAACCAGCGCTCCGGGTATCCCAGTGTCCGGATCAGATCATAGTCCCATGTCTTTGTCACCGGATCCACCAACTGGGTGGTGGTGGCATTGGTGTACTCCTGACACTTTCGGCCTGTCAGGCGAAAATGAAAGTAGTCAGGAATCATCACCATGGTCTCGGCCTGCTCCAGATACTCCGGATGCTGCATTTTCACTGCCATAAACTGGTAGATGGTGTTAAAACTCTGTCTCTGGATCCCTGTTCGGCCGTACAGCTCGGCGGGAGGGATCAACCTGCTGACCTCCTCCTCCATCCCTCTGGTACGACCGTCCCGGTATCCCACGGTATCCCCTACGACCCGGTCCTCTGCATCCAGCAGCACGTAGTCCACAGCCCAGGTGTCGATCCCCATACTCACCGGAATCTTTCCCAACCTGGCACACTCCTTCATGCCTGCGATCACATGCCCCCACAACTCCTCCATATCCCAGCACAGCTGCCCGTCCACAGACTTCATCCCATTGGGAAACCGATAGATCTCCTCCAGAGTCATGCGCCCGCCTTCTGCCTTCCCCAGAATGTGCCGCCCGCTGGACGCCCCGATATCCACCGCAAGAAAATACTGTTCCATAACGTCCCCTTTCTTATGGTTCATATCTCTATCTTAGCCGAAAAATGCCAAAAAAGTAAGGACGCAGCTTGCCTAAAACTACGTCCTCATTTGCACATCCCCCCTTGTTGTGGTATGCTTTGTCATAAGGAGGGACCCGCCGTCAGACGGGAGGAACCCTTATGACTTTCCTATCCTATTACTGCCGGAGGAACCCCTATGAACAGAGAATTGATCGAACGATTAAGTGTGATCACAGAAGAAGAGAAGGAACTCCTCTCCGGCCGGGGAGAGATCGACCGGACACTCTACACGGAGCAGTCCCAGCTGATCGTAGACAGCCGGAAGATGCTGGACAGCGGCCGGCTCATCCAGATCCGGCCTCACACCCGCTTCGTCCATTTCCCCCGGCATCGCCATAACTATGTGGAGGTCATCTACATGTGCCAGGGCCGGACCACCCACATCATCGATGACGTCCAGATCGTCCTGAAAGAGGGAGAACTTCTCTTTCTCAATCAAAACGCTTTTCAGGAGATTCTTCCCGCAGGTCCGGAGGACATTGCCGTCAATTTTATCATCCTGCCGGAATTTTTTGATGCCACCTTCCGCATGATGGGGGAGGAAGAACATATCCTCCGGGATTTTCTGGTGGACTGCCTGAGACAGGACCGCAACTATGGCCGTTATCTCCATTTTAAGGTGGCAGATATCCTTCCCATACAGAATCTGGTGGAAAATATGGTCTGGACTCTCTCAAACAGCCAGCCTTCCAAGAGAAGCATAAACCAGTTTACCATGGGACTTCTCCTGCTGCAGCTGGCCTACCACACAGACCGGTTAAGCCAGGAGGCACGGGACTTTGACCAGCAGCTGATCTTCCAGGTACTGCGCTATATCGACGACCATTATCGGGACGGACAGCTGACCCAGTTGGCCTCCCTGCTGGGATATGAGGTCCCCTGGCTCAGCCGAACCGTCAAACGGCTTCTGGGGCGGACCTACAAGGAGCTTCTCCGGATCAAACGGCTGAACCAGGCAGCCTTTCTCCTTAAAACCACCCGTCTGCCTGTCACCGACGTCTGTGCGGCTGTGGGCTATGACAATACCAGCTATTTTCATCGGATCTTTCGGGAATATTACGGCATGTCCCCCAAAGA
>JAAWBS010000032.1 GCA_022792815.1 Hungatella sp.
GCCGCTGCAGATAACACTGCAACTAATTTCGTCTGCTTTCTCATAATGAATGCACTCTCCTTTTTCCTTTTTTGGGCCTCTTATTTCGAAAACCCTGCTTGCATTACGAGGTCAATTATACTTCCTATAATGGAAATTATCAATACCTTTTTCGCTTTTTCGGCATTTTTTATAAATGCTTTATAATTTAGCCGATATTGGAATCTCCACTTCGGAAATATCATCTCCTCAATCACACCGTTAGTATAATACACTTTTCAGAAAAATGCTATAACTTTTCTCTGTGCATTTTCTTACGTAAAGCTTACGAAAAAACTCTTTCTTTCTTGGATTGTACTTAAATTAGTACAACTTTCGGTTTTCCTCCTAATTACTGGTATCAGGCTCTCTGCGACACCATGATACCCCACTCCCCTCATTTTTACAAGATCCCCACTTGTTTTTCTCCCGTCCTGTGTTATAATGTTCATATATTTTGATTATCTGTTTTTTTTGAACGGAGGTCGTTATGAACAGACATGCTTTGGTATGCAGAAATATATTAGAACACCCGCAGATCACCCAGAGGGAGCTGGCCTTGGCTATGGACGTCTCTTTAGGAACCGCCAACCGACTGATCAGAGAGTGTATTGAACAGAACCTGATCACCGCCGCGGATGACGGACATTATCAGACGGCGCCGGAAGGCATGACTCTTCTGGAACATTACCGGGTCGACGGGGCCGTCATCATCGCCGCCGGGTTCGGGTCTCGGTTTGTGCCCCTGACATTTGAAACGCCTAAAGGGCTTTTAGAGGTCTTCGGGGAGCGCATGATCGAGAGGCAGATCCGCCAGCTCCATGAGACCGGCATCACGGATATCACCATCGTCGTAGGATATCTGAAAGAGAAATTTGAGTACCTGACAGACAAGTTTGGTGTGAAGCTTCTCTATAATAAAGAGTATTCCGCAAAAAACACACTGGCCACCCTCTATCATGCCCGCAAAGCCTTTCAGGGCAGAAACATGTACCTGCTGTCGTCGGACAACTGGATGCGGGAAAATATGTATCATGCCTACGAGTGCGGCTCCTGGTACTCTTCCGTCTATCAGGAACAGGAGACTTCCGAGTGGTGCCTTTCTTTTAATAAGAAGGGAAAAATACAGAGAGTGGAGATTGGAGGGCGCGGTTCCTGGGTGATGTACGGCCCCGTATTCCTTGAAAGGGAATGGTCTCAACACTTTTTCCCGGTACTGGAAGCCTATTATTCCCTGCCGGGAACCGAACAGTTTTACTGGGAGCATGTCTACCTGGAACTGTTAAACGGCGAGGCTGCAAGGCGCCTGGAAGATGCCGGCATCACCAGCATTCAAGGGATTCCGGTCAGCCGTCTGTCCGCCGAGATCCCCCAACTGGATCTCTACGTCAACCGGCAGGCATCCAATCAGGTATATGAATTTGAAAATCTGGAAGAGCTCCGCCTGTTTGACCCCCGGTATCAGAACCATTCCGACAACGCTGCCATGGAGCTTGTGTCCCAGGTCTTCCGGGTACCGGAATCCGAGATCCGCAACATCACCTGTCTGAAATCGGGTATGACCAACAAATCTTTCCTCTTCTCCGTCTCCGGCAGTCGATACATCTGCCGGATTCCGGGTCCGGGAACCGAACTTCTCATCGATCGCCGTCAGGAGGCCGCCGTCTATGAAGCGGTCCGCCCCTTAGGCATCACGGAGCATGTGCTCTATTTTAACCGGAACAACGGATACAAGATCTCGGAATATTACGAAAATGCCCGCAATTGTGATGCCTCCGTTCCCTCCGATATGGAACCATGCATGGAGCTGCTGCGGCAGGTCCATCAGGCACGGCTGACTGTGGAACACAGGTTTGACATCCGCGAACGGATTCTCTTTTATGAATCTCTTTGCCTGAAATACGGGGAGATCCCATTTGAAGACTACGCGAAAGTAAAGGGGTGGATGACTGAACTTATGGACTCTTTGGACCGCATGGGACGGCCTCAAACCCTGTGTCACATCGACAGTGTCGCGGATAATTTCCTTTTTCTCACCGACGGCGGCCTGCGGCTCATCGACTGGGAGTACTCCGGCATGTGTGACCCGCTGATCGATGTGGCCATGTGCTGTATCTACTCCTACTATGACGAGGCACAGACAGACTGGCTGATCGAGACTTATCTGGGGAGGATCCCCGACTCCGAGGAGCGGGCCGTCGTATACTCCTATGTGGCCCTTGGCGGGTTTTTGTGGACTCTCTGGGCTGTCTACAAGAGCCGGCTCGGAGAAGAATTCGGAGAGTACACCCTGATTATGTACCGCTATGCCAAACGTTACTACCGCAAACTTCATGAAAAAGAAACATAATATTTCTAATTTTTCTCTACCCCTTCCGGGTTACTTGTGATATACTTGATAGAAATACCGATACTGCGGATTGATCCGCGGACAGTGATACTCTAACAGATAAGGGGGATTTCTCTTTGATGCACCGAAAGCATTTGCGCATGGTCGCCGCCGCCGGACTCGCGGGATTCTTGATCATTGCTCCCGCAGCTGACACATTGGCCGCCGGCTGGAGCAAAAGCGGCGACAGCTGGGTATATTATGATGACAACGGTTCTCTGTATAAGGGGTGGATTCGGACCACTGACGGATATTATTATCTCGATCTGACTACCGGTAAGATGACGATCGGTTGGAAGAAGATCAATAATAAATGGTACTATTTCAAGTCCAACGGCCTGATGGTGTCCAACACCTGGATCACGGATGCCGGCAAATTTTACTATCTCTTAGACGACGGAACCATGGTTACCGGTTGGCTTAAGATCGGGGATGACTACTATTTCTTAAAATCAGACGGCTCCATGGCCATAGGATGGCGCCAGATGGACAATGCCTGGTACTATTTCGAGACCAACGGCAAGGTAGTCATGGGATGGAAGCAGATCGGCGACTCCTGGTACTATTTCCGGGAAGATGCCAAGATGGCCACTGGATGGCTGCAGCTGGGCAGCTCCTACTATTACCTGAATACAGACGGAAAGATGCTGACCGGGTGGCTCAGTGACAACACCAACCGTTATTACATGGATCCTGCCAACGGGTCTATGACCACAGACTGGAAGCAGATTGAAGGAGGATGGTACTATTTTAACGGTTCCGGACACATGCAGACCGGATGGGTGACTCTCAACGGCAATTACTACTATCTGGAGCCCTCCACCGGCAAGATGGCGGCCAACACTACGCTGACCATCAACGGCACCTCCTACACCTTCAACTCCAACGGCATCTACCAGGCAGGCGGGACTTCTGTCCCCAACACAGGTACTTCCGGTACCGGATCGCCCACTAATCCCTCCGGCGGTCCCGGCGGCGGCTCCTCATCCCTGCCCGGCGGTTCTCCCGTCACCGGAGCTCCCACAGGCTCCAACACCGCTCCGCCTTCCGGCAATTCCTCAAACCAGACGCCTGGAGGCTCATCTGACGGTAAGTCACTCATCGAGGGGTTGACCGGAGGCCCCGGAACCTACCGCTGATCTTATGTTGACCCACTCATATCTTAAATGAACTGATACAAGAAAAGGAGATGCCCACCTGCATCTCCTTTTTCTTATGGCCTTAATAGGCAATTGCGAAAGTCAAAGCCAGGAGAATATTCTGACAAGTTTTGAGTTTCGCAAATACCTAATAGCCTTAATAGAACAGCCGATTGACCGCGCTGAAGATCCCACGGAAGGAAGCTCTTGTGATATTGGAGCTGATTCCCACTCCATAAGTCACCTTGCCGGTCTTCACATCCATCAGATGGATGTAGGAGGCCGCCTGAGCGCCGGAACCGGAGGTCAGCGCGTGCTCGCTGTAATCCAGAACCCGAATCTCGATGTCCAGTTCTTTCTCAAGCCCCTTCTGAATGGCGTCAATAGGACCGTTGCCCACGCCCTCGAAGACTCTCTCAAGACCATTGTTGGTGTAAGTCACCTTCACCAGGGTCGCGAAATCTCCGTCCTCGTTCTCTGTATCCGTGATCTGACATCTGCGGAAGTGGATGGGCTCCTTGCGCTCCGTATAATTATGCCGGAATTCTTCCATGATCTGTTCCGGGGCCACCTCGCCCTGTTTCTCCGAAATCGCCTGGATCACATCCGCAAATTCCTTGTGCATCCCCTTGGGAAGCTTGAATCCGAAGAAAGTATCCATGACAAAGGCCACGCCGCCCTTTCCGGACTGGCTGTTGATGCGGACGATGGGTTCATACTGCCTGCCGATGTCGCTGGGGTCGATGGGCAGATAGGGGACCTCCCAGTATTCGCTCTGCCTCTCGCGGAGAGCCGCCATACCCTTGTTGATGGCATCCTGATGAGAACCGGAAAATGCGGTAAACACCAGTTTCCCCGCATAGGGGTGGCGCTCCGGGATATCCATCTTGGTACACCGCTCATAGACCTCCGCGATCCGGCGGACATTCTCGATCTCCAGCTGAGGGTTGATACCCTGAGAGAACATATTGTAGGCTAGGGTGAGGATATCCACGTTGCCTGTGCGCTCGCCGTTGCCAAACAAGGTTCCCTCCACCCTCTGGGCGCCGGCTAAAAGAGCCAGCTCCGTGGCAGCCACACCGGTGCCGCGGTCGTTGTGGGGATGGACGCTTAAGATGATGCTGTCCCGATTCTTAAAATGAGTGTGCATCCACTGGATCTGGTCCGCGTACACATTGGGAGTGGTCATCTCCACCGTGGATGGAAGGTTGATGATGATAGGCTTTTCCGGTGTGGCTCCCCAAGTCTCCTGCACGGCGGTACAGATCTCAAGAGCATAGTCAAGCTCTGTCCCGGTAAAGCTCTCCGGCGAGTATTCCAGAACCAGATCACCGTCAAAATCCTTTGCGTATTTCTTCACCATGTTGGTGCCGTCCACCGCGATCTGGATGATCTCTTCTTTATTCTTGTGAAATACCACGTCTCTCTGCAGAGTGGAGGTGGAATTGTAGATATGAACCACCACATTCTTGATGCCCCGGATGGCCTCAAAGGTTCTCTTGATCAGATGCTCCCTGCACTGCACCAGCACCTGGACTCTGACATCGTCCGGGATCATACGGCGCTCAACCAGCTGACGGAGAAAATCGTACTCAATCTGAGAAGCCGCAGGAAAACCGATCTCGATCTCCTTGAATCCGAGTTCCACCAGCATCCTGAAAAATTCCATCTTCTCCTCTACCACCATCGGCTCTACCAGAGCCTGGTTGCCGTCTCTCAGATCCACGCTGCACCAGATCGGGGCTGTCTGAATCTGATGATTCGGCCAGGTTCTCTCCGGAAAATCTACTACCGGTACTCTCTTATATCTGCCATAATTCAACATAATGTTTCCTCCTGTATGGTTTAAAATGTCAATTGATCTCCCTGTTCCTGCCTCTATCTTGGCACCACCCCGCGGCCGCAGTAGCTCAACACCATCTGAAACCCTACCTTATATCCCGGAAGCAGAGAATCGATGACCACATATTCCTCCCTGGTGTGGGCGCCGCTGCCCTCGTAGGTGCCCAGACACAGGCTGGGAATCCCCATGGACAGGGGGATATTGCAGTCCGTGGAGCCGGGGTGATGGTCCGGCGCCTTCCCGGTATACTCTTCGATGGTATCGGCCCCGAGCCGGATCATCCTCTCCCGCACCTGCATGTCCACATCGCCCTCACAGGGACGAAGACCCACGATCTCCACGGAGAGATCCATACCCTGTCCCTTGGCCTCGCCTATGATGCGGTCAAACTGTTCCTCCATAAAAGCCAGTCCCTCCCGGCTGTCAGACCGAAACTCGCAGAGCATCCACGCGGACTGGGCGATGGTGTTCACCGAGGTTCCACCGGAGATCATGCCCACATTGTAGGTCGTCTTACCCTCTTTGGGAACCTGAATCTGATACAGTTGGTGGATCAGGTCCGAGAGCTGGGCGATGGCATTGGGATTGCCAAAGGCACCGTAAGAGTGGCCTCCCACCGTGCGGACCGTGATCCGGAATCGTTTGGAGCCTACGGCCCTGACCGCCATGGCGGACATGCTTCCGTCAAAACTGTAAAATTCCCGAATACGCCTGCCATAGGTCTCGCAGATCTTCCGCGATCCCTTCAGGTTGCCTAGTCCCTCCTCACCGGAGTTGCACACCAGCACCAGCCCACAGTCCCGTGTGCCGGCGTCCGCCTCCGCCTTAAGTTCTTCCACCGCACCTGTCTCGGTCAGATATTTGGCGATCATCATCAGACACACCAGATTGGCGGTGTCGTCGCCGACTCCCGGACAGCAGATCTTCCCGTCCTCGATCTTTAAGGGCAGTGGATCCGTGTCGGGAAATACCACATCCGTGTGGGCCATAAACACGATCACCGGGTTGTCCTCCGTGACGGCGATGGGATAGATCACGTTGAGGGCCTCGTCGATCACGACGCCCTTGGCCCCCTGAGCTTCCAGCCATTCTTTGCAGAACTCTGCCCGCCTCTCCTCGTGGTTGGATGGGGCAGGGATCCTGGCCAGGGTGGTCAAAAGCTCCCTGGCCTCCTGCTGATGTGCTTCGATATACGCAAGTACCTTTTGTTCCAACATATCTTATCGTCTCCTTTTCCCCGCTTACAGCAGATGCCCCTGGGCCTTCATCACATCCACGACCTGATCCACATAAGCTTCGCAGATCTCCTGACTGGACGCCTCCACCATGACTCGTACCACCGGCTCGGTGCCGGACTGACGCAGCAGAATCCGACCGCTGTCTCCCAACCCCTGGGCCACCTTGGCCACCTCTGCCTTCACTGCCGGATCCTCCTGGGCCGCCAGCTTATCCTTCACCTTCACATTTTTCAGAACCTGGGGATAGATCTCCACCTCCCCGGCCAGCTTTGCCAAAGGCTGCTTCTTCTCCAGTATCACCTCCATCACCTTTAAGGAGGTGAGAATCCCGTCTCCCGTGGTGGCATTCTTACTGAAGATAATATGGCCTGACTGCTCTCCTCCCAGACAGTGGCCGTTGGCAGACATATTTTCGTAGACATATTTGTCCCCCACAGCCGTCTTCTCGTAGGCGATCCCCTCCCGGTCCAAAGCCTTGTAGAGACCGAAGTTGGACATAACCGTGGTCACTATGGTGTTGTTGACCAGGTTGCCCTGCTCTTTCATATATTTTCCGCAGAGATACAGGATCTTATCCCCGTCCACGATCTCCCCGCTGCCGTCCACGGCGATACAACGGTCCGCGTCGCCGTCATAGGCAAATCCCACATCAAGATGATTCGCCCTCACATGCTCCTGGAGCACATGGATGTGGGTGGAGCCGCAGTCCCGGTTGATGTTTAAGCCGTTGGGCTCATTGTTGATCACATAGGTGTCCGCCCCCAGGGCGTCAAACACATTCTTGGCGATGGCTGAGGCGCTGCCGTTGGCACAGTCCAGGCCGACTCTCATATTCTTAAAAGAGCGGGTGGCGATGGAGATCAGATAGCCGATATAACGGTTCCTCCCCGCGGAAAAATCCGTGGTCCGGCCGATGGCATCCTTTCTGGCCAGAGGGATCTCCCCCATCTCTCCGTCCAGATAACTCTCGATCTTCTCGATCACCGCCTCCTCTAACTTCTCCCCCTGACCGTTGATCACCTTGATTCCATTGTCATAATAGGGGTTATGGCTGGCGGAGATCATGATGCCGCAGTCAAATCCTTCTGTCCGAACCACATAAGACACGCTGGGTGTGGTAGTCACATGGAGAAGGGACACGTCGGCGCCGGAGGCGGTAAGCCCTGCCACCAAGGAGTACTCAAACATGTAGCTGCTCCTTCTGGTATCCTTTCCGATCACCACCCGGCAGCGGGTATCCGGCTCCTTCTGTCCGTAATACCATCCCAGAAATCGTCCCACCTTATAGGCATGTTCCACCGTCAAATCTACATTGGCCTCCCCCCGGAAGCCATCGGTTCCAAAATATTTTCCCATGTTCGATTCCTTTCCAAAAAAGAATTATGTAGTAGAGCATATCACACTTTGTCTTCATTTGCAATTCTACTCTTTTTCATCTGCCTCCACGGCAAACAAAACGGTTCTCCCGTCATCCACCTCATAGCTGCAGGTGACCAGTGTGTAGAGGTTTTTGACCGGCTCCTCCGGGATCTGGGCATATTCGCAGGGTTTTAACATCGCCTGGACAAAGGCCTGAAAGGATTCGTCCGTCTTAAACCTGGTCTTCCTCACCATAGGATCATTTTTTATGTAATAGCAGGACACGGCTTTCAAGTGGATAGTCTCTGTGGGAGTGTAGATCTCAAAATATTGGTGCTCTTTAAAGTATTCCTCCTCTTTATACCTGACGATATCCTTGAACATAGAACCGTTTCTCATGTTATGACCATAGAGAATGCTGTTATATCCCCTCATATCACTCTGGCTCTCGAAATCCAGAAAAATACTCCCGGCCGCCGTCTCCTCCCCCTCAAAACTTTTGTGGAGGTACATGTCGTTGTCTGCCGCCTGAACGATGGGATAGTCCACATTGGTGCCCGGAATCTTGATCCACCCCACCACATCCGGATTGATCTCAGCAAGCTCCTCAAAATTGATGGGGGATACATAGGGCGGTTCTGTCTCCTCTATAGACTCTTCTGTCCCTTCCGTCTCTTCCTCCCGGTCAGTCGTCTCCTCCGCAGCCGCGGTGGTCTCCTCTTTTACCAGCTGAGCCAATTTCTCATATTCTCTCTGGGCCTTCCAGTCCCTCACATAATCTCCCAGGACCCACAGACCGCTTGCCAGCATCACACAGACCAGAATCACCAATATTATCTTATGTATGCGGCCACGTCCCTGTTTCTTTTTTTCTGACATCTTCTTCTCCTCCCTCATAGCGCCTGCTCGGTTACAACTTTCCTTTTTTATATATAATCAGAAAATTTCTTTTAATTTTGGTGTTTTTTCACGGATAATCTTATGTTTTTTCTGTGGTTTTAGCTAGCTTTCCTACAAAATAAATGTTATACTATCGTTACATTTATCTTCAAATGGCAGAAGGGGGAAAGATATGAAAAGTGATAAATGCCCTGCCATCTATGTGAATACTTTGGGGGAATTTTCTATTCGTTTAGGTGAATCACTGGTCAGCGACGCCAACAACCATTCAAAAAAGCCCTGGCTTTTATTGGAATATCTTATCATTTTCCGCAACCGGGAGATCTCTCCTGACGAGCTGGTTGAACTGATCTGGGGAGACGAGGACAGCGCCAATCCCAACAGCGCACTCAAGACATTGATGTTTCGGGCCAGAAAGCTGCTTGTTCCTCTGGGATATCCGCCGCAGCATCTCATCACACAGCACCGCGGTTCCTATGCTTGGAATAAAAATCTGGAAACCGTCGTGGACATTGACATCTTTGAATCTCTGGCTTCCAAAGCGCTGGATCCTGCCGTTCCTTCCAATCAGCAGCTGGATTACTGTCTGGAGGCATTGGAACTGTACAAGGGAGATTTTCTTGCAAAATCCAGCTGGGAATCATGGGTTGTGCCCTTGTCCACTTACTATCATAATCAGTACCAGAAAGTGCTTCATCGAGCCGTGGCCCTGTTAAATGAGACCCAAAACCATCCTAAGATCATCGAGATCTGTCAGCGTGGTCTGGTTTTTTCTCCCTATGACGAAGACCTCCACTATAATCTGATCTACTCCCTGTACTGCAACGGTCAGCAGCACGAGGCACTGGAACATTACAATCATACCACCGACATGCTCTACAGCGAGTTTGCCATCACGCCTTCCGAACAGTTAAAATCCCTGTACAAGACCATTCGAAATACCACACAAGGCGTGAACATGGATCTCAGCCTGATTCAGGATTCTTTTATGGAAAGCTGTACTCAGGACGGCGCTTACTTCTGTGAACTGGCTGTGTTCCGCGACATCTATCAGATCGAACAGCGGACCATCGAGCGCACGGGCGATTCCATCTATCTGTGTCTTTTGACCCTGACAGACCTTGGAGGCAACGCGCTGGAGCGCCAGTTCCTCAATCGAGGAATGGCCGCCATGATGGATGCCATCTGTTCTTCTCTCCGCAGGGGAGATGTGTTCAGCCGTTTCAGTGTCAGCCAGTATGTGGTACTGCTTCCCACGGCCACCTACGAGAACTGCGAGACCATCATCAAGCGAATCATCCAGACCTTCCACAGCTCCTACACCAGGAAGGACCTGAGAGTATCTTTCTCGGTACAGTCTGTCATGCCCAAGTACTTTGCGGCAGACTGACCTTATACCTTTACATAATGCCCCGAAGACGGTCCCTCCCGAACCTTCTTTCGGGGCACAGCCTTATGCGCTTTCACCCATCTTGGCCAGTTTCGCCGCCTGATCGGCAGCCGTCAGACTGTCTATGATCTCCTGGATATCCCCATTCATCACAGAGTCTATCTTATACAGGGTCAGTTTGATCCGATGCTCCGTGACCCGTCCCTGAGGGAAGTTATAGGTCCTGATCTTCTCCGACCTGTCCCCGGTGCCGATCTGACTCCTGCGCTCCTCGGCCTCAGAATTCTGCCTCTTCTCCAGTTCCATATCATACAGCTTAGACCGGAGCAGACGGAATGCCTTCTCCTTGTTCTGAAGCTGGGATTTCTCCGTCTGGCTGTAGATAACGATTCCTGTAGGGATATGGGTCAGCCGCACGGCAGAGTCGGTGGTGTTGACACACTGACCTCCGTTGCCGGAAGCCCGCATCACATCGATGCGGCAGTCCTTCATGTCGATCTGCACATCTACCTCCTCCGCCTCCGGCATCACTGCCACCGTGGCTGTGGAAGTGTGAATCCTGCCTCCGCTCTCGGTCTCCGGCACCCTCTGGACCCTGTGGACTCCGCTCTCGTATTTCAGTTTCGAATAAGCCCCTTTTCCGGTCACCATGGCGATGACCTCCTTAAAGCCTCCGATTCCGTTTTCATTGACATTAATAAGCTCCACCTTCCATCGGTAGCTCTCCGCATAGTTGACATACATCCGGTACAGCTCCGCCGCAAAGAGGGCCGCCTCGTCACCGCCGGCGCCGGCTCGGATCTCCAGGATGATGTTCTTGTCATCATTGGGGTCCTTGGGGAGAAGGAGGATCTTTAATTCCTTTTCCAGCTCCTCCACCCGTCTTCTGGCGTCAGACAGCTCCTCCTTGGCCAGCTCCCGCATCTCCTCGTCGTTCTCCTCCTCCAGAAGTGCCACACTGTCTTCTATGTCCTGCTTTGCCTTCTTGTACTGTTTATACGCCTCCACCACCGGGGCTAAGTCCGCCTGCTCTTTCATCAGCTTCCGAAAGCGGTTCTGGTCCTCTGCCACCGAAGGGTTGTTAAGCTCCAGCATCAGCTCTTCATAATGAATCAATATATCGTCTAAACGGTCAAACATGGCTGCCTCCTTCTCTCTTTTTGTCCAGCTCTGCGCATACCACCCGATCCTTACCGGGCAAATCCTTGATTACCTTCACCTTGCCAAATCCGGCTTCCTCCAAAAGCGCTCTCACTGCCTCTGCCTGATCATGTCCGATCTCCAGATAGACTCGGCCTCCGTGCCGAAGCCATGTCCCTGCCTCTGCGCTGATCCTTCGGTAAAAGCTCAGGCCGTCAGCGGCTCCGTCCAGAGCCAGGCGGGGCTCATGGTCCTTCACTTCCGGGTGCAGGGTCCCGATGACGGCTGTGGGGATATAAGGCGGGTTGGACACCAGGATGTCAAAGGTCTCTCCCCGGGGCAGCGCCTCGAACAGGTCCCCCCGGAGAAACCGAATCTTTTTTTCTCCCATAAGCCACCTGGCATTGGTCTCTGCCACTTTGACGGCCTCCTCGGACACGTCGGCGGCCGTAATGTCCTCATATCCGCCCAGAACCCCCAGACTAACGGCGATACACCCGGACCCGGTGCACAGATCCAGCACTCTCACAGACATATCCCGCTCCGCCGCCAGCACCGTCTCCACCAGGGTCTCCGTGTCCTGGCGGGGGATCAGTACATGGCGGTCAACCCGGAAGGTAAGCCCCATAAAATCCTGGCTGCCGAGAATCTGCTGAATGGGCATCCTGCCGCACCGCTTCCCGATCATCTGCCGGTAGTCTGCCGCAGCCCGTATCACAGGCTCCGACTCCTCCAGGTCTTCCATCCGCCTCATGAGAAAATGTACCATGTCCAGATCAAAGGCGGCCAGAAGGAGCCTCTTCGCATCTTCCCCCGCCTCCGGGGCCCCGGCCCGCTCAAGGCGCCCGGTTCCCTCATTCCACAACTGAAACAGTGTCATCTTATCCTCTCTCCGGAAAATTCTCTTTCAGATACGCTCTCCAGTCAAAGACAGCCTCCACCGCGGCGATGGCCACCTCGATCATGCTGTCGTCCGGCTCTTTGGTGGTCATGTTCTGCATCCACATCCCCGGTTTACTCAAAAGATTTACGATCCCTGCATCGCTTCTCCCGGCGATCCTCAGGAATTCATAAGAGATCCCGGCGATGACGGGAATCAGCAGGATCCTGCTGACCGCCTTGAGAAGAAAGCCGTCCACCCTCACCACCATAAAAAACAGGATGCTGATCATCATGACGATGATGAGAAAGCTGGTCCCGCAGCGCTTGTGCTGCTTGGAGCTGGCCCTGACGTTGTCCACGGTCAACTCCAGCCCGTGTTCGATGCAGTTAATACACTTGTGCTCCGCCCCGTGATACATAAATGTGCGGCGGATATCCTCCATATTGGAGATAATCTTGATATAGCCGATGAAAATGGCCAGCCGGATGATCCCCTCCAAAAATGCCATCACCGTGTCCGATGGGACCAGAGGACGGATCAGGCTGCTGATCCCCAGGGGCAGTACCATGAAAATGGCGATGGCTGCGATCACGGAAAACACCATGACGATGGGCATCAGCACCTTCTCCAGGGCCTCCCCAAAATGGTTATCCAGCCATTTTTCAAATTTTGACGGCTCCTCTTCTTCATCGTCCTCAAAAAAACTGGCGGAAAAGGTCAGTGTTCTCATCCCCAGGATCATGGAATCCGCAAAGCTGAACACACCTCTCACAAAGGGCAGAGCGAAAAACCGTACCCGCTCCGTCAGGCTGACATAGCGGTCCCTCTTCACCTCGATCTCCCCGTCAGGCTTTCTGACAGCCGTGGCATATTCCTGCTTATTCTTCATCATGATCCCTTCAATGACAGCCTGGCCGCCGATCCCGGAATATTTCATATTATTTTCTCCTGTTTGCTATAGCAAAGGACAGGTTGAGCATAAGTGTCTCCACTTAGGTCTCAACCTGTCCTTTACTCATACTCTGATTAGTTGGCAGCGTTCATGCCATACTTACGATTGAACTTATCGATACGTCCGCGGGCCATGATGTTCTTCTGCTGACCGGTGTAGAAGGAATGGCACTTGGAACACACCTCTACGTGAATCTCCGGCTTAGTAGAGCCTGTCACAAACTCGTTCCCGCAGTTGCAGGTAACTTTTGCCTGGTAATACGTTGGATGGATACCTTCTCTCATGACTTTCACCTCACAAATCCTTTTATCCTATTACTTGCTGCCGGCTGTCCGCCTGGTACCTTAAGGGATATCCTGCCGGGACCCTCCGGCATCATCATCACATTTACGATTAAACAGCTTGTTCAGTATATCATAGAATAATTCTTTATGCAAGCCCAAATTTCTTCAAAACACGGGGAATTCCTCTAGTTTTAGAAAAATCTCATCCTCTTTGCGTTGTCGATGAACTCCCGGTTGGTCTTGGTCTTGGCAAACAGGTCCAGGATCCGCTCCACTGACTCCTCCGGCTTTAAGCTGTTGGTGGCCTTGCGGACCATGTCCACACATTCTTTCTCCTCCCCATTGAGAAGCAGGTGATCGTTTCTCGTGCCGGACTTTAAGATGTCGATGGCCGGGAAGATTCGTTTTTCCGAAAGCTTTCTGTCCAGAACCAGTTCCATGTTGCCGGTGCCCTTGAATTCCTCATAGATCACATCGTCCATACGGCTTCCCGTGTCCACCAGGGCAGTGGCAAGGATAGTCAGACTGCCGCCCTCTCTCATGTTACGGGCCGCACCGAAGAATCTCTTGGGCATGTGGAGGGCCGCCGGGTCCAGACCGCCGGAAAGCGTACGCCCGCTGGGGGGAACCACCAGGTTATAGGCCCTGGCCAGACGGGTGATACTGTCCAAAAGAATCACTACGTCTCTCCCGTGCTCCACCAGGCGCCTGGCTCTCTCGATGACCATCTCGGACACTCGTTTATGGCGCTCTGCCAGCTCATCGAAGGTGGAATAAATCACCTCCACATTCTTTCCTGTCACCGATTCCTTGATATCCGTAACCTCCTCGGGACGCTCGTCGATGAGGAGAATGATCAGATGCATATCCGGATTATTGGTGGTGATGGCCTGGGCTACCTGTTTCAGCAGCGTAGTCTTACCCGCCTTCGGCGGTGACACGATCATACCGCGCTGCCCCTTGCCGATGGGGGAGAGCAGGTCCAGCACTCTCATGGCCGTGGTATTTATCTTTCCTTTTGTCTCCATGTGAAGCCGCTCGTTGGGGAAAATTGGGGTTAAGTCCTCGAAATTGGGACGGCGCTCGATCACGGACGGCGGATAGCCGTTGATGGATGTGACATAGAGCAGTGCCGCAAATTTTTCGGTAGCCGCCTTGATTCTGCGGTTGCCCTTTATGATGTCTCCGGTCTTCATGTTAAAACGGCGGATCTGAGACGGAGCTACATATACATCGTTCTCGCCCGGCAGGAAATTCTCGCAGCGGATAAAGCCGAATCCGTCGGGCATGACCTCCAGTATTCCGTTGGCCTCGATGCCGCTGTCCAATTCGGGCATATCCTGGGGGCCTTCTGCCACCGGCGCGGGATTATAGTTCTTCTTGCCTTCCGTCACCACCGCCTGGCTCTGAGGGGCATTCTGGTTCCTGACCGGTCTGGCGGCTTCTCTCGTGTTGTCGCGGGGACCGGGGTTCTCCCTCACGGCCTCTCTCACAGGCTCCTGGCGCTGTGCCGGCTTCTTCTGCTCTTCCATCTCTTTGTCCTTCTCACAGAGGAGATTGATCAGATCACCTTTCTTCATACCGCTGATTCCTTTTATTCCCTGGGACTTGGCGATTTCTTTCAGCTGAGCCAGCGGTAATGTCTGCAATTTTTCTCGCATATTTCGTTCTCTCCTTTTTTGTTGCTTCTCAAGATTTTCTTATTCTGTTCTGTTCTCGTTCAGGGATTGTTCCTTGTGAACCAGGAATAACTGAAATGTTCTTGAAGTTAAGATTCGGCGGTCTCTTCGACCGCCTCTATCGTTGGTTACCATTATAAACCATCTTTTGGAAAAAGAAAAGCTATTTTTTTTGTAATTCCATAAAATTACTCACTTTTTTCTCATATCCCTGGTCCGACATGTGATAGAACTGCCGTCCTTCCATGCCGTCGGGCAGATACTGCTGCTTCACATAGTGGCCCGGGTAATCGTGGGGATACAGATACCCGGCCCCGTGTCCTAACTTCTCTGCCCCCTTATAGTGCTTGTCCTGAAGGTGGACCGGAACCGGCATAGCCTTCTCCGCGGCCACTGCCTCCATAGCCTCGCCAATGGCCGTCACGACAGAATTGCTCTTGGGCGCAGTGGCCACATAGATGGCTGCCTGGGCCAGGATGATCCGGGCTTCCGGCATCCCCACCCGCTCCACGGCCTGGGCGGCGCTGACTGCCACCGTCAGGGCCTGAGGGTCCGCCATGCCCACATCCTCGGCCGCGTGAATCATGATCCTCCTGGCGATAAATCTGATGTCCTCCCCCGCATACAGCATCCTTGCCAGATAGTACACGGCGGCATCCGGGTCGGACCCTCTCATGCTCTTGATGAAGGCGGAGATGGTGTCATAGTGATTGTCTCCGTCCTTGTCATAGCGGATCACCCGCTTCTGGATGCACTCCTGAGCCACATTTATATCGATGTGAATCTTCCCGTCCCCAGACCGCTCGGTGGTGAGAATCCCCAGCTCCAGCGCATTGAGGGCGGCCCTGGCGTCCCCTCCGGCCACGTCTGCCAGAAAGTCCGCAGCCTCCTCGTCGATCTGGGCATCATAGCTCCCCATGCCCCGCTCCCGGTCACGGACTGCCCGGACGATCAGCTCCTTGATATCCTCTTTCTCCAGGCTTTTCAGCTCAAACACCCGGCTTCGGGACAGCAGGGCGCCGTTGACCTCAAAATAAGGGTTCTCTGTGGTGGCTCCTATGAGGATCAAAGTCCCGTCCTCCACAAAAGGGAGCAGGTAATCCTGCTGGCCCTTGTTGAACCGGTGAATCTCATCCACAAACAGGATCGTCTTCTTTCCGTACATCCCCAAGCTGTCCTTTGCCTCCCTCACCACTTCCTCCATATCCTTCTTTCCGGCCACCGTGGCGTTGATCTGGCGGAAATTGGCCCTGGTGGTGTTGGCGATCACCTTTGCCAGAGTGGTCTTTCCGGTGCCGGGCGGTCCGTAGAAGATCACCGACCCCAGTTTGTCCGCCTCGATGGCCCGATACAGCAGCTTGTCTTTTCCTACGATATGCTTCTGGCCCACCACCTCATCTAAGGTCACCGGACGAAGCCGGGAAGCCAGCGGAGACTCCTTCTCCATCGTATTACTTCTCATATAGTCAAACAGATCCATGTTTCCTTCTCCCCTGTTCATTCGATCAGCAGTTCGTCTACCGTAACAAAATTATAGCCTTCTCTCGTAAGTGTGTCAATGACTTCCAGTGCCGCCTCCACGGAAGTGCCGTACACGTCATGAAGCAGGATGATGCTCCCGTCCTCCACATGGGTGACGATATGCCTCACGATCCTGTCCCTGTTCTGAGTCTTCCAGTCCAAAGGATCCACGTTCCACAACACCACCTTCATGGGAACAATGCACTCCAGTTCCTCGCTCCAGGAACCAAACGGAGGACGGACATACTCCGGGGTCTGCCCTGTGATCTCCCTGATCTTTTCATTGGTTCGATTGATCTGATCACAGGCCTCCTTGGTCTGCTCCTTGGTCAGCTGCATATGATTCTGGCTGTGATTGCCGATGAGATGCCCCTCCTCCTTCATCTGGCGGATGATGTCCTCGTTGCCGTCGATATTTTGTCCGATGAGAAAAAAAGTCACATGGACGCCCCTCTCCTTCAGTCCTTTTAAGAGCGCGGGAGTGTAGACCGGGTGAGGGCCATCGTCGAAGGTGAGGGCCACATACTTTTCTTTTGAGCAGTCCGGCTCCTCGGCTTCTGCCGCTGCCTGACGTGCCCGAATGTCCTCTCCACGGCTCAAAAAGAAGGCTTTGCCTGCGGCATCGGCCATCAGGAATAAACCGACCAATCCCCACAGAATCAGGGCCGCCCTTTTTCGGAACCCTGTTTTTCCCCATTCTGACATACTTCCGCCCCTGCTGTCTGTTATCAACTCATTGTATGCGTGGACGGCTGGTTTTAGTCGTTTTGGGACGCTGCCTTTTTCGGCAGCAGCCATTTTAAGACATAGGCATTTGCGAAACTCAAAACTTGGCTGAATATTCTGACCATATGTTCCAGGAAAAGCCATTACACCATGGAGCTGAGACCATAAAAAACAGGAGGGCCCTCTGCCCGAGTGTTTTTTGTCCTACTTGGTTCAGCGGAAGTGCGCTGATGCGCACGCAGGTCATCAACCTGGCGGTTGGTGACATTTCTCAGTGGAATGCCCGGTGTACGAAGGCTTTGTATGGAATATATTATCAGAATATTCTCTCAACTTCGACTTTCGCAATTACCTAATTTTAAGACATGTAAGAAAGAGCAACCTGCATGTGACAGAAAAGACGCCGCAAAACCATCTGATCGGATGATTCCGCGGCGCCTCCTTCCCGCCGTCACCTGCGGGTCAGCTCAGCACAGCCTCATAAGCTTTGGCCATGCCTTCATTCTGAATCTTGTCATACCACTTGGACACCTCCGAAAGCAGGTCGGTCAGATCCTGTCCCCAGTACTCCGTCTTGGCCAGGATATCGGCCACAGAAGCGTCCTTCATAAACTTAACGATATCCTCGCCATCATTGGCCGCGTCCGTGCGATAGAAGGCGATGAGAGCCGCCAGAGAAAAGGTAAGGCCCTGGGGATACGTCCCAAATGCCTGCCTGTACTCCAGGATCGTCGGCAGTACTCTTGCCTTAAACTTAGATACGGAGTTGAGCGCGATGGACAAAAGCAGGTGCTTGATAAAGGGATTGGAGAAACGCTCCAGGACAGCGGCTCCAAACTTCCGATTGTCTTCATTGTCACCGATGGTGGGAATGATCTCTTCAAAAATACATTTCTTGAGAAGGGCAGATACCTTCTCGTCCTTCAGGCATTCCCCTACAGTCTCCAGGCCATAGAGGTGTGCTGCCAGCACCATAGAGGTGTGGGCGCCGTTTAAGATCCGTACCTTTCTCTTCTTATAGGGATCTACATCGTCCGTCCAGATCACATTAAATCCGGCTTTCTGAAGCGGCAGCTCCTCCTCATGATGGCCCTGGATCACCCACAGATGGAAGATCTCGGCCGTATCCATCATGTTGTCCTGCTCTCCGATGCGCTCACACAAAGCGGCGTGCTCGTCTCTGGGAAAGCCGGTCACGATGCGGTCCACCAGAGTGGAACAGAAATCATTCTCATGCTTCAGCCAGGTCTTAAACTCCTCACCCAGATTCCACAGATCCGCGTACTGGAGACAGCACTTCTCCAACTCCTCCCCGTTGTGGTCGATCAGCTCGCAGGACAGGATGACAAATCCTTTCAGCCCCAGCTGAAATCTCTTATACAGAAGCTGGGTCAGCTTGCCCGGAAAGCTCTTGGCCGGCGCATCCTCGAACCGATTATCTGCCACAAACTCGATGCCAGCCTCAGTGGTGTTGGACACTACAAAACGGATATCCGGGTTCTCGGCCAGAGCCATATAAGCCTCATGGTCCGTGTATGGATTTACACAGCGGGAGATCACATCAATATGAGTGTGCTCGTCTACCACCTTCCCGTCGTCGATGCCTCTCAGAAACAGATTATACTGGCAATCCTGCTTCTCCAGCATCTCACACATCCCCCGCTCGATAGGCTGAACCACCACGACAGAACCGTCAAACAATCCCTGGTCTCTCATCTTCTGGAAGAAATAATCCACGAATCCTCTCAAAAAACCGCCCTCGCCAAACTGGATTACTGTTTCATTTACCTTGCTCATGTTCCGGCAACCTCCATCTCTATAGTTGTAAGTACTTACATTCCTTTACAGTTACTATACAACATTTCAAATCACATTGCAAGAAGTTTTTGAAAGCGCTTACAAAAATTATTTTATATAGGAACACTTGACATATTCCGATTTAAGTGTTATAGTTACAATGTATTTTGAATGAACTTTTGATTCACATATTTTTGTAAGTCATTTGTTTTCAGATGATTTACAAAAATATGTGATTTTTTCATGATAAATGCGATTATTTTATAGGAGGTGCCATCATGAATAAGGGTACAGTTAAGTGGTTTAACGCAACAAAAGGTTATGGCTTCATCACCAACGACGAGACAGGAGAGGAAGTATTCGTACATTTTTCCGGTATTGTAGCTGATGGCTACAAGACTCTCGAAGATGGTCAGAAGGTTACCTTCGATATGG
Organism: Hungatella sp.; assembly: GCA_022792815.1. GTDB lineage: Bacteria > Bacillota > Clostridia > Lachnospirales > Lachnospiraceae > UBA3402. The sequence continues at coordinate 19,694 of JAAWBS010000032.1, forward strand.
CCGAAGGCAACCGCGGCATGCAGGCTGTGAATGTCTGTGCAGCGAAGTAGCGTGACCAGAAGGACAGCCCCTTTGCGGGCTGTCCTTTTTACGTGGGGCCGGACTGCGGCAGAGGTCCTGTTTCGCCTGCGGCGGGCGGCTTTGGCGGCATGCATGATCCCCCTCCGTTGCAGGGCGGTTTGAGCAGGGCCGTTTACTTTATGTGTGTATAGACTTTGTAAAAAATGTCAAAAGCCCCTGCATCCGTTTCGGGATACAGGGGCTTTTTTGTACAGACAAAAATTCTTACTTCAGAGTAACCTTTGCGCCTTCTGCCTCTAACTTGGTCTTCAGATCCTCGGCCTCCTCCTTGGAAACGCCGGTCTTCACTGCCTTCGGAGCGCTGTCTACTACTTCCTTTGCCTCCTTCAGGCCAAGGCCGGTAGCTTCGCGGACAACCTTGATTACCTTTACCTTGTTGGGGCCAACGTCGGTCAGCTCAACATCGAACTCAGTCTTCTCTTCCTCTGCCGGTCCTGCTGCGCCTGCTGCTGCAACCACTACGCCTGCTGCTGCGGATACGCCGAACTCTTCCTCACATGCCTTTACTAACTCATTGAGCTCTAAAACAGATAATTCCTTGATAGCTTCGATAAACTCTGCAGTTGTTAACTTTGCCATGATAAATACCTCCGTGTATGATTTTTAATTTGTTTCTTAGTTTGTTCAGAAAAATAACATCCGTTTCGTCCCGCTGCTTTTTTAAGGGGAAGTTCGACTCCCTCCGGTCGCCGAACGACTGATTTTCTAATGACTCTCAGCACCCTTTCAGGGCACTGCTCGTCAAGAAAATCATGCCAGAAAATCATGCCTCTGCTTTTGCTTCGGCGATCTGGTTGAGAACGCGGGCCAGATTGGTGATCGGGGACTGGATGCTTCCCAGCAGCTTGCCGAGAAGTTCCTCTCTGGACGGAATCGTGGCGATCACCTGCATACCCTTTGCGTCGTAGTAGGTGTCTTCTACGATACCGCCTTTAATCTCCAGCTTCGGAGCCGTCTTTGCGAAATTAGCGATGAGCCTTGCCGGTGCAGTGGCATCTGTCTTGGAGATCGCCAGCGCTGTAGGTCCCTCCAGATTAGGCTCCAATGCCTCAAAGGGAGTTCCCTTTGCAGCAAACCGGATCATGGTGTTCTTGTACACCTTATATGTGACTCCCGCTTCTCTCAGCTGCTTACGCAGAACGGTATCCTGCTCCACAGTCAATCCGCGGTAATCGACAACCACCGCTGTCTGAGCACCGTCAAAAAGTTCAGCAATCTCAGCTACGATCGGCTGTTTTAACTCAACTTTTGCCATGAATGTTTACCTCCTTGTTTAGTCTCTGTATTGAAAGCTTCTGTCCGGATGACTTTTTGTTCTATAGGACAAACTTTCCTGTAGAATAAAAAGTCTCTCTGCCTTAAGACAGAGAGACTTACAAGATCAATGATAAAAAATCCTGTACTGTCCTCGGCAGGTGTGTTCTGCTTATGCCCTGGGGCACCTGCTGTCTTCGGCAATCAATACGGTATGGCTTTGCCGGATCAATCCGGCAGTCTGGCCGCACACGAATGTGCTTCCATAGTCTAACATAAATCTATAGGGATTGTCAACACCAAAATAACCGACTCCCGGATTAGTTGGTTAACTTAACCACGTTCAGCTTCACGCCGGGTCCCATGGTGGAAGTCATGGTAACACTCTTTAAGTAAACGCCTTTTAAGGTGCTTGGTCTCGCTTTGATGATGGCATCCATAAGCGTCTGGAAGTTGTCCGCCAACTGTTCGTCTGTAAAAGAAACTTTTCCCACTGGCACATGGATAATGTTTGTCTTGTCAAGCCTGTATTCGATCTTACCTGCTTTGATATCTTTGATGGCCTTGGTCACATCCATGGTTACGGTACCGGCCTTGGGGTTGGGCATGAGGCCCTTGGGTCCGAGCACACGGCCCAGACGTCCCACGACGCCCATCATGTCCGGGGTAGCCACAACCACGTCGAAATCCAGCCAGCCCTCGTTCTGGATCTTCGGAATCAGCTCCTCGGCGCCTACGAAGTCAGCTCCTGCCGCCTCTGCCTCATCTGCCTTGGGTCCCTTTGCGAATACCAGGATCCGAACAGTCTTGCCGGTTCCGTGAGGCAGAACTACGGCTCCACGGATCTGCTGGTCCGCGTGACGTCCGTCACAGCCGGTTCTGATATGAACTTCAACGGTCTCATCAAACTTTGCAACAGCAGTCTTCTTAACCAGAGCGATGGCATCTGCTGTGTCATAAAGAGCAGTACGGTCCACTAATTTAGCAGCCTCTGCGTATTTTTTTCCTCTTTTCATTCTAATAACCTCCTAGTGGTGTTGTCGGGGATTGCCCTCCCACGGTCTAAATCCGCCTTATTCCTCAACGGTGATACCCATACTCCTTGCGGTACCTGCGATCATGCTCATGGCTGCTTCCAGACTTGCGGCATTTAAGTCAGGCATCTTCAGCTCGGCGATCTTCTGGATTTCTGCCTTGGAGATGCTTGCCACCTTTGTCTTGTTGGGAGCCGCGGAGCCGGATTTGATCTTGCAGGCCTTCTTTAACAGTACGGCTGCCGGCGGAGTCTTGGTTATAAAGCTGAAGCTTCTGTCTGCATAGACAGTGATAACTACAGGAATGATCATGTCGCCCTGATCGGCTGTCCTGGCGTTGAACTCCTTGGTGAACTGAACGATGTTCACACCGTGCTGTCCAAGCGCCGGACCAACTGGCGGAGCCGGTGTAGCCTTTCCTGCTGGAATCTGCAATTTGATATAACCTGTTACTTTCTTTGCCATAATTAGGCACCTCCTAAATAATGTGGTAATGTCGGGGGATGTCCCTCCCACTTGTTCCTTTCAGTTACATTTTCTTCACTTCTTTGAATGCAAGTTCAACCGGCGTCTCACGGCCGAACATCTCGACATTGATGGTGACAGTCTTCTTGCTTTCGTTGATGGACTTGATGGCACCAACGGTATCCTTCCACGCACCGGCAGTGACTACCACCGTGTCGCCCTCTTCAAAGCCTACGACTACATCCGGAGTCTTAAATCCAAGACCGGCCATCTCCTCCTCGGAGAGCGGAACCGGCTTGGAGCCCGGTCCTACAAACCCGGTGACGCCGCGGGTGTTGCGCACCACGTACCATGTGTCGTCATTCATAACCATATGAATGAGCACATAGCCGGGGAACAGCTTCTTGTCCGCCGCCTTCTCCACTCCGTTTTTAATCTCAACCACAGACTGCATGGGAACGGAGACCTCCAGGATCTGGTCCTGTAAATTCCGGTTCTCAATGGTCTTTTCAATATCGACTTTTACTTTGTTTTCATAGCCTGAATAGGTATGGACTACATACCAGTTTGCCTCTGCCATACGATTCACCTTTGCCCTTATTATAAAATGAAACTGAGACCGAATTTAATAATCAGATCCATGAGTGCAATGATCAACCCCAGTGCGACCGAGCATGCAAGCACGGCAGCTGTCTGCTTGCCCACTGTCTCCTTGTCAGGCCAGATGACTTTGTTGAACTCAAGCTTAAGCCCCTTGAAAAAGCTTTTATTCTTTGTCTTAGGCGCTTTCTCTTTCCCTGCTGCTTCTGCCATAATCTCACGTCCTTTACTAAATCTGATTACTTCGTTTCCTTGTGCAAAGTATGCTTTCTGCAGAATCTGCAATACTTCTTGGTTTCCATTCTGTCAGGATGAGTCTTCTTATCCTTCGTCATGTTGTAATTACGTTGTTTGCAGTCTGTACATGCCAGTGTAATCCTTGTACGCACAACTTCCACCTCCATTTATCAATTTCGTTGTTTGTGCGGCCTTTTTCTCTGTGGTCAAGCACCCTTTAGAGGAGAAGGGCAATTTTGCGCATAAAAAAAAGACCTTGTTTCTTCCATTCGCCCGTTTACTATACCACAGATAGAAAGAAACGTCAATCTTTTTCTGAAAGCTGTTCAGCTGTTATGGCCGATGCACAGAGTCAGTCCGTAGATCTTCTCCACTCCCATGGAACGCAGGGCCCTGGCGCAGGCCTCCATAGTGCTGCCTGTGGTGTAGATGTCATCGACCAGCAGAACCGTCCTCACCTCCTCCGGCAGCACACCGGGGACAAAGGCCTTCTGCAGATTCTTGAGCCGCTCCTCCTGGTTCAGCTGTTTCTGGGGCAATGTCTTCTTATCCCGTCTCAGGGCATCCGGATATACGGGAATCCCGAGCCCTGCCCCGATGCGGTCGGCCAGAAGTTCTGCCTGGTTAAATCCCCGGCTGCGCCTTCTAGACGGATGGATGGGCACGGGAACTAAGGCGTCCGCCTCCATCCTTCGGATAGCCTTCCCAAAGCGCAGACACACGGCCTCGGCGTAGAAGTCCAGATACTCCCGGCGGCCTTTGTATTTGACGGCTGACATGGAGCGGCTGGCAGTGTCGTTGTAGTTGAGCAGAGCCAGATTTCTCTCAAAGGTTCTCTGGCGGCGCACACAGTCGGGACAGTACTCGATCCGCTGGGACTCCACCTCTTTTCCGCATCGCTTGCAGACAGGCTGACGGACCACGGACAGTTCCTTTACACAGCCCGGACAGATCATCTCCCCGAAAGGACGCACCACGTCCCCGCACACGGGACAGCGCCTGGGAAACAAAAGATCGACCGCCGTCTCCCTCACCCGCTTCAGCACTCCTCCTGTCACAGCCCCTCTCTCCTCTCCTTCTCTCATTGGATCTCCTCAATCCGCTCCTTAAGCCCCGAATAGCGCCTCTGCTCCACCGTGTTGCCCGCCATGGCCCGGAAGGTCTCCGGCAGACCCACCATACAGACGCAGAACCTGGCCCGGGTCACCGCCGTGTACAGCAGATTTTTCGTCATCAGCATCCTGGGCCCGCTGTGGACGGGGATGATCACCGCCGGGTACTCGCTGCCCTGAGACTTGTGGATGGTGATGGCATAGGCCAGCTCCAGCTCCTCAAGCTGCTTAAAGCCGTACTCCACCAGCTTTCCCTCGTCAAACTCCACCGTGACCGTCTCCGCAAACAGGTTCACCTCACGGATCACCCCCATATCCCCGTTGAAGACACCAGTGCCTCCTTCTATAGAGATGTTGTATTTGCTCTGTACTTTCCAGGGAATCTGGTAATTGTTCTTGATCTGCATGACCTTGTCCCCCAGGCGAAAGATACTTCCTCCGCTCTCCTTCTCCGGCTTCTTGGGATCTGCCGGATTTAGATGAGACTGCAGCACGGCATTTAACCGCTCCACCCCCAGGCTCCCTTTCCTCATAGGAGTCATAATCTGGATATCCAGCGGGTCGGCGTGGACGTATCCCGGCAGTTTTTTCGTCATCAGCGTCAGCATGGCTGCTATGATGGCGTCCGGATTCTCCTGCCTGATGAAGAGGAAATCCCTGCTGCGCTTGCCCAGATTGATCTCCTGCCCCGCATTGATCTTGTGGGCATTGACGATGATGTCGCTCTCCGCCGCCTGCCGGAAGATCCTAGTCAGTTCCACCACGTTGAAGGCCCGGGAATGAATCATGTCTTTCAGCACATTGCCCGGCCCTACGGAAGGAAGCTGGTTCACATCTCCCACCAGGATCAGCCTGGTTCCCACGCTGACTGCCTTTAAGAGGGACTGCATAAGATAGATATCCACCATGGACATCTCGTCGATGATGATGACGTCAGCCTCCAGAGGATTCTCCTCATTGCGCTGGAAGCGGGTGCTCAGGCTCCCTCCCTCGTCGGGGGCTCCGTTCAGCTCCAAGAGACGGTGGATGGTCCTGGCCTCATACCCGGTGGCCTCGGTCATCCGCTTGGCCGCCCGCCCGGTGGGAGCCGCCAGCAGGATCTCCAGCCCCTCGGTCTCAAAATAGCGGATAATGGCATTGATGGTGGTGGTCTTGCCGGTGCCGGGACCGCCGGTGACGATGAGAAGGCCGCTGTTTACCGCCTCTGTCACGGCCTTCACCTGGAGGGGATCCAGCTCTAAATCTTCCTCCTTCTGAATCTGCAGGAGCCTAAGCCGGATCTCTTCTTCCGGAGACTTTCCCCGAATATTCAGATCGTGGAGCATCCTGGCCACCGCCAGCTCCATATAATAATAGACGGCCGAATAGACTCTGCGGTCCTCCTCTTCCTCCCCGGAGTCCTCCGGGGCAGGCCGTGATTTCACCACCACCTTCCTCTCCATCTGCATATCCATCAGATGCTTCTCCATCTGCTCCGGCTCGGTCTTAAGAAGATCTGCAGCCTGAACAAACAATTCCCTCCACGGCAGATAGGTGTGCCCCTGGCCGGCTGCCTGGAAAAGGGTGTAGAGAAGACCTGCCTTGATCCGATAGTCGGAATCCACGAAGATCCCCGCCTTCTGTGCGATCTCGTCAGCCATCTTAAATCCCACTCCGGGGATGTCGTCGGCCAGCCGATAAGGGTTCTCCTTTAAAATCCCGTACATCCTGGGACCATACTCCTGATAAATCTTCACGGCCAGATTCATGGAGATGCCGTATCCCTGGAGAAACATCATGGCCTGACGCATCTCTTTCTTCTCCTCCATCTGTCCGGCGATGGACATGGCCAGCTTTTCACTGACCCCCTTGATCTCGGCAAGCCGCTCCGGCTCCTCCTCGATGATCCGAAAGGTGTCCGCCTTAAACCGTCTCACAATTCTGGCCGCCAGGGCCGCCTTCACCCCTTTGATGGCTCCGGAGCCCAGATACCGCTCCATGGCTTGAATATCCTCCGGCGGCTTGATCTCATAGGACTCCACCATCAGCTGCTCCCCGTATACCGGGTGCTCCGCCATGGTTCCTACCGCCTGGATCATCTCGCCCTCGCCTATGTAGTGAAAGGTGCCCACCAGCACAAACTCTTCCCGATCGGAAGCCACACTGATGACACTGTAGCCGTTATCTTCGTTGCGATATTTGATTTTCTCCACAAATCCCGTCACTGCCGCCATGGTCACCAACCTCTGTTTTTACATGCCAAATACCCCTGCCTCTCGGCAGGGGACCGATCTTCTATGGGAGACACTTCTTTAAGCCGCTTCGGAACAATCAAAAGTCCTTCTTCCTGTCACTGCTGCCCGGAAACTCGATATACTTTCCGGTGCCGATGGCCACTGCCGTCAGCGGGTCCTCTGCGATCATGGTGCTGATCCCCGTCTTCTCCTCGATCAGGGCATCCAGCCCGCTTAAGAGGGAACCGCCGCCTGTCAGCACGATGCCCCGGTCGAAAATATCCGCCGCCAGCTCCGGAGGGGTCCGCTCCAGCACGTTGTGGACCGCATCCACGATCTGCATGGCCGGCTCCCTCAGCGCCTCCAGCGTCTCGTCGGAGGTGACCACGATGGTCTTGGGCAGACCGGTCACCAGATTGCGTCCTCTCACCTCCATGGTCAGAACCTCCGGTCTCTTGTAGGCCGCCCCGATATTGATCTTGATCTCCTCCGCAGTCCGCTCTCCGATGAGAAGATTGTGTTTTTTCCTCATATAGCGGACCAGAGCCTCATCGAAATCGTCTCCCGCCACCTTGATGGAGGTGCTGACCACCGTGCCCCCCAGAGAGATCACCGCGATATCCGCAGTGCCGCCGCCGATGTCCACGATCATATTGCCGCAGGCCTTGGAGATATCGATCCCCGCCCCGATAGCCGCTGCCACCGGCTCCTCGATGATGGACACATCTCTGGCTCCCGCCTGATAGGTGGCATCCTCCACTGCCTTGCGCTCCACCTCTGTGGCTCCGCTGGGGATACACACGGCGATCCTGGGCTTTCTCAGGGCTTTCTTGCCCACGGCCTTGTTGATGAAATATTTTAACATCTTCTCTGTCACCGTGTAGTCAGAGATAACCCCCTGTCTCAGGGGCCTGACTGCCACAATATTGCCCGGAGTCCTTCCGATCATCAGCCTGGCTTCCTCCCCGAAGGTGATGATCCGGTTGGTGTCCCGGTCGATAGCCACCACGGAGGGCTCCTTTAAAACCACTCCCTTACCTTTAATGTATACGAGAATACTGGCTGTACCCAAATCGATTCCAATGTCATTGGACATTAACATATGCTCTGTTTCCTCCTGTCTTTCCGCCTTCCTGGTCTCCCCGGAGCCTGTCCGAAGATCTTCACTGTTCTATCTGTCTTATCCTCTCTTCTGCCCTGTCTGTCAGCTTCGGGGCAAAGCTGGCTCTGTCCCGCCAAAAGCCGGCAAAGCAAGGCACATGAGGGTGCTCTTATTTCTATTGACATGCAAGCATGCCGTACATGACCTTTTGACCCTTATATCACAGTATTATGATTCCAACGGGTCGGTTTTATTATATACAATCTCCAAGTGTTTTTAAAGGGTTTTTTTTTATTTTATTTTTTTTATCCTTATTTTATCTTGGGTACACAATTTGGTCACATTTTCCCTATATACTGTAAATACGTTATCCGAAAGGGTAACGGGCCTTTGTTTCAAGTAAACCACTTGAAATCACAAAGCTTTTTCATACTCATACCTGCCAGGGGTAACCCTGGCAGGCCCCCCTAAAACAATTTCCTAAAATATACCTACCATTCCCTTGAAAGCGGCCTTGCGAAAGCGGGGCCGTTTCCTTTTGCAAGCGGGGCCGCGGAGGGGAAATTTGCATTCCCTATTGTGAGGCAGGCCAAAAATGGGTATGATATACAAAAGAATCGTTTGAGGAGGTCTCTATGTACACATACCCATGGTATCACTGGATTACATTTTTCTATCTATACTGTTTTTTTGGATGGATCTTCGAGTCCACCTATGTCTCGCTGAAGAAGAGGCGGTTCGTCAACCGCGGATTCCTCCGTCTCCCCATGCTCCCCCTCTACGGCACCGGCGCTGTAATGATGCTGTGGGTCTCCCTGCCTGTAAGAGATCATCTGATCCTGGTGTACCTCTCCGGGGTTGTGGCGGCCACTGCCCTGGAATATGTCACAGGGTATATGATGGAACGGCTCTTTAAGATGAGATACTGGGACTACAGCAATCAGCGGTTGCAGATCGGCGGATATATCTGTCTCAGCTCTTCCATCGCATGGGGATTTCTCACGATCTTCCTCACAGAGGTCATCCATCAGCCTGTGGCCCGGTTGGTCCTGTCCCTCCCCCCGGTGATGGAGTTCTCTCTCCTGACTGCAGTCAGCTGCTTTTTTCTCGCTGACACCGTCCAATCCACCAGAGAAGCCTTGGCTCTGGGACAGGCTTTAGAGGCCATGACCAAGATGAAATCCGAGCTGGAGGAGATGCAGCTGCAGTTAGCCCTTCTGAAAGCCGAGACATCCCAGCGGGTGGAACAGCTTCGCGGAGATCTTCGCAGCGGTGCCAGACAGCGGATCACCGTGGCCAGGCGCGGAATGTCCCTGCGCACCGCCGAGCTGAGAGCGGAAACCAGACTGAAGGCTGCGCAGTTTAAGACAGACTTAAAGGACGTCTCCCTGCGCCAGGCGATCCGTCTTCGGGAGGAAGCCGCTGCCCTCTTAAGCCGGGAAACCGCCGGTATCCGCTCTCCTCTGGAAGACCGGATCCGGCTTCTGACCGAACGTCGGCAACATCTGTGGGAATCCAGGCAGAAACTGTCTGCCCACATGTCTGCCTATCGAAAATCTATACTAAGAGGCAACCCGTCGGCTGCTTCTAAAAAGTTCGGGGAGGCTCTCAGAGAGCTGAGTGAAAGGCTGGAGGAGAGGTAAAGATCCCAAAAAGGTCATGGCGCACCATGCAAGCATGGTGCGCCATGACCTTTTTATGAGTAAGAGCTGAAAATCTACCGCGTTTTCTATATCATCGATCGTCGGTATCCTACAGCATGGAATCTACCATGGCCTGTACCGCTTTTCCGAATGCATCGGATTTGGCATCGGCATCCTCCAGAGACGTCCCCTTGACTCCGTAATAAAACTTGATCTTAGGCTCTGTGCCGGAAGGTCTCACGCACATCCACGCGCCGTCATTCATGTCATAGTAGAGCACATTGGAGGAAGGAAGTCCTGTGGGCTTCACCTCGCCGGTGGCCATATCCTTGACTGTATCCAGCTTATAGTCTCTCGCAGACACCACGTTGTAGCCGCCCACCTGGGCCGGCGTATTGGTGCGAAGGGTATCCATGATATTCTGGATCTTGGCCAGTCCCTCGATGCCGCTGAGGCCGATAGACTTTACCGCATCTTTGTAGTAGCCGTACTTCTCGTACATGGCCACCATGGCATCCCACAGAGTCATATTCTTTGTCTTGTAGTAAGCGGCGGCCTCACACAGGGCGACACTGGCGGATACGGCGTCTTTGTCACGGGCATAGGTGCCGATGAGACAGCCGTAGCTCTCCTCCAGACCGAACATGTAGTGGCCTTCGCCGGTGTTCTCCTCCTTGAGGATCTGCTGTCCGATCCACTTAAATCCCGTAAGGCACTCCACCAGCTTGCAGTTATATCCTGCCGCAACCGCGTCCACCAGGTTGGTGGTCACGATGGATTTCACCACTTCGCCGTCTGCCGGGATAGCATTCTTCGCCGCCTTCTGACTCAGCACATACTCGCACAGAAGAGAACCGGACATATTGCCGGTCAGCGGGATATACTCGCCGGACTTTGTGTCTTTCACATAGACTCCCAGACGGTCTGCATCCGGGTCTGTGGCCAGCACCAGGTCCGCATCCAGCTCTTTGGCCATGCCGAGGCCCAGGGCGAAGGCCTCCGCCGCCTCCGGGTTGGGGTAGCTTACAGTGGGGAACTCGCCGTCCGGCAGCTCCTGCTGGGGAACCACATACACATGCTCAAAACCGATCTCCTTCAAGACCCTTCTCACCGGGATATTGCCGGTACCGTGGAGGGGCGTGTAGACGATCTTGATGCTGTCCTGCATCTTGAAAATGGCATCCTGGTTTACCACCTGTGCCTTTACATTGGCTATGTATTTGTCATCGATCTCGGCGCCGATCACCTTGTAGAGTCCTGCCGCCTTGGCCGCGGAAGCCGTCATGGTCTTCACTGTGGACAGATCCTCGATGGCCAGCACTTCCTCCGTGACCCCCTTGTCGTGAGGCGGTGTGAACTGTGCGCCGTCCTCCCAGTATACCTTATAGCCGTTGTACTCCGGCGGGTTGTGGCTGGCCGTCACGTTGATTCCGGCGATACAGCCCAGCTCCCGGACCGCGAAAGACAGCTCCGGTGTGGGGCGCAGAGACTCAAACTTGTAGGCCATGATGCCGTTGGCTGCCAGGGTCCTTGCCGCCTCATCGGCAAACTCCGGTGACATGCGGCGGGAATCGTAGGCGATGGCCACACCCTTTCCTGCGCCTCCCTGCTTGATGATGTAGTTGGCAAGTCCCTGTGTGGCCCTGCGCACCACATAGATATTCATACGGTTGATACCTGCTCCGATGATCCCGCGAAGACCGGCTGTTCCAAACTCCAGATCCATATAGAAACGCTCTTTGATCTCGTTCTCGTCGTCTGCGATCGCCCTCAGCTCTGCCTTGGTCTCCTCGTCAAAATACGGGTTCGACAGCCATTCCTCGTAGATTTTCTTATAGTCTTTCATCGTGTAACTCTCCCTTCCTTTTTGCTGTCTCCTATTATACTCCAAAACCCGGAAAAAGGGAAGGAAAAACAGCGGTCAGACCGCTCATTTTATGACCGCGAGAAACCGATTCCTCTGCTCCGTCTGGCTCTCCAGCCCCTTAAGCTTCTCTAAGTTTCTGGCTGGAATCCATACCTTGTTGGCATTCATATAGAAATTGATCTGCTTCCAGTATTTCTCCGGATACAAAAACAGATAGTACAGACTTTCCCGGTCTCTTTCGGTCAGCGGGGATACCCGGTCATAGGCGGCGAGAAGCTCCAGCCCCAGCTTCTGATTCCACTCATGCTTTTCCATAACCTTTCTCACAAAATGGTAGAGATCAGTCATCTGATTCCCCAGATGCATCTTGTGATACTCGATAATCGCCGTGCACTTCTCCTCTATCACCATATGGTGCTGGTCCAAATCTCCGTGGCACAGCACCGGCGCAGTGTCGGCATACTCTCCGTCGAGAGCCGCCATGCCTTTGGCTGCCTCCTGAGCCTGAGAGAAAAATGTAGGGAAATTAGTGAGGGCACACCGCTCAAAATCCGTCTTTCTCCGCTTATTTTTCATGAAATTTCTGGCCCGCTTCAGCTCCTGATTATGGCGCTCCATCTCTTCGGTGGCCGTCTCCACCGCGATGGAGCCCAGGCTCCAGTCCTCCTGCCTGGGAATCTTCTTTAAAACCTGATGGAGGACGGCGATCTTTCCCACTGCCTGCTTGACCTCCCTGTGGTCTCTGATGTTGCACTCCCGGCCCGTATACCAATGTTTTAATGTGTATCTGGTGCCGTCCTCCGACAGGGAGATCAGCTCCCCCTCCGCCGTTCTGATATAGTCATCAACCTGGAGCAGACCGGACTGCCTGACCTGTCCCAGAACCTGAGTCTCAAATTCCAGGCGTTTCATGGTACCACGGTATTCCTGCAAAAGCATGGTTCCCTGACTGGTCTCGCAGATCCATCCGCTGCGCCCTTTGCGGACACTGTCCGCAGTCAGGTCATACTGCGCCAAAGCCTCCATATATTTCTCGTTCACATCCACCCCTCCAAACGCCCTTTTTGTATGATGAATGACAGCTTATGCGGTCCTTCACTATAGCTACTTCTAGGGTATGAGGAGGGTTGAGAGATTATGTGATTTTTTTCAGCAGGTTCTTTAATTCCCCGGTCAGCAGGTCTTTCTCGTTTTTCTCGGGACACTCAAGGACGATCTCGAGGAGAGCCTCCAGCATATCACCCATGGCCGGACCGGGTTTCATCCCCAGCCCGATCAGGTCTCTCCCCGACAGGGCCAGTGTCTTTAAGCCGACACAGTCCCCTCGGTCTCGGATCCTCCCGGTCATATCCCCGATTCGCTCTAACTCCCCGGCGCTTTCGGGAATCCCCGGCATATACCTTTTAAATGTCATCAGATCGTCAAACTGCTCCTCTGACATCCGGCTCATAGTCCTTCTCAGGGAAGTCTCCTCCGCTCCTGCCGGCTGATTCCACCACCGCACCAGAAGCCGGACTCTGAGGATGGTGTTATTGTCCAGTTTCAGCTCCTTTAAGACCTGCTCGGCCTCAGCCTCGGTCTGATGGCACAGAAGGGCGGCCCACCTCAGATGTCTTCTGGCGGGAAGCCGGTTGTCGATCACAATCTTTTCCGGCACAACAGCGGAAAATGCAGGGCTCACGAAGGGAGCCAGACCGTCTTCAAACACCCTTCTGACAGACTCCGGATGGTCGGAGAGCAAAAGCTTGGTAATCTCTGTCTGGATCCGCTCTTTGCTCACATGGGCCAGGCCGGGAGCCAGGGCCCTCAGAGCCGTCTTGGTACTCGCCTCGATCTCAAAGCCCAACTGGGCAGAGAACCGGAGAGCTCTCAGGATCCTTAAGGCATCCTCCCCAAACCGGTCCCCAGGGTTTCCCACACAGCGGATCAGGCCTCTCTCCAGATCTCCGATGCCGTCAAACAGGTCGATGAGACCGGTATGGCTATTGTAGGCCATAGCGTTGATGGTGAAGTCCCGGCGCCTTAAATCCTCCTCCAGGCTGGAGGTGAAGGCCACGCTCTTGGGGTGCCGGTTATCCTCATACTCGCCGTCGATGCGGTAGGTCGTGACCTCATAGGCCTCTTTTCCCCTCATGACCGTGACCGTGCCGTGAGCGATCCCCGTGTCGACGGTCCTGTGAAACAGAGCCTTCACCTGTTTTGGAAGCGCCGAGGTGGTGATGTCCCAGTCCCCCGGCTGCTTGCCCAGAAGACTGTCCCTGACACATCCGCCTACGATATAGGCCTCAAAGCCGCTGCGGCGCAGTGTCTCTATAATATACTCCGCCTGCCAGGGCATATGGATGGGAAGACCCGCTCCCTCCTTTTCCCCTGGGCATATGATACGATTTTCTCCTGTCACTGACTCCGCCTCCTTGCCGGTTGTTCCCGTCACGGCCTGCCGCGCTGCAAACTCCTTCTCTAATATGCCCGGCCCCAGTACACCATCTTCGCGGCCGGCTTGCCGCAGCAGACGCACTTGTCGGACAGCTGTTCCTGCTTAAAAGGCATACAGCGGGAAGTGGCTCCCGTGTCTTCCTTGATCTTATCCTCACACTCCCGGCAGCCGCACCACATGGCTTTGACAAAGCCGGGCTTCTCGTTGATGGTCTTCACAAAACCGTCATAGTCCACCGCCTCGTAGGTGTGGACATCCCTATGGGCCTTTGCCCGCTCAAACATGTCTTTCCGGATGATCTCCAAAAGCTCTCCCGCCTTAGTCTCCAGGTCACAGAGGGCAACAATGATCTTCTCGTGAGTGTCCCGGCGCACCAGGACCGCCTGATTCTGCTCCATATCCTTGGGACCGATCTCCACCCGGAGGGGGATTCCTCTCATCTCGCAGTCGCTGAATTTCCAGCCTGGGCTCTTGTCCGTGTCATCTACCTTCACCCGGAAGCCGGAAGCGGCCAGCCGGTCCCTCAGCTCCAACGCCTTGTCAAGGACTCCTTCCTTCTTCTGCTGGACGGGAACCACCATGACCTGAACCGGAGCCACGCCGGGGGGAAGTACCAGGCCGTTGTCATCGCCGTGAACCATGATGATGGCGCCGATGATTCGGGTGCTTAACCCCCAGGAGGTCTGATGGACGTACTTTAAGGTGTTGTCCTTGTCCGCGAACTGGATCTCGAAAGCCTTGGCAAACCCGTCGCCGAAGTTGTGGCTGGTACCGCTCTGAAGAGCTTTTCCGTCGTGCATCAGGGCCTCGATGGTGTAGGTGGCCTCCGCCCCGGCAAACTTCTCCTTGTCCGTCTTCCGTCCCCGGATCACAGGGATCGCCAGAACCTCTTCACAGAAATCCGCGTAGACGTTGAGCATCTGCTCCGTCCGCTCCTGGGCCTCCCGGGCCGTGGCGTGAGCCGTATGTCCCTCCTGCCACAGGAATTCTCTGGAGCGGAGGAAAGGTCTGGTGGTCTTCTCCCACCTTACCACGGAACACCACTGATTGTAGAGTCTGGGCAGATCCCGGTAGGAATGAATATCCTTGGCGTAGAAGTCACAGAACAGAGTCTCCGAGGTGGGTCTGACGCACATCCGCTCCTGCAGAGGCTCTAAGCCTCCATGGGTCACCCAGGCCACCTCCGGGGCAAACCCCTCCACATGATCCTTCTCCTTCTGTAAGAGCCCTTCGGGAATGAACATAGGCATGTATACATTCTCCACTCCGGTCTCCTTAAAGCGTCTGTCCAACTCCCTCTGGATGTTCTCCCAGAGAGCGTAGCCTGCCGGCTTGATCACCATGCAGCCCTTCACGCTGGCGTAGTCACACAGCTCCGCTTTCTTCACCACGTCTGTGTACCACTGGGCAAAATCCACGTCCATGGAGGTGATGGCCTCCACCAGTTTCTTGTCGTTTGCCATGACAAATCTCCTTTCTTTTTCGCATCCGTGTGTAATCGAGTAGGGAAGATTTATCTTCCCCTGCTCGTGCACCTGGCCCCGGTCAGCCTGGCTGACACTGTTCCTCCCGGGGCCCGTGTGCATAAAAAAACATCCAGTCCCTGCCTTTATGACAAGGGACCGGATGACTGTAGGTCCGGCGGTACCACCCTGCTTAACTGCCTGTCGGATGACTTAGGCAGTTCTCTCGCTTTTCGTTAACGCCGAAATACGCCGTACTTTCATACGGGGGCTCCAAGGCGGGTTGGGCTTCCAGGGACATAAGGGCCTTCCACCGATCGGCCCTCTCTCTGTCATGTATGTCGGCTTACTAGTCCTCTTCATCGCCGCAAATCTGCTGATGTATGGTGATTTTACGCCAAATTCTGCGGATTGTCAAGATTTAAATGGGCGGCTCTCGCAATATAGATCAGCCGGACAGAGCCCCAAAGCCCTGTCCGGCTTTCCTTCTCTCACTCCCCGAACCGAGTCAGAAAGTAGCTGTAGGCGCCGATGAGATTGGCGTCATTAAAGAACTTACATGTGGTCACGTCCGCGTTCTGTCCGGGCCACTTGAACTGGCTGTAAAAATAATCCACATTTCTCCGGATATACTCAAGGAGCAGCGGCTGCCTGCTGATGCCTCCCCCGATGGCAAACCGGTCCGGATCATAGATAATCTGCAGGTTCACGATCATGTGGGCGATGCTCCTGGTAAACTGATCCAGAGCCATAAGCACCTTGGGATCCCCCTCCTCGGCCCACCGGAACACGTCATAGCCGTTGATCTCGTCGGGATTCTCGATCCCCCTGGCGTTGGCCGCCAGACGGCGGAGCCTGGGATTGCCTGCCCGTCCTGCCCAGGTGTCATTTCCCTCATCCATATTCTCCCCCAGAGAGAGGAAACTGAACTCCCCCGCCGCAAAACTCCTGCCGAAATGAACCTTTCCGTCCTTAATCAGCGCCCCGCCGATACCTGTCCCCAACACGATGACAATACCATCCCTGCAGTCGGACAAAGCCCCCCACTTTGCCTCTGCCATAGCTGCACTCTTGGCATCGTTCATGATGGTAACCGGCACATTCAGACGCCTCTTCATCTCTCCGGCAAGATTAAAATTCTGAATATATCTTAAATTTCCTCCGCTTACACATACTCCGTTCTCACTGTCGATCACTCCCGGAACCGACATGGCGATTCCCTGAACCTGGCCCTCTACGGACCGATAGATCTTCTCCAAGGCCGTCAGATAGGCCTCCACCCCCTCATAGGGTGTGGGCGTTTCCCCCTTGCCTGTCAGGTTCAAATCCCTGTCGATGACTCCGTACTTGATGGCAGTCCCCCCTACATCGATGCACAGACATGATCCGCCCGAATATGTTTTCTCATTGTTATCCGTCATAATATCCACCCCCATATGTTTTCTGTCGGAGACGGCAAATGGATTTGCCGTCTCCAATAAGTATACCATGGTTCTGTCTGTCTTTACAACTCTTCTCCGTTGGTTTCGATCACCCTCTTGAACCAATAGAAGGATTTCTTCGGTCTGCGGCTTAAATCACCGGTGCCGTCGTTGTGTTTGTCCACATAGATGAAACCGTAGCGCTTATCCATCTCACCGGTTCCCGCGCTCACCAGGTCGATGCAGCCCCAGGGCGTATATCCCATCAGGTCCACACCGTCCTCCTCCACGGCTTTCTTCATCTGCTCAATATGCATCTTAAAATACTCGATCCGATAGTCGTCACAGATACTGCCGTCCTCCTCTACCTTGTCGTAGGCGCCCAGGCCGTTTTCCACGATGAACAGCGGCACCGGATACCGGTCCGTAAACCAGTTGAGGGCGTACCGAAGTCCCACCGGGTCGATCTGCCAGCCCCAGTCAGAAGCCTTCACATAGGGATTCTTCACCAGACCATTGGCCTCGTCGTACTCATAGAACGGATTCTCCGACCGATACTCGGTGGCAAAGGACATGTAGTAGCTGAATCCGATGTAGTCCACACAGCCCTCCTTAAGTGCCGCCAGGTCTTCTGGGGTACAGTCGATGGAGAAACCCTTTCTCTTCCAGTGGCTTAAGATGCCACGGGGATACACGCCGTGGACGTGGACGTCAGTATAGTAGTACCGCTTCTGCATGGCTTTCTCGGCCATAAGAATGTCCTCCGGCTTACAGGCAACCGGGTAGATGGGACACATGGCGATCATGCAGCCGATCTTGAAGTCCGGGTTGATCTCATGGCCCGCCTTCACAGCAAGAGCGGAAGCCACCAGTTCATAGTGGGCCGCCTGGTACATGACCTCCTCCCGGTTATCCCCCTCCTGATAGAGGATCCCGGAATTGGAATAGATGCTCAATTCCATGTTAAAATTGGCCTGGTTGTTGATCTCATTGAAGGTCATCCAGTATTTGACTTTGTCTTTATATCTCTCGAAGCAGACCGCGGCAAACCGCACAAAATAGTCGATGACCTTTCTGCTGCGGAATCCGCCGTACACTTTCGTCAGATGGAGGGGCATCTCGAAATGGCTCAGGGTGATCACCGGCTCGATGCCGTACTTGTGACACTCGTCAAACATATCGTCATAAAACTTAAGCCCCTCCTCGTTGGGCTCCGTCTCGTCGCCCTTCGGGAAGATCCTGGTCCAGGCGATGCTGGTGCGGAAACATTTAAATCCCATCTCGCTGAACAGCCGGATATCCTCCTTGTACCGATGATAGAAGTCGATGGCCTCGTGGTTGGGATACTCCTCTCCCGGCAGGATCCCGTCGGTCACTCTCCTCGGGGTAGTCCGGTCACCGGCTGTGGTCACATCCATGATGCTAAGGCCCTTGCCGCCTTCCAGATAACCGCCTTCCAGCTGATGGGCAGCCACTGCACCGCCCCACAGGAAATCTTTTCTCAATGCCATAGTCCTATTCCTCCTCCGCATTTCTCATATTGATCTTAGCTGCCGCACTGACAAAGGGCAGGTAGATCAGAGTGCTGACAAATACACACAGGATACCGATTACAAGGGACAGCGGATTGGTTCCTCCTGACCCCAAAAACGGAATCAAAAATCCCGGTGTGGTCCATCCGATGTCCACCGTCACCGGCGGGATGATCTGAAAGACGCTGGTGGACAGCCATCCGATCAGGTTGCCGGAGAGAGGCGCCAGGATAAAGGGAATCACATAAATCGGGTTCATGACAATGGGAAGGCCGAACATCAGAGGCTCGTTGATGTTAAACAGGCCGGGTGCAAGGGCCAGCTTGCCGATCGTCATCTGCTGTTTGTCCTTCCTGGCCACCAGGAAGATGGCGATCAGAAGTCCCAGTGTAGCCCCGGAACCGCCGGTGTTGCCGAAGGCGTCATTGATACTGCCCCAGGTCAGGGGGAAGGGAGTCCCGATCGTGGTGCCGTTGGTCCCGAAATAGGCCAGGTTGGCGACACCCTGCTCCGCAAACATGACGGTACGGATGGCGCTGAGAGTGTTGGGGCCATGGATACCCAGAAGCCACAGAAACTGCTGCGCCACAACAAAGATCAAGATGGTGATGATATTGCCTCCCAGTGAACGGAACGGAGCCTGGATGCCATTGTAGATCACATACTGAATTCCGCCTTCCGCGATAAATCCCAGGAAATAGTTGATAATGGCAGCCCCCACAAACACGATGATAATGGGGATGACCAGGTTAAAGGACTGAGCCACTGCCGGGGGCACGGAATCCGGCATCTTGATACACAGTTTCTTGTTTTTTGCCATAGCCGGGATCAGTTCTCCCACCAGAAGACCCACGATCAGAGCCACAAACAGACCCTGGGCACCCATGAAGGTCATGGGAAGGGCATTGCCTGCATCGCTGGCCACATAGCCGGGGTAAATGATGAAAAAGGTACCGATGGCACAGATGGCCGACAGCAGCTTGTCTCCCTCCTTCTGTTCCGCCAGCTTATAGGCGGTGAGGAACACGATCAAAAGAGACATGATGTTGCTGGTTCCGCTTAAGATCGGAGTGAAGATCTTCTGGTAGTCCGCTAGATTGGGGATCAGATCTCCAAGATGAAGAATCTTGGCGATAAAGCCGCCGGGATCTAACACCGCAAAGTTTACCAGCGTGATGATGGACCCTGCCAGGGTCAGCGGAAACGCCAGGGTAAATGCGTCCCTGACCGCCGCCACATGGCGCTGTCCGTTGAGTTTTGCAGCGACGGGAACTAAAGTGGCGTCCATCTTCGTCTGCAAAGTTTCCATAAAACCCATTTTGAACCCTCCTTTTTGCCGTTCTCACTGTCTTTGGCCGCCTTCCTCCCGGAAGTATATGCGGAATACCCAAAAACCCTCCTGTTTCCCACGGCATTTTGTTGATTTAGTGAGTCCAGTATAATGAAGATTTTTCCATTTGTCAGCAGATTGGACAACAAATAAAACAGTTCCCGATGATTGTAACATGTTACACGCAAAAAACAGTACGTTTTTTCTCGTACTGTTTCCGCAAAATATCGTTTCTCCCTTTTGCTCCGGTCAGGCCTGATTCTCAGGCGAGAACCGGTACAGTTTATTGCCCAGAATCTCCAGGATCGTCACCACCGGCGCTTGGAGGGTAACATTAAAATATCTGGCCGTCTTCCTCACCGGCATATAGTAGGAGATGTTGCAGTCGCTCATCCTGGCCAGGGTACAGTTGGGCGTGTTGGTGATAGAGATCAGGCGGCAGCCCTTCACCTTCAGCCCATTGGCCATGTTCAGCACCTGCTCCGTCTCCCCGGACACCGACAGGGCCACTGCCGCTGTCTCCTTGCCGTGCTCCCCGAATACCGGGGTAAACGGGTCATCGATGCACAGGGAAAGCCATCCCACATTGGAGAAATACCGGGCGCCGTACTTGGCCAGCATCCCCGATGTGCCCACTCCCATAAAGATGATGCTGGTGGAATGGCGCAGCATATCCGCCGCCTGGTCGATATGATCCATGTACTCTTTCGTCTGAAACCGCCTCAGGTAATCCGCCAGATTGCTGATGTCCACATCGGTCTCCGGCTCAATCTGCTGTCTCAGATACTGCTTGAACTGTATCTTAAACTCCGTGTATCCGTCACAGCCCATCTTCTTGCAAAACCGCAGCACCGTGGTGGTGGATACATGGGCCTCTTCCGCCAACTCCCGTATCTTCATATATCCCGCCTTTTCCTTGTTCTTCAGCACGTATTGATATACATCCATCTCCAGTTCATTGAGGCTCATGATCTCTTCGTATGTAAACATGGGGCCCTCCTTTTTCGTTATGGCCGCAGGCCCGGAAAATGCTCTTTCATGTTTCATCCAGGTATAAGAAGAGCCCTATACATAGATATAGGGCTACAATGTCTTTTGTCCTGCATTGCGAAAGTATTGGTGTCATAATACAGTGTCGATGGCTGCACACTGCCAAAAGCAGAAATCAAACAGATTCCTGTCTA
>JAAWBS010000033.1 GCA_022792815.1 Hungatella sp.
AATGAGACGGACAGAGGTCCTAAGATACTTTAAAGCCTGCCGGAGCTGCCGGAAAACCACTCAACTGATGGAAAGGAAACCATTATGGGAGAAAGAGCATTGCAGAATCGTGTCATGAAACTGAGGGAGATTGAGGTTCAGCAGAAGGCCCTGGAAGAACAGGCCGAGAAGATCAGGCAGGAGATCAAGGCCGACATGGAGACAAAGCAGGTTGAGGAAATGAAGGCCGGCTCCTTTGTCATCAGGTGGAAGACCATCTTAAGCAGCCGCCTGGACGGGAAAGCCCTGAAAGCGGCTCTTCCGGAGATTTACAGCCAGTACTGTAAGTCCAGCGAAAGCCGCCGATTCACCGTCGCATAAGAAAACGCCCTTGTCAGAGCGGCAACTCCGGCAGGGGCCAGTAACCTGTAGACCTGATAAAGGGGATATGAGAGGATTATACCATTCCCTCTGCCCTCTGTAAAGAAGGGAGTATAAAAGAATATGATAAAAGATTTATTAAAGACCCTGAAAGCTCTGGCAAGCAAGCGCCGGGAGCTTTCTCTGATCGACATGGGGAAGCATGATCCCGACTATGCAGAAGCAATGAGCCGGGTCGTGGAGCTGAGGGACCGATATGAGGAGATGGAGTTGAGGACGGAGGATAGAAAGACCATCGATTCATGTCAAAACTTAAAAATAAGTCATTGCTTAAGAGGATTTATAACCTGGCTGAATACTTGTATATTTATGTGGATGGAGGTGCGGCATGAATTATAAAGCCATGATTACAGGCCTCTTAATGAGGATAGACAACGAGAAGTTCCTGCGGAGGATTTGGATATCACTTAGAGAATATGTGAAAGAAAACGAGGGTTTGGCATGAAAAAGGACGTTTACAAAGAGGACATTGCCCTTATGCTGGAAAACATCAATAACGAGAAGTTCCTCTATCAGATACGAATAATACTTAAAAACCACATCAAAAAGAAAGGAGAAGCAGCATGAAAGACGAGAGAAACTTCAAGGAAGTTATCCACACAATCAAGGGGGCCGAGAAGGACAAGGACAAGTTCCTCCGGGCCTCCCGGCTGTCCAGGAACGAGAGAAAGCCGATGGAAAATCATTTCGAAAAGCCCGGCAGACGGAATCAAGGCCTTGAAGGAGACGGAAAAGGCCACGGAGACCTACCACAGGGCCCTGACAGAGCAGGAGCAGAAGGACTTCATGCAGGAGATGGAAACGGATTATTATTATGAGTTTGTGGCCCTTCTTCTGTGTACGGGCATGAGATCAGGAGAGGCGGCGGCTCTCACATGGAGCGACGTGGATTATAAACAGAACGCGATCCACATCACCAAAACCGTCACTTACAATGAGGACGGAACAATAGGAGTAGGGAGCCCAAAAAGTGAATCCGGGAAACGGGATATTCCCTTGAATGATACAATTAAGAGCGTTCTATCAAGCCAGAGAAAAAAGTTGGGGAATGTCCTGCCGATGAATGACAACAGAGTCTTTGTGTCTGTCTATGGCGGCATAATACACAACAGCGCAGTGAACAAGGCAATCAGCGGCGCACTCTCCAGGCTGAGAGCCCAGGGCAAGCCGATCGAACATTTCACGGCTCATGCATTAAGGGATACGTTCGCAACCCGGTTCATAGAACAGGGAGGCAACCCGCAGACATTAAAGGTGATTTTGGGTCACAGCAGTCTGTCAATGACCATGGACCTGTATAGTCATGTTCTTCCCAATACCAAGCAGCAGGAAATGGATAATCTGAGGATCGTGCTATAGTAGCAGGGGCGGCATTGTGACCGCCCTTTTTGCTACCCCACTTTTACCCCAATTTCCACCCCAAATGAAAGCAGTTCATGTATGAATAAAGACGAAACCTGACAAACCATATAGAAGGGAGTGATGTTGAATAATCCCGGTAAAATCGGCATTTTTAAGAGACAGCCATGAGTAACGATGAACGGTGACAAAATGTATAAAATTTACCGGGCAGATAAAAAACTAAAACAGGGCGGCGGGGAAGATATTGACTATCCTGCCGCTCTGTCTGTTATCGTTCCATATCCTGAGCCCTGTGGGGGCTTGTTCCCGCTGTTCTTGCCGCAAGATATGGTAAACGCTCTTGCGGATTTGCTCGGCTTCTTTCATTTCCTCCTTCAGTGCATTCTTTCTCTCCGACGAGCTGGGCCGAAGAACCTATGGGGTGCTGGAACTGCTGCGCCTGTAGACAGTGCCCAGGGAACCGAGACAAGCAATTTACCTATGGGACGGATATCTGAATATGTATTAGACAGAGGCTTCTTTTTTCACTATACTGGCTGTAGGTAATTTCGAAAGTCAAAGCTGAGAGAATATTCTGACAATATATTCCATACAAAGCCTTCGTACGCCGGGCATTTCACTGAGCCCAGTAGGACAAAAAACACTGGGGCAGAGGGTCCTCCTGTTTTTTATGGTCTCAGCTCCATGGCGTAATGGCTTTTCCTGGAATATATTGTCAGAATATTAGGCCAAGTTTTGAGTTTCGCAAATGCCTAATACTGGCTGTAAGAAAAGGAGAGAGGAGCGAGAGGATGTATTTCTGTGCCGGCTGCGACATGAAAACCTGTGCGAGGGAGATGGGGAAGGAGGGGACTTATCCCAGGCTGTGCCCTACCTTGTCACCGGAGATGAAAGAGTATTTGAGACAGTATGAGGTCCCGGAGGATCGCCGTCTGGCCAGAGCCGCTGCTATCTGCGGCCCGGACCACAGTGAGTGCAGGATCCTCAAGACCATCCGATTTGCCCATGAATGTGGGTTTCAGAAGCTTGGTCTGGCCTTTTGTTCCGCTGTTCGGGAACAGGCAAAGGCCATCGATCGGCTTTTGCGGGCAGAAGGGTTTGCGGTGGAGAGCGTCATCTGCAAGGTGGGCCATGAGGACAAGTCCTTTCTGGATGTGCCCCCCAGCTGTAAGGCCATGTGCAACCCTGTGGCGCAGGCCGAGCTGATGAACCGGCAGGGTACGGAACTGAATCTGGTGGTCGGACTGTGTGTGGGTCATGACTCCCTGTTTATCCGGCACTCCAATGCCCCGGTTACGGTGCTGGCGGCCAAGGACCATGTGTATCATCATGCGCCTTTGGAATATTTAAAGGAAAAAAAACTTGACAAAGATGCCCGGATGGAGTAGAATACCACACATAGAAGGACTCTTTCGACAGTTTGGAAGAGAGATTAAGACGGAGGAACTGCAATGTACAATTCAAAGTCCATGATGATGAATATGTATATGGCAAACGGCATGATGTTCATGTGCCGTGTGTTCATGTGCGTATAATCCAGTGGAATTTGAAGGTCTTGTAGGGACAGAGCTTACAGAGGAGATGCCGTCATAGGTATATTGTCTGTGTTGGGAATTTAAGCCGTGAGTCTATGAGACTTGCGGCTTTTTGGTTTGCGCGAAGATACGGGAAGGAATCCGGTGCGCCGATCTCAAAGCAGCCGCGGCCTCTGTCTGTGAGTGGGAAAAGAATGGAGGAGATTATGGAACAGCCGATTATCCAGATCAGCCATCTGGGAAAAGAGTTTCAGACCGCAGAAGGGACGGTTCGGGCTCTTCATGATATCAATCTGGACATCTCTCAGGGCGAGATCTTTGGCATCATAGGGTTAAGCGGGGCAGGGAAAAGTACGCTGGTGCGCTGTATCAACTATCTGGAAGTCCCCACGGAGGGCGATGTGCTGTTTGAGGGGAACCGCCTGGGTCAGATGAGTCCGGTCGAACTCAGAAAGACCAGACAGTCTATGGGGATGATCTTTCAGCAGTTTAATCTGCTGGCTCAGAGAACCGTTCTTCGAAATGTGTGCTTTCCCCTGGAGCTGGTCGGTACGCCGAAGGCCCAGGCAAAAGCCAGAGCCATGGAGCTTTTGAAGACCGTAGGGCTGGAGGATCGGGCCGGCGCTTATCCGGCACAGCTTTCCGGCGGACAGAAGCAGAGAGTGGCCATCGCCAGGGCGCTGGCGACCAACCCCAAGGTGATTTTGTGCGACGAGGCCACCAGTGCGCTGGATCCCAACACTACCAAATCCATCTTGGGATTGTTGAAAGAGATCAACCGGACCATGAAGGTGACGGTCATCGTCATCACCCATGAGATGGCGGTGATCGAGGCCATCTGCGACCGGGTGGCCATCATCGACCAGAGCCGGATCGTGGAGTTCGGAAAGGTGTCAGAGATCTTCTCGGAGCCTAAGTCTAAGATCGGCCGGCAGCTGATCCTGGGAGATGCCGCCGAACAGGTGAAATTCGGCGATTCCAGGCAGATTCGTATTATCTTCGACGGACGGGAGTCCACGGAGCCGGTGATCTCCAATATGGTGCTGGCCTGCAAAGCGCCGGTCAATATCATGTATGCCCAGACGAGAGACGTGGGAGGCACTGCCATGGGACAGATGATCATCCAGCTTCCCCAGGATGAGGAAGACAGTGCCAGAGTGCTCCACTACTTAGAGAACGTGAAGATTCCATATGAGGAGGTAACGGAACATGACATTTGATGCGGCGACCATAGCGATGCTGAAGACCGGCATCTGGGAGACTTTTTATATGGTGTTTCTGTCCTCCCTCTTTGCCTATCTCATAGGACTTCCCCTGGGGATCGTCCTGGTGGTCACGGATACGGACGGGATCCATCCGATCCCATGGCTTTCCAAGGCTCTGGGAGCAGTGATCAACCTGCTGCGCTCCGTGCCGTTTCTGATTCTGCTGTTTATCGTCCTGCCTTTATCCAAGATGGTTATCGGAACCCGGATCGGTTCCCCGGCCATGGTGATCCCCCTGACCATCGCCGCAGGTCCCTATGTGGCCAGAGTGGTGGAGTCATCCCTGAGAGAGATCGATGGCGGGGTGGTGGAGGCGGCCAAATCCATGGGCGCTTCGGACTGGCAGATCATCTGGAAAGTGCTTCTTCCAGAGTGCAGGCCTTCCCTTCTGGTAGGAGGAGCCCTGGCAGTTACCACCATCTTAAGCTATTCGGCCATGGCAGGCTTTGTGGGCGGCGGCGGCGTGGGTGCCATCGCCATCAACTACGGGTATTACCGGTATGAGGCAGGTCTGATGTGGGTGTCCGTGATCCTTCTGGTGGTGATGGTCCAGATCATTCAGGAGGCAGGGATGCGGCTGTCCCGAAAGGGAGACAAGAGGATCCGGTAAAAGGCGGATCTTTCCAAATGCAGATTATAGGGGCTTGCGGCCTTTATAATAGAAGCACACCGATGTGTGCGGGCCGCTCCCAGAGAGCGGTCCCAAAAAAGAAAAGAACCTGTGAGAGGAGACAAGGGTATGAGAAAAACAATCTGTGTAATCGCGGCGGCAGCTCTGCTGGCAGGAAGCCTGGCCGGCTGCAAGGGTAACGGGAAAGAGGAGACGACAACAGCAGCCCAGACGGAGGCCGGACAGGCTTCGAACGGAGAGACCGGCACAGCGGCGTCGGGAGAGCTGAAAAAGATCGTCATCGGTGCAAGTCCGGCGCCCCACGCCGAGATCTTAAAGGCAGCCTCCCAGGTGCTGGCCCAGAAGGGATACGAGCTGGACATCAAGGAGTATGTGGACTATATTCAGCCGAACCTGGCCTTAGAGTCCGGCGACTTAGACGCCAATTATTTCCAGCACCTTCCCTATCTGGAGTCCTTCAATGCGGAGAATGGCACCAAGCTGGTATCGGCAGCAGCCATCCACTATGAGCCTTTCGGGATCTATGCAGGCAAGACCAAGGCTTTGGCAGACCTTGCAGACGGAGCGACAGTGGCAGTTCCCAATGACACCAGCAACGAGGCCAGGGCGCTTCTTCTTCTGGAGGCTCAGGGGCTGATCAAGTTAAAAGAAGGCGCCGGTCTGACAGCCACCAAGAACGATATCGTGGAGAATCCCAAAAATATCAAGCTCTACGAGGTGGAGGCCGCCCAGATTCCCAGGTCCATCGATGATGTGGATGTGGCGGTTATCAACGGCAACTATGCCATCGATGCCGGGTTCAAGATGTCCGACGCCCTTGCGGTGGAAGACTCCCAGTCCATCGCGGCGACCACCTACGGCAATGTGATCGCGGTCAGGGAAGGCCAGGAGAACGACGAGGCCATCAAAGCCCTGGTGGAGGCGCTGGAGAGCGACGAGGTAAAACAGTATATGGAGACCACCTATGAGGGAGCCGTGGTTCCTCTGAAGTGATGACACTCAAAAAGAGTCCGGTGTGCCGGACTCTTTTTCTGAATTCAGTCAGCCCCGTGAAAATCTTCCAGTTGCCGTGGGGGGAGATTCTCTTTTAAGGATTCTTTTTTCTGATGAAACAGTTTCCATCCGGCCCAGATGATGAAGGCGGCCACCGCCAGCTGGGGGATGGACTGAACCCAGTACCGGAGGACGGAGAGCAGGGTGGGGGAGAACGCAAACAGCTTGGACAGCCACCAGAAACCATGGATGATATGGTTCCAGATGATACTTAATCCCAGAAGGATCAGCAGGATGGACAGAGGCTTCTGATATTGGATGGCCAGGCTTTTCAGCTGGGCAGGCTGCAGATGGAACAGGTAGTCATCTTCCAGGGCATAGAATTCTTCGTTGGACATGCCGTTTAAGTTGTGGGTGTGGAAGAAGCTGTAAAACCAGAATACAGGGAGTAAGTAAACAAGCGGCGGAAACAGGGAGCCAAACAGGGCGATTCCCCCGCCGAACATCACCATGATGCTGACTCCTGCCTTGTAGAAGCCCAGATACATCTCCCCGGCCCCCGGGATTAAGGAAAAGAAAAATGTAAATAGTTTATTTTTTTTATTAGTCATAGATAGACACCTCCAGATGAAATAATGATTTAGAAAATCTGTCAATTTTTCCATTCCATTCCTGCAGTTTTTCGTATGCTTCCACATGAAACGGCGTATGTTCCCGGATCGGGAAAAAGGGACGGGACGTGCCCAGGGGAGGTATGGCAGCTATGGCAAATACACAGCAGGCCACGGCAAATCCTACTTTCAGACCATAAAAAAACAGCTCGGCTTTCTGTGAGAGACGTCTCTTTTTGGCCTCAAGTCCTATATCCATCCGGCGGCTCTGCTCCAAGATGGAAGATTTAAGATTCTGGGGAGCGCACAGGAGTCCCCTGTTTTCCAGATAATCGGCGAACCGCTCCGCCTCCGAGGTTTTTTGGGCCATTTCCTCCAGAGAAAAGATCTTTTGCAGCGTGTTATCCATCGAATAAATCCTCCTTCCTGTAAAGTCTGCGCAGCATGGCTTTGGCCCGGTAGATCTGTGTCTGGACAGTCTTTAAATTTTTACCGGTCTTTGCCGCGATCTCTCCGGCATCGATCTCGTGGTAGAAATAATCCAGAGCCGTCTCCCGGTAAGGAGACTTTAGCTTCATGCAGCAGTCGTAGAGCTGCTTTTGCAGTGCCTCTTCCATAATCCTTTTGTCTGCGGCCGGTTCCTGAGGAGAGCAGGTGACGAGAAACTGTTCTTCCGAGGGAATCAGCCTCCTGCCGGAGTTCTTCAGATAATCCAGGCATTTGCGGGAGGCGATTTTGCAGAGCCAGGCCCGCTCGTTTTGGCCGTCAAAGGCAGATGCATGCCGGTAGGCGGAAAGGAAGGTTTCCTGAGTCAGATCCTGGGCATCGAAATAGTCTTTTGTCAGTTGGAAACAGATGGAAAAAATAAGGTTCTGATATCGGTCGATCCACTGTTCCAGTAGTCTGTCTGCGTTAATCCTGCTCACCTCCTCGCTTATCTATTATAACGCTCTGTGGAAACAATTGTCTTCAAAAAAGATGGAATTCTTTAAAGATGTATGGTAAAATAAGAAGGCATACAAAAGGGTTCGTCAGGTCAGGAGGGAGTCTTATGATGATTGAGTTGGGAAGAGCAAAACGTCAGAGCATCAGAGCGATCTGTGAGGGAAGCAGTGAGGTGCTGATCCGAGGAGCCGTGGAGGGAACCATGGGACGCGTGTGGGTGCCTGATCTAACCAGTGCTCCTTTCTGCCTGATCGTGGTGGGAGATTTCGCCTATCTCATGGGCCTTCCCCCAAAGGGAGCCGGGGCGCTGGAGCTGAAGAGTCAGATCTACGACAGCGCAGGCCGAGCCTTCCTGTACCCTCAGAACGAACGGTGGAGGGAGTGGCTGGAGGCAGAGTTTGTCGGCCGGTTCCGGACCTCTGCCCGATACGCGCTGAAACAGGGTGAAGGTGGTTTTGACAGAGAGCTGCTGCAAGATGCCAGAACCGTGCCTCAGGGGTTTCGGATCCGCAGGATGGACGAGCGGCTGTACCGCTTGGCCATGAAAGAGGAGTGGAGCAGGGATCTGTGTGCCAGCTTTGAGGACTACCGGCATTTTGAGACCCATGGATTTGGATATGCGGCTATGAAGGGCCACAGGATGGCTGCCGGATGTCTGGCCTACGGAGTCAGCCAGGGGATGATGGAGGTTCAGGTAAAGACGAAAAAGGAGTATCGCCGTCAGGGTCTGGCTCTGGCCTGCAGCGCCTCGTTTGTGCTGGAGTGTCTGGAGAAGGAGATTACCCCTAACTGGGAGGCTGCCAACCAGCAGTCGGTGGAGCTGGCTCTGAAGCTGGGGTATGTATATGAGAGGGAATACCAGGTGTATCAGCTGGTAGAACAGGAGGATGGAAGATGACAGACAAAAAAGCATTGATCAGAGCGGCCATTGAGGCCCTGCCGGGTTCCTATGTGCCCTACTCCCACTTTCATGTGGCGGCAGCGCTGCTGTGTGCGGACGGGAGTGTCTACACAGGCATCAACATCGAGAATGCCTCCTATACGCCCACCATATGCGCGGAGCGGAGTGCGTTCTTCCGGGCAGTCAACGAGGGCAGACGAGAATTTGAGGCCATCGTGATCTGCGGCGGCAAGGAGGGAGTCATTACCGATTACTGTGCTCCCTGCGGTGTGTGCAGGCAGGTGATGCGGGAGTTTTGTGACCCGGAGACATTTCAGATCATACTGGCAAAGTCGGAGGAGGAGTATCGGGAGTTTACCTTAAAAGAGCTGCTTCCCATGGGATTCGGCCCTGAAAATCTGATGTGACAGATGGGTGTGACGGATCATGGCGCCGCCGGTCGCTAAAGGAGCTGTGAACAGTAACTTGGTGGACGCATTTTCCTGGAAAGTAAAAAATATAGGATTGAAAAACAGAAGAGAGTATTGTATAATAAGATCATCTTGATAGAAGCGGGTTGTAATTCCTGGAATGTTCGACAATCTTACGTATCTTTGAACCTACATTATGACATAAGGGATTCCGATATTTTCTGGTGGATGTCAGGCCTCCTGCGAGTGGAAGGCAGAAGCCAGAGTGAGGTTACCCACCTAGCATGGCTAGGCGTCAAATTGTAAGAACCGGCATTTTGGGATTACAAAAGATGAAAGCAGCGAGAAATCGCTGCTTTATCTTTTGCTGAAGTTGTGGTAAGCTATAGAGAGATGGCAGGGATACAGGTATCATTACATAGAGTCAGATAACAGAGAGGGATACAGATGAGAGAGCATCATAAATTTTGGGATTTTGTCTATTGGGGGATCACGGCGGTTCTTGTGATCATCACCTGCATCGCGGCTGCGCTGGTGTTTATCCGCTGGCAGTCCGTTTGGAGTACACTGCATTTTGTGGGGCGGATTTTGGCGCCGGTCACTTACGGTGCCGTGCTGGCCTATCTGCTGGCCCCGGTGTACAACCGCGCGGACAGATGGACAGACCGGGTGCTTGCGCCCTATGTAAAGCAGGAGAGGCGGCGGAGCCTGGCCAAGGCCATGGCTACCCTGGTAAGCCTCCTGTTTCTGGTGGCTGTGGTCACCGGCTTGATCTGGATGATCCTTCCGAGAGTCCTGGAGAGTGTGATGGGAATCATCAATTCCATCCCCAGCAGTGCGGCCAGAGTGGCCCTGTGGATCGAGACCTTGTTCGCAGATTATCCGGATATCGAGATCGCCGTCTTGAACGTATACAACCAGGGGGTGGAGCAATTGGTCTCCTGGGTCCAGTCCACCACGGATCTGATCCCCAACATTGAGAAGGTGATCACCGGTGTCTATACCAGCGTGGTAGGTGTGGTGAACCTGGTGAAGAACACACTGATCGGAATCATCGTCATGCTCTATCTTCTGAACATCAAGGATACCCTCACGGCACAGGGCAAGAAGATCATCTACAGCCTCTTTCCGCTGGCCGGGGCCAATGAGATCGTGGAGAAGCTGCGGTTTATCCACAGGGTGTTCGGCGGGTTTATCATCGGCAAGCTGGTGGATTCCCTGATTATTGGTATTCTGACCTTCGTATGGCTGAGTATCATCAAGATGCCCTACACCGTCCTGATCAGCGTCATCGTGGGAGTGACCAATATCATCCCATTTTTCGGCCCCTTCATCGGAGCGGTGCCAAGCGCTCTTCTGGTGCTTTTGGTGAACCCGAGGAAATGCCTGTGGTTCCTCTTATCCATCCTGGTGATCCAGCAGCTGGACGGCAATGTGATCGGACCTAAGATTCTCGGCAATTCTACAGGAGTTTCCAGTTTCTGGGTGCTGTTTTCCATCTTGTTTTTCGGAGGGATCCTGGGACCGGTGGGGATGATCATAGGAGTCCCCACTTTTGCGGTGATCTACCGACTGACGGCAGAATGGGTCAATAAGAGACTGAAGAAAAAAGAATTGTCTACTGTGACAGATGACTATGGAGACCTGGATTACATTGATGAGGAAAATAAAACATATGTCAGGTAGGGCGATATGAGAAGAAAGAGAATGATTCGATGGATGCTTGGCATCCCTGTGATTGTGGTTGTGCTGATTGTCATTATACTTCTGGGAGAGTCTGAGAAACATGGGATCACCAGGGCCGCCGCTTACAAGGCGGCGGCCCTTTCTGCGGCGACGGTAGAAGAGTGTAAACAGGCTTCCGGGGAAGCCTCGGCTTTTCCCGCCGCCAGTCAGAGCCAGTGGTATGTAAAATATATGGATTTTCTGTACCAGAGCCAGTGGATCACCCAGGAACTGACCCCTGCCACAGAAGAGAGCGCCGAGGGGTTCCTGACCTACGCCGAGGCAGACTATCTGGCCAGGCAGGTGTCGGACAATTTAAAGAACCGGGTTGCACTCACCGAAAAGAATCGTTCCAAAGTCTATCCGCCGGAAGAATGGTGGACCCTTTACGAGGACATGTGCAGGCAGCTGGGGGCTTGGCAGGGAGAGGGGGAAGTGCAGATCGAGACCCTTATGATCTACGGAACCTTTGAGGATGTGGAGGGAGCCGCGGCCTGGCAGGCCTACACCAGCCAGGGGGGAAGAGGCTTTGAGGGCCTTGGTATCGGAGCTTACCGGGATAAGGAGATCCAGGTTTTGGTCAGCGGAAAAGAGATTATTCGGGTGATCGAGAAATTGTCCGATTCCGTGGTATATAAAAATATCTGGATCAAGGAAGCGGGAGAGGATCAGATCAGCGGATATGTGGGCTCGCTGACCAGGCAGCTTCCCGTGAGCAGCAGACTGAAAAGCCCGGAGGAGATGACAGGCCAGGTGGCAGATGTGTATCTGACCAATGGCCAGGTGAAAAAGATCGTCCTGAAGAAGGAGAGGATTCAGGGGAAGGTGCTGGAGGTTCGGGAGGATGCCATCGAGATCGAGGGATACGGGGAGGTTCCCATGGACAGCGATTTCCGTGTCTATCGGCTCTACGGAGAGTTTCGGAGGCAGAGTCTTTCCGATGTGTTGGTGGGCTATGATGTTCAGGAGTTTGCGGTGGCAGACGGACGCATCTGCGCAGCCCTGACGCTCCGGCCCGTGGATGCCCAGCAGATCCGGGTTTTGATCATGGATACAGGCTTTGGCTCGATCTTTCATGACAGAGTGACCATGGAATTTTTAAGTTCCGGGGTCATAACGATAGGGGAGAAAGAGGAGCGGTTTCAGGCCGGTGAGATCAGGACATTTCAGGTGGGCGACTCCGCGCTTTCCGGAAACCGTGTGATTATCAGACCGGACGACAAAAATGCAGGGATTCGGATCCCCACCTTGAGCCGGGCAAACGGGACTCCCCAGTATCCGGGACATATGGAGATCAAAGAGGAATCCGAAGGGCTGGTGATCGTCAATGAGGTGTATCTGGAGGACTATCTCAAGAGGGTAGTGCCCAGCGAGATGCCGGCCAGCTACGGCAAAGAGGCGCTGAAGGCCCAGGCTGTCTGTGCCAGGACCTACGCCTGGAGGCAGATCATGGCCAACAGCTATAAGAACTATGGCGCCCATGTAGACGACAGCATAAACTTTCAGGTTTACAATAACACGGAGACCCACGGCTCCACCGACGAGGCGGTCAATGAGACTTACGGAAAGATGGTTATGTATCAGGGTGATGTGGCGGAGATCTACTATTTTTCCACATCCTGCGGCCACACCACCGACGGGACCATCTGGGGCGCGGATCCGTCAGCGTTTCCCTACCTGAAGGGAGTGGAGGTGAAGGAGGGGGGCAGCCGGCTGGATTTGACCGACAACCAGACATTTGCCGAGTACATAAAGAGCTGTCCGTCCGGTTATGAGTCCGATTTCTCCATGTACCGATGGACCACCAAAGTGACCGGCCTCCAGGTCCAGCAAAAAGTCTCAGGCATCGGAAACATCACGGATATTACCATGAAGGAGCGCTCCGCAGGAGGAATCGGAAAGGTGCTGGCCATAGAGGGAACCGCCGGGACCAAGGAGATCCGCGGGGAAGGACAGATTCGGGGGATTTTGGGAAGTAAGGATCTGGTGATCGAGAAGCAGGACGGGGAGACTGTCACAGGCTGGAGTTCTCTTCCCAGCGCATTCATCACCGTGGAGAAGGGGGAGACTGACTCCACGGGAGTCACTTCCTTCACGATCTACGGCGGAGGCTACGGCCACGGTGTGGGCATGAGCCAAAACGGCGCCCAGGGTATGGCGAAGGCCGGGAAGAGTTATCGGCAGATTTTGGAATTATTTTATCCGGGAACCGAGGTGGCGGAACTGGATGAGGCGTCATAAGGCTGAGGGCCTGACGGTTTCCGGCGTGCATAGACGGGAAGGCCGTCCTTCATGGGATGGGCCGCCTCTCCCTGAATCAGGGGAAGCGCGTAACGGATGAAATCCTGGCCTACATCCGTCCCATGGCCGGTGATCCACTGAGCGGGAAAGGGCTTTTCTCTGTTGCACACCTGATTTACATCCACCAGAGAGCAGTCCATGGTATAGGGAGTGTCGCAGGTGCGCTCAAAAGCCACCATCTTGCCGGTGGCCCCCGAGAGAGCCGCCCTGACGCCGAAGGAACCGGCAAGAGAGGCCTCCTCGATGTCCGCGGCAGAGCTGATGAGGGCAGAACACCGCTGGCATACATTCAGCTCCACAGATCGTGCCTTGATGCCGAAATGATTGTGGACGAAGTTTTCCAGCACCTTTCCGCAGCCGGTCAGCATCTTATGGCCGAAATTGTCCAGTTTCGCCTCGTCGTTGTACTCGCAAATCAGCCGTCCGCTGGAATCGCAGATCCCCTCGGACACACAGACCACCACATTGGGCTGCGTCTGAAGGGCAGCTGACAGGTCCCTGGCAAATGACTTGAAATCAAAGCCGGATTCCGGTAGATAGATGAGAAGAGGGTTATCCCCTTTGTCCTTTCTGGCCAGGACGCTGGCAGCGGTAAGCCATCCGGCATGGCGCCCCATAAGCTCGATGACCGTCACGGCAGGCTGATGATAGGCAGCGGCATCCAGGGCGATCTCCCGGACCGTGGAGGCTACGTACTTGGCAGCACTGCCGTATCCGGGTGTGTGGTCCGTGAGAAACAGATCATTGTCAATGGTCTTCGGAATCCCGACAAAGCGGATGGAAGACCCGATCTGAGCACCGTAGCGGGACAGCTTGCTGACCGTATCCATGGAGTCGTTGCCTCCTATATAGAAGAAATAACCGATATTCAGTGCCTCCAGTTTCTCAAATACGGTGGGGTAAGTGGGAGCGGTTAAGTCTGACGGCAGCTTATAGCGGCAGGAGCCTAAGTAAGCCGCCGGGGTCAGTTTGAGTAATTCCAGCTCTTTCTGGGTCAATTCTTCCGAAAGGTCCATATAGTCGTCCTTAAGAAATCCTTCCAGTCCATGAACCATACCGTATACATGGTCAATCTCGTCTAAATGATTCATTCCCTCGGCAATGACGCCGTACAGACTGGCATTGATCACGGCAGTGGGACCGCCGGATTGTCCTACAAGGATATTTTTTGTCATGTCAGAATCTCCTCTGTGGTGTATTCAAACGCTTTTGCGTGATGTTTAGGCAAAAGGATACTTAAGCCCGGTATCATTGTATAATAGTTGCCCGGTGTTGGCAAGCCGGAAACATGGTTTTTTTGTTTTTTTCAGAAAAATCAGAATTTCATGTATAGATTACCCCGGATGGGCAATAATGAGATTAGTACCAAAGAGAAAATAAATACTTATCCTCCCCTTTTTAATACCCTGTTTGTTGGCCTAGTGCAGCAGACGGGGTATTTTTTGCTTTCTGGGAAAGTACGGGAAATGCTGCCGCTTTTTCGTGTATTGACAGCTAACCAGATCGATGATATTCTGAAACTGATTACTTAAGAGAGGATTCAGGGGGAAGAGCGGATGAGGGGAGGCAGGATCAAGGTTATAAAAACAGCATTTCACAGCATCAGCTGGAAATTGTCGGTGGGAGTGGCTCTGCCTACGCTGGCGGCCATGATCTTTTCTCTCAGCTACTTTACCGTATCCTCCCGAAACAATTCTGTCAAACAATATGAGAGGCAGACGGAGGCTGTTTTTCAGACCTCCATGAAAAATATTGATTACTATCTGTCCAGTTGTATCTCCTCCTCTAAAAGTGTCTATGTCAACGATGCTCTGCTGACCTTTTTCAGACAGTCCAACAAGAGTTATACCACATCCAAGGAGAGGGAGATGATTTTTTCTTATCTGAAGACCGTATACTACTCCATCTCCAAGGCCAGGCAGATCTATCTGGCAATTCCTAACATGGAGACTTCTTTTTTATATATCACAGACAGCCTGTGGACTTCCACGGCGAGTCTGAGGATATCAGAAGATCAGTTTCCCCGGTTTTACACCCCGAGAGATGTGGTGGTGGAGCCAACCCATAGGATGGAAGCCTATGGCCATGTGGTGAGGGCCGGGGGTGTGCCTTCGACACAGACGGATGATCTGGTGTTCACCATCTGGCTGCCGGTCTGCGATCTTCCCTATTCCAATACAGTGGCCGCTTATCTGGCCATCGATATGCCCATGGAATTTATCATGGAAAACTGTCAGCTGGCATACGACGAGACGGAGACGGTCTACATCACTGACGAGGATGGCATCGTCATCGCCTCCAGCGACGAGGAGACCATACACCAGGATATCCGTGAGATTTATCCTATCATGGGAAAGCTGGATTCGTCGAAGTTTGACAGCATGACCGATGACGGCCTTCTTCTGATGCAGGCGCCTATGGAATCCGATTATACTGACTGGAACATCGTTAAGACAGTGCCTGTTGACAATCTTTTCGGCGGGACCTGGGGGCAGGAGAAGGTCCTGATGCTCACCATGCTGACGATTCTGGTGCTCATCCTTGTCATCAATATCTGTCAGATACTGTACTATATGATCCCCATCAAACAGGTCACCTCCTACATGTCTCTGATCGTGAAGTCCAGATCCTGGAAAAAGGATATCCGACTCTCAGACTACGTCACCTATAAGGCCAATGATGAGATCGGTATTCTGATTGAGACTTTTGGCACGATGATGGAGTCGATCAATAACTATACCATACGGGAATTTGAACTGGAACTGGCCTATATCAAGTCTGCCATGAAGATGTTTCAGGCACAGATCAATCCCCACTTTATCTATAACACGATCCAGTACTTTGCCACCAATGCATTAAAAAAAGAAGACTTAGAACAGTATCACCACATATCGTCTTTCGGCCAGATGCTTCACTATGCCATGATCCTGGAGCCGGCACTGGTGCCTTTTTCCAAGGAGACGAACTATGTAAAGCGATATATCGAACTGCAGAAGATGAGGTTCGGCAGCACAGGCCAAGTCCTTATTTCCGTCAGTGAGGACGCGGACAGAGTCATGGTACCCAGGATGATCCTGCAGCCGGTGGTGGAAAACTCCTTTACTCACGGAAGGATATTTCATGATCCTCACAGCATTCTGAGGATAAGTGCAGAGGTGGAGGACAAAACCATGCGGGTGTGTGTGGAAGACAACGGGATCCCGATTTCACAGGAAGATGTAAAAGCCATCATAAGAAAGCTTTCCTACATTGAGGCGATCTGCGTGAAACCGGGGCAGCGTCTCCCCATCATTCCGGGGGAGACGCCGCCAAAAGCAGGGGGAGGGGAGGGGATCGGGCTGGAAAATGTCTATACAAGGCTTCTGCTGTCCCATCGTACCTGTGACTTTACAATCTGCGCCAATGAGATGGGAGGGACGACTACCACCATCTGCTTTCCTGTTCAGGTGGAGTATCATACCATATTGGCCGATGAAAAGAGAGGAGAGATCAATGAAGGTACTGATCGTAGATGATGAGCGTCATGTGGTGGATGCCATCGTTTTGCTGGTTCCGTGGAAAGCTTTGGGGATCGAAACGGTGCTGACTGCATGCTCCGTAGAGAAGGCCAATGGGATCTTGAGACAGGAGCGTCCTCAGATCGCGATCATAGATGTGGTGATCGATGACCGACTGGGAACAGAGATTCTCTCCTTTATAAATGAACTGGGCCTCGACACGAAGGCCATCGTGATATCCGGTTATGATGACTATCAGTATATCCGAAATATGTTTGTCCTGGGCGGTATTGACTATCTGCTGAAACCCATTGAGCAGGGGCCTCTGATCCAGGCGATCAAGACGGCCATGGGACAGATTAGAAGGGAGTCTGAACGGGAGGAGAGGACGTCTTTGTCGGATTATCAGAGAAACCTGTACCGGAGTCTGATCCTTATGGCCTCCCACGACGAGATCTACCGACAGATCTGCGAGGATGACGAGAGGATGAGGGAAGTGTCCCGGTGCCGGATTTTGTATGCAGACTGCTTTATGCTTCCCTTGTGCCAGGAGGGATATTTTTTGGAGCTGAATCGGCTGCTGGATGTGCTTCGCCAGAAATTGGAGAGCACAAGAAGCGGGACCTTGTTTTCTCTCAACACCTCCATAACCGATGTCGTGATCCTTCTCTATGAGGAGTCTGACCGATCTCTGGAATTTATCGCCAAAAAAGTCAGAGGGTTTAACCGGGATAAATCCCTCCCCCTATGTTTCGGCTGCAGCGAGTCCCAGCCCTTTCCCCATGGCGTATCCCGCGGGCTGGACGAGGCAAGGGCCGGGGCCGACTCGGCTAAGAGGATGGAAAAACGAGAGATCATCTTTCCCGGAGAGTTCTCTCCCGCTCCAAAGCTTACGGCTGACGCTGACAGGGAGAATGCTCTGTTTTCCGCGGTTTTTGTGGGAGCGGATCCGGATGTCCCTCTGTCCGAGCTGCTTTCCTCCCTGCTGCGGGATCCGCTGCCTAAAAGAGGAGAGATTAAACGGGTATGGGACTACTTAGGACAGCTTTATGAGACATGGAACAGCTATTTTTTGAGTCAGTACCCGGATTATCGGTCCGTAACTTTTTGCGGGGAGGAGACACTGGAGTCCCTGGCAGGCTCACAGGAAGACATGAGAGAGATCCTTCGGTGCATATTCCGTGAACGGCTGGAGACAATGTCCGCAGAAAAAAGGAGAATCCAAAATCCCAAAAGCAAGATGCAGGAAATAGCGGATTACCTGAAACTGAATTACAATAAAAAGATACAGCAGGCAGAATGCGCCCGACTTTTTTACTTAAATAAGGATCACATGTGCCGGAAGTTTAAGGAGGAGATGGGCATCGGCATGGTGGATTACGTCAACAGGATCCGCATTGAGAAGGCCAAGGAACTGCTGCGCAATACCGGCAAAACCATACAGGAGATATCCGATGTAATCGGATTTGTAGACCAGAAGTATTTTTCCAGACAGTTTAAAAAGGAGACATCGCTGTCACCCACCGAATATCGGATGCAGAACAGCCAACCAGAAACCCGTCCAGAGGGCCATGCATGAGTCAATCCACCCGTGCAGGGCCTTTTTTTATGCACAGGGCAGAATCAAAATTGTCCACATAAAGCTCAAAATAATTAGTCGCATTTAATAGGGCAATTATGCTATAAAAATAGATAAGAAAATAAAAAATATAATAAAAAATCACAATGACAAACAGGAGGGGAGAGAGAAACACAAGTGAAAAAGAGAAAAAGTAGACAATTAATAAAATTTAAACAAATCACAAACTATCTGATTTTTATGGGGCCGTCCATTCTGATGTTTACCGCCCTGTTTCTGATCCCTCTGGCGGGGGAGATCCTGTATTCCTTTACGGACTGGGACGGGGTGTCGCCGCAGTTTTCCCTGGTAGGGCTATACAATTATGTCCGTACCATTAAGGACGGTACCTATTGGAGTTCCATGTGGTTTACCCTGAAATTTTCCTTTTTCGTGGTGGTGATCTCCAATCTGCTGGCATTTGTATGGGCGTATATTCTGGCCAGGGACATTCCCCTTCGGAATTTCTGGAGAGCCCTCATCTATGTTCCGCGGATCATAGGAGGTGTGATTCTGGGATTTTTGTGGAGGTTTATCTTTCAGAATGTGTTTGTGCAGTTTGGCAGATGGAGCGGCATCGCCTGGTTTTCTCAGAATTGGTTTACGACGCCGGAATCCTCCTTTTGGGCTTTGGTGATCGTCATGACGTGGACCTTGTCCGGATATCTGATGATCATCTACGGCGCCGGATTCGCCTCCATCCCATCGGATTATATTGAGGTGGCCAGGATCGACGGGGCTTCCCCGCTGCAGATCCTTTTTAAAATCACTATTCCTATGTTGACAGCCACCATCACCCGGTGTTTGTTTATCGCCATCAACTGGGCCATGCTGCTCTATGACACCAACATCTCCCTGACCAACGGCAATCCGTTTCGCTCGTCAGAAGGTGTGACCATGAATATCTATGCCACTGCATTTAAAAGCGATCAGATGGCCTTCGGAGCGGCAAAATCGGTGATTTTCATCTTGATCGTGGGGGCGATCTCCTTCGGACAGTTTGCCCTGACATCCAGAAAGGAGGTGGAACTCTGATGACAAGAAAAAAGCGGATCCATACGATGATACGGCTGGTGCTGATCGGGCTCAGTTCTCTGATCGTGATCATTCCCCTCTATTTTGTGGTGCTCAATTCCTTTAAGCCCTACTCGGAGATCGCGGCCAATATCGCCGCGTGGCCGAAGGCGCCTACTCTGGCCAATTTCAGAGAAGCGTTCAGGCGTCTGAATTTCTGGCTGGCGCTAAAAAATACGGTGATCATCACGGTATTTTCGTCCATAGGGTGTGTCGTGCTCTCGGGCATGTCCGGATACTGGATTGCCCGTCACCCAAATGTATTTACAAGGACATGGGAGATCCTGATCATGTGCGGCATGTGTATCCCATTCCAGTGCATCATGATCACCTTTGCAAAGATGATAGGGTTGCTGAAATTAGGAAATCATCTATTTGGAGTGATCTTAAGCTTCTGGGTATTTTCGCTCCCCATGTCCATGTTTCTGGTCACCGGTACGGTCAAGTCCGTGCCCTATGAGATCGAGGAGGCGGCGGTTATCGACGGCTGCAGGCCCCTTTCTCTTTACTGGCTGGTGGTGTTTCCGCTGATTAAGGGGACCATGTTCACCATCGTGTCCTTAAATGTACTGACTTACTGGAACGATTACCTTATGACACAGTTTATCCTTACGAAAAATGCATATCGGACTCTGCAGATCACCATGCAGTCCCTGTTTAATGAGGCGTTTTTCTCCTGGGATACGGCTGTAGCTGCGGTGACTCTCTCTATCCTGCCTCTGTTTCTCTTCTTTGTCCTGGCTCAGAAACAGGTCTTAGACGGTGTGACTGCAGGTTCGGTGAAGGGATGAAACACAAAGATCGGCGTGAAAACGCTGAAAATATGAAGGAGGAAAAAACATGAAAAAAAGGATCTCGTTTCTGATGGCAGCTGCCATGGCGCTGAGCTTGACAGCGTGTTCATCCCAAAGTGCTTCCAAGGATCCCGCTTCCGGGAATACGGAGACGACAGCCGGGAAGGCGTCGGAGCAAAAACAGGGAGAGGCCGTGGGGAATGAAGAGAAAGGGGCAGACGGAGGCATCAATCTCACCGTCATGATGCCTCTCGGACAGTGGACCGACAATTTTAACACCCTGATTGACTCCTACAAGGAGGAACACCCGGAGATCGGAACCATCGAAGCAACATTTCCCAGCTCCGACAAATATGAGGATCTGATGCGGGCAGCTCTGTCTGCCGGCGAGCTGCCGGATATCATCTCTCTGTCCTATGGTGTCATGCAGGAGCAATGGTTTCCCTATTGCGTGGATTTAAAGGAAGGCTGTCCGGCCTATGACCTTCTGACGGAGGACCAGGTAAAGCTGGGAACTACGGAGTATGGTATGATCATTATGCCCATCTACGTGGAGGGCACAGGAATCCTGTATAATACCAAGCTTCTGGCAGATGCAGGCTGGGATCACACGCCTCAGACCAGGGATGAGCTGGCCAGCCTGTGCGCCGACTTAAAGGCAGCAGGCATCACACCTTTTATGCACCAGTGGGGTGAGACCTATTTGAACCTGTTCAACTGGGTAGGTCCTACATGGCTGGGCAATAAGGAGGGCGGCGGCATGGATTTCCTCAATAGCATGCTGGCCGGTGAGAATATGAACTTAGCAGAGGACAAAGAGTGGAATGATTTTATGGAGACCTATGCCATCTTGATCGAGTATGCCCAGGAAGGAGCCATCGCCACAGACAAGTGGACCTGCCGCAACGCCTTTTTCCTGGAGGAGTGTGCCATGCTGGTGGGGGAGGGCTCCTGGGAGACGCCTAACATCAACAACACCAATCCGGCGCTGTTAGACCACGTAAAACAGGACGTTCTTCCCTGTTCCAATGATCCGAAAGAGAATTACCTGCAGCTGCAGACCATAGCGGCTTCTGTGACTGACAGCGGCGATCCTGCCCGGGTGGCTGCGGCCAAGGATTTCTTAAGCTATATCGTGTCTTCCGAGGAGGCACGGGTCTGGCATCAGGATACCATGGGGAGTCCCACGTCCATCGTCACTCTGGAACTGTCCGAAAACCTTCCGGCCATTGCCGCGGATGTGGTAAATCTGATGAAGGAGGGCAGGGCTTCCGAGTCCATGTACACCTACATCCCTTCGGTGCTGCAGACCGATTTGGAGGAAGCGTGGGCGAGATTTGTGGCGCAGAATTTCTCCAGGGAAGAGTTTACGAAACGCTACGAAGAGATTTTCTCGAATTATGCGGCAGGAACATATCAATAACATTATAATCAGGAGGGACATATGAAGAAAAATGCCTACATCTATTATGACAGAAGCCATGTGTGTAATTACGATGAAAACGGCGTGGATATCATCGAATTGCTGCCGGGGACCCATGACGAAGTGCGGGCCTACAAATATTTTATGAAGGCAGGAAGCATGATCAGGCCTGAGACTTACCGAGATCAGACCGTCTTCTATA
The DNA here is from genome assembly GCA_022792815.1 of Hungatella sp. Classification (GTDB taxonomy): domain Bacteria; phylum Bacillota; class Clostridia; order Lachnospirales; family Lachnospiraceae; genus UBA3402. The sequence goes on from JAAWBS010000033.1 coordinate 21,708, forward strand.
TCTTCGACGGAAAGGGGGAAGGGGTGCTGAGGGACGAAGAAAAAGAGTACCGCTTAGATACCGTCTGCTTTTATGCCCCCAACTATGAGAAGGCTTCCTATTCCATCTATGCAGCGGAAGATATGGCTTTTATAAAGGTAGTGGCCAATATGGATTCCCACGACAAAGAGATGATGGCAAACTGCAGGCTCCGACTTCCGTTTTTCCGCAGGGAGAGCCAGTGTGACCGCTATGACCAGGACTGCAAGACGCCGGGAACCATCTCGAGGACCGTGCTCTTCGGTGAGTTTGACCGTTTAGGCCGTCTGACATGCGGGATCTGTGAGGGCGGCAACTGCGGGGGGACCGTGGAAAAGGGCCATCCGGAGGTTCATCAGTGGAACTATGCCATCGGAGAGTCTGACTATCAGATGACTGTGGGAAGTGAGGAAGAGGCGGTGACCTATGACCGCAGGGCGGGAGACTGGGACTTTATCCCTGCCGGACCGGATCACAAGCTCTATGCGGGAAGCGGAAAAAAGGTTCATTATGTGTGGGTGGAATTTAATACTTATAAGAGAGGACACTAAAAGGAGGAGAAATCATGGCATATCCATATGTTTGCAAGGCGGATGTAGAGAAGAACTATGACGAGAAGGGATATTCTCAGATCGAGATGCCTCTGGACGCTGATTTTGAGGAGATCAAGCGCAGTGACATCAAATTCTACCGGTGCAGCCTAAAAGCAGGCTGCAGCGTCACTCCCAAGCTGGAGGAGGACCGCATCGTCATGCTGATCTTTAACGGAAAGAGAGCCTGCATCCGCTGCGGAGAGGACGTGTTCCATGTGACCCAGCCGGCCTTCTTTCTCCCGGATTTCGCAAAGCAGTCCTATGACATCGGGGCCTTGGAGGACGTGGAATTTATCATGGGCGTGTTCGGGATGAATGACTGGGATCGGGAGAACTATCTCAAGTGGCATAAGCATTTGCCGTTTTTTGTTATGTATACCGACGGGGTACAGTATGATCAGGACTGTAAAAAGCCGGGGACCCGGTCCTGGAGTATCTTACAGGGCATGCAGCTGGGACATGTGACAGCCGGAGTCGTACGGGCTGTGGGAGCAGGTACGGACGAGAAAGGCCACCCGGAGGTTCACCAGTGGAATTACTGTCTGGGAGATTCTGACTTTGACCTGGATGTGGAGGGAGAGACTACCCCTCAGAGACCCGGTGATTTTTCCTTCATCTATGCAGGAAAAGATCACAAGCTGCTGGCGAAGCCGAATAAAGAGGTGTTCTACGTCTGGATCGAGTGGTATACATCGGACGATCTGACGGAATACTGGCTGTCCAGCGTACATAACGAGACGGCAAAAGAAGCTTATGCCAGAATCATGGAGAAATAGAAAAGCACCTGCGGCCGCGCTCACTGCTGATTGGTTTTTTTAGCAGTGGGCGCGGCTCTTGTCATTTCCCTGTTCCCATGATAGAATAGGACACAGAATCGTCTGAGCAGAAATTTATTAAGGAAGAGAGACCAAACATTGAGAAACCTAAGACAGCAAATCGAACAATTTACCCCATGGAATCCGCAGGAGCAAAGGGACAGGGATGTGATCGCCGCCTGCCTCGGCACCTATCCGGATATTTTTTTTCGAACCAATCTGACTATGCATATGACGGCATCGGCCTGGACCGTGAACCGGCAGAGGGACAAGGTCCTGATGGTCTATCACAATCTATACGATTCCTGGTCCTGGATGGGAGGGCATGCGGACGGGGAGGAGGATCTTTTAGCCGTCGCTCTTCGTGAGGTGAAGGAAGAGAGCGGGATCGAGTCCCTAAAACCGGTTATGGAAGAGATCTTTTCCCTGGAGGTGCTGACTGTGGACGGTCATGAGAAGAGAGGGGAGTATGTGCCCAGCCATCTCCACTTAAATGTGACCTATCTTCTGGAGGCCGATGACACGGAAGATCTGAGGGTGAAACCGGATGAGAACAGCGGGGTGGCATGGTTCGGGCGCAATGAGGCTGTCGCCGCCTCTTCGGAACCGTGGTTTCGGCAGCGGATCTACGGGAAGCTGAATGAGAAATTGAACGTGGCGGACAAAAAGAGGTAGCAGGGGACGGACAGGGGACAAATATCCCATTGCAAAATAGGGAAAGTTGTTATATACTATTAGGGATTTGTATAGGAAACCAAGAGAAAAGGATGGATAGAGACATGGCATTACTGGAAACATGGCGGAATTTAGCCTATGGCGACGGCCTGAACGATAAAGAGAGAGAGAATCTCTGGTCCGGATATTTTGCAATCGAGAAGGGGATCTACGAGAAGATTCTGTCCGACCCGACCCAGGTGATCGAGGGAACGGTGAAGGAGCTGGCAGAGAGGTATGGGACAGAGCTTCTGATCATGACCGGTTTTCTGGACGGGATCAACGAGAGCCTGAAGGGCTATCAGAATCCCATCGACACCATGGAAGAGGACACGGCGGTGAAGATCGAGATCGATCCGGAGAAGCTCTATTACAACATGGTGGAGGCCAAGGCGGACTGGCTTTATAATCTTCCTATGTGGGATGAGATCCTGACTCCGGATAAGAGAAAGGAGCTCTATAAGACCCAGAAGGCTTCCGGAACCGTGGTAAAGGGAGCAAAGATCGGGAGAAACGACCCCTGTCCCTGCGGCAGCGGATTAAAGTATAAGAAGTGCTGCGGCAAGAATCAGTAAGTCTGACCGGTGCGGGGATCAAGGTGCACGAAAGTTAACGAGAGCAGAGACATCGTCAAGGTGGCCTCTGCTTTTCTATCATGGAGGAAAAACATTGGACGCATATACAAGCTTTGCGGAGGTGTACGATCGGTTTATGGACAATATTCCCTATGGGGAATGGGCAGACTATGTGGAGAGCCTCCTGCAGGAATATAACATCCGGGACGGGCTGGTGCTGGAATTGGGATGCGGGACAGGGAGCTTTACGGAGATCCTGTCGGAGAAAGGCTATGATATGATCGGTGTGGACAGCTCCGGCGATATGCTTCAGACGGCCATGGAAAAGAGGGCACAGTCCGGCCGTGATATCCTGTATCTCCTGCAGGACATGCGGGAATTTGAGCTGTACGGGACTGTCCGGGCTGTGGTCAGCATCTGTGATTCTATGAACTATATCACGGAATATGAAGACCTGGTACAGGTGTTTCGGCTGGCCAACAATTACCTGGATCCCGGCGGCCTCCTGATCTTTGACCTGAATACGGAGTACAAGTATAAGAGGATCCTGGGAGATCATACCATCGCCGAGTGCAGGGATGAGGTCAGCTTTATCTGGGACAACCATTACGACCGGGAGTCCAGGATCAATGAGTATGATCTGACTCTCTTTATCCAGGAGGAGGATGACCGGTACCGAAGGTTTGACGAGACCCATTATCAGAAGGCATACAGGACAGAGGAGATCGAACAGGCCATAAGAGATGCGGGGATGGAGCTGGCGGCTATGTATGATGCATTTACCAGACAGCCGGTGAGAGAAGACAGCGAGCGGATCTATGTGATCGCGAGGGAGCGGGGGAAGCGGTGACAGAAATCGGTGTGGTTAAATGCCATGCATAAGGAAAACATAGTGACAGAGGCCACATGGAGGGGAAAAACCGGCCATGGGGCTGTATCGTGAGAAAGGACGAAATCAGAGATGACAGATTATATCATCAGAGGGACAGCTGCAGGAGGGCAGATTCGGGCATTTGCGGCCACCACGAGAGAACTGGTGGAAAAGGCCAGGCAGAGTCACAATACCAGTCCGGTGGCCACGGCGGCTCTGGGACGGCTTCTGACAGCGGGAGCCATGATGGGGAGTATGATGAAGAATGAGGACGATTTGCTGACCTTGAAGATCGAGGGGGACGGCCCTATCGGAGGGCTGACGGTGACGGCGGACAGCAGAGGGGCGGTGAAGGGATATGTGAACAATCCCATGATGGTACTTCCCTGCAATGATAAGGGGAAGCTGGATGTGGGAGGTGCATTGGGACTGGGGGTGCTCAGCGTGATCCAGGATATCGGGCTGAAGGAGCCCTATGTGGGGCAGACTATCCTGGTGACCGGAGAGATCGGGGAGGATCTGACCTATTATTATGCCACCTCGGAACAGACTCCCTCCAGTGTGGCCCTGGGTGTGCTGATGAACAGGGACAATACGGTGAGGCAGGCAGGCGGCTTCATCCTCCAGCTGATGCCGGGGGCAGAGGAAAGCGTCGTCGCGGCTCTTGAGACAAAGCTTGGGGAGGTCTCTTCCGTCACCGCTCTTCTGGATGAGGGGATGACACCGGAGGATATCTTAAACAGGATTCTGGGAGACATGGAACCGGAGATCACAGACCGGATGGACACGGCTTTTGTGTGCAACTGTGACAAACAGAGGGTGGAGAAGGCTCTCTTAAGCATCGGAAAGCAGGAATTGAAGGCCATGATCGACGACGGGAAACCGGTGGAGTGCAGCTGCCATTTCTGCAATACCAATTATGAGTTTTCTGTGGAGGAACTGAAAGAGCTCTATGAGAGAGCCATAAGGTGAATTCGGTTGACGGAAAAGACAAAAAACGCGCCCTCCCGGCGCGTTTTCCGTTTAATCAAAGTACGGTGTAGAGCTCTCTTCTTTTACATAATTCAAGTCCCCCCAGGCATACAGCCGCAGGCTTTATCCCCTCGATGAAAAGATCGATCTATATAAAATGAAAAAGGTACACTGATAACTAGTTGATTATAATTTGGTCACGTTCGTGGCCTGTGGTCCCTTTGCGCCTTCGATGACGTCAAATTCAACAGCAGCTCCCTCATCCAGTGACTTGTAGCCTTCCATGTTCAGGCCGGAGTAGTGAACGAATACATCGTTGCCTTCCTCGTCACAGATGAAGCCATAACCTTTCTGATTGTTGAACCACTTTACGGTACCCTTGCTCATGATGCCTACCTCCAAATAGATATAAAAAATATGTTTGTACTGCAGGATATTCTGCAGCTGACATAAGAATAGCATAATCGGGAAACACTGTCAAATGGTTTTCATGGAAATTCTTGCGAAACTCACCAATCCATGTTACGATGAAATCATATGACGGATTCAGGCCAGGAGGAGAGAAGATGGTACCATTTCACAATATCAAAAACCATGTTAAGACCATCACGGAGCACAAGCTGTTGGTCATGAAATACTGCTTTCAGGTAGGGCTGTACCGCCAGGGGCTGCTCCATGATCTGTCCAAGTACGGGGCGGAGGAATTCTGCAGCGGCGTGTATTACTATCAGGGCAATCGGAGCCCTCACGCGGCAGCCAGGGAGATCTGCGGCTTCTCGGAGGCGTGGCTCCACCATAAGGGGCGGAACAAACACCATTTTGAATACTGGATCGACTACACAGCCAGGAAGGAGGAGGGGCTGGTGGGCCACAAGATGCCTTTAAAGTACGTGGTCGAGATGGTGATGGACCGGATTGCCGCCAGCAAGGTCTACAAGGGGAAGGAATATACCTCCGGATCTCCGCTGGAATACTATGAGAGGGAGAAACCTTTTATCCTGATGGACCGGCAGACGAAAGCGCTTTTGGAGACCTTGCTCCGCATGCTGGCCGAGAAGGGGGAGAAGAGGACATTTGCTTATATAAGGAAGCTGCTTAGAAAAGGGAGCTACTGAGATGCATAGAAACCGGGCTTTCGGCACAGACTGATGACAAAAAGACAATGTGTGCAAAGGAGCAGGGGACTATGAATCGAGACGAGAAGAAGACGGAGAAAGAGATCGAGCAGAAGGAAGACGAGAAGCTGGAAGAATACGGGCAGATGACTTTGGAGGAGAACCAGAAAAAGAGAAAGATCCATCTGCTGTCCATCATCGGGGAAGTGGAAGGGCATGAGAATGCTCCGGGAAACTCCAAGACCACGAAATACGATCATGTGCTGCCTCAGCTGGCGGCTTTGGAGGACAACGACCAGGTGGAGGGCATGCTGGTTCTTCTCAACACCTCCGGAGGAGATGTGGACGCAGGGCTTGCCATCGCGGAGATGATCTCTTCCCTGTCCATGCCTACGGTGTCCCTGGTCCTGGGAGGCAGCCATTCCATCGGCGTGCCCCTGGCGGTGTGCACGGATTATTCCTTTATCGTGCCCACGGGGACCATGATGGTTCACCCGGTTCGGATGACCGGTATGGTCATCGGTGCCGCTCAGACTTACGAGTATTTTGAGATGATTCAGGATCGAATCTTAAGCTTTGTGTCCGGTCACTCGGATATCGCCTACGACCAGGTGAAGCGCCTCATGCTGAACACGGAGATGCTCACCAGAGATCTGGGAACGGTTCTCGTGGGAAAGGAGGCGGTGGACCAAGGGCTGATCAATGAGGTGGGAGGGATCCGGGAGGCGCTGGGAAAGCTCCATCAGCTGATCGATGAGAAGAGAGGGGGCTCATAACCCACTTGTGAATACCCTGACGGAACCGGAGAGGTATGTCCTTGCAATTTCTCTTGTTTTTTTGTATACTATCCTCATTGAGAAAAAAGCAGAGATTGTAAGGAGGCAGAGAATCGGTGGCTCAGGGAGCAAAAAAGGGAAAGCAGACGGCAAAAAAGCCGTCTCGGTCAAATACAAAACGACAGACTCAGACAAAAAAGCAGGAGCCGCAGAGTGAATTTATCAGGGGAGAAGTGCTGCTGATCGCATCCTTTGCCCTGGCGGTCCTGTTATTTTTAAGTAACTTTCATTTGTGTGGTGTGGCAGGAGATTATTTGAGAAAGGTACAGCTGGGAATCTTCGGAATGATCGGTTTTGTTGCACCTGTTCTTTTGTTTGTAGGTACCTGTTTCTGTATGTCCAACCAGGGCAATCCCATCGCCACGCTGAAGATGACGGCGGCTGTGGCCGGGACGCTGACTCTGTGCGGGTTGGCGGAGATGCTGTTCGGAGGCGGATACAAGGACGGCCAGAAGATCATGGACGCATTTGCCAGAGCCGCGGACAAGGGGATGGGAGGCGGTCTCATCGGAGGCTTTCTCGCCCAGGGCCTGGGCTCTGTGGTGGGAGTGGTGGGAACTTACCTGATCCTTCTGGTGGTTTTCATCATCTGCTGCGTCTGTGTCACGGAGAAGTCTCTGGTGGCAGCGGTGAAGAGAGGCGGAGGAAAGGCCTACCAGTACGCCAGAGAGGATGCAGACCGGAGAAGGATCATCCACGAGGAGCGGAGAGAAGAGAGGAGACGGCTGAGGGAAGAACAGAGGGTGAGGGGGGTCAATCTGGACTCGACCCGGCTGGGCTTTGAGGAGCCGGAGGAAGAATTCTATGAGGAAGCCTCCTGTCAGCAGGAGTATGATGACAGCGCTTACTCAGACGGTGGGTATTCTGATCCGAAAGAGGCCGGGGCAGATGAGGTGAAGGAGGAATATGAAGAGCCGGTGAGAAAGGCAGTCCCGGAGACCGCCCTGAACGATATGCCCCGGGAGCGGAGGGAGGACGTGTTTACAGGCAGGATCTCCCTTCCTCCGGAGTACATAGAGGAGGACGACAGCGCGCCATTTGATGCCGACGATGTGATCACGGTTCAGGAGGCCCTTCGGTTGGCGTGGCAGGAGGAAGCCGAAGCGGCGGCTGCCGGGGACTGGGAAGAGGATTTTGCCGGCGAGGAGACACCGGAGGAAGCCAGATTCCCGGAGCCGCCTGTGTATGAAGCGCCTGTCAGAGAACCGGAGAGGGGCGGGAGTCGCCCTGGCGGCTCGGTGTTTGACCGGGATTTGATTTCGCCGGGAGAGGAACCGGTTTTTGGCGGGGCAGCAAAAGAGGAGTCGGACAGTGAGCCTCCGGAGTACTTGAGCACGGAGATCGTGGACGATTTTGAGATTCCCCAGGAGACCAAGCGGGTGGTGACAAGCACAGGCAAGATTATAGAGAACGACACGGAGGCATTAAAGAAGAAGCTGGAGTCCAGAAGGAAGGAGATTCGAGAGGAGAAAGGCGATCCGGCTCTGGCGGTGGCGGCTCAGATTCAGGAGAAGAAGGCGGAGAAGAAAGAGTACCAGTTTCCTCCGGTGACTCTTCTGAAGCGGGGAAGCCGGCCCTCTGGGGCTTACTCGGAGCAGGAGTATAAGGAGACCGCCATCAAGCTGCAGCAGACTCTGAAGAATTTCGGCGTGGGAGTGACGGTGACCAACATCAGCTGCGGTCCGGCGGTAACCCGGTATGAACTGCACCCGGAGCAGGGAGTGAAGGTGAGCAAGATCGTAGGGCTGGCAGATGACATCAAATTAAGCCTGGCAGCCGCGGATATCCGCATCGAGGCCCCGATCCCCGGCAAGTCCGCCGTGGGAATCGAGGTCCCCAACAAGGAGAATGTCACCGTGTACTTAAGGGAGATCTTTGAGGCCGAGGAGTTTAAAAAGGCCTCCTCCAAGCTGTCCTTTGCGGTGGGAAAAGATATCGGAGGCCAGGTGGTGGTGACGGATATCGCCAAGATGCCCCATCTTCTCATCGCGGGAGCCACCGGCTCCGGCAAGTCGGTGTGTATCAATACCCTGATCATGAGCATCATCTTCAAGGCCAGCCCGGATGACGTGAAGATGATCATGGTGGATCCCAAGGTGGTGGAGTTAAGCGCCTACAACGGTATCCCCCACCTGCTGATCCCGGTAGTCACGGATCCCAAGAAGGCATCGGGGGCATTAAACTGGGCCGTGGCGGAGATGATGAGCCGCTATGACAAGTTCGCCCAGTACAATGTGAGGAATTTAAGCGGGTACAATGCCAAGATCGACAGCATAAAGGACATTGAGGATGAGAACAAGCCGGAGAAGATGCCCCAGATCATCATTATCATCGATGAGCTGGCCGATCTCATGATGGTGTCCCCGGGGGAGGTGGAGGATGCCATCTGCCGTCTGGCTCAGCTTGCCAGGGCGGCGGGGATCCATCTGGTCATCGCCACTCAGAGACCGTCGGTGAATGTCATCACCGGTCTGATCAAGGCCAATGTTCCGTCCAGAATCGCCTTTGCCGTGTCATCAGGCGTGGATTCCCGAACCATCATCGACATGTACGGCGCGGAGAAGCTGCTGGGCAAGGGGGACATGCTGTTCTACCCGTCAGGAGTCCCCAAGCCTCAGAGAGTCCAGGGCGCCTTTGTGTCCGACTCGGAGGTGGCGGCCGTGGTGGAATTTCTCGCCGCCCAGGACATGACGGCCGAGTATCGGCCGGACATCGAGAGCAGGATTGCGGTTCCTGCCGCGGGACCGGCCTCAGAGCCTAAGGGCAGCGGCAGAGACGAGTATTTTGAGCAGGCCGGCCGGTTTATCATAGAGAAAGAGAAGGCATCCATCGGCATGCTGCAGCGGATGTACAAAATCGGTTTTAACCGGGCAGCCAGGATCATGGATCAGCTGGCAGAGGCCGGAGTGGTCGGCGAGGAGGAAGGGACCAAGCCTCGGAGAGTGCAGATGACGATGGAAGAGTTCGACGAGTTTTTGAGACAGGAGCAGTGAGTATCACAGGGGACAGGATACCTTTTGCCCCCCGATATGATAAAATAAGCTACAGGAGACGAAAAGGAGGAAATGCACATGAAGACAGATATTCAGATCGCCCAGGAAGCCGAGATGAAACCCATCAAGGAGGTGGCTGCCGCCTACGGGATCAGGGAAGATGATTTGGAGCTTTATGGAAAGTATAAGGCCAAGCTGACGGATGAGCTGTGGGAGGAAGTGAAAGACCGCCTGGACGCAAAGCTGGTGCTTGTGACGGCCATCAACCCGACCCCGGCAGGTGAGGGAAAGACCACCACCAGCGTCGGTCTGGGAGATGCCCTGTCAAGACTTGGCAGGAAGACGCTGATCGCCCTGCGGGAGCCCTCCCTGGGTCCCTGTTTCGGAATCAAAGGCGGAGCGGCAGGCGGCGGATATGCCCAGGTAGTTCCCATGGAGGATTTGAATCTTCACTTTACGGGAGATTTCCATGCCATCACCTCGGCCAACAATCTTCTGGCGGCTCTTCTGGACAACCATATTCAGCAGGGCAACACGCTGAACATTGACACCAGGCAGATTCTGTGGAAGCGCTGCCTGGATATGAACGACCGGGTCCTGAGAAATGTGGTGGTAGGCCTTGGCGCCAAGGCGGACGGCGTGGTGAGAGAGGACCATTTTGTCATCACGGTGGCATCGGAGATCATGGCCATCCTCTGCCTGGCCGATGATATGGCTGATTTGAAGGAGAGGCTGGGAAGAATCATCGTGGCTTACAACTACGCGGGAGAGCCGGTGACCGCCAGAGAGTTAAACGCGGTGGGAGCCATGGCGGCCCTGTTAAAGGATGCCATCAAGCCCAATCTGATCCAGACGCTGGAGCACACCGGTGCAGTGGTCCACGGCGGGCCCTTTGCCAACATCGCCCACGGCTGCAACAGTGTCCGCGCCACGAAGACAGCCATGAAGCTGGCAGACATCGTGGTGACGGAGGCAGGTTTCGGCGCCGATCTGGGAGCCGAGAAGTTCCTGGATATCAAGTGCCGCAAGGCAGGGCTGAAGCCGGATGCGGTGGTTTTGGTGGCCACGGTGCGGGCCTTGAAGTACAACGGCGGTGTGCCGAAGGCGGAGCTTGGAAGTGAGAACCTGGAGGCTCTTGCGAAGGGGATCGTCAACCTGGAGAAGCACATCGAGAATATCCACAAGTACGGCGTTCCGGTGGTGGTGACACTGAATTCCTTCACCACGGATACGGAAGCGGAATATGCATATATTAAACGGTTCTGTGAGGAGAAGGGCTGCGAGTTTGCTCTGTCCGAGGTGTGGGCAAAAGGCGGAGAGGGCGGAGAGGCCCTGGCAGAGAAAGTCCTTGAGACCCTGGAGAAGAAGGAGAGCCACTATAAGCCTCTGTATCCGGATGAGATGGGCCTGGAGGATAAGATCGCCGCTGTGGCCCGGGAAATCTATGGGGCGGACGGGGTCACCTACGTCCCGGCGGCTAAAAAGGCGCTGCAGAAGATTACGGACATGGGCTTCGGAAACCTTCCGGTGTGTATGGCTAAGACCCAGTACTCTCTGTCCGACGATCAGAATAAGCTGGGCCGTCCCACAGGATTTTCCGTCAATGTGAGAGATGCCTACGTGTCGGCGGGCGCCGGGTTTGTGGTGGTGCTCACAGGCGCCATTATGACCATGCCCGGACTTCCCAAAAAGCCGGCGGCAGACAGCATCGATGTGAATGAGGACGGGGCGATCACAGGACTATTCTAAATTTGGAGGAAGGCATGAACGTATCAGAAGCCTTAAAGAGCATCGGCTGTACACTGCTTTTGGGAGACCCTGAGGCCGAGGTCAGGGAAGTGGTGTATGATTCCAGAAAAGCCGCCCCCGGCGCGGTGTTTGTGTGTATGAAGGGCACGAAGACAGACTCCCATGATTTCATTCCCCAGGCCGTAAAGGCAGGGGTCAGAGTCTTTGTGGTGGAGCGGGGGCTAAAGGAGCTTTCGGGGCCGCTGCCGGGAGAGACCACCGTGTTTCAGGTGAAGAGCGGAAGGCAGGCCTTAGCCCGCCTTTCCGCCGCCAGGTTCGGGCATCCGGCAGAGAAGATGACCTGTATCGGGGTCACGGGAACCAAAGGAAAGACTACCACCACCTACATGATCAAGGCGATCTTGGAGGCGGCGGGGAAAAAAGTGGGTCTTATCGGAACCGCAGGCGCCGTCATCGGGGGTCAGACCTATGCCACAGTCAATACGACGCCGGAGTCCTATGAGCTGCACCAGTATTTTGCCCGGATGGCGGAAGCTGGCTGTGAGTATATGATCATGGAGGTGTCCTCCCAGGGGCTTAAGATGCACCGGGTGGACGGGATTACGTTTGACTGCGGGATCTTCACCAATATCTCCAGAGATCACATCGGGCCCGATGAACACGCGGATTTTGAAGAATATCTCTACTGCAAATCCAGCTTCCTGGATCTGTGCAGAGTGAGCCTGGTGAATCGGGATGACGAGCACTTTCAGCAGATCACAGAGGGACGCGGGGGGAAGATTCTGACCTACGGCCTAGAGAACCAGGCGGATTTCAAGGGGACTTCCATCCGCTATGTGGCAGAGCCCGACTTTGTAGGTCTGGAGTTTGCCGTAGAAGGGCAGATGGATCTGGACGTGAGGGTGAATATCCCGGGGAGATTCAACGTGTACAACGCCCTGGCGGCAGCCAGCGTGTGCGGCCTGTTTGAACTTCCGGGGGAGAGCATCTGTCACGGCCTGGAACACCTGTATGTCAACGGCCGGATGGAGATCGTCCACACGTCGGCCAGATGCACAGTGATCGTAGACTATGCCCACAATGCGGTCAGCATGGAAAGCCTGTTAGAGACCTTGAGGGAGTATCAGCCCAGGCGTCTGGTGTGTGTCTTCGGCTGCGGAGGCAATCGGTCTAAGGACCGCAGGTATTCCATGGGGGAGATCGGCGGAAGACTGGCGGATCTGTGTATCCTGACAGCGGACAATTCCAGGTACGAGAGGCCGGAGGATATCATCGAGGACATCCGGGGCAGCGTGGAGAAGACCGGAGGCGACTATGTGGTGATCCCGGACCGCCGGGAAGCCATCGAGTACAGCATCCGAAATGCCCGGCCGGGGGATATGATCGCGGTTATCGGCAAGGGACATGAGGACTATCAGGAGATAAACGGAGTCCGGTATCCGTTTCTGGACCGGCAGGTGATCGAGGAGACAGTGAGCAAATTGGAACAGGGAGGCCAAACATGGAACACATGACGGCAGGAGACATCGCAAAAGCATGCGGCGGGCATCTTCTCGCAGGAGATCCACAGACGCCTGTAGAGCACATCAGTCTGAATTCCAATGAGATGAAGGGGAACGATTTGTTCGTTCCCCTTATTGGGGAACGGGTGGATGCCCATCGGTTCATCGCCCAGGCCATGGAGAACGGGGCCGCGGCGGCTCTTACAAGCGAGCACTCCCGGGCGCCGGAGGGCGCCGTGGGAGTCTGGATCCAGGTGGAGGACACGAAGGCGGCTCTTCAGGCCCTGGGAACTTTCTGCCGCAGCCGCCTGCCCCTGCCTGTCATCGGAGTCACGGGCAGTGTGGGAAAAACCACCACCAGGGAGATGATCGCCGCGGCTCTGTCGGCCGGGAGGCGGGTGTTTAAGACACCGGGCAACTATAACAGCCAGGTGGGAGTTCCGGTTACCGTCTCCGAGATCAGCAGTTCCGACGAGATCGCGGTGGTGGAGCTGGGGATGAGCGAGCCGGGGGAGATGACCGTCATCGCCAGGATCGCCTGTCCGGACATGGCGGTGATTACCAACATCGGTGTGGCCCACATCGGCCAGCTGGGCAGTCGGGAGAACATCTATCGGGAGAAGATGGCTGTCCTGGACGGGCTGAGAGAGGGGGGAATCCTGGTTCTCAACGGGGATGACCCGTGGCTGAAAGAGAGCCGGGCAAAGGACGGCTGCCGGACCGTATATTACGGGCTGGGAGAACACTGTGAGTACCGGGCAGAGCAGGTCCGTATATCGGAAGGATATCCCTCCTTCACGGCGGTGTGCAGAGGGGTGAGGGTTCCTGTCACATTAAGGGTCATGGGCCTCCACCAGGTGGGCAATGCCCTGGCGGCTCTGGCGGCGGCGGACCTAAACGGTGTCTCCCTGACAGCGGCGGCCAAAGCCCTGGAGTCCTATGTGGGATATCAGGGGAGGCAGCAGCAGTTTGAGAGCGGAGGGATCCTGTTTATCGACGATACCTACAACGCCAGTCCCGCCTCCATGACAGCAGCCATGGATCTGCTGTCCTCCCTGGACAGAGGGGGACGCCGGATCGCGGTGCTGGCGGATATGAAGGAACTGGGAGAGGAGGAGGTCCGGTTCCACAGGGAAGTGGGAACCCATGTGGGAAAAAGCCGGATTGACCTTCTTCTGACCTATGGGAACCTGGCAGAGGAGCTGGCAAAAGCGGCTCTGGAGGAGAGACCGGGACTGGCGGCTCTGCATTTTCGGGAGAGGCAGGCCCTGGAGAAGTATCTGACCGACCATTTGGAATCCGGAGATGCCGTTCTTCTCAAGGGCTCCAACAGCATGAAGTTAGGAGAAGTGGCACAGCATGTATGCCGATATTATCATTGATATCTCCCATGAGAAGGTGGATAGGACCTTTCAGTATCGGGTCCCGGAAAGCCTGGCAGACCGGATCCAGGTGGGGACTCAGGTGGAGATCCCATTCGGAGCGGGAAATCATGTGAGAAAAGGCTATGTGGTGGGGCTCGGAGAGAAGGCGGAGTTTGACCCTGGACGGATCAAGGACATCGCGGGAATCGCGGCCCGGGGCGTGACGGCCCAGTCCCGGCTGATCTCCCTGGCATGGTGGATGAAGGAGCGGTACGGTTCCACCATGAATCAGGCTCTGAAGACCGTGCTTCCGGTCAAACAGAAGATCAGGCAGAAGGAGACCCGTCTGATCCGCAGACTGATAAGTGCAGATGAGGCAAAGGAGGCGGCCGCCGAGGCGGGCAGAAAGCACTTTTCGGCCAGACAGAGGCTTCTTCTTGCGCTTGCAGACACGGAGGAGATCCCCTGGCAGGTGGCCGCAAATCAGATGAATGTGACCCTATCCACCGTAAAGCCTATGGTGGAGAAGAAAATGATCGCTCTGGAGTCGGAGACCGTGCTTCGCAATCCGGAAATAGGAGGAGAAAAACAGGGGGTCAGGGTTGCCCTCAACGGGCAGCAGACCCGGATCGTCTCCGACTTTGCAGACCGGTATGACAAAGGGGTTCGGGAGGTCTCCCTGGTTTACGGAATCACAGGCAGCGGAAAGACGGAAGTGTATATGGAGATCATCGATCATGTCCTGAAAAGGGGCAGGCAGGTGGTGGTGCTGATCCCGGAGATCGCCTTGACCTATCAGACCGTGATGCGCTTTTACAGACGATTTGGGGGCCAGGTGTCCATCATCAATTCCAGGATGTCTGCCGGGGAGAGATACGACCAGTTTCAGAGGGCCGAAGACGGCCAGGTGCGGATCATGATCGGCCCCAGGTCCGCGCTGTTTACCCCATTTTCCGACCTGGGGCTGATCATTATGGACGAGGAGCATGAGACTGCCTACAAAAGCGAGACTTCTCCCAGATATCATGCCCGGGAGGTGGCGGTCCATCTGGCCTCCATGACCGGCGCCTCGGTGGTGCTGGGCTCAGCCACCCCGTCGCTGGAAGCATATACCAGAGCTCTTCGGGGGGAGTACCGGCTGTACACCCTGTCTGTGAGAGCCAGGCCGGAGAGCCGCATGGCGGCTGTGCAGGTGATTGATCTCAGGGAGGAGTTAAAGAGCGGCAACAAGTCCATCTTCAGCCGCAGGCTTCAGGAGGCGATGGTACAGAGACTGGAATCCGGGCAGCAGATCATGCTGTTTATGAACCGTCGGGGCTATGCAAGCTTTATGTCCTGCCGTTCCTGCGGGGAAGCCATCCGGTGCCCCCACTGTGATGTGACCCTGACTCTCCATTTCGGACAGAAGCTGGTGTGCCATTACTGCGGCCATGAAAGCCCGGTGCCCCAGCGCTGTCCTTCCTGCACTTCTCCCTATATCGCCGGTTTCGGCACGGGGACTCAGAAGATCGAGGAGCTGACCAGGAAGATGTTTCCCCGAGCCAGAGTCCTTCGGATGGACATGGATACCACATCGAAGAAAGGCGGCCATGAAGAGATCTTGTCCGCCTTTGCCCAGGGGCAGGCGGATATCCTCATCGGAACTCAGATGATTGTAAAGGGACATGATTTCCCCAATGTGACCCTGGTCGGAGTCCTGGCGGCGGACCTGTCTCTGTACACCTCGGATTTTCGGTGCGGGGAGAGGACCTTTCAGCTTCTGACTCAGGCGGCGGGCCGGGCGGGGAGAGACGAACTTTCCGGGGAGGTGCTGATCCAGACCTATAATCCGGAGCACTACAGCATATCCTGTGCCGCCGGACAGGACTACGAGTCGTTCTACCGGCAGGAGATGGTATATCGGGAGGTTCTTCGCTATCCTCCGGTGTGTCAGCTTTTGGCGGTTTTTGCCTCGTCTGGCGTGGAAGAGGAGCTGAACCGGGCGATGGAAGATTTAAAGACGTGGGTAACCGAATGGACAGGAGACGGAGAACTTCAGCTCATCGGCCCTGCCCAGGCCACGATTTACAAAGTTAATGATATCTATAGAAAAATTTTATACTTGAAACACGAAAATTATGATATACTAATACAATTAAAAAACAATATGGAGAACCGATGCAGGCAGGCAGGATGGCATGGCCAGGTGGCAGTCCAGTATGATTTCGCATGAGAGGTTGAGGGTATAAGGTATCATCATAAACTAGGAGGATGGATAAAGGGAAATGGCGCTGAGAAAAGTGAGGACGATCGGAGACGAGATATTATATAAGAAGTGCAAGCCGGTGAAAGAGATGACACCGAGACTGTCTCAGCTGGTAGATGACATGTTTGAGACCATGTATGAGAACTGCGGTGTGGGGCTTGCGGCTCCTCAGGTGGGGATCTTAAAGCAGATCGTGGTCATCGATGTGGAGGACGGGGATCAGTATCTTCTGATCAACCCGGAGATTCTGGAGGAGGACGGGAGCCAGACCGGACAGGAAGGATGCTTAAGCGTCCCCGGTAAATCCGGCCAGGTCACCCGGCCCAACTGGGTCAAGGTGAAAGCTTTGGATGAGAACATGGAGGAGTATATCCTGGAGGCGGAGGGAATGCTGGCCAGAGCCATCTGCCATGAATGCGATCATCTGAAAGGGGAGCTGTATGTATCCCGGGTAGAGGGAGAACTGCAGGACGTGTCAGACTTGGAGGAAGATTGAGATGAGAGTGATATTTATGGGAACCCCTGATTTCTCCGTACCCATACTGGAGGCCCTCGTGGAGGAAGGGCATCAGGTGGTCGGGGTGGTGACTCAGCCAGACAAGCCCAAGGGCAGAGGGAAGGCGATTCTCATGACGCCGGTGAAGGAAAAGGCGCTGGAATATCAGCTTCCGGTCTACCAGCCAAAGAAGGTGAGAGACCCGGAGTTTGTCCGGGTATTAAAGGAGCAGAAGGCGGATATTATGGTAGTGGCTGCCTTTGGACAGATTCTCTCGAAAGAGGTGCTGGAGATTCCCCCCATGGGCTGTGTCAATGTCCACGCATCCCTCCTTCCCAAATACCGCGGGTCCGCGCCCATCCAGTGGGCGGTGATCAACGGGGAGAAGGAGACCGGGGTCACCACTATGATGATGGACGAGGGCATCGACACCGGTGATATGCTGGAGAAAGAGGTGGTTTTTCTGGACGCAGACGAGACAGGCGACAGTCTTCACCGGAAGCTGAGCCAGGCAGGCTCCCGTCTCATCATCTCCACCTTAAAAAAGCTGGAGGAGAAAACCCTGGTTCCCACGCCTCAGCCGGAGGAGGGTTCCAGCTATGTAAAGATGCTTAAAAAAGAGATGGGAGACTTGGATTGGACCATGGAGGCCCAGGCTCTGGAACGGCTGGTGAGAGGGCTTAACTCCTGGCCGGGGACCTATACCAGGTGGAAGGGAAAGACGCTGAAGATCTGGAAGGCGGCAGTGGTGGACCGGGAATATGAGGGAGTCTGCGGCCAGGTGGTCCACACGGATCAGAGTACGATCCTGGTGAAGACGGGGAAAGGAGCCCTGGCCCTGCTGGAGCTGCAGCCGGAGGGGAAAAAGCGGATGGATACCGCCGCGTTTCTCCGGGGCTATCCTGTGGAGGAAGGAACGGTGTTCGCGATGAGAGTCCCCGACGGCGGCTGATACATGTCAAATGCCACATGAAGGTTTGGAAAGGAGTTGGTTTTATGTTTGGCGGTTACTATGGATTTGGATTTTATGACCCTACGATGATTCTGCTGATTATCGGCACCGTGCTGTCTCTTCTGGCCTCGTCCAGGGTCAACAGCACATTTGCAAGGTATTCCAGGGTGAGGAGCACCACGGGGATGACCGGAGAGGAGGCGGCCAGAAGGCTTCTGAATTCTCAGGGCATCTACGACGTGTCCGTGCGGCCGGTGCAGGGCAGTCTGACAGACCACTATGATCCCAGAACCAGGACCGTGAATCTGTCGGAGGACGTGTACCGTTCCGCCTCGGTGGCGGCCATCGGTGTGGCGGCCCATGAGTGCGGCCATGCCATCCAGGATAACCGGGGCTATGTGCCGCTGAGACTGAGAGCCGCTTTCGTTCCTGTGGCGAATTTCGGAAGCAAGCTGTCCTGGCCGCTGATCATGCTGGGATTTTTGATGGGAGGCAACAATACTCTGATTCAGATCGGAATCTGGATGTTTCTGGCAGTGGTGCTGTTTCAGCTGATCACGCTGCCGGTGGAACTGAACGCCTCCAGCCGGGCCATAAAGCTTGTGGATCAGCTGGGCATCTTAAGCGGACAGGAGGTGGGCCAGACCAGAAGCGTTTTGGGAGCGGCAGCCCTCACCTATGTGGCGGCGGCAGCGGCTTCGATTCTGCAGCTGGCAAGGCTGATGCTGCTGTTTGGAGGAAACAGGAGAAGCAATGACTAAGGAGAAAGAGGGAACCAGGGTCAATGCCAGGGAACTGACACTGGATATTCTCATGGAGATCCTGGAGCGGGGGGCTTTAAGTCATGTGGTGCTGAGACAGGCTCTGGACAAATACCAGTACCTGGATAAACAGGACCGCGCCCTGATCACCAGGCTGACAGACGGAACCCTGGAATATCTGATTCAGATCGATTATATCCTGGGACAGTACTCCCGGACTCCGGTTTCGGGTATGAAGCCTCTGATTCGGACTTTGCTTCGGATGTCCGTGTATCAGATCCTGTACATGGACCGGATTCCCGACAGCGCCGTCTGCAACGAGGCGGTGAAGTTGGCTCAGAAGCGGCATTTTCACGGGCTGAAGGGGTTTGTCAACGGCGTGCTGAGAACCGTCGCCAGAGAGAAAGGAAATCTGGAATTTCCGGATGAGAGCATCCGCTATGGGATGCCAAGATGGATCCTGGAGCTGTGGAGGGAGACCTATCCGGAGGAGACCGTGAGGGCTATGATGTCCTCGTTCTTAGAGAAGAGTCCGTTCACGGTCCGGCTCAGTGTGAACCGGGCCGGCAGGGCGCAGATTCTGGAGAGCCTGGCCAGGCAGGGAGTGACCGTGAAGGACAGCGGATACACGGATGATGTGGTGTTTCTGGAGGGCATCGATTATCTGGAAAAGCTGGAGGCGTTTTGCGAGGGCTGGATCCATGTTCAGGACTTGGGCGCAGCCATGATTGCCGCGGCTGCAGCCCCGCAGAAGGGGGATTACTGCATCGATGTCTGCGGTGCTCCCGGAGGAAAGAGCCTGCATGTGGCGGATCTTCTGGACGGAACCGGGTTTGTGGAGGTGCGGGATCTGAGTCCGGCCAAGGTGGCCCTGATTCAGGAGAACATCGACAGATCCGGATATGCCAACATAAAGGCAGTGGAGTGGGACGCACTGGTCTTCAGCCCGGAGTCGGCAGAGAAGGCGGACCTTCTGATCGCGGATCTGCCATGTTCCGGCCTCGGCATCCTGGGGAGGAAACCGGATATCAAGTACCGCATGACCCCCGAGGCGGTGGAGGAGTTAGTCAGGCTTCAGAGACGGATGCTCTCCGTGGTATGGCAGTATGTAAAGCCGGGCGGGACTCTGGTGTACAGCACCTGTACCGTGGATAAAAAGGAAAATGAAGAGAATGCCGCCTGGTTTGTCGAAAATTACCCGTTTCGGGCGGTGAATATAGAGGGAAGGTTAGGAGAAATGCTCCAGTCAGATACCATGAAGCAGGGATATCTCCAGCTTCTTCCAGGGACTTATCCGGGAGACGGCTTCTTTCTGGCAGTGTTTGAGAGGATATGATGACAGAGAAGACAGAGATCAAATCCATGACATTGGAGGAGTTGGAACGGTTTTTTGAAGAACGGGGAGAGAAGCGGTTTCGGGCCGGGCAGACTTATCAGTGGATCCATGAGAAGCTGGCGGATTCATTTGATGATATGACAAACCTGTCCAGGGAACTGCGTCAGAAGCTTAAGGAGGACTGCAGCCTTCTGACTTTGTACATCGCAGATAAAAAAATATCGAAAATTGACGGCACCAGGAAGTATCTGTTTCGGCTTCCAGATGGTCATGTGATCGAGAGTGTGCTGATGAAATATAGACATGGCAACTCGGTCTGCATCTCCTCCCAGGTGGGATGTCGTATGGGGTGCCGTTTTTGTGCTTCCACGCTGGATGGACTGGAGAGAAATCTGCGTCCGTCGGAGATGCTGGATCAGGTTTATCGGATCCAGAAAGACTTGGGAGAGAGGATTTCTCATGTGGTGGTCATGGGGGCAGGAGAGCCTCTTGACAACTATGACAATCTGGTGCGGTTTATCCGCCTGCTGAGCCATGAGAGGGGACTTTCCATCAGCCAGAGAAATGTGACCGTGTCCACCTGCGGCATCGTCCCCGGCATCGAGAAGTTGTCCGAGGAGGGACTTTCTGTCACCCTGGCTCTGTCACTCCACGCTCCCAGTGATGAGGTGAGAAAGACTCTGATGCCGGTGGCCAACCGGTATGCATTGAAGGATGTGCTGAGGGCCTGTGATACTTATTTTCAAAAGACCGGAAGACGTCTGACTTTTGAGTACAGTCTGGTAAAGGGAGTCAACGACAATCTGACAGAAGCCAAAGCCCTGACAAATCTGCTTAAAGGGAAAGGGGCTCATGTGAATCTGATCCCGGTAAACCCTATTCGGGAGCGGGATTATGTCCAGTCAGATGATCGGGATATCAGGGCTTTTGTCCGTTATCTGGAGGAACACGGGATCAATGGGACGGTGAGGCGCGAGATGGGCCGGGATATTGGAGGAGCCTGCGGCCAGTTGAGAAAAAGCTTTATGGAGGAGAGAGAAGGATGGAAGCATACGCACTGACGGATACAGGGCAGGTCAGAGAATGCAATCAGGATTACATCCATGTGTCTTCAGACCCGGTGGGAGGCTTGGAGAATCTGCTTTTGGTGGCTGACGGCATGGGGGGACACAATGCCGGGGACTATGCATCCCGATTTACGGTGGAAGAACTGACGGACTACGTGAAGCTGCACCGAGGCGGTTCTCCTGTGGAGCTTCTGAGGGACGGGATCGAGAGAGTAAACCGCAGACTGTATGAGAAATCCGTAGAATATGCCGCTCTCTCGGGGATGGGAACCACTCTGGTAGCCGCCACCACACGGAACAACACCTTGTATGTGGCCAACATAGGAGACAGCAGGCTGTATTTGTTCCGGGACGGATGCCTGCGGCAGATCACAAGAGACCACTCCTATGTGGAGGAACTGGTCGCCAGGGGGGCGATCAAGAGGGACAGCGAGGATTACAGGCAGAAAAAAAACATCATCACCAGGGCATTGGGGGTCATGAGACAGGTGCAGGCGGATTTTTTTGAGGAACCTCTGTTTGCAGGGGACTTGATCCTCATGTGTTCCGACGGACTCAGCAATATGATGGAAGAGGAAGAGATGGCAGCCATCCTTGGGGACGGCACGGCTTTGACATACAAGGCAGAGAAATTGGCGGGCCGGGCCAATGAACGAGGAGGGTATGACAATATTTCCGTGGTGGTGGCCGACCCACAGATAAGAGAGGTGAAGCCATGCTGAGAACGGGAGCTTATCTTCAGGGACGATATGAGATATTGAGTCTCATCGGTTCCGGCGGGATGTCTGATGTATACAAGGCGAAATGTCATAAGCTGAACCGCCTGGTGGCGGTCAAAGTGCTGAAAGAGGAATTCAGCAATGACGAGGGATTTGTGGGCAAGTTTCAGATGGAAGCCCAGGCAGCGGCCAGACTGTCACACCCCAACATCGTCAATGTCTACGACGTGGTGGACGAGGGGAATATCCACTGCATCGTCATGGAGCTGGTGGAAGGAATCACCCTGAAAAGCTATATTGCAAAAAAGGGCTTCCTGGACGTCAAGGAAGCCGTGACCATCGGGATCCAGGTGGCTCAGGGAATCGCCGCGGCTCATGAGCAGAAGATTATACATAGAGACATCAAGCCTCAGAACATGCTGATCTCCAGGGACGGCAAGGTGAAGGTGGCGGATTTCGGCATCGCCAGGGCGGCGACGACCCAGACCATGACCTCCGAGGCCATGGGTTCTGTCCACTATATCTCACCGGAGCAGGCCAGAGGAGGATACAGCGATGCCAGGAGTGACATCTATTCTTTCGGCATCACCCTGTATGAGATGGTCACGGGGATTTTGCCCTTTGAGGGGGACAATACGGTGGCAGTGGCCTTAGCTCAGCTTCAGGAACCGATCACCAGGCCCAGCATCTACAACTCGGAGATCCCCGTAAGCCTGGAAGGAATCATCCTCAAATGTACGGAGAAGAAGCCGGAGCGAAGATACAGTCAGATCACGGAGGTTATCGCGGATCTGCGCCGGGTATTGGTCTACCCGGACGACGATTTCGTCCAGCCGGCCTCTCAGGTAGATATGGGAGCAGGGACGGTGATTATCCGAAAGGATGAGCTGAAGGAGATCCGGGAGAGAGACAGCCGGGAGATCCGCGTACCCCGTCAGGACTGGGATGAGGAGGAAGAGGGCGAGGAAGACTGGGATGATGTGAGGGACAGAAAGAGACCCCGAAGGGGGGATTCCAGAGATAACGTGAACCGCAGCTTTGAGAGGCTGCTTTCGGCTCTGGGGGTGGTGATCGCCATCGTGGTGGTGGCGGTTCTCCTGGTGGTGTTTTCCAGGCTGGGAGGACTGTTTCAGTTCGGCACCGAGCCCACGACCTCCGCGATCCAGACCGAGACGGTGGAGCCGGAGAGCACTCTCAACGAGATGGAGGTGCCGGTGCCGGATGTGCTGGGTCTTCCGGCGGATATGGCGGAGGAGAAGCTGAAGGAGAGCACCCTGGTGATGAAGGTCAGCGGATATGAAGACTCGGACACCGTGGAGAAAGGGCGGATCATCTCCCAGAACATTCCGGAGAAAACGGTGGTGAAGAAGTATTCTTCCGTCCATGTGGTGGTCAGCAACGGAAGTGATCTGATCAGACTGACGGATCTGTCCTTGGACGGCATGTCGGCGGAGGCAGCAAAGCTTCTGCTGGAGCAGAATAAGCTGGTAGTCAACCAGAGCCCCGAGTACCACGATACCATTCAGGAGGGACTGGTGATCCGGTTTGAGCCGGAGCAGGTCAGACCGGGTGAGGCAGTGACCATCTATATCAGTGCCGGACCTCTCTCTGCCATGAAGAGGGTTCCTGAGCTTCGCAATATTACCCAGGAGGATGCCCTGGTCTGTCTGGCAGAGTACGGCTTAAAACCGGGGGAAGTGACGGAGGAATTCCACGATACGGTTCCGGCCGGCTATGTCATCAGCCAGGCAGTGGAGGCGGAGACTCTCGTAAAAGAGGGGACGCCGATCTCCTATGTGGTCAGCAAAGGGCCCGAGGTGAAGCGGTTTGTGGCAGCCATCAACGAGACTTACAACTTAGGGGGAATGGTGGGCCCCGGAGCCCTGGCCTCCGATATCACGGTGACGATCCGATTGAGACAGGAGGTAAATGGAGAGGTGGTATATCGGACTCTGATGGAGCCTACGTCCCTGTCCGGCCATACCCTTCTTCCGGTAAACTTTACTAACATTGAGGGAGAACCGGGAGTGGAAGACGGTCTGGTGGAAGTGGTGGATGTGGCCACGGAGCAGATCCTGGTCAGCTATCCGTTAAAATTTATTGAGACAGAGTAGAGGGGGATATGTGACAGGAAAGATTGTAAAAGGTATCGCAGGATTTTACTATGTTTACGGGGAAGACGGCCTGATCTATGCGTGCAGGGCAAAGGGAATCTTCCGAAACAGGAACATCAAGCCGCTGGTGGGAGACCGGGTAGAAATCTCGGTTCTCACGACAGAACCGCCGGAGGGCAGTATCGACCGGATACTCCCCAGGGACAACACCCTGATCCGCCCGGCTGTGGCCAATGTGGATCAGGCGCTGGTCATGTTTGCCATGGCAGATCCGCAGCCCAACTTAAATCTCCTGGACCGATTTCTGGTGCTGATGGAGAGAAGCGGTTTGAAAGCCACTCTGGTGTTCAACAAGACGGACCTGGCGGACGAGAGGGCGAGGGAGACATATCGGGCTGTCTATGAGAGTGCCGGGTATCCGGTAAGGTTTCTCAGCGCCCGGCAGGGCGAGGGAGTTCGGGAGCTGGATGGTCTGCTGGATGGCAAGACCACCGCTCTGGCGGGACCGTCAGGAGTGGGAAAATCCTCCCTGACCAATCTCCTCATGCCCAAGGCCAACATGGAGACCGGGGCTGTCAGCGAGAAGATCCGCAGAGGACGCCATACCACCAGACACACGGAGCTGTTTTGTCTGAGAAAGGACACGTACCTGATGGACACGCCGGGATTCAGTTCGGTGTTCGTGGAAACCATGGAGCCGGAGGAGTTGAGAGACTGTTTTCCCGAGTTCGGGCCTTTGGAGGAAGCGTGCCGATTTCCGGGGTGCGTCCACATGGGAGAGAAGATCTGCGGGGTGAAGCGGGCGGTGGAGGAGGGCAATGTCAGCCGAAGCCGCTATGAGAACTATCGGTTGTTTTATCAGGAACTGAAAGACAAGAGGAGATATTAGCCATGTATATACTTGC
The DNA here is from genome assembly GCA_022792815.1 of Hungatella sp. Taxonomy (GTDB): domain Bacteria; phylum Bacillota; class Clostridia; order Lachnospirales; family Lachnospiraceae; genus UBA3402. The sequence continues at coordinate 46,420 of JAAWBS010000033.1, forward strand.
GCCTTCCCTGTTGGGAGCAGACTTTAGGAAGCTGGAGGATGAGATCAGAACGGTGGAGCAGGCGGGAGCCGGATACCTTCATCTGGATGTGATGGACGGAGTCTTTGTGCCCAGCATCTCTTTCGGTATGCCGGTGATTGCCGCGCTGAGGAGATGCAGCGGGCTGACTTTTGATGTCCACATGATGGTGGAGGAACCTATCCGCTATGTGAGGGATGTGAGGGAGGCAGGAGCCGATCTGATCTGTGTCCACGCGGAGGCCTGCAGACATCTGGATTCGACTCTGGAAGAGATCCGCCGGTCAGGGGCCAGGGTGGGAGTGGCTTTGAACCCGGCCACCCCCATCTCCGCCGTCGATCTGGTGCTTCCCCGGGTGGACATGGTGTTGGTGATGACGGTGAATCCGGGATTCGGAGGCCAGAGACTGATCCCCTACACTGTGGAGAAGGTGAGAGGGCTGAGGGAGCGGATCCGGGAGCTGGGGCTTTCCACGGATATTCAGGTGGACGGAGGAGTGACGCCGGATAATACGGAGGAGCTTTTGGCGGCCGGGGCCAACGTGGTTGTGGCCGGCTCCGCGGTCTTTCGCGGTGAGGCAGGCAAAAATGTGAAGGAGTTTCTGGACATCTTCCGGGCATTTCAGGAAAGGGCCGGGGAGAGATGAAACGAGGTCTGATTATCACCGGAGGAGAGATTGATCTTGACTTTGCCAGCCGGCTGTTGCAGGAAAACACTTATGAATCCACGGTGGCTGTGGACAGAGGACTGGAGACTGCCAGGGCTCTGGGACTGACTCCCCATGGGGCGGTGGGAGATTTTGACTCCGTAACCCCCAAAGTGCTTGCCCACTATCGGAACACGCCGGGGATTCTCTGGGATATCCGCAAGCCGGAGAAGGATGAGACGGACACGGAGCTTGGCATCCGCACGGCCATGAAGCTGAACTGCACGGACCTGACCATATTGGGGGCTACAGGGGGAAGGCTGGACCATGAGCTGTCCAACATCCACATGCTGAAGCTGTGTCTGGACAACCAGGTGGAGGCCTGTATCTGCGATCCTCAGAATCGGGTATATCTGCTGAACCGGGGGAAGACCTTTGAGAGACATGCTCTCTTCGGCAGTTATGTGTCCTTTATCCCTTTGACGGAGCAGGTGAGGGGCATCACCCTGACCGGGTTTAAGTACCCCCTGACAGGGAAAGACATCTCTGTGGGTGCCCAGGCAGGGCTCTGTATCAGCAACGAGGTCACAGAAGAGACGGCGGAGATTTCGTTTGCCAGCGGAATTCTCATCTGTGTCGAGTCCCGGGATCTGAGATGATTTTGGCACGTGACTAAAACTGGACTGGTTAAAAATATAAAAAGTGGCTATTTCTATCACTCCACTTATGTGCTATGATTACGGCAATCCACAAGATATGCGCATAGAAACCGACAGCTGTACGGCGATGTGGAATTAAAACATGAGGGAGTGACAAGCTATGAACGAAAACAACGAGAAAGTATATAAGATCGTAATCACCGGGCTGATGGCAGCTCTGTGCTATGTGGCATTTACCTACCTGAAGATTCCCATCCCCACATTCGGCGGGGACATGGTGGCTCTTCACATCGGCAACGCCTTCTGCGTCCTGGCGGCACTGCTGCTGGGAGGTCTCTACGGCGGTCTGGCAGGCTCTCTCGGCATGACCATCGCCGATCTCATCGACCCGGCCTATGTGACCAGTGCGCCCAAGACCTTTTTCCTGAAACTGTGCATCGGTCTGATCGCCGGGCTGGTGGCCCATAGGATCGCCCATATCACAGATAATCATGACAGCAGATATGTGTTTCGATGGACCCTGACCGCGTCTGTGGCCGGACTCGGGTTCAATGTGATCATGGATCCTGTCGTGGGGTATTTCTATAAGAATTATATTTTAGGAGTGGAGTCCTCGGCAGCCAAGATCATGTCCACCTGGGCGGCAGGTGTCACCTTTATCAACGCTGTGGCAGGGACTATGGTGGTGGTGGTGGTGTATATGGCGGTGAGGCCGGTGCTCAAGAAGGCAGGGCTGTTTTTCCACATCAAATAATGTGCCGGAGCCGGGCATGTCAGTTTCTGTATGTGGCAATTGAAAATCACGAGACATGAAAGGACATAAATATTGATAAAAAGGGGTTTCCTTTCCTGGGAATATGAGGTATAATCACAAAAAGCAGAAATTCCAGATACAGAGGAATATCTGAGGAACTAGGACCATACAGGAGGAAATCATGTTAGATATCAGATTTGTCAGAGAGAATCCGGAAGCGGTAAAGCAGAATATCCGGAATAAATTTCAGGAAGCCAAGGTTCCCTTGGTGGACGAGGTGATCGGGCTGGACGCGAGAAACCGCAGCGCCAAGGCAGAGGCAGATGACCTTAGGGCCTCCAGAAACAAGCTGTCCAAGCAGATCGGCGAGCTGATGAGGCAGGGCAAGAAGGAGGAGGCGGAGGCCGTAAAGGCTCAGGTCACTGCCAATGCCGCCCGCCTGGCAGAGTTGGAGGCTGAGGAGGGGGAACTGGAGGAGAGGATCTTAAAGATCATGATGACCATTCCCAATATCATCGACCCCAGTGTCCCCATCGGAAAGGATGACAGCGAGAATGTGGAGCTGGAGAAGTTCGGCGACCCGGTGGTCCCTGACTTTGAGATTCCCTACCACACGGATATCATGAAGACGTTTGACGGCATTGATCTGGATGCGGCCGGAAGGGTGGCTGGAAACGGGTTTTACTATCTCATGGGAGATATCGCGAGACTTCACTCTGCAGTGATCTCTTATGCCAGAGACTTTATGATCGGCAGGGGCTTTACTTACTGTGTGCCTCCCTTTATGATCCGGAGCAATGTGGTTACCGGAGTGATGTCCTTTGCGGAGATGGATGCCATGATGTACAAGATTGAGGGGGAAGATCTGTATCTGATCGGAACCAGCGAGCACTCCATGATCGGTAAGTTTATCGACACCATCACACCGGAGGCAGAACTTCCCAAGACTCTCACCAGTTATTCTCCCTGTTTCCGCAAGGAGAAGGGCGCTCACGGCATCGAGGAGAGAGGGGTATATCGGATCCATCAGTTTGAGAAGCAGGAGATGATCGTGGTGTGTAAGCCGGAGGAGTCTCCTATGTGGTATGAGAAGCTGTGGAAGAACACGGTAGATCTGTTCCGCTCTCTGGACATCCCGGTGAGGACGCTGGAGTGCTGTTCCGGTGATCTGGCAGACTTAAAAGTGAAGTCCTGCGATGTGGAGGCATGGTCTCCCCGCCAGAAAAAGTACTTTGAGGTAGGCTCCTGCTCCAACTTAGGAGATGCACAGGCCAGGAGATTAAAGATTCGTGTGGACGGTGAGAACGGCAAATACTTTGCCCATACACTGAACAACACGGTGGTGGCTCCGCCCCGTATGCTGATCGCATTTCTGGAGAACAATCTGCAGGCAGACGGCAGTGTAAGGATCCCCAAGGTGCTGCAGCCCTACATGGGAGGCGTGACTGAGATCAGAAAGAAGGAGAATTAGTCTATTCGATGATAACGTTTAACCATTTTAACTTTAATGTACAAAACCTGGAGAAAAGCCTGAAGTTTTACAGGGAAGCCCTGAATCTGGAGGTGGTCCGGGAAAAGGAGGCCAGAGACGGTTCGTTCAAACTGGTGTATCTAGGGGACGGTGTCACCGGGTTTACCCTGGAGCTGACTTGGCTTAAGGATCGGACAGAACCCTATGATCTGGGAGAGTGTGAGTTTCATCTGGCTTTTCATGTGGACAACTTTGAGGAGCTTCACAGGAAGCATGATGAGATGGGCATCATCTGTTTTGAAAATCCGGGCATGGGGATCTACTTTATCGAGGATCCGGACGGATACTGGATCGAGATCGTGCCGGAAGAAGACTGACGGAGAAATCTGCTGCTGATTTGTGGAGCTGGTGCAAGATAGAGATGATTTTGCACCGGCTCTCTTTTTTTCTTGACAAAATACTATGTATAATATAGTATTATGTATTGAGTAGATTAGAAAAACGCGGCTGTTCCACACGGACAGCTGCTGTCAGAAAGAGGACACGGAGGTGATTGGTTGGAGGCACAGATGAAAAAAGGGCTGCTGGAGTTTGGTGTGCTGGCCTGTCTTTCCAGAGAGGAGTCTTATGGCTATCAGATCATAAGGGATCTGTCAGAGTGGATCGAGATATCGGAATCTACCCTGTATCCGATCTTGAGACGCCTGGAGGGAAACAAGGATGTGGAGACAGAGAACAGAGAGTATCATAACAGGATTCGGCGATACTACCGGATTACAGACAAAGGCAGGGAACGTCTGGACGAGTTTAACCGGGATCAATGGCGACTTCATCGTCTTTTAGCTTACATCGCAGGGAAGGAGAGTGGTATTGATGGATAAAAAGACTTATTTGAGACGGCTCCGGCGAGAACTTCGCCCATTGAAGAGGGAGGAGAGGAAGCGGCAGACAGAGTATTTTGATGAGATGATATCAGACATGATGGAGGCTGGCATGAAGGAGGACGAGGCCATAAGAAAAATCGGAGATCCCAGGGCCACGGCCGAAACGATTCTGGATCAGCTGCCGGAGAAAGAGAGATCCGAGAAAGACAGGCTGGGACTGCTTCTGTCCGCAGCCAGTGCCCTGTGTCTGTGCGTCTCTATGGCAGCTTTCGTTGTCAGCTGTCTGGGCCATGGGTTTTCCTTTTATGTGGGAGGAGGAGATGGGGCGACCAGTGTTTTCCTGGCAGGAAAGATCGGACAGCCTACATGGCTTTACGGGCTCACAGCTCTGATGGTTGGGATAACCTTGGTCTATTTTTGGAAGAAGAGGGGGAGATGAGAGGAGAAAGACGCAACCTTTTACATCGAGGCATGAATAATAGGTTAAAATACAACCTAAATTATCAGAAAACAATACAGGTTAACGAAACCTAATATAAAAATAAAGGTTAAAAACAACCTATTTGCGAAAAATAGAGCAGGTTTTTGCAACCTATAAAATTTGGTTCACAGGACCTGCTCTATTTTTGGAGTTGACAGTCATGGAAAATTGGTATAGAATGATATCAGATCTCAGGAGGAAATTCTTTCCCCAGGAATCTAATGTTTGATCTGTTTTTTTATTTGCGTGTTCTGCAGATGATCCACAGCTGTGAGCTTCAAAGGAAAAGGATGGTGGTGTGTTTATGATTGTCTGAGCCTGCCTGCGTCTTGGGTGAGAGTGAATGTTTGAAATTTTTGAAAAAAATGGATTGTCAGGAGGAGATTGATGAAGAGGAGAACCATCATAAATTCCGGTCTGAGGTGTTATGTAAAAGCCCGGGCCGTGCTGATGAGGCAGTGGCTGGAGGATGAAACCACCCATCAGCGGATCATGGACCTGATCGAGGCTACGGCTCTGAGCAGGGGGAGAACGAGAGATTTGATACTTCCTGGGCTGGGGGACTCCATGTCCGGGATTTCCGTGTCCCTTCAGATCTTGGATGACGAGCTTTTGGAGGCGGCTTTTGAGGAGATGGTCGGAGGGAACAGTCTGGAGGAGCTTCGGAGCAGACTGTCCGAGACGGAACAGGTCGCCTTAGAGCCTGTAATCTCTATGGATCACAGGGAGGTCGCTGTGGACTGCACCGGTTTTTTGGTGTACGCAATCCTGAAAAATTCCAGGTGTCTTCAGGAGCTTCGGGCTTATCTGGAGGTGGGGAAGGACGATTGCTATGAGGCTTACCTGGCTTCCTCCTACACGGACACTCCCTTTCTGCAGTGGTTTCCAGTGCAGCTTCAGACAGAGGCCCGTCTGTGTCTGGGACTTTTGCAGCGGATTCGTCACAATGACGAGGAGGCCTATCATGTGTATATGAGGATTGCTTTTCAGGGATATAAGAGGATGCGCAATGAGTTAAAGCGCTGTGGGTGTGTGGATGGCAGTGTGCTGCGGACCCTATCTGAGGAGGAGGATATCGGATGCCGCCTCTCGATTTTGGTCTTGGGGCTGGTTATGGCTCAGGATATGGGGATCCCCATGGAGGAGGACTATATGTTCTATACGATTTTGTCCATGCTGCGCTGCTATGAAGAGAAGATGTTTCGCCCCATGGAGGAGGTGGAGATCACCGAGAGAGGAAGGCATCGTCAGGAAGAGTTTGAGAGGTACTACAACTGCAATGATTTCCACCGCTGCTATGTGGAATCTGTGGGCAGGAGCCCGGATGGGACAAAGCTGGAGGCTTTGCATCTGGAGTATGAGGAGGACTATGACCGGGTTTTCTCCACCTTCAGAATGAATCCCAGAGTCCTCCACGGGATTCGTCTGTCCCGGGAGGAGATTCAGAAGCTGTGCTCGACCGAGAAGGAGTGGACCTGGAAGGAGTATGAGCCGGTCCTTCTCATGGGGACACTCTGCAAATATATCACCAGGATTTCCAAGACCGAACAGGAGGAGGAAGTGCTGAAGCTTCGGGAACGGCTCAGAGACTTGCAGAGAGAGGTGCACAACAGCCGGAGACTGATTCAGGGCATGAGAGAACAGACGGCCAAGGCGGCGGCCGAGAGTGAAAAGTCTGTGAGAGAGCTGAGGGAGTGCAGGGAGGCGGTTCGAAAGAAAAAGGAGCAGATCGCTGCCATAGGAAAGCAGAGAGCGGCAGACAGAAGGGAGTTGGAGGAACTCCGCAGGTATGTGTACGCCGGGGCGGAGAAGGCCAAGGAGTTCACAGTGGACCCTATCGTGTCACCTCATCAGAGGGAATCCGGGAAAGACTCGGAGCAGTCTCTGAAGAGATTCTCTCTGAGAGGGAGATCGTGGTGGTGGGAGGCCATGAAAACTGGCAGAGAAGAATCCGGGAGCAGTTCCCTGGGTGGCAGTACTTATCCGCCGAGAAAAACAATTTTGATGTGAGGATGATTCAGAACAAGAGTATCATCATCATCAATACACTGGTGCTGAAACACAGCTGTTATTATCGGCTCATGGCCATGAGACGCCCGGAACAGAGGGTTCTGTATGTCAATGAGAACAACCTGGAGCGATTTCTGGAGGAGCTGGGCAGACAGCTTCTGTAGGATATCCCACAGGCCTGGGCATAATCAGTGGACAGAGAAGTCCAAGGTCAGCTGTTCATAGGGGTCAGGCTCCTTTTTGGGAGTCCCGATCCCTTCTGCCCGATGGGCGATCTCCATCTGTGCCTTATGGAATTCCATCCGGGCCCGGTTTAAGATGGCAGTCCGCCCTTCCTCTAAGGAGTTCTGATACCAATAGAGAAGCAGGGATTCATCGGGACTTAAGAACTTGGTGATGGAATCTCCGGCCTCGTCAGGGCGGATAGCTAAAGAGAGGGGAAGCTGGATGGGGGAGCTCTCAAAGATAGAGGGGACATTGGTGCCCAAGGCTTTGGCGATGGCCTCCATCTGAGGCATCTTTACATGGAGAATCTGGCCGTTGATGATGCGGTTTAAGGTTGTAGCGGGAATTCCCGATGCAGCCGATAATTTGGCTCTGCTGATTCCTTTTGCGTTCATGAGTGCGAGCAATCTGTCGTTTTTCATGTCCATATCCTCTGGCTTGTAAGGTTTCGTTTGGTCTGAATTTACTTGTATTTTACCATGAAAAAGCAGTACAGGCAAGGACTATAGTTATAGAGGTTGCAGACCGAAAAAGGTTAAAATATTTCTTGACTTTTCAGAAAAATTGTTTTATTCTATCCACAAGTTCATATGTCACAAACCGTTGATCAGGAGTAGTACCTGTGGGGAACATGTACAGAGAGCGGCAGATGGTGGGACTGCAGCCATGGGAAAGACAGGGAATGGACCTGAGAGGGCGATCTGAAACTTGGGGAGTAGGTGAGACGTGGCTGCACGTTACAGCAGAGCGTGTATGGTTGTACACGGTGAGAGTGCATTCCCGGAAGGCCCGGGGATGAATTTAGGTGGCACCGCAGAGGTAACTTCTGTCCTAATCAGTGATTGGGATGGGAGTTTTTTGTTTTATTAGGAAATTGTGTCCTATAAAGCGAAATCTCCGGGCTGTACACTTTGTGCTTGGGGAAAACGGCTGCACCTATACCACTAAGATAGCTAATTGCGAAAGTCAAAGCCCGGAGAATATTCTGACCATATATTCCATACAAAGCCTTCGTACACCAAGCATTCCGCTGAGCCCAGTAGGACAAAAAACACTCGGGCAGAGGGCCCTCCTGTTTTTTATGGTCTCAGCTCCATGGTGTAATGGCTTTTCCTGGAACATATGGTCAGAATATTCAGCCAAGTTTTGAGTTTCGCAATTACCTATACCACTAAGAGAAAGAAAGGAGTCAACATGAAAAAGGAAATCCCTTACAAGATCTATCTGGAAGAGCAGGAGATGCCAAAGGCATGGTACAATGTCCGCGCGGACATGAAGAAAAAGCCGGCCCCTCTCTTAAACCCGGAGACCTTAAAGCCAATCACAGTAAAGGAACTGTCCGGCATCTTCTGTGAGGAGTTGGCAAAGCAGGAGCTGGATGATGTCACCCCATATTTTGACATCCCGGAGGAGATCCGAAATTTCTACCGGATGTACCGCCCGTCCCCTCTTGTTCGGGCTTACTGTTTGGAGGAGAAACTGGAAACTCCGGCTCACATATACTACAAGTTCGAGGGCAACAACACGTCGGGAAGCCACAAGCTGAATTCCGCCATCGCCCAGGCCTATTATGCCAAGAGACAGGGGCTGAGAGGAGTGACCACGGAGACAGGGGCAGGACAGTGGGGAACTGCGCTGTCTATGGCCTGCGCTTACTTAGGGCTGGACTGCCAGGTCTACATGGTGAAGTGCTCCTATGAGCAGAAGCCCTTCCGCCGCGAGGTGATGAGGACTTACGGCGCCAATGTCACTCCGTCGCCGTCCATGACCACGGAGGTGGGAAGAAGGATTAATGCCCAGTTCCCGGGAACCTCGGGAAGCCTGGGTTGCGCCATCTCCGAGGCGGTGGAGGCTGCCATGGGCCAGGAGGGATATCGCTATGTGCTGGGCTCTGTGCTGAATCAGGTGCTCCTGCACCAGTCTGTGATCGGCCTGGAGACCAAGGCGGCTCTGGATAAGTACGGCATCAAGGCAGACACCATCATCGGCTGTGCAGGCGGCGGTTCCAACCTGGGAGGACTGATCTCTCCCTTTGCCGGCCAGATGCTGAAAGGGGAGGCGGATTACGAGATCATCGCCGTGGAGCCGGCGTCCTGTCCCAGCCTGACAAGAGGAGTCTACGCCTATGATTTCTGCGACACCGGAAAGGTGTGTCCTCTGTCCAAAATGTATACGCTGGGGAGCAGCTTTATCCCGTCGGCAAACCATTCCGGCGGCCTCAGATACCACGGCATGAGTTCCACCGTATCCGAGCTGTATGACCAGGGGCTTTTGATTGCCAGAAGCGTAGAGCAGACCGAGGTGTTCAAGGCGGCCCAGATGTTTGCGAAGGTGGAGGGAATCCTTCCCGCCCCGGAGAGCAGCCATGCCATCAAGGTGGCTGTCGATGAGGCTCTCAAGTGCAGGGAGACAGGGGAGGAGAGGACCATTGTCTTCGGACTTACGGGAACCGGATATTTTGACATGGTGGCTTATCAGAAGTTTAATGACGGTCAGATGTCCGACTATATCCCGACAGAGGAGGAGCTGGAGAAATCCTTTGCCGCACTGCCGCATATCCCGGTGTAGTCACACTGCTGCCGTACAGAGTGTTCTAAATGGTTCTTGGATTCCGATCAAGGCCCAAGAAAGCGCCGCCTCTTGTCACGGAGACAGCGCTTTCTTGGGCCTTTGAAGTTCAGCCGCGATAGCGGTTGAGACAGGCATAAAGTTCCTGGATCCTGGGTTTGGCCAAGCCGCAGGGGACATAGGAGGAGCAGAAAGGCTCCCATCCTTTTTTTTCTAAGGTGTCATACAGCCAGCTTACCACCTGGCGCACCGTCTTCTTCCCGTCGATCACCTGCTCTACGCCGCAGCGCAGCAGATGAGCCAAGGCGTTTAACTGTTCTGAGTCTGCCAGTTGTTCCACATATCTCAGATCCACGGTCTCTCTGTCCAAAGAGAAGGAATCTCGTCCAAAGGTTTTGATCTTCTTGTGTTCCCGTTTGTTTTCCGAGCCGCGTCCCGAGTCGCCGCCGCGTCCCCGGCCGTATCCCCGGTCACCGCCTTCCCGTCCGTGGGAGGTCTGCCGCGGGGCAGAGGGAAGAGCCCGATGGAAATCGGGAATGTGGAAGTCAGGAGCCTGGATCCTGGGGGCAGTGTGATCTTTGCAGAGCTCTTTCACCCGGCCCGTGATGTCCATGGGGCGATAGCTGTCCATCTGCAGGATGGTGTCAGCGATGTAGAAGAAGGCGCCGGAGCTTCCCGCCACCAGGATGGTGGACACGCCTGCCTTCTCGTACAGATCTCTTGCCCGCTCCAAAAAGGGAGTAATAGGCTCTTTCTCCCGGCTGATGACCTGCTGCATAAATTCATCCCGGACCATGAAGTTGGTGGCAGAGGTGTCCTCGTCGATGAGAAACAGGCCGCAGCCGGCTTCCATGCCCTCAATGACTCCTGCCGCCTGGGAGGTGCTTCCGCTGGCATCCTCGGAGGAGAAGCAGAAGGTGTCCTTCTTGTTGGGCAGATCCCGGATAAACAGGGAGATATCTACCTGGCGGATGGAACGTCCGTCCTCTGCCCTCAGTTTCAGAGCCGTGTCGTCGGTGATCACATACTCCCGTCCGTCCCCGGCGATGTGGTTGTACACCCCCATCTGCAGGGCCTCCAGGAGTGTGGACTTTCCGTGGTATCCGCCGCCTACAATGAGGGTGATCCCCCGGCGAAGCCCCATGCCTTTTATGACCCCTCTGTGGGGAAGCGTCAGGGTCACCTCCAGGGTATCAGGGGAGGTGAAGGGTACACTGCCCTTCATGGGAAGATCAGAGACACCGCTTTTTCTGGGGAGTATGGAGCCGTTGGCCACAAAGGCGGACAGATCATGGTCCCTTAGATAGCTACGGATATAGTCCTGATCCTCCGAGAGAAAGATGGCCTGTTCCACTTTCCTGCTATCCAGTCTTTTATAGAAGAAACTGTTCTCCACACATCGGGGAAGAAAGTCAAAGAGGATCTTCTCCAGCTCACCTGCATTGATGGTGCGGCCGAAGGCGGGGAATCCTACGTGGAACCGGGCGATGATCTTCTGGTCCGTGATCTGGCAGGCACTCCGCGCCAGGACCTCCTGCCCGCACCTGGTGATGGAGAGAAGGCCGCTTTTCCCGGAACCCTTGGCCTTGAAATTGTAATCTTCAAATTGGGAAGAGAACTGTCTGGTCAGATGATCCTCCAGAGCCCTGCGGGCCGGGGCCTTCTCGTAGGTGGAGAGGGGGAAGCCGGCATCTTTGTGGAGAATCTCGACGTGGAGGCTGGAGGGGGAGGCAAAGGGGTCCCCCTGGACGTGGTCGATGGACAGCACAAAGCTGCCGAACTGCCAGGTGCCTGCCAGAGACTTGTAGGCAGGATAACTTTTATGGTCAACAGACCGCAGCAGAGTGCGAAGTTCGTTAGATGATTTCATATCGGATTCACTCGTTCCTTTCTCAGAATTATGGATAAACTATACCATATGCCGGCCGCTGACTGCAATCCTTTTATGTCTCTTTGGCCTCTTCTTTGGCCAGGGCCTGCATATACCGATGCATGGATTCTGCCACCACCTTGCTGTGCGCCACGGCTTCCACCACGGTTCTGGCTCCGTTGACCACATCTCCGGAGGCGAAGATTCCCGGTCTGGTGGTATGGCCTGTCTCGTCCGCCACCAAAAGCCCCCGCGTGTTGGCCTTGAGACCCTCTGTGGTGCTGACGATCCGGTTCTGAGGTCCCTGGCTGATGGAGATGATGACACTGTCAGCGGGATAGAGCTTCTGGGAATTCGGAACATCTGCAAGGCTTCCGTCTTCCTGTTCCCGCACATCCTTGAAGATGACGCCCTCATCGGTGATCTCCACAGGCGCCTTGTTGTACTCGAATCGGACACCTTCCAGCTGGGCATAGCTGAATTCGTGGTGACTTGCCGCCACGTTCCGGGTCAGGGAGAAGCAGGTGAGGGACCGGACTCCCTTGCGGATGGCGGTTCTCGCCACATCCATGGCGGCATTGCCTGCCCCGATGACGATGACCCTCTCGCCCAAATCATAGCTGTCCGGATTGTTCAGATAATTGATGCCGAAGTGGACGTGTCCGAACGTCTCGCCCTTGATGTGGAGTGCATTGGGCTTCCACACGCCGGTTCCCACGAAAATAGCCTTGTAGCCGTCCCGAAGCAGATCGTCCACCCCGATAGCCCCGCCGATGTGGGTGTTTGGGCGGAACTTGATGCCTTTCAGATCCACATGGCGGTATTTGAAATCGTCGAGAACGGATTTGGGAAGCCGGAATTCCGGGATGCCGTAGCGGAGCACACCGCCGATTTTGTCCTTTCCCTCAAAAATGGTTACATCATATCCGTATCTGGCCAGGATCACGGCAATGGTCAGGCCTGCCGGGCCAGAACCGATGATGGCGGCCTTGATCCCGTTGGAGAGAGAGGGGCCCTTTGTCATCTTGCTGGCGTAGGTGGAGGAAATATAGTTTTCGATGGTGGAGAAATGGACCGGAGCCCCCTTTTTGCCCAGAACGCAGTGACCCTCGCACTGATTTTCGTGGTTGCACACAAGGCTGCACACCGTGGTTAGAGGATTGTTCTCAAAAAGGATTTTCCCGGCTTCGTCCAGTTTCTTGTCCTTCAACAGCCGGATGACCTCGGGGATGGGAGTGTGTATGGGACACCCCTTCTGACATTGAGGAACCTTGCATCCGAGACAGCGGTCTGCCTCGTCCATAACGTGTAATGCCATAATAATAGAACCTTTCCTTTCGTATTGTAAGCGCTTTCCTTTTCAACTTCTCCAGTTTATCACAACAAGGACGGGAATGCCATGGGGCTTCCTGCACTTTTTGAGATACAGCAGATGATTTTCTTAAGTTTGCGGAGTTGCACATCGGTCTGCTTCATGATAAAATCGACTTTACGAGACGACAATCTTTACAAGGAGGGGGTTAGCTATGAAAGTATTGGTAATCGGAGGCGTGGCGGCCGGGACGAAGACAGCGGCAAAGTTAAAGAGGGAGGATCGAAGCGCTCAGGTGACAGTCATCACCAAGGGCAAGGATATATCTTATGCCGGCTGCGGTCTTCCCTACTATGTGGGAGGCATGATCGAGACACCGGAGGAATTGATCGTCAATACGCCGGAGAAGTATTCGGCCCTCACAGGGGTTCATGTGATGACTCAAAAGGAGGCCATAGGCTTAAATCCGGCCCAAAAGACGGTGACGGTGAGAGATGAACAGACAGGGGAAGAAGAGTTTATCGCTTACGACAAGCTGGTCATCGCCACAGGAGCCTCGCCGGCGCTTCCGCCGGTAAAGGGCATGGACCTTTCCGGCGTATTTACCATCCGGACGCCAAGGGACGCGGTGGATGTGCGCACCTGGGTGGAGGAAGGGCAGGTTAAGAAGGCAGTGGTAGTGGGGGCAGGCTTCATCGGCCTGGAGATGGCAGAGAACTTAAAACAGAAGGGAGTTGGGGTGACTGTCATCGATTTTGCCCCTCAGATCCTGTCCGGGATTCTGGATGGGGACATGGCCGCATATGCCAGGAGACATCTGCTGAAACAGGGAATTCCCGTCATCACCGGGGCCAAGGCGGAGGAGATCCTGGGCAGGGACCGTGTGGAGGCGGTGAAGACAACGGCGGGAACCTTAAGCTGCGGCCTTGTGATCATGGCAGCGGGGATCCGCCCCAACACCGGATTTTTGGAGGGAAGCGGTGTGGAGATGAACCGGGGTGCCATCGTGGTGGACCGGCAGCTAAGGACCAGCCTACCCGATGTGTATGCGGCAGGGGACTGCGCACAGGTGACAAACCGCATCACCGGAAAACCTCAGTGGTCGCCCATGGGCTCTTCGGCCAACTTAGAGGGCCGCACTCTGGCCCAGATTCTCGGGGGAGAAGAGAAGGAGTATCCGGGTGTCCTGGGGACCGGAGTGGTGAAGCTTCCGGGTCTCAACTGCGGCCGGACCGGTCTGACGAAAGAACAGGCCCAGGCCGCGGGATATAAGGTGGAGACGGTTCTGGCGGTCACTGACGACAAGGCCCACTATTATCCGGATGCCGCATTTTTTGCCACCAAGCTCATCGCGGACAAGGACAGTCACAGACTTCTCGGCATGCAGGTCTTTGGGCCGGGAGCGGTGGACAAGATGGTGGACATCGCCGTTATGGGTCTCGTCATGGGAGCCAGGCTGGAAGACTTTGAGAACGGGGATTTCGCCTATGCGCCGCCTTTCTCCACGGCCATTCATCCCTTTGTCCAGGCGGTCTATGTGCTTTTGAACAAGCTGAATGGATCCATGGTGAGTATGACTCCGGAGGAGTACGGCGCCGGGAAAGCCAGGGGATACCGGGTTCTGGATGTGAGCCCTGATTCGGCGATCCGGGGAGCCAGACACATTGATCTTGGCCGGGGGGAGCAGGCGCTGGAGGGCATAGGAAAGGAAGAAAAGCTTCTTTTAGTCTGTGCCAAGGGAAAGAGAGGGTATTTCCTCCAGAATCGTCTGCGTTTTCTGGGATATACCAACACGGCGGTACTGGAGGGAGCGACCTTTTTCAATGACGTGAAGGTGGAGGGAGACCACAGCCAAGTGTCCAAAGAGGAGGAGACCAGAGTCAAGGCCCTTGGCTTTTTGAAGGACAAGAGGACTCCGGACAGATTCAACGGCAGGGTCATCACCAGAAACGGGAAGATCAATGCCCAGGAGGCCAAGGCCATTGCGGAGGCGGCGGAGCGGTTCGGAAGCGGTGAGGTGACCATGACTTCCCGTCTCACCATGGAGATCCAGGGCGTGCCTTTGGAAAATATTGAGCCTCTGAGGGAGTTTCTGCTTCAGGCAGGGCTGGAGACGGGGGGAACCGGTTCCAAAGTAAGGCCGGTGGTCTCCTGCAAGGGAACTACCTGCCAGTATGGCCTCATCGATACCTTTGCCCTGTCCGAGGAGATTCATGAGAGATTCTACCACGGTTATAGGGAGGTAAAGCTGCCCCACAAGTTTAAGATCGCCGTAGGCGGCTGTCCCAATAACTGTGTGAAGCCGGACCTAAACGACCTTGGCATCATCGGACAGAGGGTTCCTCAGCTTGACCCGGAGAGGTGCCGAGGCTGCAAGGTCTGCCAGGTGGTAAACAGCTGCCCTGTCAAAGTAGCGGCGCTGAGCGGCCAGACCATCACCCTCGATCAGTCGGCCTGCAATCACTGCGGACGATGTATCGGACAGTGTCCCTTCGGCGCTGTATCGGAGTCGATGACAGGATACCGGGTGTACATTGGCGGACGCTGGGGCAAAAAGGTGGCCCAGGCCCGGTATTTGGACAAAATATTCACGGACAAGGAGGAAGTTCTCTCCGTCGTGGAGAAGGCTATCCTTCTGTTCCGGGAGCAGGGAATCACCGGAGAACGGTTTGCCGACACGGTGGCGAGAATCGGGTTTGAGGACGTGGAGAGACAGCTTCTGGCAGACGATCTCCTGGCGAGAAAACAGGAAAACATCGCCGCTCAAAAACACATGAAGGGCGGGGCCACCTGCTGACATATCACGGCTGCCGTTCACAGATGACTTGTGAACACAACAGCATAACCCCAATTTATGAGATGTATTCCTTTTACATAGTTGACAAATACGGGGGGCGTTGATAAGATGATGATACCAGGGTCGAAAGGTCCAAAATCCGATGCAAGCTTGCTTGCAGGAGGATTTTGGACTTTGAGACCCGCAAAAACATGAAAAAGCAGCCCGGGAGGGCGGATTTTGAATGTTTTTAGAATTGCGGGAGCACGGAGTGCGGAGCAATTCGCAGGTATCATCATGGCAGCGGGGGATTCAAGATCCGATTGGGGCTTGCTTGCAGGAGGATTTTGGACTTTGAGACCCGCAAAAACATGAGCATGAAAGGTCATTATACCAAAAAGAAAGCAGGACATGATGTATGGATAGAATTGTGTTGTCGCTGCTGGTGGATAATACCGCCGGCGTGCTGGCCCGGGTGGCCGGTCTGTTCAGCCGCAGGGGCTACAATATCGAGAGTCTGACCGTAGGAGTGACGGCGGACGAGAGATATTCCCGTATGACTGTGGTCTCTCTGGGTGATCAGAAGATTTTGGAGCAGATCGAGAAGCAGCTTCGCAAGCTGGAGGATGTGAGAGACATCAAGGAGTTAAAGCCGGGACAGTCTGTGTACCGGGAGCTGATTATGGTGAAAGTGCGGGCCAACGCGGCGCAGCGCCAGGCAGTCAGCGCGATCTCTGATATTTTCCGCGCGACGATTGTGGACGTAGGCAAGGAGTCTCTGACAGTCATGCTCACGGGAGATCAGTCCAAGCTGGATGCGCTGGTGAACCTGCTTGAGGATTACGAGATCCTGGAGCTGGCCAGGACAGGCCTTACGGGGCTGTCGAGAGGTGCGGAAGACATCCGTTATCTGCCGTAGACTTTTGCGGGCAGATGTCTTAAACATAGGGGGCAGACGGACGTTTGCCCCTGATATCATAAGGAGGAGATGTAATTATGGCAAGAATTTATTATCAGGAAGACTGCAACCTGTCTATGCTGGACGGCAAGACCATCGCTGTCATCGGCTACGGAAGCCAGGGTCATGCCCACGCGCTGAATGCCAAGGAGTCCGGGTGCGATGTGATCATCGGACTGTATGAGGGCAGCAAGTCCTGGGCCAAGGCGGAGGCTCAGGGATTTAAAGTCTACACGGCGGCGGAGGCTGCCAAGAAGGCAGATATCATCATGATTCTGATCAATGACGAGCTGCAGGCGGATATGTACAAAAAGGATATCGAGCCCAATCTGGAGGCTGGCAACATGCTGATGTTTGCCCACGGATTCAATATCCATTTCGGCTGCATCAAACCGCCCAAGGATGTGGATGTCACCATGATTGCGCCCAAGGGGCCGGGCCACACCGTTCGTTCCGAGTATCAGGAGGGGAAGGGAGTTCCCTGTCTGGTGGCCGTGGAGCAGGATGCCACAGGCAAGGCTCTGGATAAGGCCCTCGCATACGCGCTGGCCATCGGCGGCGCACGGGCCGGCGTCCTGGAGACCACATTCCGCACGGAGACGGAGACCGATCTGTTCGGCGAGCAGGCTGTGCTGTGCGGCGGTGTCTGCGCTCTGATGCAGGCTGGTTTTGAGACCCTGGTGGAGGCTGGCTATGACCCGAGAAACGCCTATTTCGAGTGTATCCATGAGATGAAGCTGATCGTGGATCTGATCTATCAGTCCGGGTTTGCCGGCATGAGATATTCCATCTCCAACACAGCGGAGTACGGCGATTACGTGACCGGCCCCAAGCTGATCACTGAGGAGACCAAGAAGACCATGAAGAAGATCCTCTCTGACATCCAGGACGGCACTTTTGCCAAAGAGTTCCTTCTGGATATGTCTCCGGCCGGCCGTCAGGTTCACTTTAAGGCCATGAGAAAACTGGCCGCAGAGCATCCCGCCGAGAAGATCGGTGAGGAGATTCGCAAGCTCTACAGCTGGAACAATGAGAATGACAAACTGATTAACAATTAAAAAGTTGTAGTGATTACAGTAAAATAGTTGTTGACAGGTTGGATTTTATCCTGTATACTGGGAGACAATTCAAGATTCAGTAAGAGATGCATACAAAGGCGTATGAAAAAACGTTTTTGTGTGCATTTTTTATTGAAACCTGACAATAAAGCCTGCACCACCGGGGCGAAACAAGGAGGAACAAAGATATGAGTGAGAAGAAAAAAAGCGGCGGCGCTCTGTTGGGAGCAGCATTCCTGATGGCCACATCGGCTATAGGGCCAGGGTTTTTGACCCAGACGGCTACCTTTACGGGACAGTATCAGGCCAGCTTCGGATTCGTGATTCTGGTTTCCATCATCCTGGCTGCCATCGCACAGATGAACATCTGGCGAGTCCTGTGTATCACCGGCCTTCGCGGGCAGGATGTGGCAAACAAGCTGCTTCCGGGACTCGGATACTTTGTTTCTTTCATGATTGTCCTGGGAGGTCTGGTGTTCAATATCGGCAACGTGGGCGGCGGCGCATTAGGCCTTAACACATTGCTTGGGGTGCCCACGGCAGCGGGCTATGTGATCGCGGGAGTCCTGGCCATCGTCATCTTTCTGCTTAAAAATGCCAAGTCGGCGATGGATACGCTGACCAAGGTGCTGGGCGGAATCATGATCGGGGTCATCTTTGTCATGATCCTGGTGGTAAAGCCTCCTGTAGGCGATGCCCTGAAAAACACGGTGATCCCGTCAGCGGGAGTCAATAACCTGGTGCCGGCCATCCTCACGCTTCTGGGAGGTACGGTAGGCGGCTACATCACATTCTCCGGGGCCCATCGTCTCATCGACGCGGGCATCACGGGAGAGAAGAACTTAAAGGAGATCACCAAGAGTTCGGTCATGGGAATGGGAATCGCCTCTCTGGTGCGGGTCTTCTTGTTCCTGGCCATCCTGGGAGTCGTGGTAAAGGGTGTGACCCTGGATTCCGGCAATCCGGCAGCCGATGCCTTCCGCCACGGAGCCGGTGAGATCGGTTACCGGTTCGCAGGTCTGGTGCTTCTGTGTGCGGCCCTCACCTCCATCATCGGCGCGGCCTACACCTCGGTCTCCTTTTTAAAGACCTTCCACACGAGCATCGCGGATCATGAGAATCAGGTCATCATCGGATTCATCGCAGTGTCCACACTGATTATGCTGGTGCTTGGCAACCCGGCTCTGCTATTGGTCCTGGCCGGAGCCTTCAATGGACTGATTCTTCCTATCACATTGGGAATCTGTCTCATCGCTTCTCAGAATAAGAAGATTATGGGCAAGGACTACAAGCACCCCATGGTTTTGCTGGTCTTGGGAGCCATCGTAGTCGTGCTCTCCGCCTATCTGGGAGTCACCACATTTATGAGCAATCTGGGGAAATTGCTGGGATAAACGGTTAGGATGACAGCACCGGGCTGCAGCCGCAAACAGGCTGCAGCTTTTCCCGCAAAAGGCGGTGCCGGAAGGGCAGAGAGGCCCTGAGGATTTCACAAAAAAAGCAGGAGAGATTATCATGCAGAATATTAAAATCGTAGCGGCAGGAGATTCTTCCCTTCTGATTGAGTTCGGCAATGAGATCAATGAGGAGATCAACCGGAGGATTACCACCATCGTCCAGCTGATGAGAGATCAGCATATCGAAGGCGTGGTGGATATGATTCCGGCATTCTGTTCTCTGCTGATCAATTACGACCCAAGGATCATCTCCTTTAACAGGCTGCAAAAGAGGATGGAAGCTCTGGTGAAGATGGACTTAAAAGGCGGTGCTGAAAGAAGGCGTATCTTCGAGATACCCGTATGTTATGGGGGAGAGTACGGGCCGGATATGGAAACCATCTGCAGTCACGCCGGACTTTCCGAGAAGGAGGTCATTGACCTGCACTCCTCCAGAGACTATCTGATCTATATGCTGGGCTTTCTTCCGGGGTTTTGCTACTTGGGAGGGCTGGACGAGAGGATCCATACCCCCAGACTTGCCAATCCCAGGGTGAAGATCCCTGCAGGCAGTGTGGGCATCGGAGGATCTCAGACAGGCATCTATCCCCTGGATTCCCCGGGTGGATGGCAGCTGATGGGCATGACTCCGGTAAAGACCTACGATCCGGACCGGGAGAAGCCGATTTTGCTGGAGGCAGGGGATTATATCCGTTTTATTCCCGTCCAGGAGGCGGAGTATCTTCGGATCAAAGAGTCAGTGGAACGGGATGAGTATCAGTGTACCGTTCGGGAAGGAGGGGTGTGACATGGGAATTCGCATCTTAAAAGGCGGGATGCTGACCACGGTCCAGGATCTGGGGCGAACCGGGTATCAGAGCCAGGGTTTCGGAGTGTCGGGAGTCATGGATGTCCGCTCCTTCCGGATCGCCAACCTTCTCATCGACAACCCGGAAAATGAGGCGGTTCTGGAGTTTACCCTCATCGGGCCCACGCTGGAGTTTACGGCTACCAGCATCATCGCCATCACGGGAGGGGATTTTCAGCCCACCATCAACGGAGAGCCGGCACCTATGTATACGGCGATCTATATGAACAAGGGGGACATCTTAAAGTTCGGCAGCGCCCGGACCGGAACCCGCGGGTATGTGGCATTTTCCGGATACCTGGGGATCCCTGTAGTCATGGGAAGCCGGTGCACCAATCTGAAAAGCAGATTAGGCGGATTTAAGGGGAGAAAGCTGGAGGCGGGAGATTATATCAATTTCCGGATCAAGCGCCCCTATCTTCCGTTTTTTCTGTCCAGAACGCTGGATCTGGACGAATTCGATCAGGAGGAAGCCACCCTCCGGGTGGTTATGGGTCCCCAGGCAGACCGGTTCAGCAAACAGGGGATCAAGACCTTTCTCACTGGCGAGTATGTGGTGACCAGTGATTTTGACCGGATGGGATGCAGGCTTGACGGGCCCTTTATCGCGCCCAAAGACGCATCGGACATTATCTCCGACGGAATCGCCTTCGGCTCTGTCCAGGTGCCGTCTCACGGAAAGCCCATTATTCTTCTGGCAGACCGGCAGACTACCGGGGGATACGCCAAGATTGCCACCGTGGCTTCTGTGGATATTCCCAAGCTGGTCCAGAGAAAGACTGACCACAAGATCCGTTTCCAGGCCGTCTCTGTGGAGGAGGCTCAGAAACTGTATCTGGAAGAGATCAAGGAGCTGGATCAGATGAGAAAGAAGATTCATCAGCCCTGCCGGGAGGTTTTAGAGTGCCGGCTGGCGGCCAAGCGGCTGACCAGGCTGTTTACCGAATAAAGGAATGGAAGGAGAGCGCGGAATGGATTTGGAAAAAATTGAGGGTTTGGTGAAGATCATAGAGAATTCCTCTTTTAAACAGTTCACATACAAAGAAGACGGATTTAAGATTACCATGAGCAAGCTGGATAACCCGCCGGTGGTGGTGGCAGGAGGAGCCCAGGCAACGCCTGTCATCCAGGACGTCATGCCCAAGGGCCAGGAGACGGCTGAGGAAGAGGAGGAGAAGCTGTTTATCACATCCCCCATCGTGGGAACCTTCTATTCTGCCTCCGCCCCGGATGTGCCTGCCTATGTGAGGGTAGGCGATCAGGTGAAGAGAGGGCAGACGGTGTGTATCTTAGAGGCCATGAAGCTGATGAACGAGATTCAGTGTGAGTGGGACTGTGAGATCGAGGCGATCCTGGTGAGCAATGAACAGAAGGTGGAGTACGGTCAGCCATTATTCCGAGTGAAACGTCTATAGGAGGTATGCCATGGCGAGTGAACGACTATCAGGCAGCGGCTTTTTGCCGGAAGGGCATATTCCGAAAGGGTATAAGATTCTGGTGGCCAACCGGGGGGAGATCGCGGTCCGGATCATCCGTGCCTGCCGGAACATGGGAATCCGCAGTGTGGCCATCTACTCCAAGGAGGACGAGAGAAGTCTCCATGTCCAGCTGGCGGACCAGAGGATCTGCATCGGGGAAGGGCCGGCCAGGAACAGCTATCTGAACATGGACCGGATTATCAGCGCCGCCTTAAACGTGGAGGCGGATGCCATCCACCCGGGATTTGGGTTTCTGTCGGAGAACAGCGATTTTGTCCGCAAATGTCAGGAGAACCACATCGTGTTCATCGGTCCTCAGGCGGATGTGATGGATAAGATGGGCAACAAGTCCCAGGCGAGAAAGACCATGATGGAGGCGGGCATCCCCGTGGTCCCGGGAACCAAAGAGTCGGTGTACGACGCAGAGAAAGGCAGGGCGCTGGCAGGGGAGATCGGATACCCGGTGATGATCAAGGCTTCCTCCGGAGGAGGGGGCAAGGGGATGCGGGTGGCCCGGTCTGACGCAGAGTTTGAGGAACAGTTTAATCTGGCCCAGAGGGAGTCTGCCAACGCCTTTGGGGATGATACCATGTATCTGGAGCGGTTTATCGAAAGTCCGCGTCATGTGGAGATTCAGATCATGGCCGACACCATGGGCCATGTGGTGTCGCTGGGAGACCGGGACTGTTCTGTCCAGAGAAATCATCAGAAGCTGATCGAGGAATCCCCGTCTCCGGCTGTCTCTGAGGAGATCAGGCAGGAGATGAACCGGTGTGCCGTACTTGCGGCAGAGGCGGTAGGGTATACCAACGCGGGAACCATCGAGTTTATTGTGGACCAAAAAGGTGATTTCTACTTTATGGAGATGAACACCAGAATCCAGGTGGAGCACGGAGTGACGGAGATGGTCACAGGGACAGACCTGATCATCGAACAGATCCGGGTGGCCATGGGAGAGCCCTTAAGTTTTACCCAGGAGGAGGTGGTCCCCAGAGGCCATGCCATCGAGTGCCGGATCAATGCGGAGATCCCCGAGATGAATTTCATGCCAAGCCCCGGAGTCATCGAGCACATGCATCTTCCCGCAGGCAACGGAGTCCGTGTGGACACCGGGATTTACACCGGATACCGGATCCCGCCGGAATATGATTCCATGATCGCCAAGGTCATCGTCCACGGTCCTACCAGGGAGGCGGCCATCCGGAAGATGATGTGCGCTTTAGACGAGATGCTGATCGTGGGGGTGAAGACCAATCTGGATTTCCAGTATCAGATCATGAGACATCCTCTGTTTCGGGAGGGGCGTGCCCACACTGAATTTATCGAGAAGATGATGAAACTGAAAGAAAAGGTTTAGGAGGAACGGAATGTATCGTGTGGATTTAAACAGCGATCTGGGGGAGAGCTTCGGCAGGTACACTCTGGGGATGGATGAAAAGGTGATTCCTCTGATCTCCTCCGCCAACGTGGCCTGCGGCTACCATGCCTCAGATCCGGTGGTGATGGACAGGACGGTATCCCTGGCCAGGGAGTCCGGTGTCCGTGTGGGAGCCCACCCGGGGTTTCCCGATCTTTTGGGGTTTGGAAGACGGAACATGAATGTGACATTCGCGGAGGCGAAGGCCTACACCCTCTATCAGCTGGGGGCCCTTTCGGGATTTTGCCGGGCAAAAGGGGTGAAACTGCAGCATGTAAAGCCTCACGGAGCCCTCTACAATATGGCGGCCAAGGATTACACTCTGTCCGCGGCCATCTGCGAGGGGGTTAAGGAATTTGACCCGGAACTGATCGTTCTGGCGCTGTCCGGCGGACAGCTGGCCAGGGCCGCAGCCGATGCAGGCCTTCCCGTGGCGCTGGAGGTTTTTGCCGACCGGGCTTATGAGGAGGACGGCACTCTGGTGGATCGAAAGAAGGACGGTGCCATGATCACCGACGAGGAGGAGGCCATCAGACGGGTGGTCCGCATGGTGAAGGAGAAAAAGGTTCGTGCCGTCACAGGGAAGGATATTCCCATCGAGGCGGATTCGGTCTGTGTCCACGGGGACGGGGACAAAGCCCTGGCCTTTGTGGGGCGGATCCGGGAGGCTTTTGAGAGGGAAGGGATTCAGATCTGCTCTCTGGATGAGATGAGAAGAGGATGAGAGGAAGACAAGGGGAAGGAAAGCTTTGGAACCGACACCGAATCAAGGACAGGGTGTCGGTTCCTGGCTTTTTTAAATCTCACTTTTTTGCAAATCGGTTCATAAAGAAGTCGGTAAAAGCGGCCAATTCCTCATCCTGTGAAACATAAACATACAGTTTTTCATCTTCCAGCCAGTCATAGGCATTGATACCAAGATAGCCTTTTTTGTCCGGGTAAATGAGAAAGGCATCTGTAGGGTACTTATTCCGATAGGCTTTCAAAATTTCAGAACGGCGATAGTAAGTCGGATCACCACAGCCGGAGAGATCGGGAACTGTGGGAACGACCACAATCGTCTGACTGGCCTCATTCCAACCGACAATCAAATTTCCGATTTTCGTTTTGCTTCCATGAACAAAGCCATAATTGAAGCGGCTCACATCCTCGGTATATCCGAAAATCAGCCTGTAATTGTCCCCGTTTTCTACAACATGGTTGAATAGGGTACGCATTTTCTCTGCATTTGCGTTGCTCTTTTCCATGTCAATTTCAGGCCCTTTAAAGAACTTACTAAAAAATCCCATGATTTTTCCTCCTAAATCGTAGATGTTTTTAAGAGCGGATTTTTATTCCCCACCAATCAAGACGTGGGGGCTGTTTTCAATTTTTCCAGAGCGTTCACAATCGCTTCAAGTTGAAAATCAACCGTTTCGTCAGCGGCTTCGGGAACAAACAAGGGAAGCGTATCAGGGATCGCTCTGCGCACAATCATCACTGTCAGACTTAAATTGGTAAATAGATTGATCCTTTCTGTGTCTGCCTTTATCCCAAAGTTTTCTAAAATTTCTCCAAAAAGACGAAATTGCTTTTGGCGGAACACTTCATAGCTTTCCTTTGACAGACGCTTAAAAATAAGCTGTTGTTCTTCAATCGTTAAAACAGCAATTCCGTTTTTCTCTCCATAGCAGCAGGTGTGGAGAAATTGTTTCACAGCGTCACGCCAGCTTAAAGCAGGATCGGCCATCAGCTTTTGCACATACTCAATGATTTTAGGTTGTTGCAGGTATAACATTTCAACAACCAGATGTTCTTTGGTTGAGAAAAAAGAGTAGAAGAACGTACGTGATATACCAACTCTTTCATATATTTGCTCCACAGTTGTATGCTGTATTCCCTGCTTTGCCATTAGTTCAAGCCCAACTGCAACAAGCGCATTTCTGATACGCTCTCTATCTTCCTCAGAATAAGCCACCTTTGGCACACTGTCATCTCCCTCCCTCATAATAAAAACAAATTATGAATTCTGACTTTATTCTAGCACATCAAGTAAGATTGTGCAAGTGTGAAACGATATAAGCCGAATATTAAAATGTAAAATACACTTGACATATAAGGCAAAGCGTGCTATATTCAAAATGTAAAGGGAACTACACATAAAGAGAGGAACGGCGAGGCAGAAGTGACATGAAAAACAGGATCCAGGAGCTTCGAAAGGAGAAAAAGATCCGCCAGGAAGATCTGGCGGAGGCGGTGGGGGTGACCAGGCAGACGATTATCTCTCTGGAGAACGGAAAGTACAATGCGTCTTTGCAGCTGGCGCACCGGATCGCCAAGTATTTCGACAGAACCATTGAAGACATTTTTTTATTTGAGGAGGAATGAAGATGTGGCTGAATCGGTTGTTTTCAGACGGACCCATTGATTTTGAAAAGCGGTGCCGGACCAGGATCCTGGTAGGCAAGGGCGTGATCCTGCTAGGCCTCTTGTCTCTGGCTGTGATGGCTTTTGGCGGGAAGGGGGCAGAGGAGGCTGCTTCCACCTTTTATATGGGGACCGGGATCGGGCTGATGACAGGAGGGATAATCTCCGTGATGAGAAACAGGAGGTATCTTGCGGACCCGAACCGAAAGAGGGAGAGAGCGATCGCGGAGAGTGATGAGAGGAACCGGCTTTTAGGCTTGAGATGCTGGGCTTTGGCCGGCTACTCCATGTTCCTGGTCCTCTACGTGGGGATTCTTATCAGCGGTTTTCTAAACGGGACCGTGGCGAAGGTGCTGTTGGCGGTGGTTGCCGTCTATGCCCTGCTGCTAGGTCTGTTCCGGTTTCTGCTCGGCAAAAGCATGTAGGAATTCCAGAAAGGTATTCAGTGTATTGGAGAGATGGTTGGAGTAGTATACAAATCCAACCATCCTTTTGTGTATGGGGGTGTCCAGCTTTACCTGTACCAGTCGGCCTTCTTCCAGGTCGTCTTTTACAAATTCCTTGATCACGCTGCCTACCCCTAAGCCGATGCGGGCGAACTCGATGAGAAGGTCCATGGTGGTCACCTCCAGGAGGTTGTTGGGCTCGATGTGGTTGAGGGTCATGTAGTCGTCAATGTAGCGCCTGGTCACGTTGGCACGGTCCAGCAGCATGATGTTGCCGCACTGGAATACATTGGCCTGTTGTCCCTCCCTCAGTTTCAGGTTCTCCAGATAGGAGGGGGAGGCCACGAAGATATCCTCGATCTCTATGACCGGGACAAACACCAGGTTTTTCTGGGATCTCGGCTGGGCCACCAGCCCTAAGTCGATTTTCTGCTGTTCCAGCATGTCCAGGGTGCGGGTGGTGGACTGGCTCTCGATGGTGATCTTTAC
This sequence comes from Hungatella sp., assembly GCA_022792815.1. Taxonomy (GTDB): domain Bacteria; phylum Bacillota; class Clostridia; order Lachnospirales; family Lachnospiraceae; genus UBA3402. The sequence goes on from JAAWBS010000033.1 coordinate 72,650, forward strand.
GTGGGGGTACTGTTCAATAAAGCTCTTCAGATAGGAGACCATGATGTAGCGGCACAGGGTGTTGCTGACCCCGATGCGGATGTGGCCCATGTGAAACTCTCTGGCCCTTTTCAGCTCTAACTCCCCGTTTATCAGCTCCTCAAAGGCTTTTTGCGTGTGTTCGAACAGAATCAGCCCCTCCTCAGTCAGCTGGACTCCCCGGGAGTTTCTGGTAAACAGGATGGTGTCCAGGCTGTCTTCTAGTTTCCCGATGGCCTTGCTGATGGCGGGCTGACTGATATAGAGTTCCTTGGCAGCCTTGGAGATGTTGCCGGTCTTGGCCACCTCGTAAAAGATTTTGTACTGGGACAGGTTTTGATCCATCATCCGAGCCTCCTTTATCGTGTTACCGTTCACGGAAGGCCTCATGTGAACGGTAATTTTATAACTGACTGTTATAATAACTATGAGTATTATATATTGTCATTATACCAATCCCCATGTTATAATACAACTACATTAAAGTAAAAATCGGAGGAAGATTATGTCTGTCGGCAAAATTTTCAAGTTTCATGACGATCTGGACACGGACCAGATCATCGCGTCCCAGTATCTGCTGCTGCCTGATATCGATGAGATGAAGGTACATACCTTTGAATCCCTGGACCCGGAGTTTCCCGGCAGGGTAAAACCCGGCGACTATGTGGTGGGCGGGGAGAATTTCGGCTGCGGTTCATCCAGGGAGCAGGCCCCCAGTGTGCTTAAGGCCCTGGGAGTCCAGGCGGTGGTGGCCAAGTCCTTTGCCCGCATCTTTTACCGCAATGCCATCAATATCGGGCTTCCGGTGATCGTGTGCAAGGAACTGCCGGATCAGGTGGAGACGGGGGACGAGATGGAACTGTCCTTGAGTGAGGGGACCGCGTCGGCTGGAGGGAACACCTATCCCTGTACCAAGCTGCCGCCCTATATGCAGCAGATTCTGAATCAGGGGGGCCTGATCGCATCACTGAATGAGGAGGAGGCTTAAGAGTCATGGGAATGACCATTGCAGAGAAGATTATCGCCCTGGCGGCGGGAGTGCCCCAGGTGAAGGCGGGGGATATCCACACGGTCAATCTGGACCGTATGATGAGCAACGACGGCACCACCCATCTGACCGTGGACATGTACCACAAGAAACTGAAGAACCCAAGGATTGCAGATCCGAAAAAAATGGTGTTTATCGTAGACCACAACGTCCCTTCCGACAGTCCTAAGACCGCGGCGTCCCAGAAGAAGATGAGGGACTTTGCCAGGGAACATGAGATCGACTTCTGGGAGGGAAAAGGGGTGTGCCACCAGATTATGATGGAACACTATGTGTGCCCGGGGGAGCTGATCTTCGGGGCGGACAGCCATACATGCACCTACGGGGCTCTGGGGGCATTCGGGACCGGAGTGGGGTGTACGGACCTTCTGTACGGCATGGTCACAGGCACATCCTGGGTGCTGGTTCCGGAGACTGTGAAATTCAATCTGGTGGGCCGGCTTTCCGAGGGCGTGTATCCAAGAGACCTGATGCTGACCATCATCGGAGAGATCGGGGCCAGCGGTGTCAGCTACCAGGTGATGGAGTTTTGCGGCCCGGGAGCAGAGACCTTGAGCGTAGATGACCGGATGGTGTTGTGCAACCTGTCTGTGGAGGCGGGAGCCAAGACTGCTGTCTTTCAGGCAGATCAGGTGGCTCTTGACTGGCTTGAGGAGAGAGGAAGGAAGCCGAAGGCAGTGTTTGCAAGTGATGAGGATGCCGTGTATGCCAGAGAGTACACCTTTGACCTGTCAGAGATCCGTCCGGTGGCGGCCAGGCCTGATTTTGTAGATGATGTGGTTCCCGTAAAGGAGGTGTGCGGTGTCCGGATCGACGAGGCATTCCTGGGATCCTGCAATAACGGGCGTATCGACGATTTGCGGGTGGGGGCTGCCATTGTAAAGGACAGGAAGATATCCGACCATGTTCGGTTCCTGGTGGTTCCTGCCAGCAATGAGGTCTACCTACAGGCGCTGAAGGAGGGACTGATCGACATCTTTATGAGGAGCGGAGCTATCGTCATGAATCCCAACTGCAGCGTGTGCTGGGGAAGCTGTCAGGGAGTGATCGGGGAACAGGAAGTGCTCATCAGCACCGGTACCAGAAACTTCAAGGGCCGTGCCGGACATCCCAACTCCAAGGTGTATCTGGGGTCTGCGGCTACGGTGGCGGCCTCTGCCGTCAAAGGAGAGATCTGCACGGCAGATATGTTGTGAGAAAGACATTTATATAATAGAAGAAAGAGAGAGGAAATGGAAGAATTTACCGGAAATATCTGGGTGTTGGGAGACGATATCGACACGGATATCATCATCCCCACCGAATACCTGGCTTTAGAGACCATTGAAGAGATGAAGCAATATGCCTTTTCGCCCTTGAGACCGGAGCTGGCAGGGAAAATCACGGCAGGGGATATCATCGTGGCAGGGAAGAATTTCGGCTGTGGTTCCTCAAGAGAACAGGCACCGGAGGTGCTGAAGGCTTTGGGTATCCGCTGCATCGTGGCCAAATCCTTTGCCCGCATCTTTTTCCGCAACTCCATCAACAACGGTCTTCTGCTGATCGAACAGCCGGATCTCCACGACCATGCGGAGGAGGGAGAGGAGATCTGTGTGCGTGTCAACCGGGAGATTACCTGCGGCGGCATGACATATCCCATCGCCTCTCTGCCGGACAATCTGGTGGAGATCCTTCAGGCGGGTGGTTTGGTGAAAGCCATGCGCAGGCGAAACGGACTGGCGGATTGAGAAGGAGGAGACTGACCATGGGACAGACGATTATCGAAAAAATCATTGCCCGCAATATCGGCAGAGACCGGGTGAGGCCGGGGGAGATCGTGACGGTGAATGTGGACCGGGTGATGCTGGACGATATCATGATGCCCTTTATCGTGTCGAAATTTCACGAGATGGGGTTTGAGAGAGTGTGGGATCCGGACAAAGTGGTTCTCATCTACGATCATCTGGTGCCGGCCAGCCAGTTGGACGACATCCGTCATTATAAAGTGGGAGATGAGTTTGCCAGGAATTACGGGATCCGGCATGTCCACAGGAGTGACGGTATCTGTCACCAGCTGATGACGGAGGCCGGGTATGTAAAACCGGGGGATGTGGTGTTCGGAACAGACAGTCACACCACCACCTACGGCTGTGTGGGAGCTTTCTCCACCGGCATCGGCTACACAGAGATGGCAGGGATTTTGGGCACGGGAAAACTGTGGGTGAGAGTTCCCGAGACCATTAAGATCGTCATCGACGGGGAACTGGCCTCCAATGTGATGTCCAAAGACGTGATACTGACCGTCATCGGGGATCTGGGAGCCGACGGCGCCACCTACAAGGCACTGGAATTTGTCGGCTCGGCCATCGATCGTATGACCATAAGCAGCCGCATGACCATGGCGAACATGGCCATCGAGGCAGGGGCCAAATGTGCCCTTTTCACACCGGACCTTAAGACGGCCGACTACTGCGGGACAGAATTGGATTCCTTTCAGAAAGCTCTCGTTGGAGATGAGGAGGGAAACTACTGCAAAGTGCTCACTTACCGGGCAGAGGAGTTTGTGCCGGTTATGGCATGCCCGTCTCAGGTGGACAAAATCCGAGCTGTCAGTCAATTGGATGGGATTCCCATCGACCAGGTATTCCTGGGGTCCTGTACCAACGGCAGGCTGGAGGATCTTGTGGCAGCAGCCAAGGTGCTGGAGGGGAAGAAGGTGGCCCCTTATGTGAAGATGATCGTTACTCCGGCCAGCAGAAAGGTCTATGAGGAGGCTTCTGCAAGGGGGGTATTGCAGAAGCTTGCAGAGGCGGGAGCCATCATCACCCATCCGGGCTGCGGCCTGTGCTGCGGGCGGACCGGCGGGATCCTATGTGACGGAGAGCGGGTAGTGGCGACCAACAACCGGAACTTTTTAGGGCGGATGGGAACCTCGAAGGTGGAGATCTATCTTGCCTCCCCGGCAGTGGCAGCGGCATGTGCCGCGGCAGGGAAGATTATCTCTCCCTAAAGGGTTTTTGGCCCTGCAATTGTTGACATAAAAAGAGCTGACATAAAACAGCTCTTTTTTTATACCTTAATATTTAACATAAATGAAACATTTGTGTAATATATAATATTAAATAGTAAATAAAAGGAGGATTATAACAACAAAATATTCGTATAATTTTAACATATAGAAAAAACATGTAAAATTTACCGACGACAATTATGCCGAATTTCGGCTCCGGCCATTGACTTTTTGTGAGCTGTTCCCATATAATAGCCACAATTACCCGATAAATTAAGTTGGAAGTGGGAGAAAACTCTCATTTTTGACCTATTTTTAGAGAAAAGAGGGAGATTATGTCAAAAACAAGCAGAGAGACGGCAGTTCTGGTATCAGCATTGTCGGTGATGATCATCATAGCGCTTACTGCCAGCGGGATTGGCGGAAACGGGAGGACTGCCATAACTGCTTATGCGGAGACTTCCTTCGAACAGGAGCTAGAGAGAGGGAAGGTGCGGCAGGATTTTTTGGATTCGGTCAAGATGGGTGAGTTGGCCAGAAGGGTTCTGACCGAAAAAAACAAAAAGTTTCGGTCTTCTGTCGGGAATCTGACTCCGGAGGCAGAGACGGCGGATCCGTCCCGGAGAAAAGAGAACGGCGGCCTTTCCTTAGAAGAGAGGGAGAAGAAGACCGTGTCAGAGAACGGTAATTTCAGCAGAGAGGACTATGAAGTGCTCTTAAAGATCGTGGAGGCGGAGGCGGGAATCTGTGACAGCAAAGGAAGGATCCTTGTGGCAAATGTAGTGCTGAATCGGGTAAAGAGCGAGGAATTTCCCGACACTGTCCAGGAAGTGGTCTATCAGCCGTCCCAGTTTTCTCCGGTATCCAATGGAACCATCAACACCTGCCAGGTCACCGACCAGACGGTGGATTGTGTCAGACGGGCCTTGACAGGGGAGGATTACTCCCAGGGAGCCCTGTACTTCATGAACCGGGGAGCCGCCAGGACCGGGGCGGTCCGGTGGTTTGACAACAGGCTTCAATTTCTCTTCAGCCATGGCGGACACGAATTTTTTAAATAAAAAGATTGTGGAAATCCTCCTGTGTGGTGTATACTGAAGACAAATCTATCTTAAAGGAGGTACAAAACCATGATCTTTGATTTGGCGGCAAATTTAGACTTTTACAGAAACCTTGGCATCGAGGGCAGATATGCCAAAGCAGTAGACTTTTTAAAGAGCCATGACTTAAAAACTCTCCCTAACGGCAAGTACGAGATCGACGGCAAAAATGTTTATGCCAATGTGATGGACTACAACACCGTTCCGTGGGAGGAGGCATCTTATGAGGCACATAGGGATTACACGGACATCCAGTACATCATAGAGGGCTGTGAGGTGATGACCTACGCACCGGTAAGCCAGCTCACTGCCACAGGTCCTTATAATGAAGAAAAAGATGTGATAAAATTTGATGATTCCGTGGCAGGACTGCGGGCAGCGGTTCACAGCGGAGAATTTATGATTTTCAACCCATGGGACGGCCATAAGCCTAAGGCGGCAGATGGAAAGCCGGGATATGTGAAGAAGATTGTGGTGAAGATCAAGGAGAATGAAAGCCAGATCTGAGGTTGCGCCTTCCAATTGTTAACATTTTTTTAACTATCGTTTTTTTCGACATTACGCATTGACTTTTTCTTCACAAAGTGAGATAATGAAATCAAATTTGGATTTTTTATTTTAAGGAGGATTTCATTCATGTCAACCAAAGCTTATTACCCAGTCAACGAAATCGGAAAAGGAAAGCCTGGCTTTTCCAAGACCCGTTCCATCATTGAGGCCGCTTTCTACGGCAACAATGTGGTGAAAGTAAACACCCTGAAAGAAGCTTATGAATTAGCTAAGAATTCTCCGGGAACCATAGTGACGGACATGCCTGTATACAGAGGTGAGGAGTTTGGCCTTGAGAAGGATGCCAAGGTTCTCTTGTTCAACGACGGTGCCATCACCGGACGTTACGCAACCGCCCGCAGGATCTCCGGTGAGCCAGGAGTGGACTGTGAAGCTCTCGATAAAGTGGCCATGGATGCGGTTTATGAATCCCGTTGGAAAACCATGTATCACGCAGAAGTATTTGTGGGGCTGGATCCCGAATTCATGGTAAAGGCTCATCTGCTGATCCCCGAAGGGGAAGAGAATGTGATGTATAACTGGATGTTAAACTTCCAGTACATGTCTGATGAGTATGTTAAGATGTATAAGAAATCCAAACCTGTAGGTGACGGAAAGGAAGCTGATATCTTCATCTTCTCCGATCCTCAGTGGTGCGGTTCCGACCGTCCGAGCGTATCCTTGGACTGCCTGTCTGATCCTCAGAAGAAGACGCTGTGCTACTTTAACACCGAGACCAACTGTGCCTGTATCCTGGGTATGAGATACTTCGGCGAGCACAAGAAGGGCACCCTGACCATGGCTTGGGCCATCGCTAACCGCAACGGCTATGCCTCCTGTCACGGCGGACAGAAGGAGTACACACTGGCTGACGGAAGAAAGTATGTTGCCTCCGTATACGGCCTGTCAGGCTCCGGCAAGTCCACTCTGACTCACGCAAAGCACGGCGGAAAGTATGAGATTAAGGTTCTTCACGACGATGCGTTTATCATCAACACAGACACCTGCGCATCCATCGCTCTGGAGCCCACCTATTTTGATAAGACTGCTGATTATCCCACCGGCTGCCCGGACAATCAGTACCTGCTGACTGCCCAGAACTGTTCCGCTACTCTGGATGAGGAGGGCAAGATCCAGCTGGTAACCGAGGACATCCGCAACGGCAACGGCCGCGCCATCAAGTCCAAGCTGTGGTCTCCCAACCGTGTGGACAGAATCGATGCTCCGGTTAACGCCATCTTCTGGATCATGAAAGACCCGACCATCCCGCCGGTAGTGAAGTTAAAAGGCGCTTCCCTGGCATCGGTCATGGGTGCAACTCTGGCCACCAAGCGCTCCTCCGCAGAGCGTCTGGCTCCCGGCGTAGACCCCAACAAGCTGGTGGTGGTTCCCTACGCAA
>JAAWBS010000034.1 GCA_022792815.1 Hungatella sp.
GACTGATCTACCAACTGATGATCGTAAGCTTTCAATGTGATTCTCATTACTTGACTTGCCATAAAAAAAGTCGCCTCCTTTTCGCACTTTTCATGAAGTACGACAAGCGGTGACTGTACACGTTTCCGGGTGTGTCCTGTAATCGCAAGGAACACACCATTTTCTACATTGCCCTGCAGAATATCTGTTTGTACAGTGACTTGTCGCCAGTTTCCTAACTTGACATTCGCTCCACGGAAAACCTGCCCCCCAGGGGACAGCAACCTCTCGTTTCATCGCTATCATGCCACAGCTTTGTTAGTCTAGCATATTTTACAGATAAATGCAAGCACTTTTTTGATTTTTTCTCCTGCCTCAAGCCGCGCTAAAGTTGCTGTTCGCAGGCACCCTGTGAGCGTAACTGCATATGCCCATTTAAAATCGCCTGCGGCGACAGGGCTGCTTTGGCCCCATAACGGTACTCAAAAAACCGGTCTTCCGCGAGGGAAAACCGGTTCTCTTATAATTTAAAAAGCGACTGTGCCATACTGCTTCCTGTCATTTACTCCCACACAGGCTCCTCCGCCTCCCGAAAGACAGCATCCGCGGATACGGACTCACCGTCGATCTTGGTCAGAACTCCGCCTGTGGTGGTGGCGTATTTGACGCCGTCGCTGTTCTTGACACCGGCCGTGCTCTTGACGATCTTTCCGGAATTGTTTACCACGTAGTTGATATGGCTGTTTCCGTTTGGAACGGAGATCACCTCATACTTGCTGCCGTCCTCCGCTCTCTGAAGCTTGCCCATATAGTACAGATAGCCGTTCTGGACGCCGGTGTAGCCTTTTCCGCTGGTGGAAAAATAGAACTGAGTCTTGGACCCGTCTCCCTCCTCTATGGTCATCTTGCCGCCCTCCACCGTACAGTCTTCCTCATTAAAATAGTAGGAAGTATACTCTCCTTTGGATTCATTGATATAAACCTTCTGGAGACCGGACACCGGATTGCCCTTCTCGTTGAACAGATAAGTCTTATTGCCGATACGCAGGAAGTCCTTCGTGGTGGCAGTGCCGCTGGCGGGCCCAAACTTGGGGACTCCGCTTTTGGAAAAATAAAACCACTCCACATCGTTCTCATATCCGCCAAGGGAACTGGGGGGCTCTGCGGAATACCAGCCGGTTACCGCCTTTCCGCCCTTGTCATAGAACCGGTAATCCTCGATGGTCCCTGTCTCCGCCACACTGGTACCCATGTACACCCAGCCGGTCTGCATGACTCCGTTGCCGTTAAAGCAGTAGTAAGTTCCGTCGATGCGCTTTTCCCCATACTCGGCTCCGTCGGACAGATCCGGCACAAACTTTTTGCCGCTGCTGTTAAAATAGTACCAGACCTTACCGTCATCATCGAAGAAGTCATCCCTGTCCTCCTCCTCGCCCTCCGGGGGATACAGCTTATGCCAGCCTACCAGAGCCCCGTTCTCGTCGGCATAGTACATGTGATCGTCGATCCATCCGGTCTCCATGGCACCTTCGGAGTCAAAATGATACCACTTGTTGTTGATCTTCTTCCAGGTGTCCATGGCAGCCTTGCCGTTCTCCATAAAATAGTACCAGTGCTCGTCCTCGGTCTCTCCGTTATAGTTGGATCTCAGCTTCAGCCACTTACCCGACACCATAATGCCGTTGGCATCTACATAGTAGGAATCCTCGGCCCAGCTATCCATGGCCATCTCACCGTTGTTGTTTAAATACCGCCACTGATCATCAGCTCCCTTTTTCCAGTCATTGGTCACCCGGTATCCTGAATTGTCGTAGTATACCCACTTGCCGTTCTCTGTGGCCCAGCCTGCTGCCCAGGCAGTGATTCCTGTACCCAGAGTCAGCGCAGCGCTTATGCCAAGCATCAATAACCTTTTTCTCTTCATTCAGGTCTCTCCTTCATGTTCTTGTGTATCTATATGGTTTATTGTAACAAGAGCCTTTAATTTATTCAACCGAAATATCTTTCAATTCTATTACGATTTTCCTACTATCTCTTCTTGACTCTCCCCATGCTCTCACGTATAATCGAGGCAAACCAGCAAACAAGGAGGCCGCTTATGTGGATAGCAGACCAGTGGAAGGATTATGAAATACTTGACTGTTCAAAGGGAGAGAAACTGGAGCGATGGGGTGACTTTCTTCTCATCCGTCCGGATCCCCAGGTGATCTGGGATACCCCCAGAACCCACCGGGGCTGGAAGCGCCCGGGCGGGCATTATCACCGCAGCGAAAAAGGCGGCGGCCAGTGGGAGTTTTTCGATCTTCCCCAGCAGTGGTCCATAAGATACCGGGATCTCAGCTTCCATCTGAAGCCCTTCAGCTTTAAACACACCGGCCTTTTTCCGGAGCAGGCCGTCAACTGGGACTGGTTCGGAGAACTGATCCGCCGGGCCGGCCGGCCTGTGAAGGTGCTGAACCTTTTCGCCTACACGGGAGGTGCCACCGTGGCGGCCGCCGGCGCCGGCGCCTCCGTGACCCATGTAGATGCCTCCAAGGGCATGGTCTCCTGGGCCAAAGAAAACGCAAAATCCAGCGGTCTGGCCGAGGCTCCTATCCGCTGGATCGTAGACGACTGTGTGAAGTTTGTAGAGAGGGAGATCCGGCGCGGCAACCGCTACGATGCGGTCATCATGGATCCTCCCTCCTACGGCCGGGGACCCAAGGGGGAGATCTGGAAAATCGAGGACGCCATCCATCCCCTGGTAAAACTGTGCGCGGGCCTTCTGTCCGACCGGCCCCTGTTTTTCCTGATCAACTCCTACACCACGGGCCTGGCACCCTCTGTCCTCTCCTACATGATCGCCCTGGAGGTGAGTTTAAGGCACGGGGGTACCGTAACCGCAGACGAGATCGGCCTCCCCGTGGCCGGAACCGGGCTGGTGCTGCCCTGCGGAGCTTCCGGCCGCTGGAGTCTCTAATTCCTGTCCGTCAGCCGCACCTCCTCTCACCTGCCTCCGTTCAGCAAAAACCAGGTCTTGGGGACATGTCGTTTCAGCCAACTTCCGCTGACGGTGCTGACCGCGATCATGAACATCGGCATCAGAAGATACAGAATCACAGGCAGCGGCCAGAATCCCGAAAAAAATCTGGCCGCCGTCTTGTTGAGCAGACGGACCAGGGCAAAGTGGATGGTATATAAATAGAAGTTATACCTCATCCACTCCCTCGAGACAGGAAGCCGGGACTCATCTGTCATGAGCCACAGGCCCAGAGGCCCCATGGTGCGCATAAGGACTCCCTCGCCGATTCCCCCCGGCCACCTGGCCATGAGAATCGCCGCCGCTGCCGCCACAAGCGCTGCCCCTGTCCTGCACCTCCTGACCGTCCAATCTCCCTCCACCAGCGCTCTGCCATGGAGTCCTCCGAAAGCAGCCAGGGAATAATAAAACAGTGCGTCCAGATTCAGGTGGGGAATGGTGACCCCCCTTAGGGTGCCCCAAAAACAGACTGCCAGCCATGCCGCACCCGTGGCCGGCTGCCTCAGAATCCCGTAGAGGACCGGTGCCAGAAGGATCAGCTGGATCAGCTGATAGAGATACCAGAACACATAGTGATAGCTGTAGTGCAGAACCGCCTCCACCGCCGTATACCAGTCAAAAGGTACTTTCCCCTTCGCCATAATATCCGTCACCACAGGCAGGCGGCTTCCGATCACATATCCCAGATAGTAGATTCCGTTCCACATCAGGAACGGTACCAGCACACTGCGGATTCGGGAATTCCATTTTTCTCCCAGTTTCTCCCATCGAAATCCCCGATAAAACAGATATCCGGACATCATAAAGAATCCGGGCACCGCCATCTGTCCTATGGTAAAACCCAGAAATCTTTCAAACGCCGCCACCTTCCTCGCCGCCTCTGACTGTCCCAGGAACAGCTCCCCGTTTGCAGAGTGGACCCACACTACCATCACACTGAACACCGTGGAAAACCATGTGATCTTATTGCGAAATCGGGCCTCCTTTTCCAAACTGCTACCTCCGTCTTTCATCTGTCTGATCCTATTCTAACACAGGCTCAAAAGGAGGGGCAATCTTTTTCTGTCTCATCTTCCCTGATAAATCCGGCAGTTCTCTTACAAAGCCCCTCCCCTGCACTCTGATACAGGCAATCAAAGAGCCCGGCCGCCTGGCCGGACTCTCTTGAAAAGACAATAAACGGATCCAGATACCGCCTTTCCCTCATCCCTTCACCGCCCCCATGGTGATACCCTGAGTGAAGTAATTCTGGAACATCAGGAATACGGCTACGATAGGCACCGCCGCCATGGCAGCGCCCGCCATGATCACTCCGTAGTTGGTGGAGAACTCCTGCTGCAGAGTGGCCACGCCCAGGGAGATGGTCAGCTTGCTTCTGGAATTCAGCATAACCAACTGCATGAAATAATCATTCCAGGTATTGATAAAGGTAAAGATGGCCAGAGCGCCGAAGCCCGGCTTCACGATGGGCATGACGATGTTGCTGAAGGTCAGCAGCTCTCCGCTGCCGTCGATCTTGGCCGCCTCCAAAAGCTCCGTGGGGATGTTCTCACTGAACTGTTTCATCAGGAACACACCGAAAGGCCAGCCGCACAGCGGCAGGATGATGGCCCAGGAGGTATCATGGATTCCCATAAAGCTTACCAGTTTCATAAGAGGCACCAAGATAACCTGTTTGGGCAGAGCCATGGCAAACACGAAGATGCTGAATAGAGTGGCCTGGCCGTAGAAACGTTTCTTGGCCAAGACATAGCCGGCCATGGAGGAAACCACGCAGACGATCAGCATGGTGACCGCACAGATAAACACACTGTTCCACAGCCACTGAAGAGCCGGATTCTGCATCAGTTTTCTGAAATTTTCCAGAGTGGGGCTCATGGGGAACCACTCGGGGGGAAGCTTCACTGTAACCTTCTGGGATTTGAACGCGCCGGTCAGGATCCAGTAGAAGGGGAAGATAAAGATAAAACTCAGCAGCAGCAAAAGCGCCATGGAAATCCCGTCTAAAATGTTTACTTTTTTCTTCATCACCTGATCCCCCTTTCTAGTATTCCACGTCACTGCCCAGAGCCTTAAACTGGATAAAGCTGATGAGGCCGATCATCAAGGCCAGCACCACTCCCATGGCGTTGGCGTATCCGTATTCGAACCGCTTAAACGCATTCTCATACAGATAGTACATGATGGTGGTGGTCCGGTAGTTGGGGCCGCCGGAGGTCAGCAGCTGAATCAGAGAGAAGCACTGGAACGAATTGATGGTAGTGATCACCACGATATACAGGGTGGTGGGCAGAAGGCTGGGCCACTTGATCTTCCAGAAGATCTGAAGATCGTTGGCTCCGTCCACAGACGCCGCCTCCACATAGTCCTTGGGCACATTGCCCAGAGATGCGATATAGAGGATAATGGGCTGGCCCACGCTGGTGGTGATCAGGATGATCAGAATGGCCCACAGGGCAAACTTCTTATCTCCCGTCCACATGATATTTTTCTCAATAACATGCATGCTCTTCAAGAGCCAGTTGAGGATACCGTTTAAGGGATCATAGATCCACTTCCACACGACCGTCACCGCCACGGTTCCGGTTACCACCGGGAGGAAGAACACACAGCGGAAAAAGGACCTGGTTATGGGGTTCTTCTCGTAGGTGAGAGCCGCCACAAAAAGGGCGAACAGAACTGTGATGGGCACGGACCCCAGAACCAGAATCACCGTGTTCACCAGAGACTTCTGCCACACCTCGTCCTTGAACATGTTCACATAGTTGTCCAGGCCGATAAAGGTCATCCCTTTCATGTTGTAGCGGAAAAGACTGGTCACCACTCCCATGACCATGGGAACCAGTACAAACACGCAGAAAAAGAACAGGGCCGGCGCCAGGAACGCGTAGGAAATCACCGTCTCCCTCATACGGATTTTGTTAAATTTGGACTGTTTCATAATCCCTCCAATCCTGCCGGTTCACGTCCGGCCTTATTTCGGTCAGATGATGAGTTGCTCCTTAAAAATTTCTCCTCATACAAAGCCTTGCATGAGGAGAAAAAGATTACTGTGCGTTTACAATAGACTGGTTGGCCTTGGCCACGAAGTCATTAACTGCATCCTCCGGCGTGGAATCGCCGTTTAACACCGCCTGCAGCATGGGGAACCAGTAGGTTCTCATCTCCGCAAAGCCTTTGATGGTGTTATAGTACGGAGAATAGTACTTGGTCAGGCTTGCATAGAACTGCATCTGGGCATCGCCGGGATACAGATCTCCCATAGACTGACGAACCGGGAACACGCTGGTTCTCACTACGTTCTTGGGACCCCACTCCTCATCGTTGCAGATGAAGTCGATAAATTTCTTGGAAGCCTCTGCCCTGGCGGCATCGCCGGTATCAAATACACAGAAACCGTTTACCAGATACTCCATCTCCGGAACACCGTCCTCAGACGGGAAGGGAAGAGCGATGGCTTCAATGCCGTTCTCCGCCAGTGTATCGGCTCTCTGGGAGGCAAGTCCCGGGGACCACAGAGTCGTAAATGCCGTGTTGCCTGCCACGAACTGGTCTACATCCTCACCGCCGTTGTAGGCAGAACCGTTGAGCATGTAGCCTGCGTCAACCCACTCTTTGATCTTGGTCATAGCCTTGATGCCGCCCTCATCGTTGAGGGTATACTCGGTCACCTGGTCATTGGTCACCTGGCTGTCGTAGAGGTTGGTCACAAAGGCGCGGATCCCCTGGTCTCCGCCCTGACCGGAACAGTACACGGTCGCTCCGTTAAAGCCTGCAGCACTCAGCTTCTGAAGCATCTCCTCAAACTGTGCCGTAGTCCATGTGCGGTCACCTTCCAGGTTAATACAGCCCATGGCGTCCGCTGACTCCAATGCCTGCTTGCTCACGGCCATACAGAAAGCTGCCGTACTGATGGGATACATATAGTAACTGCCGTCGTCAGACTTACAGGAATTTAAAAGGGCCTCGTTACCTACGTCTTTCACATAATCATCGGTAAACATATCATCTAATTTCACCAGTTTTCCGTTCTGTGCATAGGAAATGATACGTCCCGGAGCGTCAAACAGAACATCACACACGGTTCCCGCCTCGATGGCTGCCGTGATCTTCTCCGGTCCTGAGGTAAAGTCAATCGTCTCCAGTTTTACCTTTACATCCGGGTTCTTGGCTTCAAATGCGGCCACAATCTCCGCCTCATAGGTTCCGGCCGGAGTATCTGCGGAATCCTGAGCAAAGGTAGGGAAGGCCCACCAGGTAATCTCAACGCTCTCTCCTCCCGCTGCCGGAGCCTGGGCTGCCGGTGTGGTTTCTCCTCCTGCTGCCGCTGTGGTGGCACCGGACTCTGCCTGCTTGGTCTCGGAAGCATCGCCGCCGCATCCTGCCAGTGTTGTCGTCAACAATGCCGCTGCCAATCCCAAAGATAAAATCTTCCTCATATAATCTCCTCCTTTAGGAATTTTCACCAATCTCATGGTGGCTTTATTACAGTATATTGTAATAATTGGATTATATATCAGAAAATTTCTTTTGTCAATAATAATCAAAAAAGAAAATTTTTTCTTTTTTTACCTGCCTCTTATGACAAAAAGGCACTGCGGACACGGGATCACTCCCGATTCCCCAGTACCTTTTCTCTCATGTTCAGAAAATTCTCTCCAGCACAGAGCCTGACGTCTTCTCGTTATTCTTGCTGCACACATCAAAATATCTTCTGTAATACTCCGTGTACATCAAATCAATGAGAAACAGCTGGCTGATCTCCCCTGACGTGGAGCCTCCCTGAAGAGGTCCCTCATTGGCTCCGCTGAGCAGAGTCAAATCTGCATAGGAAGTCAGCGGCGATCTGCTGAACCGAGTGACGCATATGACTTTCGCCCCCGCTTTTCTGGCCAGCTGAGCCACATGTATGGTATCCTTTGTAGCCCCAGAGTAGGAAAATACCACTGCCACTTCCCTTGGGTTCATCATAGCCGCCGCCATAGCCTGCATATGGGAATCCTGGACACAGTATACCTTGGGCTCGATGCGAAGGAATTTGTTGGTTGCTTTTAATGCCGTCAGAATGCTGGCGCCCACTCCGAAAAAGACGACTCTCTCCGCCTCATACAGGTAGTCTATAGCCTGGTTGAACACATTCTCATCCAGCAGAGCATAGGTCTCTGTCAGAGCGTTGATATTGGTGTTGAGCACCTTTTTTGCCAGATCCTGAAACGTATCACTCAAACTGATATTGCCCGAAAAACGGTTGCTCTCTTTTTCATTTTCATTGAGGCTCAAGGACAAAACCATCTTGAACTCCTGATACCCTTTTAAATCCATAGACTTGCAGAAACGAAACACACTGGTGTCTCCCACCCGGCACGCTTCCGCCAAATCCGTAATCGACATAAACAGCACTTCTTTCGGATTCTGCAGGATATAGTCAGCCACCTTTTTTTCCGCTTTGGTAAACTGATTATATGCAGTCCGCATCTTCACCAAAAAATCACCTTGCATCTCTACCCCTCCTCTGGTCTCTCGTCTGTCGGTTTTTAATCTGTCATCATAAGTTGTCCCGCGAGCCAGGACGCTCCCATGAGGCCGGCCCGGTTGCCCAGGGACGCTCTCTTAAGCTCCACATTCCGGAAGCTGTCCATGATTCTCTCTTTTGTCTTTTTGTCTACCTGTTCCAAGATATACGGCTGTTCCATGACACCTCCGCCCAGGATGATACAGGGCGGATTAAAAATATGAATTATCGTCACCAGACCATGGACGATCTCGTCGATCCACAAGTCCACGATCTTTCGAACCTCTCTCTCCTCCAGCCTTTCGAAGATCTTTCTGCCGTTCGTCAGGCTCTTGTCAAATCTGGAAGCCATAGCCACAAGGCCGGTGGCAGAAGCGTACTTTTCGTAGCAGCCTGAGAAAGGATCTCCCTCTGTCCGTTCATTCGGATGCACCAGGATTCCGCCAAATTCTCCGGCTGACCACATACTGCCGGTATAGATCTTCTGCCCGATTACAATCGCGCCGCCTACTCCGGTCCCGTAAGTGATACACAAAAAATCCTCATATCCCTTTCCTGCGCCAAACCGGGCTTCCCCCAAAGCCGCGGCGTTGACGTCATTCTCCACTGCTGCCGGCACATGAAACTCCGACTCCATCCGATCCCGAATCCGCATTCCGGTATAACCGGGTATATTGTCGTTGGCATATCGGATGGCGCCCTCTTTTGCGTCCACCTGGCCCGCCGTGCTGATCCCGACCGCGTCAAAAGGTTCATACGTCCTCAAAATCTCCACAGCCCGGTCTACCACATAGACACCGCCCTGTTTTGCGTTGGTATCCCACTCTCTGGTCTCCAAAAGCTTCTGTCCGTCCCATATCCCTGACTTTATGGATGTTCCTCCGATATCTAAAGCGGCTATTCTCATCGCTGTCGCCCCTTACTTATCGAATCGCCGCCACAAAGCGCTTGGTGATCTCCAACGGTCTGGTGATGGCCCCGCCGATCACGGCAGTCCACACGCCTGCATCCAGAACAGCCTTCAACTGCTCCGGTGTCCAGATCCCGCCTTCTGCGATCACCGGTTTTCCACATTCTCTGGCCAGACGTCCCATCAGGTCAATGGCCGGAAGAACGGCTCCCTTGGTGTACTCCGTATATCCGTGCATAGTGGTTCCCACCAGGTCAAAACCGATCTCGGCCGCATGCATCCCCTCCTCATAGCAGGAGCAGTCTGCCATAAACAGCTGCTTGGGATATTTTTCTCTGATCTCCCCAAAGAACTCATCCAGGCTTCTGCCGTCAGGCCGGGGCCTTTTCGTCGAATCGGTAGCATCCAGGGCGATAATGGATACCCCGCAGGCTGCCAGAGCGTCGATCTCTTTGATCGTAGGCGTGATGTATACGTCATAGCCAGGATAATCTTCCTTAATAATGCCGATCACCGGAAGATCGACGGTCTTTTTGATCTCTGTGATGTCCTCCACCGTATTGGCCCGAATTCCCACTGCGCCTCCCAGCATAGCCGCATAAGCCATCCTGGACATAATATAAGAACTGTAAAGGGGCTCCGACTTCAGCGCCTGGCAGGACACGATAAGCCCGCCTTTAATCTGTTCCAAAATTGCCTGATTTCTCTGATCCATGTGAAAAACCTCCTTAAATTGGACTTTCAGCCTACTGTTGCATAGTTAAACTATACCATGATTAAAAAATATTTTCAACATAAACCGATATGCAAAAATTTTTTTTATTAGTTCTTGATTTCTCTCTCCAATGATGATATGATTCAGATAGCAATGGAACTTCTATCATGAATGTTTAGGAAAGGACAGGTATATGTATGTCAAAGTATGAGACAGGCAAGTTTCGCCATGTAACCGTTGCGCTCAACACTCCTTTTAAAAAAGACGGCTCCGTGGATGTAGATGCCGTAAAGGCCGTATCCCGATACTTCCGGGATAAAGGTGTGAAACAGATGTATGTGTGCGGCAGTACCGGAGAAGGATTCCTCCTGGATACGCAAGAGAGGATGTTGGTGACAGAGACCGTGGTAAACGAAGTAGGCGATGATATGAACATCATCGTTCATGTCGGTTGTGCGGACACTCGTCACTCTGCCATGCTGGCTGCTCATGCAGAAAAGGTCGGCGCCGCCGCTACCTCCGCGGTACCCTGTGTCTATTACCGCCCCAGCGAAGAGAGCGTATACCAGCACTGGACCGAGATCACCAAGGCAGCAGACCTGCCGTTTTTCATCTACAACATCCCACAGCTCACCGGATTCAATCTGTCTATGAACTTATTCCGGAGAATGCTGGACAACGACAGGGTGGCAGGAGTCAAGTGTTCCTCCGATCCGGCTCAGGATATCCTGCGTTTTAAGAGTGCCGGCGGCAAAGATTTTCTCGTGTTCAACGGCCCCGACGAACAGTTCGTGGCAGGGCGGATCATGGGAGCCGATGCCGGAATCGGCGGAACCTACGGGGCCATGCCGGAGCTGTACATGAAGATGGATGATCTGATCAACCGCAAAGAGTGGGACAAGGCCGCCGACGTGCAGGCTGTCGTCACCCCTCTGATCTACCGCCTCTGCTCCTTTGCCTCCATGCACGGCGCAGTCAAGGGCATCATCTCCCTGGACGGATGTCCCATGGGCGATCCCAGACTGCCGTTCCTCCCCGTAGCCCTTGACAATCCGGAGCTGATTCAGCTCTACAGAGACATCAAACAGGCTATCGAGGATACAAAAGATCTGTAGGGAATGGACATGGAGGAGGTTATGAAAAAACATATCGTGTGTTTCGGAGATTCCAACACCCACGGCTACTGTGCTCTGACAGGAGGGAGATTCGACGAGACATCCCGGTGGACCTGCCTTCTGGGGCAGTATCTGGGAGAGGACTATCTAATCCTGGAGGAAGGCCTGTCTGGCCGCACCACCTGTTTTGACGACCCTGTCCACGAGGGACTGTCCGGACTGGACTTCATCTATCCATGTCTCATGTCCCACGAACCGGTGGACCTTTTGATCATCATGCTGGGCACCAATGATACCAAGGAACGTTTCGGCGTCTCTCCTGCCTGTATCGCTCTGGGGCTGAAGCGCCTGATCGCCAAGGCAGCATCCACCGACTGCTGGACAGACGGCACACCTAAAATCCTGGTCGTAACTCCCCAGAATATCGGGAGAGCGTACATAGATACCGCCTGTGCCGCCACCATGGGAAAAGGCTGCGCCGAGAAATCCGAGATGCTGGCAGAGGAGTTCCGGATCATCGCAGAGGCTATGGGGTGCGACTATCTGGATGCCAACCAGCTGGTGACAGCCAAACCCAATGAAGTGGATTACATGCACTTAAGCGAAGCCGGTCACGGCCAGTTGGCCGCCGGCCTGGCCAATTACATCTTGGGTTTGTTCTGAGAAAGCGAAACAAAAGGCGGACTTTCCTTTTGGGAATGTCCGCCTTTCGCTGCCTGTTCTTTCATATCCCGAATCCAAGTCTCCTCATCCGCGGAACCCTCCTGTTTAAGACCTCAGGATCTGAAAAATCTCGGTCAATTGGCCTATCACATAGTCAGGCTTCAGTCCGCTCCCCCGCAGCATCTCTTCTCGTACATTCCTGTCCGACTCCCGGCAAAACCAGCAGGTGTCAATCCCCGCATCCATCCCTCCCCTGATATCCGAGGTGAGGGAATCTCCGATTACCAAAGCCTCCCTTCGGGAAAAACCGGAAATATGGTCTTTCACATAGTCAAAGAATTCTCTTGACGGTTTTCCTGCTCCTATGCACCCGGAGATAAACGACTGTCGAAAATACCGATCTAAACCTGATCTGGACATCCGTGAAACCTGGGTCTCCTCCACACCGTTGGTGATCACATATAATTCATATCCTTCCTCTTTCAGCTGCCCCAAAACCTGATGAACTTTGGGGATCTCCTGAATTCCCTGGTTTAAGTATCTGCGATAAGTACGCTCCCACAGGCATCCGTCAGCTGTTTTTCCGTAACGGGCCATCAGATCCGAAAACCGGCGGTTCACTCCCTCCTCCACCGTGATTTCATTTCTCTCTATCTGCTTCCAAAGCCCGGAATTGATCTCTTTATAGGTATCATAGACCTCCTCGGTCCAGGTCTCCCCCATCTCCTCCATCATAAACCGGAAAGACTCCTCCTCATTTGCATCAAAATCAAGCAGCGTGTTGTCCACATCGAACAGCAAAATCTTATAGCCCATAATGCATATCCTTTCTGAGTCCATTATTGATGGTATGGTACAATTCCGCGTAGA
Organism: Hungatella sp.; assembly: GCA_022792815.1. Lineage (GTDB taxonomy): Bacteria > Bacillota > Clostridia > Lachnospirales > Lachnospiraceae > UBA3402. Next base: position 12,784 of record JAAWBS010000034.1, read on the forward strand.
CTGCTTCCTTATAGGGTGCCAAAAATACATATCCCAGTCCGCACATAAGGGCCCCCAGAATCTCCCACCCGATAAAAGACAGCTGTGACAGAACAAATACATTGAATTTATTTCCATCCATCATACGCCGGCTCAAATCTCTGGCCTCACTCCAGGAAAGACGGGGGTTCTCCGCCATCAGATAAGGCACCATATAGTATTCATAGGATTTGATGATCCCGGGAACCACCAAAAGCAGGCTCCACAGAAAAATGTAGAGGGACTGCTGGAACATAACCCAAACCAGATTTCCATAACTTTCCGAAAATCCGGAAAACAATTCTCCCACGCCTGTCTCGCAGATCCCCGCCGTCTTTTTCAGAAAATATCGACACTTACCCACCTGGATCACATTGGAAACCAAAACTCCGAATACCAGCGACACACACAGGACGATCATCGCGATCAGAAAAACCAGAAATCCAAGCCCCACCTGAAACTGTCTCGAAGTGCTGTAGAGAGGAGTCTCCACCTTCACCCGTCCCTGGTCTGAGTAGGAAAAATTCACATTGGGACTGCCTCCTACGGTGACTTTCATGTCTCCGCTCCTGCTGTCCCTTCTGGCGCCAAAGGAAAAGAAAGAATTCGTCCCCGCTCCCAAAAACGCGGCGATAAGGCATACCAAAAAAGCCTGCCAGTAGAAATTTCTGAGACATGCTTTTGCCTGATCTTTCAGCTGCCCTCTAGTCCACAATGCGGTCATATGGTTACCTCCTTAAGAGTGGAAATCCTTTTCTCTTTTAGAATATTCTATCATGGATACTGCTGTTATTCAACCCTTAAAACGTCAAAAGGGCTTTCCGGAAAAGCCGGAAAGCCCTGATTCAGACAATCAAATTACTCTACGATAGAAACAACTCTACCGGAACCAACCGTTCTGCCGCCCTCACGGATAGCGAAACGGAGACCCTGCTCCATAGCTACCGGATGGATCAGCTCAACACTCATCTCTACGTTGTCGCCGGGCATACACATCTCAGTTCCCTGAGGAAGCTCGCATACACCGGTAACGTCGGTTGTTCTGAAGTAGAACTGAGGACGATAGTTGTTGAAGAACGGAGTATGACGTCCACCCTCATCCTTGGTCAGAACGTAAACCTGTGCGGTAAACTTGTGATGACACTTTACAGAGCCAGGTTTGCACAGACACTGTCCTCTCTCGATATCGGTTCTCTGAACACCGCGAAGCAGCGCGCCGATGTTATCACCAGCCTGAGCCTCGTCAAGCATCTTACGGAACATCTCGATACCGGTAACAACAGTCTTACGAGTCTCCTCGGTGATACCGATGATCTCAACTTCCTCATTCAGATGAAGAGTACCGCGCTCTACTCTACCGGTAGCAACTGTACCACGGCCGGTGATGGTGAACACGTCCTCTACAGGCATCAGGAACGGCTTGTCAGTCTCACGCTGCGGATCGGGAACCCAAGAGTCAACAGCATCCATCAGCTCGATGATCTTGTCGCCCCACTCGCTGGTGGGATCTTCCAGAGCCTTCAGAGCAGAACCCTGAATGATCGGTGTGTCATCGCCCGGGAACTCATACTCATTGAGCAGCTCACGAATCTCCATGTCTACCAGCTCAAGAAGCTCGGGATCGTCAACCATATCACACTTGTTCATGAATAC
>JAAWBS010000001.1 GCA_022792815.1 Hungatella sp.
GCCGACTTCCTATAATTTTCCATGTTTTCTCCTCAAGTTTAGTATCTCTACTTTTCCTTTTTCTAAACTTTGAGGTATGGGGTTGACCTAAAGGTTTCGCCTAGAAGGCGAGGGTTTTAACCCCAGTATACAGACAATAAAAGCTGATCACGCAGCATTTAGGACAACCCTGGTCTTTAAAAAATCGTCCGCCGCCTCAAAACTTCTGACTCCTGTTGTTCTATCTAGTATAACTAATTATTCTCAGAAATACAACTTTTGTTTTTTCTGCCAATAATAATTATACACTAACTTTTTCTTTGGTGCGCATTTTTATCATACACCAATTTGCAACACTCTTTCCATAATCGTAAGCTGCTTTCCCCCTATTTCCCGCAGCATGCAAATCACAGTTCTTGGAATCAGGGAAGTTCATTACCCCTCACCGTACCGCTGGACTTTCGCTTTTTTACACTGAAATTAACCGAATTTATCGTCTGATTCGGGAAAATAAAGGCGTTTTTTGTGGAAATCATAAAACATCAAGAACTTTCAATAATCTCTTCCAATCCGGAGCGAGCGCCCCAATGAGACAGATATTTCTATTTAAATCAAATCGGCTTTGTAACCTTATTAGGAACTTTGTTAACAAATTTCGATCAAGCAAATTATTCTTATCCTGACCGCGCATTTAAAAATTATATCCGAAACTTCTACTTCTGTCAGATCCTATACCTTCTTTCGCTCCAAATTTAAAGGGAGACTGCTGCATCATAATGCCACAGGTCTCCCTCAATGACTGATTTTATCGTTGTCTGCTAACTCCCGGTCTTATTCCCTGCGTTTATTACAGATTTTAAGTGCCAGCCGCATCAGCAGGATATCGCCTGCTCTCCTATTATTATATACAGGCTTTAGAAAAATGATAATATGCGGAATCTGTATTCACAGTGTGGTTATCATATTAAACATTAGGCGAAATTACTCCTCTTCATCTGCGCTGCGGAAGACAGGGTAGGAGGTGAGGAGGACGCCGTCGGTTTGAGTAAGCTTACTCTCATACGAACCGCTTGGAGTCCTTACTTTATGGGTACACGTTAATCGGTAATAATAGTCAGCTGCATAATTATCCTCTTCAAACTCTACATAAGCATAGGTAATTTTTCCATCTGAATAATCATCACCATTAAATTCAAATGTATATGTCTTTACGGGACTCCAAGTTCCTGTACCAGCACTCTTTTTGCGCTGCAACTTTATAGTTATCTGCCCCCATTCAACACCTACATAAGATCTGAAATCCGCATAAATGCCAAGTACGCCTTCTCCCTCATTTGTTATCTCAGAAATTGCACTTCCTAAGTAACTGCTTCTCGGCTGTATCGGATTATCTTCACTCCGTGAAGAAGTCTGATTCCCAGTTGTTATTGTAGCCGCAAAAGCACTATTTACTCCTATTATCATTAAAGCTAGTACTAAACTAATTACTTTTAATATTCTTCTTTTCATACTTAAATCCTCCAAATTATTTAATCTGCATCATTGTAAGGTTTAATACCTTTAACAATCTCTCCAAATTCCTGTACATCTACAACTCCCTCTAAAAAATAATACTGATTTCCATGAATAATTCGAGCACTCAACTCTACGCTTCCATTTTCTAATTCTTTCTGATAAATAGAAATTCTTTCATTTAAAAACGAATTATATACTTCCTGGCATTCATTCAAATCTGAAGTATAACTCAATGAACTGGGCTTATCATTTAATCCTTGTAGAAAGAAAAGACTTCCAGTTCCATCTCCAAACTCCATTATACTTCTTTTTTTTGCTATTGTCGCCTCACTAAATACCATATTCTCTGGTAAATACGACAATTGTAAAACTTTAATATTCAATTCTTTCGCTATTTCTTCATATGTTTCCAGCACTGAATCTTCGACTAAATTATTTTTATTATTGAATGTCATCGCACGCTGAACATTCTCTTTCTCCCTCACCTCATAAGAATAATACTTCTTCGCCCCAACCCACATACTCCCGCTAACCAGCAGCGCCCCCAAAATTGTCGCCGCGATGAGGACCTTGGCCAGTCTCCGTATCCTGACAGATCTATGCTTTTTGACAGGTGTAACGTTTTCTCTGTCCAAACGATCCATGATCCGCTGCAGTTCACCTTCTGGTGCCTTGGGCAGCTGTCCATTCGCGGCAGCTATGGCCTGATCAAGTTCGTCTGCCAACTGCTGATCCTCAAACCCGAAAGCCTCTGCCATTTTCCGGTCTATGAAGTTGTCGTTTAATTCTAATTGCTCCTTATCCCCCACATGGCACCTCGCATATTCTCTCGAATTTCGGGAAATGATTTTTTTTGCAGCCTTTTCAAACTGAGCGGCAGCGGCTTCATCAAGCAGCCCTCAACCTGGAGTTGCTGTCATTCCGGTCAGCCGAACAAGAAAAGGTTGACTTTTCACTTGGATTGTTTAGTATATTATAAGTAGGCGATGGCCCCTGTCGGGGCACATATTATGCGAACAAGGAGGCTTATCTAATGAAAAAGATCATATTAACCGGCGGCGGAACTGCCGGCCATGTGACACCCAATCTTGCGCTGATCCCCTCCCTCAAGGAACTTGGATATGAGATCCGCTATATCGGTTCCTATCAGGGAATTGAGAAAAAATTGATTGAAAATGTCGGTATCCCCTATGACGGGATCTCTTCCGGAAAGCTCCGCAGGTATTTTGACCTGAAAAATTTTTCAGATCCGTTCCGAGTCATAAAGGGGTATCAAGAGTCTCTGCGCCTTTTGAAGAAGTTCAAACCGGATGTGATCTTTTCCAAGGGCGGCTTTGTAGCGGTACCTGTGGTTCTGGCCGCAAAGCATTACCACATTCCCACCATTATCCACGAGTCGGATATGACTCCGGGTCTGGCAAACAAGCTGTGTATCCCATCAGCCAAAAAGGTCTGCTGCAATTTCCCGGAGACCCTTCCTTTCCTTCCAGAAGACAAAGCAGTGCTCACCGGTTCTCCGATCCGGGCCGAACTGCTGGAGGGAGACCGGCTGTCCGGCCTTAACTATGCCCATCTGTCAGCCGATAAACCGGTGATTCTGGTGATCGGCGGAAGTCTTGGTTCTGTGGCTGTCAACTCGGCGGTGCGCAGTCTGCTGCCTCGCCTGCTGTCTGACTATCAAGTAGTGCATATCTGCGGAAAAGGCCATTTAGATGAAACCCTCATCGGCCTTGCGGGATATGTCCAATATGAGTATGTGGATGCGCCCCTAAAGCATCTGTTCGCCGCCGCTGACCTGGCCGTATCGAGAGCAGGAGCCAACTCCATCTGTGAACTTTTGGCTCTTCGCAAGCCCCATATCCTGATCCCTCTGTCAGCAGCTGCCAGCCGGGGAGACCAGCTCCTCAACGCCAAATCTTTTGAAAAACAGGGCTTCAGCACGGTTCTCTCGGAAGAATCGGTAACCGATGATACCCTTTATGAGGCCATCACGAGGACTTACCAAAACAGAGCTTCTTTCATCCAACAGATGGAGCAGAGTCATCTGAGCAATGCCGTAAAGACCATCGTAAATCTCATCGAAGAATGCGCTGCTCATCAAAACTGATCCATGGTTTTAAACTGCTCTTTCATGTATCGTCTGATTCTGAACACTCGCATCCTGAATGCAGAATTGCTGATGTTCAAAATCTCACACACTTCTGCCGCTGACCGTCCCTCTATCATAAAGAGGACGGCCACCTCGCGCAGACACGGTTTCATACTCTCGATCGATTTCTGTATCCTGTGCATCTCTTCGTGTTCGATCAGATTGTCACAGATATCCCGCATCAGGTGACGACGCATGATCTCATATTCAACGGTAACATCTCCTGAGTTCATGCTTATGGACTTTCTCTTCTTCTGATCGCGATGATAATCGGCACAGCGATTTTTCAGAATCCTGACCAACGTCCCTTTTCTGCGCGGCACATCCCACTCCAGAATATCATTCTCATATGAATCGATAAACGCGCAGAATGTATCTTGGATCATGTCATCAACTTCATGTTCCGGAACACCTATGCTGAATGCGATCAGGCGAAGACCGCCTTGATGTTCTTCGTACAGCGCCTGCAACAAATCTTTCTGCTCTTGTTGCATGATTTTCTCCTAATTTCGATCTCTCATCTGCTGCAGGAACTGCAAAGTCCGATACTTTCACAGATTCACGCCTATAGATGAGCGGTTACTTCCCCAACTATCTCTGCCGATTCCTCTGCATCTGCCGAACCTGGTTTCCAGGCCACCATCTCCGGTCCGCCTTCGTAACGGGGAATGATATGCATATGAAAATGTTTTACCGTCTGTCCCGCAGCCTCCCCGTTGTTTTGTACCAGATTGAATCCGGCACAGCCTAAGCCGCTTTTCATAGCCCTTCCAATCTTTGCCGCCAGGCCCAGCACTTTGGCGCCTACCGCTTCATCCAGTTGACATAAATCCTGATAATGCTGCTTGGGCAGAATCAGGGCATGCCCTCTGGATGCCGGCCCCGCATCCAATATCACACGGAAGTCATCATCCTCATAAAGGGTTGCTGCCGGAATCGACCCATTTGCAATTTTACAAAAAATACAATCATCTCTTACCATATATTCTCCTCCATCCAACCGGTTCTCCTCTTTGGTTTCCGGTACAAGACCGCTCCCATCACCACTCCCAATACCAAGCCTGCCAAGTGGGCCACATTGTTGACTCCTTTGCTGGTAAATCCGTGGTAGAGAGAAAACGCCGCCAACATTACCATCTGCCTGGTACTCAAATCTTCCAAGCGTCCCCGATTTATGGCCACCGCGTACAAAAGCCCGCCGATCACACCGAAGATCGCACCGGAAGCGCCTGCCGATACCACAACATTCCCCCGGACAAGATTGACTGCCAACGACACGACATTGGCACCGATCCCACAGACCAGATAAAAAACGGCATACTTTATCTTTCCCAACGCCCGTTCCAGGTTATCGCCCAGAACAAACAAAAGCAGCATGTTATTGGCCAGATGTTCCACTCCGAAATGAAGAAACACTGCTGTCAGAAGCCTCCAATATTCCTTTCCATACAGCACCGCAGGTTCATACACAGCGCCGCAGGCAGCCATGAACCTGGCATCCTCTGTGGAACCTTTCGTCTCCAGATACAAGAAAGCTGCCACATTAACCACGATGATAGCGATATTTATGTAAGCGGTTTTGTGGTATCTGCTGAATTCCATCACTGTCATCAAACTCCTGTTTTTCCTTTGTTGGTGACATTTTATCATACCTTTTTCGGTTTGTTAAGGTTTTATTTCAACCGAAACTTCAAATCAGCGATGCTGATTTCGTCCCCGGGCTGTACGGCAACTGTCTCATTAGCCGACAGACAGCGCCCGTTGACAAAGGTGCCGTTGGTGGAGTTCAAATCCGTAATCTGATAGCCGTCCTCCGTCTCATCCACCCGCAGGTGAAGACGGCTGACTGTACTCTTTGTGATGATATAATCGCAGAGGCCCTCTTGTTTTCCGATGATAAACGGGTAATACGACAGAGGAATACATATCCCGTCTTCACTGACCAGACTGCGTGTCTCCTTCTCCTCTTCCCCGCTCCACAAAAGAGCAGTGCGCATCTCACTGATGCAGGGTTCTTCTGGCTGCCCGGAAGTCTCTTTCGGATTCTCCTCAAAAACCATCTGCCACTGACCTGGCATGGCAGTGTCCCTGGGAGTTTCACCTGAGTTCATAAGCTGCGGTGGGAAATTGGCTGAATTCATTCCATTAGTCTGATTCGCTGAGTGTTCACTGAAAGATGTCTGATTGCAAGATAACTTGTTGTTTTGTGTTTGTGGATGAGATATTTGTTGATGAGATGATTGGTCATGAGAGGATTTCATCCAGAGGACTGTACCGCCTGCAGACAGCAGCACTCCTGCCAAGGACAGCCAGATTCCATAAACCTGAAATCCCTGTCTTCCCAGCAGCAGCCAGCTTGCCGCCGCCAGTAAAAGCATACCGGCTCCCGGCGCCAAATATCTGCCGATTCCAGGCCTGCTGCCGCAGGACCTTTCTCTCTCTGAGGCCGCCGGCATCCCGGCCTCCCATGACTTGGTCGTTTCCTCGTCTATTGTCTCACAGTTTTCCTGCTTACCTGAAGACCCCATTTTCGGATAATTTTCTTTCATCAGCCATCTGAGTAAATTATCCAGCCCATAATTCTCTTTCAGGCTCTCTCTGTAAAGACCATACACCAACACCACGGCTTCCTTGTCCTCATGGTCTGCTTTTCCCAGAAGATACTGCAAAAATCGGCTGAACTCCTGGGGAAAATTCCCATGCCTTCCGGGAATCAGACAAAGAAAGGGCTCATATTCCTCCGGATCCACATAGATGTACTCCGGGCTGAACAGAATCTGATCTTCTGTCAGAAGGTAATCTTCCATCCGGGTCAGCGTCCGCGCAATTCCCAGAAGAAGGCCTCGGATCTGGGCCGCACTGACCGTCTTGGTCTCTAAAAGGCGGCTCAGAGGCTGTTTGGATGTGATCTCATAACAGAAACGGCTGCGGTTATCCGTCTTCTTAATCCGAAATTTCAGCAGCCCTTCTATGGTATTGCCGATCATCATCCTGGCCTCAAATCCCGGCTCACCGGCTCCCTCCACGGCTATGATCAGATAATTCTGCCTCATCTCTCTGCTGTATTCTACTTCCATCTCCGGCATCACTGCCTCCCTCCCATCTCTTCTGGTATCGTCAGCTTCCGCAGAGTCTCCTCAGGCTCATGAAACGGTACGGTAATCTGTTTTTCCCAATCACCGCTCCTCATGTATCCTTTTACCCGTCCGGACTCTATGGATACATATCCCCAGGGCCATGATTTCTCCTGCGGCTCTTCCTGGCTGCGCCGCATCTGTACCGCGCAGTGAAGATTCATAACCCTGGTGATTCGCCCGCACTGGCCGTATGCCCCTTTTATCAGCACCGCCAAAGCCAGAATCACCATAGCCATCACATAGGAAGCCTCCACCGCTATGCCGGCAGACAGACCGCGCCCCTTTTTTCTCTTTTCCATCCCTTCTCCCTCCCTGTGTGTTGACCACATTCCGCCAAGCGGCTTGCCTGAATCGTCAGGTGGTTCGTACACTAGATCACGATCCACAACCCCACCGGCCACATGCAGGTCAGAAAGGGTATGGTATCATTCCGAATATCTCCTCCGCCCCCGGCTCTCGCCAGGATCATCACCATGGCCAATAACCAGCTGATCCCAAAACTGCCCAGCAATAAGATCCATGTCTCCTCTGCTGTCAGGTAACCTGCACTGGCCAGAATGAACCAGCCGTCCCCGCTCCCCATAGCCCCTCGGGTGATCCGTCCCAAAGTCAGGATCCCTGCCCCGGCAAGTACCCCGACAAGATGTCCGGTTATACCTGTACTCCATCCATAGAAAAATCCGCACAGACCGCAGACTATAAGGAGACGGCAGGAGACACTTCTCGTCCTTTTGTCCGACACTGCCGCCAGAGTCAGACACAGAAACCAAAACCACCGCATAAGATGTCCTCCCTTTGTCTTCTTATCTCCCTCCGGAACAGTAGGAACATGGTCCTAAGTACTCCACCTCCCTTTTGGGCACTGCCCTCGTGTAGGCGCCAATGGCCGAACAGGAGGGAGTGGTGTGATAATGAGTTCCGGACGGCATGATATACACAGAAGCGGCAGGGCTGCCCTGGCAGCGGCTGCAGGGAGAATACCGCCTTCCGTCCTGATTCCTGACAGAACCGATCTCTCCGACAGACACAGCCGTGAGATCATTGTACAGATAATGGCAGATGCTGCTTATGTGGTATCGGGTACTGCCCTTTCCCACATAGACCAATTCCTCTTCAGCTCCCTGTCCTCCTCCCTGTGCCCATCGCCCCTCAGCCCCCACCCAGGCTCTCCGAAAACTTCTCACCGTCTGTTTGACGCTGCCCAGCCGAAACACCGGAAAAGGAAGGGACATCTGATAGTCTATGACCAGATCGATGGTCTCCCCGTCCTCTAGGAGGCTGGAACGCTTTAAAGAGATGTGGCTGACAGGAAGTCCCTTAAGCCTGCTTCTGACGGCCCCCTCTCCATAGGCGAAAGCCGCAGCCGTATTCCAAAAGCTCTCACTGTCCCCGTGTTTAGCCAGACAGGCCGCCTCCCCGATCTGTTCACTAACCCGCTCGGCTGCAGCCTGAACCTGGCGATGGGTATCCATCATGGAAAACGGCGTCATCAGTATCACCCCCGCGAACAAAAACAGCGGGAGGACCAGGGCCGCCTCCAGAGTCAGAACGGCGGAGGCAGAAAAGGACACCTTTTTTCTGCCGGTTATAGATATCAGGATTCGTACTTGGAGAGTCACGCATTGTTTTTTTATTGGTTTCAATAGTCTGCAGAAAAAAGGCATCCTTCTCCACCTCCGTCCCGCCCTTCTCTAATAGGCCTTCCCTGCCCCTGCTTCCAGCATATACCCCTCCTGCTCTCCCACATAAGATTTCACAAACGGCAGAGCGAAAAAGACGTGTTTTCCACAGGCCTTCCCACGGATATCCACATGATAACCGCATTTTTCCACCAGAAACCCCGGTTCCTTCTGCCGGATATTCAGCTGCATAAGATCCAGCATCCGCATGTGCTTTACCTCCGGTTTCTCTTTTAACAGCAAAAGTTTCAGATATCCCTCATAGGTCAGTCCCCTTCCCAAAGAATCCCGGCTGTCTGCCGAAGGCAATTTTTGGCGCCCCATATCCAAAAGACCTTCCAGGCTCAGCCTCCACTCTCCTCCGCTCTTCCAGAGAGGCACGCTGCCTCCCGCCATGAGAGTCCTTAAGTCTGCGATGGCTTCGCCCATAGCCCAGATTCCCATGATCAGACACGCGGTAATCTCTGCCAGCGGCGCCAGACCGATGCTGCCTGTAATCACAAGGGCCAGGGCTCTGGCCTCCTCTCTCTTCGCGGAATCCGACAGGATATGGATCAAATTCAGTCCCTCTCTCACCGCGAACAGTTCCGCCACCACCTTCTCCAAATTCCCTCGATCCCTATTCTCACCCTCCAGCACATATTCAAACTCATATCGGACCTGCCGTTCTCCGTCGTCCAGGGCATGAGAGAAAAAACGGCCGCAGTACTCACCGATGATCACCCGATCCACCAAACCATTGCCTTGTCTTTGGTCGCCTTGGCCTGCCTCTGCGGTGCCTGAGGGCAGATCGGCTGTGGAAAATGCGGTTGAGGAGATCACGGTTCCCTCCGGCATCACGAGCCCCAAAAGCCCTGACCCTGCCATGGACCGGATGCGGTCTAGCAGATTTTGTTTCTCCTTATCACCGGAACCGGAATCCGTGTTGATGCCGCTGTTCTCACGCTGCTGCCACAGTTCTGCTGCCGGGGCCAGTGACAGCTCTTCCCCCTCGTCTTCGTCATCGTCATCTTCCTCATACTCTTCTATCAACTCCTCCACCAATTGTCCGGTCTGCTCAAGCAGCTGCAGATTCCGTCCCAATCCTTGCTCCCATGCCGCAAACTCCCGATACCGCTCCCCGTCTTCTCTGATATAGGCATCGTAAGGATTCCACTGGCTCTCAAAAAGTTCCTTCCGATCCTCCTGCAGATCCGGCCCTATACTCTCGATTTCAGCCCGGGACCTCTGCTGCTTTCCTGCCAGCGCCTCCGCCTGTTTCCGATACTTCTTCATAAGGCCCGGATAGCCTGCCACACTCCTCCTGTAGTTGTCTGCTGCCTTGTAGAATCCGTATTCGTCATCTTCATAGAGAGCCCTTCCTGTCTCGGCGGCATACCTCTCTTGTTCCCGAATGTTCATGAGAAGCTTTTCGGCCGCCTGTTCCAGCTTTCGGACCTCCTTTTCCTGATCGCTGTACATTTCGGTCAGAGTTCCTGCTCCTGCCGCCTCCGTCACATCCTTCAAAAACTGCTCCCCGTCCTCCGGTGCAAAGATAAATTGACTGACAAGCCCGTATTTCATATAGTCAAGCACCTCTTCGGCCAGAAACGCCCCCTGCTCATCGCCAAGTCCTGACAATCTGGTCACCTCCATGGATTCTAACCTCATAGGATACCAGCTGTCCGTCTCCAGATATCGATTGACATAAGTTTCCAGATTCTTCTCCAGTTCCCCCCGGGTGTCATATTCCAGGGCCAGAATCCGGTATTCCTCCCAGAGCCGGCGGTGGTAGCGGCTGAACAGTGTGTCCAGTCCGCTCTCCACGGCCACCTGAAAATAGAATTTTGAACCTGCGGTCCTGGCGCATTCCAGCATCACACACAGAAGCGCTGCTGTACACAGAAGGCACATACTCAAAAATACGGTAATCTGCCCTCCCTGCCTCATCAATATACCTCTTTGGCCTGCTTTTGAATCTCCTTAAAAATTCCCTGCAGCAGAGTGGTGATCTGCTTCTTGAAGATAATCACCAATCCCACCAAAACTACCAGAATCAGAACCACCTCGATAACCCCCACGCCGTCTTCTTCCAATAAAAATGCCTTTACCTCTCTTCTTATCATATCTTCTTCTCCTCATATAAATATGTATTGACACTCGCTGTGCTTTGCGGTGCCTGACCGGCTGCCGTCAATCGTTTACCGCCATCATCGCCGGGACCATGATGATGACCATGACCACCAAAAGCATGAGAAACAGCGGCGCCAACAGTTTGGTCTTCGCCTCCTCGCCCATACGCCGGGCCGTGTGTTTCTGCCCGTCCCAGGCAGACATCATCTCCTGTTCCAACAGCTGCCGCAGATTTTTGCTCCCTGTTCTCCGGTTCTGTTCCAGCAGACTGCTGAGCTTCCTGTACGGCTGAAGGTGACATCTCCGTCCGAATTCAGAGATGGCTCTCCCCTCCGGTTCGCCGTTTCGAATCTGGTTTAACGTCACTGCCATCTCCTCGTAGGCCGGGCGTGTGCGCCCCGGACTCCTGACCCGTTCTCTCTCGTAGTCCTCTACCATCTGTTCCCAAGCCTTCTCCACAGTCAGGCCTGCCCCGATATACACCATCATCTGATACACCACATCAGCATAGTCCAGCAGGAGGAGCTGGCGTCTCTGCCTGTCTTTCCTGTCTCTCTCCGCCCTCTCCTGTCCCCACAGGAGGAATGCTCCGGCGACCCCCAGCAACGGCAATATCAGATAATCCCGGCTTCCGGTCCTCCGAAACCGAAGGAAACGGCCCTCATATTCTGTGGGCAGAACTACCTTAGACTCCTGGGGATGGGCCCGGTCCGCCTCCTGTACCTGCCTCAAAAATCCTGCTGCAGCAGCCTCCCGGTCACTCTTTACAGGCTGTCTGACTGTCACAGAGATCGTCCCCTCTCTCTCAAATCTTCCGTCCGTCAGCACCACCTCCAGGACTGCCTGTACCCCTTCCCGGGGGATCCCCTCCTCCGCAATTTGACCGAAAGAATCCACGATCTCCGGATCCCTGCTCTGCCATACGGCGCGGACTCCTGTCCCGTCAAAGAGGGTCACCAGGTTTAAATCCCGGGTCACCTGATCCAAGGCCGTATTTTCCCCCAGGATCAGAGTGGGAAGCTGTCCGAGGATCCGGTCAAACTCCTTCTCGGCCTCATCCTCCGTGTATATGAGGGGTGCTATGTCCACAGTGCAGACCACAGGATTCTTATCCAGTCCCTCCACCACCAGTTCATAGGTGGTTTCCTCCTCCCCGTACCCCTTTCGCTCTACATACCCCTGCCTCACACAGTCCTGGATTTCCCCGTAAGCCGCCGCTCCTCCCAGTATAAGGCCCGCGGCGACGCAGAATATCTGCTTTTTCCACCTGAGTATGCCTGTCTGTTTCTTCAATGGTTCTCTCACCTGACATCTCCTGTTATTCTCATCCCCTCCGCGCCCTCTGCCGTACTCCGGTTCTGCCCGTCCGCTCCGTCCTCTCATACCATATCCCTGTTCCCCGTCTGTACGCTGTTCCTGTCCTGCCCATCTGCTCTATCTTTTCATGCGAATCCTGATTTGGGCGTTTGCACATCTCCCGTTTCTCCGTCCGCCTTAACCTTTATCCCGCCTACGCCATCCGAATATCCAGGATCTTCCGGGACAGCACCATGGACAGAAGATAGACGGCCAGACAGCCGGTCATAATCAGCCGTCCCAGCACGGTCTCATACATGACTCCGAAGAATCCCGGCGACGTCATGTCGATATAGAAAATCATGAGAAAAGGGATCCCGTTCATGATCTTCTGTTCAAACTGCACCGATGAGGTCATGGTGCGGATCTCCTCCTTCACCTGGCTCCGGTCCTCCATGACAGAGACCGTATGACAGATCACCGGGGTCAGCCCGCCTCCGCTGCGCTTCGCGATCCGAAAGATCCTGGCAAACCTCCGGGCCTCTTCCAGCCCGCTTCTGTCAGCGAATTCCTGAATCACCTGTTCCACCGAGCGGTTTAGGTTCATCTGCTCGTTCATCCGCCTGAATTCCCGGACAATCATCCCCTGGGGGCCGTAGAGCTGTTCCAGCTCCCTGCCGCTGACCGCCACCGCATTTTCCGCCGAGTACCCTGCCGACAGCGCCCCTGCCATGACCAAAATCGCTTCCTTAAACTGAAGTTCCAGCCTCTGTTTCTGTTCTCTCCTCCAAGTCTTCTCATAGGCCCAAGGATAGACACAGGCCGGGATCATAAAGACGGCGAAGGCCAGGAAACTCCGGTAAAAGGCATAAGCCGCCGCACCGGCCGCCAGGCTGCCTCCGGCAAAAGCCAGAAGCCTTCTTCCCGCCCCCATGGCGCCGATGACCGGATTCGGTTCAGATGCCCTCCCCTGCCATGATAAGCTTCTCCCGGTTTTTAAGCTCTCCCTTTTTCCTGAGCTTTCCCTCCTCAAACCGGTAGAGCGTGTTGAGCCGGATCTCTCCCGCTTCATAATCGTCCACCTCCGTAATCCACAGTACTTTTCTGCTTTTGTCCCTGATTCGCCCCAGATGGATCAGAATATCCAGGGCAGAGGCGATCTGGCTTCGGATGGCTGCCAGCGGCAGATCCGCCCCCAAAAGAACCATGGTCTCCAGCCTGGCCAGCATATCCTTGGGAGAATTGCCGTGGCCGCTGCTTAATCCGCCGTCATGACCGGTATTAAAACTGCTGAGGAGCTCCGTGGCCTCGCTGCCGCGCACTTCTCCCACGATGATCCGATCCGGGTTCATCCTGAGAGAGGCACGAATCAGGTCTGCGATGGTGATGGCTCCTTCCCCCTGGGCGTTGGCCATCCGGGTCTCTAAGCGAATCAGATTTTTTACCTGCTGGATCTTAAGCTCCGCCGAATCCTCGATGGTGATCACCCGCTCGTCTGCCGGAATGTAGGCGGAGAGGGCGTTGAGAAACGTGGTCTTTCCCGAGTTGGTCCCCCCGCTGATGAAGATGTTGTACCCGGCCCGAACCAGCCTCTTTAAAAATTCTGCCGCCTCCCCTGTGATGCTCCCCGTCTCGATCAACATGTCCATGGTGATCTGCCGGGGGAACTTGCGGATGGTCACCACCGGCCCGTCCATGGAGACGGGAGGGAGAACCACATGGACTCTGGAGCCGTCCAAAAGCCTGGCATCCGCGATGGGAGAGGCCACATTGACCGTCCGGTTCACCCGGCTGACCATCTGCTGAATCATGTCCTCCAGCTGCTCCTCAGAGTCAAATTCCTGCTCCCACATCTCCATGGCCCCTCTTCTCTCCACAAAGATGTGTTCCGGCCCGTTGATCATCACCTCCGTAATGTCCGGGTCATCTATGAGGTTCTGCAGAACATCCAGCCTGCGGAAGGAATTGTAGAGGCTGATTCTCAGCTCGATCCGCTCTTTCAGCGGAAGATACTCCTCCTCCCCCTTCTCCATGATCACCCGGTCGATCATCTGGTACAGCTCCTCATCGCTGGTGCTCCGGCTCTGGTCCGTCTCCTGCCGGATCTTCTGGCGCAGCTCTTCCCGGATTCCCTTCTGCCTGGTATTTTGTGTTCTCTTCTCCGTCACTTCACGTTCCCCTCTATCTCCACGACACACCTTTTAAAAGCTTCCTCACATAGTCTCCCAACTCTCCCCAGAGCAGCTGCTCCATATAGGTATCCTTCCGCCCAAAGCTGCTGTGGTACGGCAGCTTCACTCTCTGAATCCGCTCTCTCAGCCCCTCTCTCCCCGACACTCTCAAGTATTCCTCCAGCTCTTCCAGCTTGGCGGAAGACACACAGTCCTCCTTCACCGGCATGTAGACCACATCGCAGAGCTCCAGCACCGGACCGATGTTCAGCACCGCCTGACCTACGTCCACGATCACATACTCATAGCCGCACTCCGCCGCGGCCCGCTCCAAAAGCGCGGCCGCCTCCTCGCCGGTCAGCTGCTCCAAGTCCTCAGGGTATCTTACGGGTGGAATATAGTCCATGTCCTTCCAGTTATAGACCATGCTCTTCAGACGCATGACGCCGAAATCCTCCTGCCTGAAAAAATACAGCACATCGCTTAAATCCCCTCTGCACTCCCCGTCAATGAGGGTGCCAAAACCGGCGAAGATCTCAAAGCTTATGTACAAAACCTTCCCGTCCCTGGCCAGCTGCTGGCCCATGGTCAGGGCCAGAGAGGTCTTTAAACACCGGCTTACAGGAGAGTAGACTCCGATCACTCTGGCCCGCTTCCCCACTGCCACAAACAGGGGCTGCGGCTTCTCGCAGTAGTAGGACATCACCTCTCTGACCACACTGTCTGTGGACTGGTACTTGTACACACTGGGATAGCTGCCGTCTGCCGGGACGATCTCCCCCTCGGCCAATGTCACCACGGACCGGGCCTTTATGCCCTCGATCTGTCCCTGAAGAACCCCGTTTCCGATCAGCAGAATCTCGATATCGTGCTTTTCCCCGTACTCTCTAAGCGCCTCTATGGACGTGAAGGGAACCACCGTAAACGGCGCCTTGGCCTTCTGATTCACCACGTCGGCAAACCGCTCCGCGTAACTGGCGTCCACATCGTAGACCGCCATGATTTTCTCCATGATGCCTCCCTTCTTTGGGGACTGCCCCAGAGATGTCTCTGAGGGCAGCTCCCTGTTTTACTCTTGTCTGTGCGCAGGCACAGTCAGCACCGGCTCCTGCGCGAAAAAACGCCGATCCGTCGTCACTTATCAGTCGTCACAGCCCTGCCAGAAGCTGCCACACATAGCCTCCCAGCAGACAAAATCCCATGGGGATCACTACACCTTTCCCATCTCTCGATGCCTGGTAATAAGGCACCGCCTCTCTCGTCAGGAATAACCGCCTGATATAGGCGAAAAAATAAATCAGACGCTGCTGCAGATTCCTACAGGCCAGCATTTTCAGAAAAGCCAGAATAGCTCCAATGAAAAATCCATATAAGATGGCAAATCCACCGGTCCATAACCCCAGATACCCGGCCATAAGCGCCATCAGTTTAACATCTCCGGCTCCGATCATCCGAAGCCGAAACAGCGGAAACCATACCGTCACCACTATCCCAATCCTTGCCATATAGCACAGACACTGCAGCACTCCTTCCCGGGGCCCGGCCCCCAGCCATGTCAGGACAAATCCCGCCCCAAGGGCACTCATACACCACCAGTTGGGAATCCTCTGTTCCCTGATATCGTACCAGGCTCCTCCCAGCAATATCACCAGCAAAAGTCCTGAATGTACAAAAATAAACACACCACCTCCTGCCTTCTTCCTCTCCAGGAAAGTCTGCCCGAAACGAGCGATAATACGGATCATAACAGAAACATCTTGAATGTGCTGACTGTGATTTTATTATGCACGGGTTTTAAAAAAATGTCAAGCAGAATTTTCGGTTTGTCAATTTTTCACAATCTCCGTTGACCATCTTCTGGTAAAATGGTAAAATAGAGTCAGTTTCCATGTATAAAAATTCCATTTCCAGACAGACTAGTTCTATATCACAACATGGGAGATGACAATTATGAGACATGGAAAAAAATTAAGCGGGGCCTTGTCCGGTTTCAGGGAACGGCAAGCCCTCCGGGCACAGATTGAGCAGACCAGACACACCATCGACTCGGTGCAAAACCACTTTGAACATGTGGTGGATCCCACCCTTATCGACTGCTACATCTACGAGCTGAACGCGGCGCAGCTGCGGTATCAGTTCCTGCTGCGCAGATTCAAGAGCCTGGAGGCAGACGCTTAAGGCCGTCCCACGAATCGCCGGACAGCGGGCAACCCAAAAGACAGTGAGAACGGCGCCCCCTTCTCTCGCAGACGGGGAGAGGGGCAGCGGGGGCTTGTCTTAAAAGAAACGGCACGATCTTCTGCCGTTCACCATAACACATGGAGGAATCAGTATGGCACGCAGCAAAAAAGAATTGGGAACAGGGTTTATCACGGAAACAGACAGGTATCTCTTCGGGGAGGGAACTCATTATGAGATCTACGAGAAACTGGGAGCCCACCCAAAGACCTACCGAAGAAAAGAAGGGATGTATTTTGCCGTCTGGGCGCCTCATGCTCAGGCAGTCAGCGTGGTGGGGGATTTCAATGACTGGAATCCGGATGCCACCCCTATGGAGGTCCTGGGAAGTTCCGGCATCTACGAGACATTTGTGCCGGGTATAGGCACGGGCCAGCTGTACAAATACGCCATCACCACCGCCAGCGGGAAGGTACTGTTTAAGGCGGACCCTTATGCCTTTGAGGCGGAATACCGGCCCGGCACCGCTTCCATCACCGCGGATCTTTCGGGATTTGCCTGGAAGGACGACACCTGGATGCAGAAGAGAAAGGAACAGGATCTTCTCTCCTCCCCCCTGTCCGTCTACGAGGTACACATAGGCTCCTGGAAGAAGCAGAACCGGGAGGAGAAAGACGGATTTTATACCTACATAGAAGCGGCTCACGAGCTGGCAGATTATGTAAAAGAGATGGGATATACCCATGTGGAACTGATGGGGATCGCAGAGCATCCCTTCGATGGCTCATGGGGCTATCAGGTGACCGGCTATTATGCCCCCACCTCCCGCTACGGTACGGCGAAAGACTTCATGTATTTTGTCAATTATATGCACAAGAAAGGGATCGGTGTCATCCTGGACTGGGTTCCCGCACATTTTCCAAAAGATGCCCACGGACTGGCGGACTTTGACGGTCAGCCGCTCTACGAGTACGCGGACTCCCGTAAGGGGGAGCATCCCGACTGGGGCACCAAAGTGTTTGACTATGAGAAGCACGAGGTATCCAACTTTCTTATAGCCAATGCCCTCTACTGGATCGAGAAGTACCACATCGACGGTCTGAGAGTGGATGCCGTGGCCTCCATGCTGTATCTGGACTACGGACGCTCCGGCGGAAACTGGGTCCCCAACCGGTTCGGAGAGAACAAGAACTTAGAGGCCATCGAGTTTTTCAAGCATCTCAACAGCATCGTAGACCAGCGGGCAAAGGGCGCCATGGTCATCGCCGAGGAGTCCACCGCGTGGCCCATGGTCACCGGAAAACCGGAGGACGGCGGACTGGGCTTTAAGTTCAAGTGGAACATGGGCTGGATGCACGATTTCCTGGAGTACATGAAGCTTGATCCCTATTTCCGCAAATTCAATCACAACAAGATGACCTTCGGCATGACCTATGCCACCAGCGAGAACTTTATCCTCGTTCTCTCTCACGACGAGGTGGTTCACTTAAAGTGTTCCATGATCAACAAGATGCCGGGGCTTCACGACGATAAATTTGCCAACTTAAAGGTGGGCTACACCTTCATGATGGGGCATCCCGGCAAGAAGCTTCTGTTTATGGGACAGGACTTCGGCCAGCTTCACGAGTGGGACGAGAAGGTGTCTCTGGATTGGTATCTGGCAGAGGAGCCTCTCCACAAGGACCTTCAGAACTATTTTAAAGACCTGCTTCACATTTACAAGAAATATCCGGCTATGTACGACCTGGATTATGACTGGGACGGATTCCAGTGGATCAATGCCAACGACGGAGACCGCAGTATCTTCAGCTTCATCCGCCGCGCAAAGACGGGCAAGCAGAACCTCTTGTTTGTCTGCAACTTTACCCCTGTGGCAAGACCCGACTACCGTCTGGGCGTCCCCAAGAAGGGAAGCTATGCCCTGATCCTGGATCAGGCCCACGGACTCTACATGGCGGGGGACGAGAAAGTGACCTACCGTTCCACCAAGTCCGAGTGTGACGGACAGCCATTCTCTTTTGCGTACCCGCTGCCGGCTTATGGCACAGCGATTTTCAGATTCTGATACTGACAGCGAGAAAGGTGGTTTTATGCAGACGATTTTGGTTTGTGACGACGACAAACAGATTGTGGAGGCCATTGACATCTACCTGACAGGCGAGGGCTTTCAGGTGATCAAGGCCTATGACGGATATGAGGCTCTTGAGCTTCTGGAATACAACCAGGTGGACTTGATGATCGTGGACGTGATGATGCCGGGCCTTGACGGGATCCGGACTACCCTGAAGGTTCGGGAAAACAGCAGCATCCCCATCATCATCCTGTCCGCCAAGTCCGAGGACAACGACAAGATCCTGGGGCTGAATATCGGAGCCGACGACTATATCTCCAAACCCTTCAACCCTCTGGAACTGGTGGCACGGGTCAAGTCCCACATCCGCCGCTACACCCAGCTGGGCAATCTAAATCAGCAGAATGTGGACAATGTCTACAAGTGCGGCGGCCTCATGATCCACGATGACAACAAGGAGGTCTTCATGGACGGGGATCCCATCAAGCTGACCCCCATCGAGTACAATATCCTGCTTCTTCTGGTGAAAAATGCGGGAAAGGTATTTTCCATCGACGAGATCTACGAGCAGATCTGGAACGAGGAAGCCATAGGGGCGGACAACACCGTGGCGGTACATATCCGGCACATACGGGAGAAGATCGAGATCAACCCCAGGGAACCCCGATACTTAAAAGTGGTCTGGGGAGTAGGGTATAAGATTGAAAAACAGTAGGGAGCGATTCATGAAAAAAACTGCCTGGCCCATGGCCTTAAAGAAGCATTTTCTGCTGGTTCTCCATGGATTGTTTCTCTGCCTGTTTCTCAGCGGCCTCTCTTTTATCTACTTTAATGAAAACTACGGCCGGGGCGTCAGCTGGCTTAATGAGGAGTCCTATGCCGACACCCTGCCGTTTACGGAGCAGCTGGAATCCGACGTGGAGATGATCTTTAAGTATGTGAAATACAAGGATCTGTTTGAGACGGACGGGAAATTGGACTACAACAAGGACATGGTCTGCGTCACCTTTACCTCCGGCAAAACCATGATATACACCCTCAATGACATGATACGGGCGGCCAAGAGCTGGGGATACTATCTGACAGATACATTTCAGGTAGCCGGAGGGCCGCCTGTCCACGAGAGGGATACGAAAAATGCGGCCATCCCCCTGATCGAGTGGAAGACCTACGACCCGGATGCGGCGCAGAACTACTCGGAGCCCGGGGATGCCTATGCCACCCGGGAGGAGCTTGCCCTGGAAGTGCTGACTATCCTGGGGGAATATTTTCAGATTCAGTACAATTACATGGACCGCCCGTCCAACCTGTACTTTCGGGTCTCCTACATGGACAACGACGGCACGGAGCGGCTCTACACCAACGCGGAGCAATACCCGCTGGAGGACTTGAAGAATCTGGGAAGGTATCTGTATCTCTCCGGAGACTCCATCCAGATCGACACGAATTTGACCTATATCCCCAAAAATATCACCTCTGAGCTGGAGAATTATAACCTTTACGGCAACACGGACTACTATATCATCCTGGGGCTGGACACCAGGTATCCCAACACGGATCCCTACTCCCTGGCTCACAACGCCTACACAAAGGTCCGGGTCAACTATATTACCGGGCTGATCCTGTTTGCCATCGGGTGTATGGGCCTTCTCGCAACGCTCATCCACCTGGCCTGCCTGTCCGGCTACCGCACCAGGGAGCGAAAGGAGCCGTATCTGTCCTACTTTGACCGGATCCCTCTGGAATGCGGGTGTGTCCTGTTCCTCGGCTGCCTGTGGTGCTGGAGCTTTCTGTCCGCTTCTTTAGGAACCGCCGCGGCCCGGCTTTTGGTGGACCAGAACCATCGGGATTTCTTTGTCACAGTCGTCTGCCGGGTCGGGATCTATGGGTTCTGTCTGGCGGAGGGGTTCAGCCTGCTGCGCCAGTACAAGGCCGGGATCCTGATTCGCGGCAGCCTGACCTGCCGGTTCTTCGAATGGGCCAGGACAGCGGTCAGCAAGGCCAGCTTCCCCTCCAGGATAACGGTCTGTTTTCTCGGATACCTGACAGGTACCTCGGTGTTGCTCTACACCATCTATTATCTGTACAGGAACCGGCAGCTTTTGGTGGTGCCTTATCTGTTCCTGGCTCCCGGGGCCGTGCTGATCCTGTTTCAGGTCTGGACCTTCCTTCTCCTCTACCGCAATTCCGGTGAGACGGAGAAGATTTCTTTTGCCATATACAAGATGTCTGAGGGTGACACCAGCTACAAGATCGACACCACCGGATTTTCCGGCAAGTATACGGATCTGGCCGAGACTCTCAACAACATTGGGGACGGCTTAGAGACAGCCCTGCAGGAGAAGGTAAAAAGTGAGCGGCTGAAGGCGGACTTGATCACCAATGTCTCCCATGACATCAAGACTCCCCTGACCTCCATCATCAATTATGTGGACCTGCTAAAACGGGAGCAGATCCAAGACGAGAAGATCCAGCGGTATCTGGAGGTATTGGACCAGAAATCCCAGCGGCTAAAGACCTTGACCGAGGATCTGGTCGAGGCCTCCAAGGCCAGCTCAGGCAACTTAAAACTGGAGATCGCCAACATCGATATCGTGGAGCTGATCCATCAGACTAACGGTGAATTTGAAGAGAAATTCGCCCTGCGCCACCTGGATCTTGTGGCCGGGCTTCCGTCTGAGTCTATCCAGATCGCCGCCGACGGCCGGCGGCTGTGGCGTGTCCTGGAGAACCTGTACAACAATGCCTTCAAATATGCTATGGAGCACAGCCGGGTGTATGTGGATGTGTCTTCCCGGAATGACTATGTATATTTTACCATCAAGAATGTCTCGGCGAATCCGTTAAATATCAATGGTGACGAGCTGACGGAGCGTTTTGTCCGCGGAGATGTGGCCCGGACCACAGAGGGGAGCGGCCTGGGTCTTTCCATCGCCAAAAGCCTTACCCTGCTCCAGGGCGGTCAGTTTGAAATCTATATCGACGGGGATCTGTTTAAGGCACAGGTGGGATTTCCTGTATTGAAAGAATGAGGCAGACCATTGAAAAAAATTCTTACTTACTATCTGAAACCGTATTACGGCCGTATGACTCTGGGCTTTGCCATCAAGTTTGTTGGAACGATGATGGATCTGTTTCTGCCCTGGGCTCTGGCTCATATGATCGACCAGGTGATCCCCTCCGGCAGGCGGCAGGATCTGCTCCTCTGGGGCGTCTTTATGGTGGTCTGCTCCTTCCTCGCGGTGATCTTCAATGTCTCCGCCAACCGCATGGCCTCCAGGGTGGCCAGTGATGCCACTTACACCATCCGAAACGACCTGTTTGCCAAAATCATGTATCTTTCCCACGAGGAAGGGGATCGAATCACCCGCCCCTCTCTGATCTCCAGGCTGACCAGTGACACCTACAATATCCACCAGATGTTGGCCCGGATCCAGAGGCTGGGGGTGCGGGCCCCCATCCTGCTGCTGGGCGGCGTAACCATGACTCTTCTCCTGGACCCGGCGCTCTCCTGCGTCCTCCTGGCCTCCATGCCTCTTCTGGCTCTTGTGGTGATCCTGGTTTCAAGGAAGGGAATCCCCCTCTTCTCTGCTCTCCAGGCCTCTGTGGACCAGTTTGTCCGCCTGGTGCGGGAGGACATCTCCGGCATCCGGGTCATCAAGGCCCTGTCAAAGGAGGATTATGAGCGGGGACGGTTTGACCGCATCAACCGGGAGGTGGTGGAGGCGGAGCGGAAAGCGGTTATGACCACCGCGGTGACGAACCCGGCCATGAACCTGTTTTTGAACCTTGGGCTGGTGGGCATCATCATCGTGGGGGCGTACCGGGTCAACGCCGGGACCTCCGAGGTGGGGAAAATCCTGGCCTTCATGACTTATTTTACCATCATCCTCAATGCCATGCTGTCCATCTCCCGCATGTTCGTCATGATCTCCAAAGCCACGGCCTCGGGAGCACGTATCGTCCAGGTCCTGGACTGCCGTGACGAGCGGGATGCGGAAGTTCTCCATGGAGCTTGGGGGGAAGATATGGTTATGGAGAATCAGGACGACATACATAACAAGACCGCCAGGTCTGTGTCGGTCCCCCATATCGAATTCGACCATGTGACCTTCTCCTACAACAAGAATCAGCCCAACCTGTATGACTTAAGCTTCCAACTGATGCGCGGGGAGACTCTGGGAATCATCGGCTCCACCGGTTCTGGCAAGACTACGGTGTTAAACCTCCTCATGGGATTCTACCGGACAGATCAGGGCAGCGTCCGCATCGACGGGCGGGATATCAAGACCATGGATTTCAGAGAACTGAGAAAACGATTCGGCGTAGTGTTTCAGAACGATGTGATCTTCGAGAATACTGTCTTTGAGAATGTGAACATGGGACGAGGCCTTGATGAACATCAGGGTAGCCAGGCTCTCACCCACGCCATGGCCGCGGATTTCGTGGCGGAGAAGGGAGGCCTTGGCCAACAGCTGGATATCCGCGGCGCCAACTTAAGCGGTGGCCAGAAACAGCGGCTCCTCATCGCCAGAGCCCTGGCAGCCAAGCCCGAGATCTTGATTTTGGACGACTCCTCCAGCGCTCTGGATTACAAGACAGACGCCGCCCTGAGACAGGAGCTGAAGACCTGCTTCCATGACACCACCTGTATTGTCATCGCCCAGAGGGTCAGTTCGGTCATGGGGGCAGAGCATATCCTGGTACTGGAGGAAGGCCATGTGATCGGTTACGGAACCCACGAACATCTGATGGAGACCTGTCCCGTCTACCGCGAGATCGGCAGCTCTCAGATGGGTACATAACGATATCCGAAAGCCTATTGTCACTCACGATACAGAAAAGGAGGCAACCGCTATGGCTGGCCGCGGAAGAACACGCAGCGACGCGAGTATGATTCCCAATGAGAAAGCCATCGAGACCATCAAAAAAAGAAAAGGCACTATCCTTCGGCTGGGCGGATACCTGTTCCGGTACTGGCCCCTTCTGACTGCCGCACTGATCATGAATCTGGTGAGCAACGCCCTGGCGCTGGTGGGGCCTATGCTGTCCGGCTATGCGGTGGATGCCATCGAGCCCGGCATCGGGAGAGTGGATTTTCCGCAAATGTTCCGCTATGCGGCCCTGATGGCCGTGTTCTATGTGATCTCCACTGTCTTTTCCTATCTCCTCACGGTTTTGATGATCACCATCAGCCGGAAGGTGTCCTACCAGATGCGAAAAGACGTGTTTGACAGGATGATGTCTCTCCCGGTGGGATACTACGACATGCATCAGACCGGAGATATCATCAGCCGGATCTTCTACGACATCGACACAGTCAACGAATCCCTGTCCAATGACCTGGTTCAGATCCTGGGAACCGTGATCACCGTAGCCGGTTCTCTCTACATGATGGTGGTCATCTCCCCGTCTCTGGTGCTGGTGTTTGTCATCACCGTACCTCTGTCCGGGTTCATCACTCGTTTCATCACTTCCAGGACACGGCCCCTGTTTCGGGAGCGGTCCGGGAAGCTGGGGGTGCTCAACGGCTTCGCGGAGGAGATGGTCTCCGGTCAGAAGACCATCCGGGCCTACTGCCAGGAGGCGGACACCATACGCAAATTCCATGAAAAAAACAGGGATGCCGTGGAAGCCTACTACCGGGCCGAGTACTATGGAAGCACGGTGGGACCTATGGTAAACTTTGTCAACAACTTATCCCTGTCTCTGGTCAGCGTCTTCGGCGCCGTGTTGTTTATGATCGGAAAGATGTCCATCGGACAGATCTCCTCTTTTGTACTGTATTCCAGGAAATTTTCCGGTCCCATCAATGAGGCGGCCAACATCGTCAGTGACCTTCAGTCTGCCATCGCGGCTGCCGAGCGGGTGTTTAAGCTGATGGATGAGGTGCCGGAACCGGCGGATCTGCCGGATGCCGCAGAGTTAGGCGGCGCCGGCCATACACGGCCTGTCCGGGGCCATGTAGAGATCTCCCATGTGGATTTCGGATATAACCCGGACAAAATCATTCTCCACGACCTCTCCCTCTCTGCCGCTCCCGGCAGCCTGACCGCCATCGTGGGCCCCACCGGCGCGGGAAAGACCACACTGATCAACCTGCTGATGCGGTTTTATGACGCCCAGTCCGGTATGATCCTGGTGGACGGAACCGACATCCGCCGTCTGACCAGAAAAAGCCTGCGCCAGTCCTACGCCATGGTGCTCCAGGACACCTGGCTCTTCTACGGCACGGTGTATGAAAATCTGTCCTATGGGAGAACCGACGTCTCCAGAGAAGAGGTCATCCGCGCCGCCAAGGCCGCCCGGATCCACAATTTTATCATGGGGCTGCCCGACGGCTATGACACCCTCCTCTTAGAAGATGGAGCCAATATCTCAAAAGGTCAAAAGCAACTTCTGACCATCGCCAGAGCCATGGTCTTAGACGCCAGGATGCTGATCCTGGACGAGGCCACCTCCAATGTGGATACCCGCACGGAGATGCAGATTCAGAAGGCCATGCGCAGTCTGATGGAGGGAAAGACCTGCTTTGTCATCGCCCATCGCCTCTCCACCATCCAGGGCGCGGACTCCATCGTGGTGGTAGACCACGGGGAAGTGGTGGAGCAGGGGAATCATAAGCAACTGATGGAGCAAAGGGGAAGCTATTATCAGATGTATCAGGCGCAGTTTCAGTGAGCGGACTGCGCCTTTTGACGCAGTTTACTTATTGGTCTCACAACTGTTAAGCCTTTCATCCTCTGATCAAATCCCAAAATCCTATTCCAGCCCTTCATAGTACCTGGCCAGATTCTCGATAAACTCTTCTCTCTCCTCGTCCTCACAGCCTCGGAAATAGATTTCCTCGATATCACTGTGATTAAACAAAAACTGGCTCTCGTCACCCATATTGCCCTCCGGATAGAGGACGCTGATATAGTCATATTCCTTATCCGTGCTGGTATCGGTCTGCTTCACCCCGTAGATCATGACTCTCTTCTGTCCGTCTTTCAGCAAAACCACGCTTCCGATCGGCAATAACTCTCTGATTTCCATAATTTAGATCCTCTTTTCCTGATTTTATCATGCGGATCGATCCTGGCATTCTAATCCTCGCTGTCCGGCTCCGCTACCCGAACAGCTTCTTGCCCCATTTGGCGATGGCTTTGACTCCTTTTCCCAGGGCTTTTCCCGCTTTTCCTACCTTGTCTGCGGCATAGAATATCACATCCGACGCCACTTCTGCCAGGTCCTTTTCTTCCCCAAACTTACCTGTGACCCATTTGCACAGCCCGTTGGCAGCCCAGGTCACAGCCACGGAGCCTGCTCCCACGAGGATTGCTCCCGGCCCCAGAGGCACCAATACTGCGGTGACGAAAGCGGTGGAGGCTCCGCCTATGGCGATGTCCACGCCGGTCTCTATGGCGATCTCAGCCCCCAGCTTCAGCAGATTGCCGTCGCCCCGTTTTTTGTACTCGTCTACATTGTCCACCACGTTGCCGGCCAGCGTCAGGAGGTGACCTGCCCATTTGGTCGCAACCTTCACCTTGCCCCCCGCAGTCGTAGCGTTCTTGAAAGACAGGTCTTTTCCAAACTGTTTGCCCCAGGAGGAGGTAAAGGTCTTGCCGAAGCTGGAGGTATCCAGGCCCGTGACGGCGCTGTTAAAGCCAAAGAGGGACTTGGACCAGTCGGCCTTGGAACCCTGAGCTATCGTCCCTGAGATTCCGCCGATCATGGAAGAAAGGCTCTTTCCCGCCGCGATTCCGGATTTTAAAGACCACCCTTCTGTGACGATGCTGCCTACAGCCGAAACACCGGCTCCGATGATGCCGCCTTTGCCGATGAGCTTCCAGGTGTCCTTCATGGTCCACTTATTGAATTCCTTTTTCTTTTTGTCTGATAAGACCTGATGCGGAGCCGCCAGACCATTCTCACATTCCCTGTATGCTTTCAGAACATCCGACAGGCCTGTCTCCAGATTTTTGATCCCCTGTTTTTCCTCCTCCAGACTGGAGATCACTTTATCCAGCGCACGGTAGACTGCCGTAAAGTTTCTGCCCCTCATAGACCGGTAGGATCTGATGCTGCGCACGGAGGCGATGGTATTGGACAGTTCCCGCCTGTGGGCCCCATACAGAGTCACGGCCATGTCGGCGCCGCTCCATTTTATACTGATTGAACTCATATTCACCTGCTCCCCATTCTAAACTCACTCAAAAGCTCATAAAAATCTTCCTCACACTTCAAGAGCAGTACTTTCGTATCTCTGTCTCTCTCACATGTCCGGGCAGTCTCGGCATCCAGCACAAACTTGAAATCGCACCTCTGTCCTAAGCTGTCGGCGATCTTCACATCAGCCTCCGACACCAGGTCCACATTGAACGATACCTGATACACCGTACACTCGGCCACCTGAAATTCCCCCGCTGCCACTTTCCTCAGAATCCTCTGTTTCTGCTTTCTGCATACTCGGATCCACCACACCGCGGCTGCGGACATTGCCAGTATCACTGCGGTGACCATGTTCTCCCCTGCGGATCTGTCTGCAAGACCTGTAGTCAGAGTCACAAGACAGCTTCCCGCCATGACCCCGAAGAACGCCGTGCCGAGAGACATCGCCCTCAGAGTCCTGGCAAATGATTTTCTTAGGTACCGTAAGGTCCCCTCCTTTTCCGCCCTCACAGGCGGCCGGAATCCGGCCAGCGCTTCTCTCCTTACACAGTCCACAGGTTCTCTCCTTATACCTTTACCGCAATCAGTGAATAATTGTCCTTCGTGTCATGTTCCACGGCTCTCCGGGCCAGCTTCTCCACCCTGCCCTGCCTCAAAAAAGGCATCCGGTACATATGCCGCAGACCGGCAAGGAGCTCATCCTCCTCCACATACCGGTAGATACCGTCGCTGCACAGGAGGAATACCTCGCCGGCCCTCACCTTGTCCGTGGCACAGGAATACTCCAGGTTCTCGTAGCCTCCCACGGCACTGATGATCATTCCCGCATGTTCGGATCCGGCATCCCTGTCCGGACGATTCTCCCACACGTCGTCTCTGGTGATCACCCTGGCACCCTCCCTGCCGCACCGGTAGATGCGGCTGTCTCCGCAGGAGAGGTACCCGCAGATGCCCTGATGCACAAACAAGAGGGCCAAGGTGGAACAGCTGTTTCCCGCTCCGGAGTCCCGGCACAATTCCTCATTGATCTGTTCTGCCGTGTCCTTGATATGGCCAAAAAGAGAAAAGAAGTCTTTCGCCCTGTGAGCTTGAAACACGTACTCCCACCAGGCACCGTACCGCTGCGCGATATAACCGCTGGCTCCGGCCCCGTCGAGGGAGCCTCCCACTCCGTCTGCTACCAGAAAAATCCCGGAGTTTCCCTCATTCCGCATGAGAATGGAATCCTGATTGTCTTCCCGGTAATCTCCCTTCTCACAGATGCCCCACACCGTCATCTGTAAGTCACCTTAAGCCTGACCGGTCCCAATTTGAGCACGGCTCCTGACGGAAGCGGCAGTTCCGGGGCTACTCTCTTGTCGTTGACAAAGGTTCCGTTGGTGGAGGCGATCACGTCCCCTCCCCCGTCTCTCACAAACAGGCTGTCTCCCTTGGACACGATCTCACAGTGAACCGATGAGACGTAGGTATTGTAGTCAATGACGATCTGACACTTCTTCCTGTCCCTGCCGACGAGAAGTTTATCCCGCAAGGGGTACTCAAAGGTCTTGGACGGGTTGTCTAAATCCTGTAATGTCAGTTGAAGCCCTCCTGCGGCCTTCAGCATCCTGGTGTGGCCGTCGCTGTCATCGCCGCCTCCCTGAAGTCCGGCCACGGCATCCCTGGAGCGGCCGATGCCTGATAAGTCGATCTGGGACTTCTGGGCATCTGCTTTTTTCTTCTTCCCGGCCAGGATCACCCCAGTCACAATCGCGATGACCAGGACAAGGGCCGCGGCTATCCCTGCCGCCAGAAACGGCATCCCGAAAAATCCGTCCTCCGTGTCGGAAACCATCACTTCGGTCTCCTCCGCGCTCTCTGTCTGCTCTGCATCCTCGGTCTCCGGCTCCTCGGTGGTCTCCGGTTCTGTCTCCGCCTCAATCTCCTCCTGGGTCGTCTCCTCCACGGCCTTAAATGGCATGTCCACCTGGGCCGTACAGTAGTCATCGCCAAAGGAGACCCTCACAGTCCTGGCAGTTCCGTCACAGGACTTGTCCGGAGGGGTGATGTTCACCCTGATGATGTCTTCGTCCTCCTCTATTCCCTGAAGGATATCCCCGACTGACGCCTCGGTGAAGAGATAGTTCCTCCCGCCGGACATCCGGGACAGGGCGAACATCTTCTTTAAATTTTCCTCATTGCCCTTGGCCGGGCAGCCGATGGCATAGACAGGCACTTTTGCCGCCTGAATCTTTTTGTTCAGCTCGTCGTCCGTGTAGCCCAAAGCCTCATCGTCCACGCCGTCTGCTATGACAATGACACGGGTATACCGGATATCTTCATAACTGCTGATATCGCTCATCACCGTGTACATCACATTGGTAAAATAACTGTCTTGATTCTCGAACTGAAGGCTGTCAATCTGAGCCTTGATATCCAGATAATCGCTGCTCTCCTGAACCAGATAGGTGAGATTTTCTGCAAATGTGGCGATGGTAAAGACGTCTCCGTCATTTCGGTCCGCCGCCAGCTGAGTCAAAAATTCCTTGATCTCTTCCCTGTACTTCTTGTCGATGGACAGAGAGTTGTCCAACACCACTATGGTCCTAAAAGGCCCGGGCTCTTCTGTCGTAAAGCCCGGGGCCTCATCATTTCCCACATAGACGTGATCGATCTCTCGTCCCTGATCTTTTAAAAACAGAACCACCGAATCCGGACCTGTGTATGCGTTCATCACCGCTTCCAACTGAGCGGCCGCCGCCAGTGTGCCGGTGAGAAGCACCATACAGCACACTGCGGAAATGAATCTGATGATCTTTTTCATGTTGTCAATTACGCGATCACATCGACCTGAAGGGCTGATGCCACCTCCTGGGCCGTCCGCTCTGCCTCCTGGTATACCTGAGCCATGGCCTGAAGGTCCGTGGCGTGCTCGTTGATCATCTTGACCATCTTATTGATGCTCTCCTGAAGACCGTGGGCCTTGTTGTAGTAGGCGGTAGCCGCCTCGCCGGCCCAGGTTCCGTTTAAGCTGTCCACTGTGGAAAGCATGTTGGATGTAAGATTCTGAACGGTCGCTGCGGATGCAGAAAAGCTCTGGGCTGTAGAAATAAGTTTCTCCGGGGTTACTCTCAATGTTCCTGTCATGATTATCATTCTCCTTTATCTATGATTTCTGTTCCTGTCCGATTCCTGGTGAACCGCTCTACTTGTAGGATCTGGTGCTTGCGGTGCCGACGTTCTTCGCCTCAGCAGCCTCGTATTTCTGGGCATTGTTCTCTAAAGCCTGACAATACTTCTCGATGGTGTCATAAAACACATCCATCTGGGACTTGTCGCTGTTGTAGGCGTTGTGGAAGTTCTCCTTGGCCTCGCCGTCCCACATTCCCATCAGCTGCTGCTCCGTGCCGGTCATATCCTCCACAGCCTTCTTAAACTGGTTGTTCAACTGTCTCAGCTCGCTTGCCTTAGACTTTAAGTCCCCTGATGTTACTTTGATCTCTGCCATGTTTCATTCCTCCTAAAAAGTTTTAATATATCACTCAAGTGTAATGGTAACACATTGAATTTCAACCTACTGATACGTTCTGGACTCCGCGATCTCGAGAGCCCTCAGTTCAGCCTCCTTCACCGCTTCCGCTGTGGTCCTGATGGCCTGGGCGATCTTCTTCACACTGGCAGCCGTAGTCCCGATCTCCTCCTGCACCTTCCCTGCCTTAGAGTAATACTCGGGAGAACTGTCGCTCTGCCAAACGCTTTTTAACTGACCGATGGTATCTGCCAGCCTGTCCTTCGCCAGCTGTTCCAGCTTTCTGCCGATGGATTCCAGCTTTTCCGCCTGTCTGATGGCTTGTTTATAGTTAAACAAAATCTCTGTCTTTGTCATCCCGGCACCTCCTCTATGCGATCACGTCTGTAGCCAGAGTCTGGTTATTCTCTGTCAGCGCCCTCTCGTTCTCGTCGTAGACTCCTGCCATGACCAGCAGGTCTCCGGGATGCTCTTTAAACCGCCGGATGACCTGGTCCGTGTCATCCTTCTTGGAGTCAAAGTCCTTCCTCGCCTTATCTCCGGCGGCTCCCACCCAGTATCCGGTGCTTCTGGACATGATATCCTGAATACTGGCAAAATGGCTTTCCAATTTTCTAATGTCCTGTTCCACCTCCGAGGCCTTGGTCCTCAGGGCCTC
The DNA here is from genome assembly GCA_022792815.1 of Hungatella sp. Classification (GTDB taxonomy): domain Bacteria; phylum Bacillota; class Clostridia; order Lachnospirales; family Lachnospiraceae; genus UBA3402. The sequence continues at coordinate 30,608 of JAAWBS010000001.1, forward strand.
TGTGGTAACTTTTAATATTATGCTCATTGGTCTCCCCCTATACTCTTATGGCACTGACAATCGAGGCCACGCTGCTCTCACAGGTCTCATACCGGGCTTTGGCCTCCTCCAAAAGCCCAATCATAGCCTCTATGATCTCTGCCATGGAGTTTAAGGTCTCGTAATCAGACTGAAACTGCGCCACAAAGGCATTTTTCGCCTCGCCCTCCCACATGGCTCCGAGACCGTTAATCCCGGCCATCATGCTCTCCCCGGTCTTTCTCAGACCGTCCAAATGGGTCTTCAGACTGTCGATGTCGCTCTGGAGCCTTTTCGTCTCGATCTCCAGCTTGGTTAACGCTGCCATCCGCTCTCACCTCCATACAATACGGTATTGACTCTGTCATAGAATCCGGACAGATCTACATTGGCTGTGTGAACCGGACTCTGCGGGGGGGCCTGGGACTCAAAGCTGTCCTCGATCTGTGTCTCTGTCCTCTGATACAAATCTCCGATGTTGTCCAGAGCCTGAGCCATCATCTTGGTCTTGTACCGCTCCTCGGTCACCCTGTCCTCAAGCCTTCTCAGCATCCGGATCTCCGTGCCGAATTCTGTCTGTCTCTCCAGCGCTCTCTCCACCGCTTCCAGCTCTGCCGTCACTGTCCCCAGCTCTCTTGATATCTCCTGGATGTGGAGACTGATGTGTCTTATCTCTTCTGTATTGGCTTGCACATTCACTTTTTATCTCCTTGTCATGGCACAAGTATACCTCTCTTTTCACGGGTGTGTGTCAAAAACTGACAAAATGCATGTTTTAGCCGACGAAATGCACATTGCCCTCTGGTTCCTGCCTCTTTCACACGAGAATCAGCTTCTCCCCGTTCTTCACACTGTAGCCTTTGAGAGAACTTCTGGGATTAAAATTCACTTTCTTGTCCACGGAACTCATGACAAACCGCTCCTTATCCCCGGCTAAGGCGGAATGCTCTTTCTGGCAGATCAGCTCTGAGATCTCCTCGATCAGCACCGCGATCCTGGACTCCTCGTCCAGATTGAAATTATATACCCTGTCCAAAGCCGGAACGTACACATCCACATTGATCATAGCTCTTCCCCTCTGATTTCCTTTAATAGTAGGCCGGCGGCCTCCTCTGCCGAGTACATATGGCAGTAGCTGACGTCTCTGCACAGAACATCAAGCCACGGAAAGACCAGGGACCGAAAGCCGCGGATCCGATTGTCCCGTTCCCCGTCCTCTGCCCTGATCCTCTCTGCCTCAAAAAACATCTCCTCATGCCCTGCTTCCAAATCTTTTTGAGCATGACCTTCCAGTGCCATGGCCTCCTCCCGGTGTTCGGTCAGACTCCTCGGCAGCTGTTCGTTGTCAAACAGATCCCGGACGTAGGCCTCCGGCTCTGCAGGCCACAGCTTCACCTGGGGACGGCCGGGACCGCTCTGTTTCTCCAGGACGATCACCGGTCCCTGTCCGCCGGCCCCCGGATAGATCAGCTGCTGGCCGGGGACTCCCTCCCGTAAGGTCAGTTTTATGATATATTCGGACAGACCCATGACTCTGACCAGTTCCATGACCTCCCCGGTCAAAACGATCCGGCCCCCGCTCTGCATCGCCTGCTTTCTTCTGTACAGCTGCGCTACGGCATGGACGATGGCCGAGTCGTCTAAGTCCTCTTCCCGACTGAACATGTACAGACTCTTCTGGCCGGCCAGGACGAGGAGGGTGATAAATTGTTCTTCCGTAAAAATGTATTTCATGTGATCAGTCTCTTGATATCCTGTCTATAGGTTCTGGACAGAAGAGCCGCCGCCCCGCCCTCCATCTCGATGATCCCCTCCGACAGCCGGATCTTCCGGATCTTTCTGGAATTGACCAGATAAGAGCGGTGACATCTTACAAAATAGGCGGGGACCGTGGTCTGCAGGTTCTCGATGCTGTCGTAAAAATCGTACTCTTCCCGATCTGTTCTCACATTGATCTTCTTGTTGCTGGCCTCGAAGAACAGGATCCTGTGGTAGGGAATCAGGATTTTCCCCTCTCGGGATCCCAAGACAAACTGTTCGTCGGGATCCGGGCTGTCCAGGGTCTGCAAAAAGGCGTCAAACATCTCTTCATTGACCTGGTCGAACTCTCTCTGGGCAAAAGGCCTCAGAAGAAGGAGATCCGGCGCGATTCCCGGCCTTAAGTACTGCATGGGAGACACGGTCGGGGAAGTGAGAATCATCAGCAGCGCCTCCCCTCCCTTCTGCCTAAGCCTTCGTAGGGCCTCCACATCCGACGGGGCCCTGATCTCGAAGTAGACCAGATCCGTCAATCCCTCGAGGGAACCGTCCCCCGCCAGCTGTTCCGGCGCCGTGGTCTTGGTGAAGGTTAGCTTATCCTCGGTCTTTCGGGCTGTCTGGCTGCGGCAGCCCTTTTCTATGATACTCTGCTCTCTTAACACTCTGTTGAAGGAAAAAACCGAAATCATGTCATCCTCTGTAGTTGGGAACAACAACCTGTTCCATCCTTGCATTCTCATCATCGCTGGGAACCACGCCGATGCCGGCCTTCAGCCCGTTGGCCTGAATCTTGTAGGGCACATTGGCATAGGTAAACAGCTTCTGGGACAGATATTTCCCGCCGAATCGAAGGCCCTTTCCGTTATCCCGGAAACCGGCCATAAACTTGTATCCCATGGTATCGCCGATATCGCTGTCACTTAACTCCGCAAAGAAATAGAAATTATAGTGGAATCCCTTGTCCCCGCTTAAAGTCTCATACACACCTACGGCATTGTATGCCTCGGACTCCCGGTTGTAAAGCTCGTTCAGGAAGGCAGGCACATTGGGGATAAAGACGCAGATGCGGCGATATTGTGCCATGGCCCGGTAAAATTCCTCGTCCTCCAGATGTCCGGCCATACACTCTTTCTTCTTCACCGCCCGGATCCCCGCCTCACTCAAGAGGGTATTCTTGGCAAAGTCGTAGATGCCGTGGCCGTCGGTCACATAGCGGCAGCCTGTGTCTGCCGCGATCTGGGCAAACTCCGTCGATCCGATCTCGATGATGCACACATCGCTGTCCTTGTCTAAGCTGGCCCGGATCAAAGTCTTTAAATAGGTGGACTTGCCGCTCTTTCTCGTACCTGTGACCACATAGGTCAGAAGGCTGGTGAGATCGACAGAAGAATAGGCCGCCGTCTCGGCATCGTAGCCGTTCGGCAGAAGGTTGGGAGTGTCTATCAGTTTCTGATAATCCTCCTCTTTCCGGTACTCCTCCCACACAGGTTTCTCGGGAATCACCGGGATCCTTCTGGCATGTCTTCCCTTGTCTGCCTGGTTGACCAAGGCGATCCTCTTCTTAATGCTGTCGTTTCGGTCAAATGTGCTGTCACCCTCCGCTGCCAGGGCTGTCTGGAACTCGATGATCTTCTCGCCGTAGTACACAAGGCCCCGGCCCTTCACATTGCTCTCCGGATACAGGGGCACTCTCACCACCCGCATCACATCGCTGTACTGGTAGATATCCGACATCTCCAGACTGATGGTGGTCCGGAAGTTATCTGCCAGCCTGGAAGGAATCTCGGATGTCCCGAACCCTCCGGCTGTGACCATGAGGAAGATGCCGTAGCTCAGTCCCTCCTTGGCCAGCTGTTTGATCATGTCGTCGTAGTGCTCGTCGGTCTTCTCCTTAAATCCGGCGTAGTTATCGATGACAATGATGACGGCAGGCAGCCTTCCCCGGCTGTGTTCTACATAGTCCCGGTAATTGGAAGAGGCCAGAAGTTTCTTCCTCTCGTCGATGACAGCGGCGATCATAGTGAAGAACTTGGAGATCTTCTCGCCGTCCTCCTCTGCATCCGTCATGATTCCGCCTACCTGTCCGGCATCCTCAAACACCGTCAGCAGCTTGGAACTGAAATCCAGGATATAGATGTTGACCTCCTCTGAGGTGTACTTGTTAATCAGGGCGTACACCGCTGTCTGGAGGAACGTGGACTTGCCGGTGGACACAGTTCCGCAGATGGCGTGGTGACCGTTGTTGGCAAAATCCACTGTGATGGGCATCTGGTTCTGATTCTCCGGGTCATCGCCTTTCCCCACCACCACTGACAGGGACCACTGGCCGCCGCCTGCGGCACCGGCCCGCTCTCTCAGCTCGAAATCCCGGTATCCGTCTATAGAAGTGAGAGGCAGGATCTCCGGCAGAACCGGCATCCACAGCTGCACCGTGTGGGTGTAGCCGCTCTTTTCTGCCACCTGGGCCAGATATTCGTTGACTGCCTCCAACTGGGACTTGGCCTTGGTCTCGGGAAGCTTGATCCCGTGCTTTAAGGCGGCATCGATCAGCTGAACCACTTTGTGATCTTCCGAGCTTCCCTTCAGACTGCCGAAGAGACGGATAAACACTTTCAGTCTCACGTCATTGTACTGGCTCTTTTTATAATCGATATTTTTCTTCTCCATGAGGCCGTAGACCACGCCCATGATCCTCTCGATGTAGACGTCATCGATTCGATCCAGATCAGAGACCCTGTTTCCTGCCGCGTACTCCACGGCCTGACACAGAATCTTGATCCACCGCTGTCTGGCCTCCTCCTGGTATTTGATCTTAAAGTGATTGCCCACCAGGTCGATCTTGCCGACGGAATCCAGCATCTGGGCCACCACCAGCTTCTTGTCTCCCAGGACCTCGTCGTAGACGGCCCCGGAATATCCGGATTGGAACAGTTCAAACAGCTCGTCGTTGCCCACCTGTAAATATCCCCGGCCGGCCTGAGTCAGATAGGCCGCATCCGCCCGATGGAGCATATCCATGGAATCCTGCCGGTCCTGCACCCTCAGACACAGGCGGAATTTGGAGTTGGACCAGATGTTGTCGTCCACCGTGCCGGCCGGCTTCTGGGTGGCCAGAATCAAATGGACTCCCAGACTTCGTCCCACCTGGGCCACACTCACCAGCTCCCTCATAAAGTCCGGCTCCTCCCGCTTTAACTCCGCAAACTCATCGATGATAATAAACATGTGAGGGATAGGCTCTTTGGCGCTGTTGCTCTTGTAGAGGGACGTGTACGCGTTGATGTTGTTGACGCCGTAGTAGGAGAAGATCCTCTGTCTCCTCTTGTTCTCTGATTTGATGGACACCATGGCCCGCTTGACCTGGTTGCCGGACAGGTTGGAGATGGCGCCGATCATATGGGGCAGGCCTTTAAAGAGATTGGCCATGCCGCCGCCCTTGTAGTCGATGATGAAAAATCCCACATCGTCAGGGCTGTAATTGATGGCCAGGGACAGTATATAGGTCTGAAGGGTCTCCGACTTGCCGGAACCTGTAGTTCCCGCCACTAGTCCGTGGGGACCGTGATATCGCTCATGGATATCCAGGTAACAGGGCGCTCCTCCGCTCTTGAAGCCGACGAGGGCCCTCATGGACTCTGCCGTCCGGGACCGCCTCCACCGCTCGGCCGCGTTTAACTCTTCCGGCCTGGAGATCCCGTACATATCAAAGAAGGTGAGAGAACTTGGAACCTCGCCGCCGCTCTCCGTCTCATTGACCTCGATATTGGCCAGTCTCTTGGCAAAGCTCATCAGCTTGGCATCGGATACCTCGTCGAACACGACAGGAATCTTGTCCGTGTTCTCATCCGTGGTGGAGTAGATGCCGGAAAATCCGCTGTTGTTCTCGATGATGAATTCACAGTTGTTGGGCAGCCCCTCGTAGTGCTCGGACACAATGACGGTGGACAGTCCGATCTGGCCGCTTTCGTCGTTTACATATTTTGTGATCAGCTCGCCCTCCAGCAGTTCTTTGTTGAGCACGATCAGAATATAGTAGGGCTTTATGCCGCTTAAGTCCTCTTCCTTCCTGGTCCTCATGATCTGGCTTAAAGCATAGAACACCTCGCTGGCCTCGTTTTTGTTGGCCGCGAAAAACCGAAGCTTCTTGTCCTCGGACCAGACGTGGGGAAGCCATTTGACGAACTCCCAGGTCCTGACATTGGGAATCCGGTTGGCGTCGTAGACCATGGCGATCTTCACGTCGGTGTAACTGTTGTTGCCGGCGATCTGAGCGATCAGATTCTTGACGACAAAGACCCAGGCGTTGTTGCTGCCGATGACGCCCACCAGGCTCTTTTCCCTGAGATTGACACAGGCAGGCACATTGCGCATGATGCTGAACCGGTCGCTGATCATCTTCGGCTTCTCTGCCAGAGAATCGTCCAGCATGGTGAACCGCTCCCTCTGAACCTCGATGGTCAGGGGGCTTGGCACATCTCCCACCCCCAGCCTGTAGGTCAGCACGTCGCTGTGGTTAAAATTTCGGTTCCACAGCTTCTCATTGCCGTAGGCATAATCCGCGATGGCATCTGAGGAAAGGTATTTCGCCCGCATGGCAGCGGAATTGGCGTTGTAGCACTCTTCTATGTAATTCTGCTTGTCGATAAGATACTGGCCGTATTTATCGTAGCGCTGCCGCTCTTCCTGGTAGACTCTCTTCTTGTTGAACCGCAGATTCATAAGTGCCCAGAAGACGCCGATGAAGGCGGAGGCCACCGCGGTGATGATGCCGGTGTACATCATAGAGCTGCCGGCGCTGCCGCTCATCCGGGATGCCGCGACAGTCATCCCGCTTCCCAAAATCATGGGGATAGTCATGGTCATAGCCGGCCCGATCTGCATGTAGAGAGGCATGGGAGTGATCTCCCTGGGGGCGGGCGGCGGATCGATGGTGACCGTCTCCGAATTGACCTTGGGGATGCTTCTCGGCGCCCGATAAAAGACCGACCGGGCGCTGCTGCCGCTCTTCTTGCCCTTGGTCTCCAAAAGTCCCAGTTCCGGCGTGGTAAGCTCGGTCAGATCCGTCTCTCCGCCTGTAGGGCTGTTGACCGCCAGCAGATTGCCCAGACAGATGATGCTCAGCCCGAACACGCGAATATGATCTCCAAAGTTCAGTTTTGTCTTCCCGTTGACCCGGATGTTGTTGACATAGGTACCGTTGGAGGAGGTGTCCTCCAGCCAGGCAGCGGTTCCGTCATAGCGGATATTGCAGTGATGGTGGGAGACAAAGCTTTTGGTCTGTTTTTCTATGGGGTAGCGATAACGAATCTTGTTATCCGGATCCAATCCTATAGATACCACCTGATTGGCGACAAGGACATATTTTTTGTAAACACACAGAGGATTATCCTTCTCCTCCACAAGGATCGTCAGAAATTCCCCTGCCGATGTGGACAGGTTATATCTTCCGTAGACAGGAAGCCTGTTGTTGTCCGGCGAGGGCGGACCGATATACTCGATGGTACGCCCCTCGGTTACGGGTTTAAAATACCACTGGTTCTGTATGCTCTCCAGCTCTACTACTTCATTGGCCTGGAGATGAAAAGTCTCGGCATCCAAAAGAAATGAGTACTCCGTGTTGGCCATAGACGGCAACACGACCTCATAAAATGCCCAGTCGTTGTAGATCGACAGTACTTTACTCATATTGGCCCCCTTGTCATGTGAATGGTTCCACATGAATATTTCCTTTATTTTACAAAATCCGTCAGGCTTTGTCAATGGACGGTTCCGCCCGCTTCAGGAAGATCTCCCGCACATGCCCTCCATACTTCTCCTTCACCGTCATGGCCTGATACCCCTGTCTCACCACATTGCTGCGGCTGTAGCAGTTATCCGGGTGGACCGTGCACATCAGATACCGGAATCCCGCCGCTCCAAGGTCCGCCTCCGCAGCCTCCATCAGCCGTCTCTGCAGCCCGTGCCCGCGATACTCCGGAAGCACGGCCACCGAATCCATGTGAGCCACCAGGGGCAATTCCTCCTCCCCAAGGCCGATATCATATCCCATATTGCTCTCATCCAAACCAGGCGCTACGGCCATAAACACCCCGGCCACAGCGCCTGTCTTTTGATCGATCGCCTTATATCCCGTGCCCCTCCCTGTGGTCAGCATCCGGTAGGTATACGCCTCATCGTCAGCCATGAACCACTCCTTATGGTCCATGGCCTGCCATGCCGTCCCGATGATATCCGCAAATACCTGATAATCCTCCGCGACTGCCCTCTCGATCCGAAATTCTCTCTCCTCTGTCCTCATCAGTCCCTCCAGTTAAGCCGGTGCAGATGACCCTCTGTGGTCATCTTCTCAAATCCGTTCTGCCGCAGAGCCTCATAGAGCACCACAGACACCGCATTGGACAGGTTCAGGGAACGGATCTCTCCCCACATGGGGATCCGCACGCAGGTTTCCTCGTACTCCACCAGCAGCTCCTCCGGGATCCCCCCGCTCTCCTTGCCGAACATCAGATAACAATCCGGCTCATAGGCGGGTTCCGTGTACATCTGCCGCGCCTTGGTGGTGGCCATGTAGATCTTGGCCCCCGGATTCCTCTCCAGGAAATCCTCAAAGTTACAGTACACGATCACCTCCAGCCGATCCCAGTAATCCAGCCCCGCCCTCTTAAGCGCCTTCTCGTTGATCTTAAATCCCAGGGGCTCGATCAGATGGAGTCTGGTGTTGGTAGCCACACAGGTCCTCCCGATGTTTCCCGTATTTGCCGGCATCTCCGGTTCAAACAGCACTATATTCATCCCAATTTACCGTCCAGTCTTTTCACGAACCGCTCCATCCGTCCCAGTGCCTCCTTTAAATTCTTTAACGAGTAGGCATAGGAAACTCTCAGGTAGCCCTCCCCGCAGGCGCCGAAAGCCGTCCCCGGCACCACAGCCACCTTCTCCTCCTGAAGGAAACGGTTGGCAAACTGCTCTGAGGTCATTCCAAACCGTTTGATGCTGGGAAATGCATAAAAAGCCCCGTTGGGTTCAAAACACTCCAGCCCCATCTCCTCGAACGCGTGAAGCACAAACCGCCTCCTCTGATCATAGGATTCCCTCATCATCTCCACGTCCCCATCCCCGTCTCTCACAGCGGACACCGCCGCGTATTGGCTGGTGGTCGGAGCGCACATGATGGCAAACTGGTGGATCTTGAGCATCTGCTCCTGGATCAGGTGAGGGGCCGCCACATAGCCCAGACGCCACCCGGTCATGGCGTAGGATTTGGAAAAGCCGTTGATCAGGATGGTCCGCTCCCTCATCCCGGGAAGAGAGGCGATGGACACATGGCGCTCCGACCCAAAGGTCAGTTCACAGTAGATCTCATCGGACAGCACAAAGAGATCATGGTCGATGACAATCTTTGCCACCGCCTCCAGGTCCTCCCTCCTCATGACAGCCCCTGTAGGGTTGTTGGGGAAGGGCATAATCAGGATCTTGGTCTTGTCCGTAATCTTCTCCAGAAGCTTCTCGGCCGTGAGGCGGAACTGGTCTTTCTCCTCCAGTTCGATGATCACAGGCCTGCCTCCTGCCAGCACCGTACACGGCAGGTAGGAGACGAAGCTGGGCTGAGGGATGAGAACCTCGTCTCCGGGGTTCACCATGGCTCTCAGAGCGATATCGATGGCCTCGCTGCCTCCTACCGTCACGATCAGCTCCTTGTTGGGGTCATAGGTGATATCGCAGCGCCGCTTCAGATAATTGGCGATCTCCGTGCGCAGCTCCTTCAGTCCTGAGTTGGAGGTGTAAAAGGTCCTCCCTTTCTCAAGAGAATAGATGCCCTCCTCTCGGATGTGCCAGGGCGTGTCAAAATCCGGCTCGCCCACACCTAATGAGATGGCGTCCTTCATCTCGCTGACAATGTCAAAAAACTTGCGGATGCCCGACGGCTCTATGTTTACGATGGTATCTGATAAAGGGTTTCTCATGGTGTAATCAGCATCCTTTCATCCTGGACCTCCTGCACCAGTACTGTACCATGGTCCTTGTATTTTTTCAGCACAAAATGGGTGGCCGTGCCGCGCACGGAGTCCAGAGTGGAAAGCTTCTCAGACACAAACTGGGCCACCTGACGCATGGTCTTGCCCTCGATAAACACGGTAAAATCATAGGCGCCCGACATGAGATACACTGCATTGACCTCACTGTACTGATAGATTCGCTCCGCGATCTTGTCAAATCCCATGCCCCTCTGAGGAGTCACACTGACCTCGATTAAAGCTACCACCTTCTCGTCGCTGGTGTTGTCCCAGTTGATCAGGGTGTGGTAGCCGCAGATGATATGCTCTTTCTCCATATCCGCGATCTCATTGGCCACCGCGATCTCGCTTTCTCCGAGAAGGATCGCCAGATCCTTGATGTCAATCCTACTGTTCTTCTCCATGATCGCCAAAATCTTTTCTCTCATACCATCGTCTCCTTTTTCCATAAGTTTACAGAAACCAGCTCATCTTCCCTTGGCCTCTCTAAGAATCCTCTCACCTGACCGTAATGGATCTCTCTTCCGATGCCGCGGCTCACCACACCGATGACCGCAGCCGGGATCCCCTCCCGGATCAGGCGCTCTGCCAGATGATATCCGTTGTCCGCAGCTGCGATGACACAGTTTTTGCTGTAAAGCCGGTAGGGGTTTAACTCGTACCTCTCGCACACCTCAATGGTGTCCTGCCTGACAGGGATACGGTACAGATCCACCTGAAATCCTCTCCGGTAAGCCCCCGACAGATTCCAAAGGGCGGTAAAAATACCGCCCTCCCCTGCACACTCCCACTCCGTGGCGCCATACTCCCGCCAAGGAACGGAGTCCTCGTCTATGATCCTGCCTGTGCCCTGCTGCATCCGCTCGATATAGGTTCTTGAAAACCAGGCAGACAACTCTGCCTCCCTGGCCTTGGCGATCCGTCTCGCCCCCTCCAGTCCCGCATAGCCTGCGGCCACCAGATCCTGTCCGGCTTCTAAAGTCCCTCTAAGTTCCCGTTCAACAGGCTTCATGCTCTATCATACCTTTCCCGACCAAGCTGATCGACTCTATACTCCGGGGCCGCTTTCTCCGGGGCCTGTTGTCCCCGGACCCGGAGTCGAAGCCGGCTCGGACGGCTGAGACGGCCCTGTGACTCCCGGACCTCCTCCGATTCCCTCCACCGGCGCTGCCGGAGCGGTCTGCTGCTCTCCCCCCGTGTTCTGGGGAGGGGCAGGCTCCGTCTGCTGAGGCGGCGGCGCCTCCGGTCCCACTTTATAAATGGCCTTGGAAGCATTATAAGTATCCGTGTGAAGAAGGATCCGCTCCGTCTCCACACCGTCGATGTAGACACATTTCCACAGTCTGGACTTAAGCCCACGATGGGCGGACTGGACGCGGATCCTAGCTCCCGGCGCAAGAGACGGGTCCACCTGGGTGATCGGCTCTCCCGGGTCCCGGACGCTTAAGGTCTCGGACTTGTACTTGACCGTCCGGTTGGCCGGTCTGGTCTCCTTGCCGTAGATGGTGAATGTCAGGGTCCTTCCGCTTGTGCCGCCCTCCACATAGATGGGCGTATCATAGGGGTTGGTCACCTTGATGTCTTTATATGTCCCTGCGATGGCCGCATCGTTGGACGGCGGCACATAGGTCACAATCATGGAATGGTTCTGTCTCTGCGTAATCTCCAGCTCCGCGTTGAGGGCCGCATTATACAGAGTTGTGGCGATCTGGCACACGCCGCCGCCGATGGAATCCACCACCTGGCCGTTCTCATAGGCCGCTGCCGCCGCGTAGCCGTTGGCCCTGGTAAACGGCTGCATGCACTCGTAGCCGGACAGGGTCTCCCCCGGCATCAGCACATGGCCGTTGATCTTGGAAGCACCTACCTTTAGATTGGTGGATCTGGCCGCTCCGCTGCTGCTGAAATCCGTGGAAAATGTGCCCAGCATATCCTGAATCTGGGACAGCATCTCCGTGGTCCTTGCCGGCTCCGTCACGGTCACCGATGCCTTCACGTGGACCGGGGCCTCAAGTCCGGCCGCCAGTGCCCCATAGAACGCCTCTTTGGTCCCGTCTAAGTCTATGGCGATACCGGTCTGAGAAGGCGTCACCACAAACTGGCCGTTCTCTCTGATGACAGTGGCATCCTGGGCCTCCCTGGCAAAGGGGGCACACTGTTCCTCCACAAACCGGCCCGCCGCCTCCTGGTCCACCTTCACTTCCAGCTCTATGTTTACCGGGTTTCTGGCCAGGTCTTTCTGTTTCATATAGCGCCTGATCACATTGCCTGTGTGGTATTCTCTGACTGATTCCTCCACCACATCCGTGTTCTCCCAGGTAAAGCCCAGGTCCTCTGCCGTGGTCTCCACCGTGGTTCCCTCCACCTCCAGGCTAATGGTCTGTCCGGACATGCCGGCTACATACTCCTCAATTTTCTTCTCTGCGTCCTCCGCTTCCAGTCCCCCTAAGTCCTGGCCTCCTACGGAGAGTCCTGTCGGAACCACCGCCCCCATGGCCGCTGTCGGCAGCGCCAGCATAACACCGCAGAAGGCTGCCGCAAAGCCTGCTGCCCATATCCTTCTTTTCATAATCCTCTCCTCAAATCTACTTTCTGACTAACGCAAAAGGGCACTCAACACCACAGGTGCTACCATAGACAGCACCAGCAGAATCACGATGACCGTCGAAACGATCTTTCTGTTCTTTTTATTATTGAAATCAAATAACATGGCTCTCACCTCTTCACTCTGATCTTTGGTCCTGTCACACAGAGGCCGAATCTCTGGGCTCTGTCTGCACAGTTGTATTTATTCTATGCTATTTTGTCCGTTCACGCAAGACCCCTTTTACTGTTTTTCACCAAAATCGCCCTTGCATTGCGGCTCAGAGGATCTCTGTTTTTGTAGTCAAACACCACCAGCTGCCCGTCCCCGAAGACCTCTCCGTGGGCCATTTTGCTCATCTGCCTGGAATCATATCCCTCATATCCCGGCAAATACCGGGGGTTTTGCCTCTCTTTCACAAAAAATTCGCGGATTCTCTCCTTATAAATGGTCTGATCCGGGGCAAAAGAGGGCCGGCTTTTCACATTTTCCCGAAGATACAGGTCATACATCAAAAGATCCCGATACCGCAGGATCCTCCCAGGCTCTCTGTCCCTTAAAAAGTCGTAGAGGATCTCATACCTGGCCTGACGGCTGTGGCTGATCCCCTTTAGCCCGTGATGCTCATAGTAATCTCCTATGGCCTCAAACATGGCATAAGGAGACTGCCACTGTGTCTCCATCTCCCTCAGGGTATGGGTAAACTGGCCGCTGTTATAGTAGACCTCCACCATCTCCTCCACCGCCTTCAGCCGGATCACCTCCCCGTAATCCAGCCATCTGGTGGACAGCACCTCATAGGGCGGCTCATACCCACAGACCAGGCCATAGGACGAAGCCTGACGCTCCATGTAAGAGCCCTTCAGCACCTTCAAAAACCCCAGCTGAAGCTCGTGGGGCCTCATGTGATACACCTCATCAAAGGACTGGCAGAATCGGTCAAAGCCCTCCAGCGGAAGTCCTGCGATCAGATCCAGATGCTGGCGGATATTGCCGAATTCCCGGATCCTGGTCACCGCCTCTCTCAGACGCTCCAAGTCCATGGTCCTGTGAATCTCCTTTATGGTCTCCTGATTGGTGGTCTGCACCCCGATCTCCAGCTGGATCAGACCCGGCCTCATCTGTCCCAGCACCGAAAGCTGCTCCTCATCCAGCAGATCCGCGGAGATCTCAAAGTGGAAATTGGTCACCCCGTTGTCGTGTTCTATAAGGTATCTCCAGATCTCCAGGCAATGACTCTTTTTACAGTTAAAGGTTCGGTCCACAAACTTTACCTGAAAGACGTTTCTTTCCAGGAAGAAATCCAGCTCCCGCTTTATAAGTTCCATACTCCTAAACCTTACGGACTTATCTATGGAAGAAAGGCAGTAACTGCAGGAGTAGGGGCATCCCCGGCTGCTCTCGTAGTAGAGGATCCGGTGCTCCATCCCCTCCAGGCTTCCATAGCAGAAGGGAATCCGGTCCATGTCCAAAAGGGGCCTCGGGGCAGCAGCCGCGATGTGTCCCGAATCCCGGCGAAACACGATCCCCCTGATGTCCTCCAGACAGAGCTGCCCTCCTTCATAAAACCGGACCAACTCCGAGAAGGTCTCCTCCCCCTCTCCTGTCATGATCCCCCGGATCCACGGCCATCTCTCCAGAGACTGTTTCGCATCGTAGGACACCTCCGGACCTCCCAGCCAGATCTGAGTCCGGGGCAGCACTTTGGCAAGATCCTTGGCCAGCCATGAGACATACCGGATATTCCAGATATAGCAGGAAAATCCCACCACCTCCGGCTTTCTCTTGTAGATATCCTGCAGGATCCTATCCATCTCATGGTTGATGGTGTACTCGCTGATCTCCACCGAGCTGTCCTCACCCCCGGCCTCCCGGTCGGCGTAGGCTTTCAGACTGTACACTCCCAGGTTGGAGTGAATGTATTTTGCGTTGATCGCCACCAGCAATATCTTCATAGTTGTCTCTTTCCGTCATACCTTTAAGATGTGATACCCTGCCGCCTTGGACAGACGGTTCATGATAGCCTGTCCCAGATGATCTCTGGAAAAACTCTCCGAATAGATAACCTCTACCTCCAGGCTGTCAAACTCCCTGAGTACCCCAAACAGATTGTGAGCGATAGTCTCCTCCCGGCTCCGAAGTCCCAGGCTCCGGACCCACAGGGATTTCGGATACTGCTCCACAGTCTCATCGGTACAGATGATGCCCACCCGCCGGCCCTTTTTAGCCTCCTCCATGGCAAGGCGTGTGATGGTCCGGGTCACAGCCTGGCTGACAGCGGTTCTGCGACGCCCATAGTCCCGGCTATGGGCCCGGCTCCACTCCTCGTCCTCCACCAGCACCAGCTTTGCCTTCGGCGCATAGTGGCGGTACTTCATCCCCGGGGCTCTGGGTTTTACATCCGCCGATACGGGTCCCGTCACCGCCGGGTCCACCTCCACGGCTCCCACCGTCTCCTCAAGCATCTCCAGGGTGACGGCGCCGGGCCGCAGCAGGATAGGGACCGGGCCTGTCACGTCCACGATGGTGGACTCCACCCCGATGCCCACCGGGCCTCCGTCCAGAATTAAATCGATCCTTCCGTCCATATCCTGATATACATGATCCGCCTCCGTGGGGCTTGGCCGTCCCGACGTATTGGCGCTGGGCGCTGCCACCGGCACTCCGGCAAGCCGGATCAGCCGCCTGGCCACCTCATCGTCCGGCATTCTCACTGCCACCGTGTCCAGTCCCCCTGTGGTACCTCCGGGTACCAGACTGCTTTTGGGGAAGATCATGGTCAGCGGTCCCGGCCACCAGGCCTTCATCAGTTTCCCGGCGGCCTCCGGGATCTCCTTCACCAGCGGCTTTAAGTCCGACGGGCTTGCGATGTGGGCGATCAGGGGATTGTCCGACGGCCTTCCCTTGGCCGCGTAGATCTTAGCCGCCGCCTTCTCGTCCAGGGCGTTGGCTCCCAGGCCGTACACCGTCTCCGTGGGAAATGCCACCAGGCCGCCTGTCTTAAGAATCCGGGCCGCCTCCTCCAGATCTTCATCCCGAAGGGCATCTCTGTCTATCACTGTCACTTTTGTCTTCATTCTCATTCCTTCTTCTCTTTCGGACTTTCAACGGTTATTTGCCCCCTCATTATACACAACCGCATCCGGGATTGCAACTGGTGGACAACGTTCTTTTTTTCCTGATTTCCGATATACTTAAACCAAGAACATTCCCTGGAGCAGTCCGTGAACTCATTGAATAAACATCGGATATCCGCCTTAAAGGCCTCTCTGCCTTCCGGTCAGGAAATCCTCATGGCCATACTTCTCCTGTTTCTGATCTACCATATGGCCCGCCAGGCGGCTATACTCACTGCGCCGGCGGCTTCCTCATCCGCCTCCACTTCCCCTGTGGTGGTCATCGACAGCGGACATGGGGGCATAGACCCGGGAAAGGTGGGCATAGACGGCAGCCTGGAAAAGGACATCAACCTACAGATCGCCAGGCGGCTCAAGACCTATCTGGAAGCCTCCGACGTGACGGTGGTGATGACCCGTGACAGCGACTGCGGCATGTACAAGGATGGGGATAAAAACAAAAAATCGGCGGACATGAAGAACCGCTGCAGCCTCATCAACAATGCCGCCCCGGATCTGACTGTCAGTATTCATCAGAACAGCTATCATGAGGAATCTATCAAAGGCGGCCAGGTCTTCTATTACAAAAATTCCGATGAAGGCAGAGAACTGGCAGAGATCCTTCAGAAGCGCTTTGACTTTGTCCTGGGTGACGGCAACACCCGGGCTGCCAAGGCCAACTCCAACTACTATCTGCTGCTCCACGTCCGCTCCCCCATCGTCATCGTGGAATGCGGATTCCTCAGCAACTCCGGCGAAGCCGCCAAACTGGGGTCTCCCGACTATCAGGACCGGCTGGCCTGGACCATCCACATGGGGATTATGGAGTATCTCAACAGCGCACAGAGCAGGCCCTAAGGCCTGCTCCTCTTGTTGTAGTCTATGGTTCCGTCCTCTAAGACCTCCTCCATGTACATGGCCAGAAGGCTGGTGCGGTCCAGCTGTTTCCACTGCTCATAGCTTGGGCTTCCCATCACGTAATCCCGCACCTCATAGGCATTGCCGGCGACCGCCTGGACATTGAGGATGGCATACAACTCCGCCATATCCCGAATCTCGTCCTGGGTCAGCTCCTTTCCCTGCAGCTCCCCGACCGCCCTCTTATAAAAGGTATCCTGAAGAAATTCATCGGCATACCACTCAAAGTCCTGAAGATTCCGGTCCGGATTATTCCTCCGCTCCGCCCACGCGGACACATCGGTCTTTTCCGTCCAATAGAAATAGTGGTCCGAACCAAAGAACTGGAGGACCCCATACTGGCAGGGAAACACAGACAGTGCTGAGGTGACGATCTCGTCGATGTCGTAATCCTCTGAAGTCTTGTAGTGCTGTACATGAAGGTGGCCGCTTAAAAACAGCCCGGCCCCCCATCGGTCCAGGATCTCTTCCAGCTGTTCCGCGTGCTCGATGGTACAGTCCTTCTCATAGATCCTGCTCTCGTCCATAAGGTTGTGATGAGCCACCACGAGAACCTGGCGCCCCTGAGCCCAGGCCTCCTCCAACTGCTCCTCCAGCCATTGGTATGTGTCGGTGCCGATCATACCTCCCACCTGAACCGCTTCCTCATACTGACAGCTGTCCAGCATCACCAGCCAAGTCCCGTCCGTCATCTGGTACACATAGCTGAGGGACGAGCCGTCCCGGCTCAGGGCATCCCCGTACCCGAACTCGTCATAGATGTTGGCAAACTGCCTTGGACTGGTAGGTTCCGCAGGTATGACTTCATCGGCCCTGTAGGAGACAGCCTGGGGATTGTTGATATCATGGTTGCCCGGGATCACCGCCACAGGGATCCCCGCATCCTTCACCCGCCTCAGCTGCTGCGCCAGGGTCTCGTGGCTGGCCTTGGCCCCGTTTAAGGTCAAATCCCCGGCCAAAATCAGTACCTGGGGACGTCTTTTGATCACCTGATCCAAAAACGCCTCCGTGATCTCCCAGCCGTAGAAAACCATCTGTCCGTCTCTGTTTGACGCCGCCTGCATGAACGCATCGCCAAAATCCGTCAGCTCTTTGGACAGGTAATGGAGGTCCGCCGCAATCACGATCTCCGGATTGACGGTGTGGGTCTCCGTGGGAAGTTCCGGCAGGTCAAGGGGTGCGATGGTGGTCTCCTCCGGGGGAAGCCAAGGCATGGTAGGACCTGCCTCAGTCTCAATCTGTGTCTCCCTCTCGATCATAATGTCTGACCCCAGCGCAGCCTCCTCCCGGCCGGAATTGATGTAAGAACAGCCGCTTAGCAGCAAAAATCCTGCCAGCAGCCATAAGATTCCTCCTCGTCTCATGGTATCGCCCCTGTCATCGATTTACTTTCACCACATCCCAGATGGAGGCAGACTCAAACCCCAGCTTCCAACAGCCCACCCCGGCCAGCTGGTATTTTTCGATCAAATCCATCTTGAGCCCTAAAGATCGCTCCTCCTCCATCCAGATCTGCTTCAGCCCCTCCTCCGTGGAAAGCTCTCCGTAATACTGGCCCATGTCCTCCTGCCAGAACAGCTCCACACCGTTTTCCTCGATCCACTTCTGCGCCCCCGCAATCCCCAGGGCGGAAGACGTAGTCTTATCATCCTTGATGGTCCACACTCTCGTGTAGAAGGGCACCGCATTGATCACCTTTTCATGGGGGACCTCCTCGATAGTGTTTTGGATCCCTTCCTGTACATAGGAGTAGGAAGCCACAGAGCCGGCTTCCCCGCCGGCATAATGCTCGTCATAGCCCATGACGATCACATAATCTGCCACCCGCCCCTGCTCCGCCCGGTTATAAAAGGAATTGTAGCCGGCCGGAACGTAATTGTCCACAGACAGAATCACACCCTCCTTGCGGCAGGACACCGACAATTCTCTGATAAACTGGACATAGTGAGGGCCTGCCTCCGGCTTGATCCCCTCGATATCCAGATTGATGCCGTCCAGGCCATATTGCTTCACATCCTCCATCAGACCGGCGATCAGCCTCTTTCGCACGGAGGTCTGAGAGAACAAAATCTCCGAGTTTACGTTGTCTCCCATGTTGAAATTATCCAGAACCGCCCACACCTGCATCCCCATCTCGTGGGCCTTATCCACATAGTCCCGATCCGCATAGGAATGATAGTTCCCCCTGTTGTCCGTCAGAGCAAACCAGGTGGGGGCGATCACATTGACCCCCTCAGTGTTGGCGATCAGCTCTTCCATGGCCCCGTTGGCATCCTCGTGAGTCACCTGGTGCCAAGCCAGACACACCTTCTCGTCCAGGGAGATGCTGGTGTACTCCGGAAGCTCCATGGTACAGGGATTCTCCTCAGTCTGTGTCCGGGCGATCCTTTTGTTCTTAAGATACCCGATAAAACCGTCCTCCGTCAGCACTCTGGCCCATTCCTCCGACTGATCCAGGATCTGAAAGTTCCCCTCTTTCTCCACATAGGTCAGAATCGGACTCTTGATATCCTCCCCCACCCGCACCGGGGTCCGCTTGGCGCTTACTCCTGTCTGTATCGGCTCCCACCGGTCATCTATGTATACCCGCTTGTGATCTTCTCCCTCCACGAAACCGTAAACTTCCACTGCCGTGTAATTGGTGATGAGACCCACAGAGAGGTAGATCCCGCTCTTTTCCGCAAGAATCAGGGGCAGACCAGTGCTGCCTTTTGTCCTTCTGTCCGCGTAGACGATGGTGTCCGGAAGGGTGTACACCAAAAGCTTCTCTACCTCATCCCAGTAGAACTTCTCATTGATCCGGCTGTTGACCCACTTCACCGGCAGATAGATCTGCCCGTCTCTCGTAAGACCCACATCCTCCTGGAGCTTTCCGTTAAAAAAAAGAGCCGTCTCCTCCCCGCTGACTCCCAGCACCATATCCAGATCTGCCGGTTCCTTAGATGGGATGTAGCGCTGTAAGATCGTGACCCCCACCACAGCTCCTGCTCCCAGCACCAGCAGCAAAATCATCATGACAATAATAAAAATTGGAATCCTCTTCTCCTTCAAGGTTCCTCCTCCTGTGCATATTTTTTTAAGTATAGCACATTTTTAGATGCCTGTATCTTAAGTTTTTTTTAAGTAGGGGCACTTTCCTATGAGATAAGAAAGCGGACGTGTCGTCCGTCCGCTTTCCCGCCCCTTAACCATTGGCTGCTGGCTGAATCTGGTATTCTCCGGGGCCTTCCTGTTACTTGTTATACACCCGGTCAAAATGGATCTCCTTTAGAGTCCCCTCCTCTGTCCCTACATAATCACACATATAAAAGGCTCCATCTTCCCGAACCTGGAAGATCTTCTCCCAGTCCTCTTCCGCTGCCTCCTGTCCGTCAATATAGATTGGAACTCCTATGGATTCAAATCTTCTGAACCCGTCCACATACTGCTTCTGCTCCTCTGCACTATACTCTTTCATTTGACTTTCTCTCCTCTTTTGACCTCAAAAACTGCCCTTTTCCCCTCAGGAGGCCTTTTCGTGACACATCACCTGAAAAAGGGCTCCGGTCCAGCGCCGTCTCCATCCATCCCATCAGCTCTCTGGTGACGGTAAAGGCATCTGCTGAAAGAGGAACTCTCTCGATCTTCGGTCTCCGCCTTTTATTCCACTCTGCTCTGGATTCTTCACTGCCAAAGGCAGCAAAAAATTGCCAGCTTTCTCTCCCCGGGGATTCCCTAGATCTCATAAGTTCCCAAAACGCCTCCATCTGCCACTCGCTGAAGGATATTAGGATCCACACGGCTTTGCACCGCGTAAGTTCTGTCTCAGTCATTTCATCCAGGACGCCGAAATCGATCAGCACCCTCTCGTATCCTTCTCCCAGGCATCTCATCAGCCGGCCCGCCTCTGCCCGTGGGTAGTAATCTGCCTGCAAGATTCGATAGCGGTCTTTCTCCTTTTCTTCTCCCGTGCACAAGATTCCCAGACGGTCAAAATCTCCATGGTCGTTCCACTCCAGCACCGCCGTCTTTCTCCCCTGTGCACTGCACAGATAATTGGCCAGCATCAGAGTCAGGTGGGTCACCCCAGTGCCTCTGCCGGCCCCGGCCAGGCCTATGATCCAAGGCTTTGTCTCCCCTCCCCCAAAACGGCCTTTTGCAAATCTCATGGTTCTCCTCTGCGGTTCCTTTCACCCGTGGCCGCCTTGCAGCCGCGCTCTTGCAAACGCCGCCGTCTTCTCTGCCCATCCCGGCATTCGCCTCCCTCTATGCTCTGCTCCAGGCAGAGGGATCCTGCCCGCCAGTTCTTTAAAAAATGATTCTGCCTCCCTTTTGCATTCCCAGGGATCCGGAAAATCCGGCACCTGAAAACACTGTTCCGCAGAAACATCCCGGGGCCGGTCCGGCCTCATACTCCCGATCGTCCGATTGTAGAGCACCAGAAACCCAGGACAATTTTTCAATGCCTCCAGGGCCTTCACTCCCGCTTCCTGTTCCCACCACTTTCCTCCGTGGACCAGCCAGACGCAGGTTACATCCGGGGCCTCCCGCACTGTTTTCCATTCTGTGCCATAATCCCGGACTACCACCGGATAAAAAGCCTGCTTTAAGCGCACGGCCGGACCGTAGAAAGGTTTCACAGCCACCTGTCTGATCTGACAGATGCCATAGGAATCCACAGGGCTTCTGGTGCGAACTGCCATATCCCGCACATCCTGTGAGTCATTCCACTCTTCATAAATCGTCTTAACTCCCAATTGGTTTAAATACCGGACAAACCCCAGGGCAATGTGTGTGACGCCCGCTCCGTGGCGGCTGCCTGCCAGGGCTACAATAAGAGATGATGGTTGATTTTCTTTGAAAACACCTGTTTGAGAATACAGAATTTCTAATTCTTCTTTTAACTCCTCAATGGACGGATACCTCTGTGCCCTGTCCTCTCTGACACAGTTCCCGATAATCCTTCCCAGAGTCTGACCGAAAAGCTTCCCGTCTGCCTCTTCCCTCGTGTATCCTGTGGAAAGATAGTAGAGAAGGGCACCGATCTGATAGACATCCGTATAGACGCCCAATGCGCCTCCCGCCTTCTGTTCCGGCGCACAAAATCCCGGCGTCCCGTAGCGCAGACGTGACCGGTTGGCCTCATCCAGACGGTCTGCATGGTCAAAATCCAACAACTTCACACAGCCATGGCAAAATAACAGATTTCCTGGCTGCAGATCTAAATATAAAACAGGGGTTTCTCCTGCGGAATGCAGGTAATGGACCAGGTCACAGACTTGAACTCCTATGCGGAGCACTGCTTCCTGATTCAGATGTCCCTGGCTTTTCACCAGAGCATAGAGAGATTCACCCTCCAGATATTCTTCAATGAGATAACTGTAACTTTCGTCTTCTTCCAAGTCGTACACTTTGGGGATCCCGGCGTGATCCAGCGATGAGAGCAGAAGCGCCTCCTTCTTAAACTCCTCGTAACCGACAGACACCTTGGGCACCCTCTTCACAGCCCGGTATTCCTTTAACTCCAAATGGAGCGCCAGATACACGGTCCCGCTCCGCCCTTTCCCTAATAAGCGCACCAACTGATATTTTCCAAACAGAACGGTGTTCTCGATCTGCTCACCTCCTTCGTCCAACCTCACCTCTTATCTAGTATCTTAATACAATTTCAGAGTTTTCGCAATGGGTAATTCCAGAATCTCTTAAATTTTTCAAAATTTTTTTACATAGGAATTGATATTTGACCGTATTATATAGTATATTATAGTTGAGACATTCTATTCTTTTATTGATAGAAAATTTGATTTGTACTGAAAGGGAGTATCCTGTATGAAAATAGAACGTATCAATGACAATCAGATTCGATGTACTCTGACCAGTTTGGATTTGAGCGCCCGCAACTTGAATCTGGGGGAGCTGGCCTATGGGAGTGAGAAGGCGCGAAATCTGTTTCGGGAGATGATCCAGAAAGCCTCCAGCGAGGTCGGATTCGAGGCGGAAGACATCCCCCTGATGGTGGAGGCGATCCCTCTGTCCAATGAGAGCGTAATGCTGGTGATCACCAAGATCGAGGACCCTGAGGAGCTGGACACTCGGTTCTCCAAGTTTTCCCCCCAGTCCGACGACAGCACGGATGTGCTCTCCCACCTGGCCAGTGAGCTGCTGGAGGGGGCGGAGACTCTGGGTCGGCTGTTAGGCGATTCTCTGGCCTCCGTCCTGGCGGACAACGCTCTGCAGGGAGACGGACAGGACTCCAAGGAGCCTGTTTCTTCCATGCGCATCTATTCTTTTGACGGCCTGGACCGGATATCCGAGGCCGCCAGAGCCGTGGGGAAGCTCTATGACGGCATCAACACGCTGTACAAAAAGCCAGACACCAGCCAGTATTATCTGGTGGTGAAGAATGAGGGCTGTGAGCCACTGGCATTCAGTCGAGTCTGCAACATATTGGCTGAGTATGGAACCAAGGTCCGCCACGAATATGCCAGCGAAGCCTACTATGCAGAACACTATGAGGTCCTCTGTCAGGACAAGGCACTGCAGGTATTTTCCGCGATCTGACACGAAAAGACCGCCTGTGCAGACACAGACGGTCTTTTTGATGTCTCGAAAAGCTTAACGGTCGGCCAGAACCTCGTTCATCTTGGATACCAGATCATCACAATCTATTCCGTGAACATAGCACGCCTCTTCTAAGCTCTCACCCTGAGCGGACGGACATCCTAAGCAGTGCATCCCGGCGCCCATGAGCATCTGCGGAATCAGCTCATCCATCTGAACCAACTGACCAATCAGCATCTCTTTATTAATCTGCATGGGTATTCCTCCTTTCCATGTACTGGTTCTACTATAATACTTTTTTTGTATTTTGGCAAGGGGGACAGGTCGTTAGTTCAAGCTAACTGACATTGCTTTCAATTTTAAACAATTGCACCTACAATTTCCTCTTGATTATTCGTCTGTTGTGGTATAAAATGAGGATACACATGTATAGAATATAAGGAGGTAATGATTATGGCACGTGTGATTAGTGATGCTTGTGTAGCTTGCGGTACCTGCGAAGGCGAGTGCCCCGTAGGCGCAATCTCTATGGGAGACGGACAGTATGTAGTTGATGCGGATGCCTGCATCGATTGCGGCGCATGTGAAGGTGCCTGCCCGACCGGCGCGATCAGCGAAGCTTAATTATATCACAGATACTTAAAATGCCTCTTCCACCGCGGAAGGGGCATTTCTTGTTTCCTATAACAAAACACAGCGGCTATTGAAGCCCGGTTAGGAGGCGCATTTCATGAAAAAACCAGTCATCGGCCTGACCCCTGCCCACGATACGGACACCGGAGACTTGGCCATGAGGTCCACTTATTTAAAGGCACTCTCAGCGGCAGACGTGATTCCCGTCGTCCTTCCTCTCACCCTCTCCCCTGACGGCTGTGAGCAGATGGCAGAAACCTTAGACGGCTTTGTGTTCACCGGCGGGCCTGATCCCCATCCCTTTCTCTTCGGAGAGGAGACTCACAGGGCATGCGGCAATGTGTCCTCTGTGAGGGACACCATGGAGCTGGCTCTTCTCGCGGCAGTCTTAAAGACCGGGAAGCCGGTTCTCGGAATCTGCCGTGGGATCCAGATCATCAATGTGGGGCTGGGGGGAACCATCTACCAGGATATCCTCAGCCAGTACTCTCCAAACTGCGGGGGTCCCATCGCTCACCGGCAGCCTTTCGCCTTCCACCTTCCCTCCCACAAGGTCGAGGTCACGGCAAAAAGCCGTCTGGCCCGGATCTGCGGCTGTACGGCCCTGGCGGTAAACAGCATGCACCATCAGGCCGTCAGGGACCTGGCGCCGTCTCTCTCGGCGTGCGCCAAAGCCGCTGACGGCCTGATCGAGGGAGTGGAGATGGGGGGCCACCCCTGGTTTCTCGCTGTTCAATGGCATCCGGAACATCTCTGGGAGCAGGACGAGGCCGCTGCCCGGCTGTTCCAAAGCTTCGGAGATGCCTGCCGGGCGGGCCTGTCCTAAAACAGCTTCTTCCCGCTCTTGCCAAACTTCTTTTTTTTGAAAAACGGGACTTTGGCCGCAGCCGCTTCGGCCCGGCCTTTTCCCTGTTTCTGATAGGCTCTGATGGTCTCGTCTAACTGGCGGAACCGCTCCTCCTCCTTCTCGTCGCTGACCCGCATCAGATACTCTACCTCTTTCATCACCTTGTCCGTCACATCCTCGCTGACCGTGTTGCTCACTTCCCTGGCCAGTCTGTCCATGTTGGCATCCATGGCCCGTCCGATAATATGGTTCATAACACTCTGGAAACGAGCCATCTTCTCCGCGTTCAGCTCGGCAGTCTGGGGTTTCTGATGAAGGTTGTCCACCTCCTTTAAGCTTGTCTCCTCCTGCTTTCTCAAGTTCCTCTGAAGATGTTCGATGGACATCACAGCCGCTCCGCTCTTGGCCGGACGCACATCAGGCTCTTTGGGCTGACCCTGTCCTTTCTCCCCAGACAAAGCTCCGGACACTCCTCCCGGATTCTCTGCCCCACGGACTTCCGGCGATCTGACACTGTCACCGGAAGCGGGCGCCGGGAGTGTTCCGTCTTCTGACATACGGGGAACAGACTGTTCCTGAGCCTCCCGCGGGCCGCAAACCTTAGACGGTTCCTGGACGGCTTTTGCCTGCGCTGTGCCGGACTGCCCTCTGGGGGACTCAGCGGGACGGGATTTTTCCGGTTCTTTCGGCACCTCGCCGTGCCGGACTCTCGATTGTGTCCGCATGGACTCTGCCACCCGTGTCTCCGGCTGCTCACGGGAGGCCTCCGCTGTCTGCGCCTTCAGCTGCACCCGAGGAGACTCCGCCGTCTGTGCCTTCAGCTGCACCCGGGAAGCTTCTGCCGTACGCGTCCTCGGCTGTTCCCGAGAGGCTTCTGTCCGCGCTTTTACCTGTTCCCGCAGAATCTCTGCCGGACGCACTTTCGACTGCTCCCGAGGCGCCTGCGCTGTCCGCGGGTTCGGCCGTTCCCGTGACAGTTCTCCCGGCCGCACCTTTGGCTGTTCCCGTGATGGTCCCTCATTCCAAGCTGCTTTCATGTCTTCCTCCATATAATCTTCGGTGATGGTAATCTCCCCCATGGCACCTGTCATTTTATTCAGGGCATTTTTGATTGCCTTCAGCTGGTATCCTTTTTCCTTTAACTCCTTTATCTGACGGAATAAACGGATATGGTACTCCGTATAATAGCGATGTCCCATGTCATTTCTGGGGATGTCCAGTTCCAGCTCGTCCTCCCAGTAGCGGAGAACATGAGACTCCACATCCACCTGTTTCGATGCATCCGATATAAGATAACGTACCTCAGCCATAGCATCCTCTCCTTTTGTTTCCAGATTTCACGTATTCCTTATAGCATCATATGAACGGAAGACAGATAATATGCCAGTTAATTTCTCTTTTTTCATGGACCTACCCCAAAAGTCTGACCCACAGGGCTCTCCGCCTGCAGGGCTCGTGTTTCACGGCATAAAAAAGAAGCCCCACAGGGTCTCCCATGAGGCTTTCTCTGTCTCTTCTACTGTGCCGGCTGTCTCGTGGCATTGGCAAACCGGGTGTACTGAGGCATCCAGACCAGGTTCACAGTGCCGATGGGGCCGTTGCGCTGTTTGGCGATAATCACTTCTGCCATATCTTTCATCTCGGAATCTTTATTGTAGTAATCGTCTCTGTACAGAAACATCACCACATCCGCGTCCTGCTCGATGGCTCCGGACTCTCGAAGGTCCGAGAGCATGGGCCTGTGGTCGGTTCTGGTCTCACAGGCACGGCTCAGCTGGGAAAGCGCCACCACCGGCGCTTTCAGTTCCCTGGCCAAGGCCTTTAAAGATCGGGAGATCTCGGAGATCTCCTGCTGCCGGTTGTCGCTGCCCCGGCTGCTTCCCGTCATCAGCTGAAGGTAATCGATGATCACCATGCCGATGTCGTGCTCTAACTTGGCCTTTCGGCACTTAGAACGCAGCTCCGTGATGGAGATACCGGGAGTATCATCGATGAGCAGCCTGGAACTGCCGATCACCCCCACCCCCTCCACCACTGCATCCCAGTCGGAGTCGGTCAGGGTCCCGGTCCGCAGCTTCTGGGAATCCACATTGGACTCCATGGACAGCATACGGTTCACCAGCTGCTCCTTGGACATCTCCAGGCTGAACACCATACAGGGAATCCCTCTTCTGACAGACACATAATCCACCACATTCAGCACAAAAGCAGTCTTTCCCATAGAGGGGCGGGCTGCCAGGAGAATCAGGTCCGAGGGCTGAAACCCTGAGGTCTTATAGTCCAGATCGATAAAACCGGTTGGAACTCCGGTGACGGTCTCCTTGGTCTTGGATGCCCTCTCGATGTTCTCCAGAACATTGAGTGCCACCTGTCGGATGGGGACGAATTCTCCTGAATTCCGGCTCTGGAGCAGATCGAAAATCTTCTTCTCTGTGACAGCCAGAATATCCGCCAAAGGCTCTCTCCCCAGATAACAGTCATTAGCAATCTCTTCATTGACCTTAATCAGTCTCCGAAGGACCGCCTTCTCTCTGACGATCTCGGCGTAAGATCTGATATTGGCAGAGGTGGGCACCGTCGTGATGATCTCCCTGACAAAATCCAGGCTGCTGACCTCCGGCGGGACGTCCTTCTCTTTCAAGCGGTCCTGGAGAGTCACCAGATCCACCGGCTTTCCCTCATTAAACAGCTCCACCATGGACTCAAACATCACGCCGTACTGGTGCTGATAAAAATCATCGGCCGTCACAGTCTCCGAAGCTGTGATAATCGCCTCCCGATCCATCAGCATGGAGCCGATCACTGACTGCTCCGCCTCGATACTGTGGGGGAGAACCCGTTTTAACAGGGCTTCTTCCATTGTAGTCTCTCCTTACCTGTCTGTAGGGCATAGCCGGTCGCCTTTATTCCTCCACAACCTTGACCGCCAGCTTTGCCGTCACTTCTCTGTGGAGCTTTATGGGGACTTCGTGGGTTCCAAAGGTCTTTAATGGCTCGGGAAGCACCAGCTTCTTCTTGTCTACATCCAGCCCCAGCTGCTCCTGGATCGCCTTGCCGATCTCCTTGCCCGACACAGACCCAAAGGCCTTGCCGTTATCTCCGGCTTTGATGGCCAGGGTGACAGAGGACTTCTCCAGCTTTCCTGCCAGTTCCCTGGCGTCTGCCAGCTGCTTGGCTGCCACCTTCTCCTCATTGGCTTTCTTGAGCTTTAAGTCGTTTAAGTTCTTGGAAGTGGCCTCCACTCCCAGCTTCTTGGGCAGAATAAAGTTTCTGGCATATCCCTCGCTGACCTTGACCAGCTCCCCCTTCTTTCCCAATGATTTTACATCTTCTAACAATACAATCTGCATATCAGCTCACTTCTCCCTTCTCAATCATTTCCTGAATTACTTGTTTTACTTTTTCTCGGGCTTCTTCTATGGAGGCTCCCGGAAGCTGGGCTCCCGCCACGGTCCGGTGCCCTCCGCCGCCCAATCTCTCCATCATCACCTGGACATTGACCTCATCGATGGAACGGGCGCTTAGGTAAATGACTCCGTTGTATCTGGACATGACCACGGATGCCTTGATCTCCTTGATCTCCAGCAGCTCGTTGGCCGCCTGGGCCGCCACAATGGTGGGATTCTCGATGCCCTCCGACGGACACACACTGATGGCAAAGGACCCCTGGTACACGTCTGCCTGGCGCACCGCCTCCGCCTTGGCCTTGTAGTCCGCCATCTCCTCGCGGAATAATTTTCTGACTCTGGTGATATCGGCGCCGCTCCTCCTCAGATAGGCCGCCGCCTCGAAGGTCCTGACTCCCACCTGATTGTTGAAATTGTTGGTGTCAAGGACGATTCCCGCGTACATGGCGTCTGCTTCCTGGGGCTTTACCCGGATCCCGTCGGCAATGTACTGGAGCACCTCGGCCACCATCTCACAGGCCGAGGAGGCATAGGGCTCTACATAGGACAGAACCGCATTGGTGATGATCTCGCTGCTCTGGCGGTGATGGTCCAAGACCACGATGGTCTTGGCGAGATGGAGAAGCTCCGGGGCATCGGTGATGCTTGGCCGATTCACATCTACCACCACCAGGATGGTGTTGGCGTCCACCATGTCCGCTGCCTTGTCTCCCGTGAGGAACAAATCGTCCGGGTAATCCGGATTGTTCAGGAACATCTCCGTCAGCGGCCGCACTGAGGAGGTGATGTCATTGATGACAATATGGGCCTTTTTGTTGAGGGACGCGGCGATGCGGTAGATTCCTATGGAAGCCCCGAAGGAATCGATGTCTCCCAGTTTATGGCCCATGATCAGCAGCCGGTCTTTGTTCTCCATCAGCTCCCTGAGAGCATGAGCCTTCACCCGTGCTTTCACCCGGGTGGTCTTCTCCTGCTGCTGGGACTTCCCGCCGAAGTATTCGATCTTCTCTCTGTTCTTGATGACAGCCTGATCTCCGCCTCGGCCAAGAGCCATATCCATAGCCATCCGGGCCAGCTCATAGTTCTGACTGTAGGAATCCCCGTTCATACCAAGGCCGATGCTTAAGGTCACCGACATCTCATTGCCGATATTGACGGCCTTTACTTCCTCCAGAATGGTGAATCGCTGTTCTCTCAGCTCTTCCACATATTTCTGCTTGATGGCAAAGAAATACCGGTCTTTTTCCATCTTTTTTACGATTCCGCTCATCCTGCTGATGTATTTGCTGATCTTTCGCTCGATAAGAGCCATCAGAAGGGAACGGCGGACTTCTTCTACGCTGGCCAATGCCTCCTCGTAGTTGTCTAAGTAGATCAGACCGGCTACCATCTTCTGGTCATCCACCTCTTGGGTCAGACGCAGAATCTCGGTCTCGTCGAAAAGATATACCGTAATCAGGGATCTGTCATCTGCTACTACCTGAAGATCTGGCTCGGAGTTTATGTCCTCTTTTTCTATGATCACCGGCTTTAACTCGATCCGGTAACGGTTCTCTCCAAAACTGCTGTGGATCCTGGTGTCTTCTTCAAGCTCTGACAGGATCTCTTTTGTGATCTCGGGAAACATGGACTGGAGAGCGCCTATCTTTCCTTTTTCTTCTCTGATGATCTGGGTGAACTGGTCATTCATCCAGAGAAGCCGGCCTGTATCGTCTATGATTCCGTATGGGATGCTTAAATCCATCAGCAGTTTCTTCTGGATCCATGCGTATTCTGCTGAAAATTCTATCATTCCGGCCATGATGCTTCTTTTCTTGTAAATGTACAGGAAAATGGCAGCGATCAGATAGACTATGGTAAAGCCGCAGAGGGCTAAACCGGCTGTGGGGTCTATAAGGGCTGCTGTCGCATTCATCGTGATGACCAGAGCGGAAAGTAATAGGGGCCACTGGAGATAGACTCCTAACCGACCTGTTACTTTTCTTTTTTCTTTCATCTGTCTTTGTTCTCCTTTCGGGACGATGGAGGAAGGGGAGGAGGGTAAAAAATCGTTTTTTGTTGCTCGGCAGGGCGGTATTTAACTCTGTTTTGCGGAGGGAGGGGACTCGGCAGGGCAGTGCTTGATTCCGCTTTGTAATGCTCCGCTCCGCAGGGCTCGATTTCGCTTCGTAATACTCCACTCCGCAGGGCAGTGCTTGATTCCGCTTTGTAATGTTCCACTCCGCAGTGCGGCGCTCGATTCCGCTTCGCTCCATCTCGCTCACGGGCTTTCGCCCTATCAAAAAATACAGGCAGTCCTCTGCTTTCGTGCAAGCACGACGCAGCGGATTGCCTGTATTTTTTGGCACTGCTCATTGCTTACGTGGACATTATACCACAATAAGCATATTTCGTCTATTACTGATATTTGGGCGGGCGGGGGGCTTATTGACGAATTTTCTACTCCCCCGCCTTCACCGCCTCTGCCAGGATCACAAACCGATATCGGCTCTGGCCGCCTACACAGGTGGAGAGCATCACCAGCGGCGGGTTCTCATCCGCCGATCTCTCAAAAGCCGCGGTGCCTTCTGCGGGCAGCGGCACGTCCACCTTTGGGTCTGCCGGGTCTATGAGGTAAGTACCTCTCTCTCTCATGCCGGTTAGAAACTGGTTCCGCTCTACATCGGCGGCAAAGGCCGTAGGATAGTTGTCTTCTTTGGCGGGAACCCGGCAGCAGGCCAGGATTCGGCAGCGATATACTGCGTCAGGCAGATAGAGGTCAAAATAAGGGAATTTCTCGTAGTGATCCTGTTCCATGTAGCGCTTTAACAGTCCGAACATGGAACCGTTGCGCATATTGTGGCCATAGATGATGGTGTTGTCGTCTGTGAGAAGCCCCTCGTTGCGGGAATCCGCGAAAATACATCCCGCCGCGTTTCGTTTTCCTTCAAATGTGTATTTCAGATAACGGGCGTTGTCCGCGCCGTGTACTACAGGATAGCTGATGTCCTGGCCCGGAAAATCGATCCAGGCCGCAATATCCCCGTTGATGCTTCGCAGTACATCAAAATCTACGAAAAGGGCAGGCGGGTTTTTCATCACACCCGCCTGCTGAACCTGTTCTGTATTTTGATCCGGCTGCTCTTCGGACTGCCCTGCATCCTGCTTTACGGCCACCACATGCCCTAACAGGTTTCGATACTCATCACTGCTCTCCCGGTTCATCCGGTAGTAACCGACAAGCAAAACCATACAGACCACGCAGACCCCACAGGCAACTGCAAATAGAACTCTGAAAAGCCGTTTCATCCCTATTTATTCTTCTCCTTCTTCTTTCCAAATCCCAGGAATCCGAACCCGATCATGAGCATCAGGCTGACTGCGGCAGTCACCGCCAAGGGGATCACCGGGAATTCGTCTCCTGTCTGCGGGATCATAAAGGTCAGCGGCACTTCCGGGTCCGGAAGGATGGTCAGCGGCACTTCCTCATTAGGAATCTCCACCATCGTCTGCGGTACCGGCTCGTCGGGGATATTGACTCCCGGTCTGTCCGGCCGCCCCGGGTCGTCGGGGTCATCGGAATCTCCCGGGTTATCGGGGCGATCGGGAGGAGTGGTGACCTCCTGAACCATGAACTCCCAGTCGATCTTGGTGAGTACATCCGCAAATCGGTAACTGCCGTCATCGTCCAGTCCGATGTTTTTGTCCAGGACAAGTTCCACACGAATCTGTTCCTTGCGCCCATGTTTGTAGACTCCCAGCGGTACCAGACCCTGCATGTCTTCTTTTCCCGACAATTCCGAGTAATGGTATCCGGTGACATCGCCGTCATAGATCAGCTGATCCAGGTAGTACACCTTCATGGCAATCTTCTTCAGAAGTTCTTCCTGAATATCCGACTGTTTCTGTTCGCCGGTTCTGGGGGAGATCTTCATGAAAAGCCGGAAATCCTTGCTGCTGGCATTCTCGATATTCAGCTTATCCCTGTATTTTCCTCCGGGAACCATATTGGTAAAGCTCATGAACCAGTTGCCGTCCTCCACACCGTCCACCGATGTCATGTAGGGCACA
This sequence comes from Hungatella sp., assembly GCA_022792815.1. GTDB lineage: Bacteria > Bacillota > Clostridia > Lachnospirales > Lachnospiraceae > UBA3402. The sequence continues at coordinate 62,494 of JAAWBS010000001.1, forward strand.
TACTTCATTTTGCCGTTATTTTCATCGAAATATAAGGTCTTCACGGTCTCGGACTCATAATCCACTTCACCCGTGATATAACCTGCGATGTATTCGCTGACCCGGTCCCCGTGGAAAATGGTCTTGACCGCATCGCTGGTGGCCTGCACGGTCTGCATGCTGACATTCAGGGTGTAATGGCTGCTGTCGTAGCCGTATTTGGAATTTACCGTGTTGACCGTGATCTTCTTATACCCTCCCTGGGCCTCCTCATCTTTCACAAAATAGGTGTGGCTTCCGGTGACCGTGGTCTCCAGCTTGGGGTTCATCCGCACACTGGACAGAAGAATCGGGGTGTCCTCACCCGGCTGTACCATCCCCATGTAGTAAAAGGTATAGTTTCCCACCTGATCCGGTGTCTCCGACATCAGGAGCCATTTGCCCTCCGCCTCTTTCAGAGTGGACACCTCCGGGATATCAAATCGGGGACCTGCCGCATCCGCCCGGCTGTCCGAGAGGATCACCACGGCGTCCTTGTTGAAATTCAAGATCGCCGCGTACTCCTTTATACCGTTCTCCGCCGTAAATACCGACGGGAGATATTCGCCTTTCGGGGCTACAACCACCTCTTCCGGTTCCTTGCCCCCCTCAGGGATCTGAAGCGCTTTCACGTCCTCCCGCCGGATCCAGTTCTGATTCATGGTAATCTTGGCGATGATGGGAATCGTGCTCTCGTTCTTCACCCATACAGCTTTTCTCTTCTCCTCGCCTGGCAGCCATCCTTCCGGCGATTTGAAATCTTCCTTCAAAAAGGTGCTGTACTTTGCAGTCATATATTCATTCTTGGCCAATAAATGGTCCGTCCATACTGCCCAGGTCCCCCCAATCGTTGCAGCCGCTGCCATAGCTGCCAAGCCTGCGATAAATATTTTTATTTTCCTCATATTTTGTTCTCCCTGTCAATATGGCCTACCGGCCTCCTACTGCTGCGTTTCCTGCTGGTTCTGTTCCTTGCTGTCTTTTTTCTCTTCTTTTGCCAGATGATCCACCACAGTGCCTGCCAGCAGAATTGCCACCATGATGCCTATGACAAAAGGCTGTTTTCCATAATTTACAAAATATCCGCCGTAGGGAATGCTGATCTTGCTGGCCTTGCCCACTACATTCGTATAGGGAACCATACCCGGATCCCTTCCGTCATTGGCATCGCCCTCTGTGCCGAAGGCCCTGGCGCTTTCGTCTTTCTCGACCACACGGTGTGTCACCATGGCTCCCCCCTCCGCGCCGACAAATGTGATGGGGTCACCTACATTGATCTGCTCAAAAGGGGCCGCCTTGTAGTAAATCACACTACCCACATGGTATGTGGGTTCCATACTGCCGCTTAGTACAACGACAGGATGGTAACCCAGAACCATGGGGGCCGCGATGGCCAGAAACCCTATGATACAGACATATACGATTGCGGTTAGAATGTTTGTAATAAACTTGGCTGTCTTCATCGGTTAATGTCCTGTTTTAAAATTTTACCAATTATTATGGTTCCTCGATGGAAGGAGCATTCTCTGCCGGAGTCCAGCTCCAGCCAAGGGTCTTTGCAGCTTCAGCGTCTTCATCAGCCTGAACGAATTCTACCGTAATGTTCAGCTCATAGTCAGCATTGGCATAACCGGATTTCTTTTCGTCCAGCTTATCCTCTTTATAAGTATATACATATTTGGTCTTTGCAGCTTCTCCGTATGTTTCAGTCATGTATTCCTGTAATGTCTTACCTTCCGGAAGTTCTGCCCAATTATGTCCATCATCATAAGTTGGAACCTTCTCATTTCCGTTGTCATCCGTTTCTATGTCATCAAGGACACAGACAAATGTGTTCTGAAGGAAATTACCCATATCTGCATCACCGCACAGAGTTACAGAGTCCAGAAGTTTTGTGGTGCTCTCGCCCTTTGCCAAGCTCGCTTTATAGTAAAAGTAGCCATCTTCGTTAAAGAACCAGTTATCTTCCCAGTTATCTTCATATTTTTTGAAAACAACAGAACCCTCGTCATTATCGATTATACCATCTGTAGGAAGGCCAATCTGGTGATCCGGTACCGTCACACTACCAGAAGCCAAACCGTCTGTAGTATTAAAGGTCGGGTTTACAGACTCCCATGCCTTACCTATCTGATTGCCGTCTCTTAACCACTTCTCATCGAATTTGATACGTACCCAGACCTCTCCGTCACCGGTGTTGGTTGCATACACATCCTTATCAACCTCAGCGCCTGGTTTCCACTCATTATTGTCACCCGTGGGATTGAACTTCTCTGTTGCCTGAGTGCTGTAGTTCGTAGTCTTGAATGGGTTGCTGAATGTCTGAGATGCATTGTAATATGCAAATGTTCCGCCTACTGCTGCCAGTGCTGCTACTCCTACCAGTCCATAAATCTTCATTTTCTTCATAGTTTTCTTTCCCCTTTTTATTTATTATTTGTTTCTGCCGAGGAAGGGGATTTCCCCTCCTCAGCTGATTCACTCTGCCTTGTTCTAAATTATTATGGCGTCACAGGTGCTCCTGTAGTTTCTTCCGCCAAATCCTCTTTATCTAACTTCCAGCCCTCTACAACCTTCTCGTCTGCCGTGCTGAACACCTGAGCAACTGCCTTGTCAGTAGCCTGAACCGTCTCAACGGTTATACGAAGAATGTAATTGGCATCGCCGTATCCGGCTTTGTCCTTCTCTGCCCTCGTCACAGCAGTGGTGTAAATGCTCTGATTATTCTCAAGAAGGCTCTCTTTTGTGTGATTCGTTCTTGCATACATGTTGAACAGTTCGATACTGGTCGGAGTTACACTGACATCTTTACCTTCTTTTTCCTCTATCCAGGTCCATCCATTCTCTACCATAAATTGATCAATATCCGCATTCTCAGGAATATCAACTTGCGGGTTCTGCCCCTTTGTATCCACCTTAGAATAAATCTCTGTGTTGAAAAGTCCTAAGTCGAGCTTTGGATCCAGCTGAACCTCATCCAGAAATTTATCTGTGGACATACCTGCCTCCAGTCTGGTATTGTAGTAGAAGTATCCATCCTCCGGATTAAACGTCCACTTATCTGAATTCTCAAAAGTCTTAAATACAACGGTTCCGTCTTTCTCTGTTTCACCGTCTGTCTCGTTATCCTGGAATGTTGTCTCTCCATCTGCCAGCTGCTTTGTAACCACTTCTCCAAACAGCTCCACGAACGTATTGGCATTTGCCGCATCCTGAGCTTTTGTAACCAGCGCATCTCCTCTATACCAGAAATCCTCGAATTTCACACGAACAACCACATCTCTGTCACCAGTGTTCTGTACATACAGGTCTTTGTTCACCTTGACACCGGGCTGCCAGTTCTCTCCGTCTTCCGGCACGAAATCCTCAGTCACTACTGACTGATATTTCGCAGTATCAAAGGGGTTATCAATCGTTGCTACCTGTGTGAAATAGGCAAATGTCCCCCCTACCAATGCTACAGAGGCAATTCCTAACCCTCCAATAAGTTTTTTGTTCATACTACCAATCCTTCCTTTCTGCTTTTTGCCGCCGCTCCAAGCTGCCCCATATGTTGTCAGCAACAGCTTTCGCGTTCCTTCGCTTTACATTTATTACAAGCTCTCTTTTTGGTTCTTTCTACATCCGAGAGCCGAAGATGTCACGGTGTCTCTTCCGAAACCTGTGTCCATGTAACGGTTCCTGTTGCAAAATCAATCGTAGCCTGAATCTGTGGCATATCTTTCCATTGATCTTTCACAGCTTCATTATCTGCCAGGACTGTTTCGCCTTTTATGGTCAGATTAATTTGAGTATTAGAATAATCCGAGTGCTCATGGCCGTCATTGGATAAGTTTGGAGAAAACCCTACAGACTCCAATACATTTTGTGTTTTGCTTAAGTCAGCACCAGTTCCGTCAAGAGTCCCTTTCGCTTTTAGAACTTTCTTATAATAGTAATAAGTGACCCCCTCCTGGGTAACTGGTATAAAATCAAAACCGGCTAATGCTGCTGCCTCCTCCTCAGTCTTTGGCAATGGCGTTGCTTTCGGCTCCCCATTAGGTCCTTTTTCTTTCTCACTATTCTTCCAGTAGAGATCGACAACATCCTTTGCGGGAACATCCACCACTATAGTCTCTCCCTTATCATTTGTATAAGTTGGCGGAGTTTCCCATTCTACATCTATGGAAAACCTAAGAAGCATATCCATCTCACCGGTATTTTTAAACCAGATTTCCTTAGATTTCTCTTCACCCGGTACCCAATGATCGGTAGGATTAAACTTCTCATAAATTGCTACGCCTGGCTCTTTTACGTGGAACTCATTTTCAAATTCCTTTTGGCTGTTATAGTAGGCTAAAGTCAAACCAACTATGGCTACTGTCAGGAGTCCGAGAGCAATCAGGATTTTTTTCGCTTTTGGGCTTATCTGCTTCATTCCTCTCCTCCTTTTAGTTCCAGGTAACATTGCCGGCAGAATCAACAGTTGCGGTTTTTCCGAACATTTTCTGCGTTGCATCTGCATTCACTGCTCCACTGTTCAGCGTATTGTTTCCATCACTGCACTGGACTGCCTCTACCTTAAAATACAGATGATACTGTGCACCTACATATTCCGGAAATTTCTCTGCAAAATTTTCAGGAATCACTACTCTGCTGAGTATTTCTGATGTAGATTCTCCCTTTTTCAGAACTTTCTTATAATAGTACCAGCCATCTATCAACTGCCAGTCGTTTTTATCCGGCCAGCCATCCCTATTGGACCAGTCGTTTTCATTGCCCGGACCTATTTTAACCGCTACAGTCTCATCACCTACTTGGTTTGAAAGGATGTAATCTTCTTTCTGCCAGTACTCTGTATAACTGACTCTCAAAAACACGGAAGAAGAACCTTCGTTTTTAAACTTAACCCTTTTGTGGTCAAAGGGATTGTTCTCATCAAACTCTTCGTCTACTGAAACTGCGGTTGTGTGAGATCTTAATTCATTCGTTATATCTAAATCCCACTTCTGCCAAGCAAAGGTAGTTCCTATGGCCGCCGCTGCCAGAAAAGCGGCGGCCGGAAGAATTGCCTTCACTTTTATTTTGTTTAATAATCTGTTCATAGCAATTCCTCCTTTACATCAATCTGTCATCGTCATCCAGTTCTCTTTCCTCTTCACGTTCTACTACTAAAGCTCTTTCCGGTAATAAGCTAAGCATACTAACCGCCTCTGGTTTCGGGGCAAACTTATCTTCAGTCAAACCGTTCGTAAAATCGTTATTGACGCTGGCATCATGATGGAAATAATCCTTATGTCCAAATGTGTTGTGAACAATCACAATTGCATCGGCATCTGGCTTTACTCTTACACTGTCACCTTCCAGAGCAGCAACCGTCTTTCCATCTTTCACATTATTTATAATGGTTAAAAATGTCTCTGACGGTGTATATTCTTTCGGTACAATCTCTGAAATATGATAAACGATCCCTTCATCGGTCACCGGTACTCTGATGTACTTGCTGACTTTTCCTGAATCAGGCACTTCTTCATCACTGTTTGCGGCATGATTCAGTACCATACCTGTGCTGAAATTTCTGCCTCCGGCAGCTTCCGTTACACTTATAATAAACTCATCATCCAGCAGATCATTTCGGTCTAACTCTACTGTCTGGAAATTATCGATTCGCTTTGCCACCCGGAATTTTGCAGTTTTCAGTGTATTGGTAATCGTCACATCAGTTCCATCAGATGTATCTGCTGGGACATATGAAATGCCATAATAAGCTTCATTGGGGAAATTTTTTAATTCTTCTACCGTATAATTATATGGCTTCTGTTCTATTTCTCCGCCATTCTTTATATAGTAATATTTCGGTAGATTATCCCATCCCCCACGCCACCCATTTGCTTCATTCAGCGTAAGCGTTTCTCCGTAATCTTTGCCATTCCGCTTCAGCTGTACCTGAATACTGTCTGGTCTCAACTTAAACTTATCATCTTCGTCAGACCAAACCTTCGTTACTTTCTTAAATGTATTCTCTGGCTTATAACTATTAGTTAGTACAAAACCATCATTTTGGTCTCCTGACAGTACTACTTCATACCAGCCGTCCTGCCTTTCCTCTGTTTTTAACCACTCGCCATCTACCTCTGTTACTCGATACGTCACCTTTTTGTAATCATTACCGACTTTTTTATACAGAGGCATATCCTGCCAGCCATATTTCCAGTTCAATGCCGGATCACTGTCTGCCTGAAGCTCAACTGGATCTCCGACAGATTTCCACGTCCCGAAATCTCCCACTTTTTCTTCCAGCTGAACCTGAATACTGTCTGGTATTGCCGTGTCCGGATTTTCTCCTGGATCATTCCATCCGCTATTATCCCACTTCTTTTCGACCTTTAGGTATGTGGTTTCAACATTGGTGATAAGAAAACTGTCTCCGCTTTGAGTAATTACACTTTCATAACCTGGTACTTCTATTTCTTTTACTGTGTATGTATTTTCCTCATCAGAACCTACATATCTGTACTTGGGAAGATTGTTCCAGGTAAATGACCAGTTGTTCTCTTCACTCAGCTTTTCTGTAGCTCCAAATGGAACTCCATTTTGTAACAGTTGAACAAATATTTCTGTCGGCCTGGTAGCATGTTCATTATTACCATCCTGCCATGACTTTGTAACGGATTTGGCTATTGTCTTGGCCTCCTGTGATGGAACAGAAACGATATTGGGAAGTGTGAACTGCATATAACAACAGGATCCTGTACCGCCTCGTTCCATGAAGAATACACTCATCCTATGTGTTGTATTCTTTTTATTTTTGGCCACTTCCTCTGAATCTGTCTCTTTCGGGAAAGCATTTTTCCCTTCCAGATATGTTTTTAAATCTACATAAGCGCCTTCGGCTGAGTGAATACCTCCTAATTCCACATCTTTTACTAAATTCCCATCAATATACAGCCAAAAGTCATCATCTCCACGGAAATAATAGTCCAAAGGTCCTATATAGTCACCTAATGTAAACTCAAAATCATAACGCATACCAAAGAACCAGTTGTGGTCTTTGTAAACTCCTATTCTAGTTTCATCATTATTGCCAAATCCTGTTGTTCCATGAAATGACGAGATACCGTTTCCATTAGGATCATTATTCTTTCCATATGCTTCTGACCCACCCGGAAACAGTGGATCTTTCCCCGTATAAGACTCATAATAATCTAATGGCCAAAACAGATTAGAATATAAGTTTTTCTTTTTATTCCAATTGGATCCTGTATATTTAAGTATATCCAAATCTCCAATTATCTGATTATCATCCTGATAAACTCCACTTAATGTATAAGTATCACCTTCTCTTTTGAATTCTAGCTGATGGTCTGTAATATACTTTTTGGCAATATTACTACCAACAACAACATCACTTCTAGCGAAAAGCCCTGGTTCTGAAGAACTAAATTGAATCATATTTTGATCAAGTTCACTTTTTACAATACCGGCTCCCGGTGTTGTCTTTCCATCATAAGAATACCAAACTGCGGCATCTGAATTATCTCTCACTGGAGGTCCTACTTCTACTACTTTTTTTATTCCTATTCCAATCCGACTTCCCGCTCTTTGTACAAGACTAGGATCATTAATTCCCTTATCCTGAGTATTTACATTATGTCTGTCTCCATCGTTTCCAGGTACGGATACGTTATAATCATGAAACTCTACATCACCTCGTATACTGCCAGTAGTTTTCTCATATTCAATTTTTATTTCATTTCCACTATTTGCAAGACGTATTTCCCCTCCTTTTTCCTGAGTGAAAACTTTTCCATTTGGATAAATTGCATTTGTTACTGTTACATTCTTTATTGTATAATTTCCACCGAGTGCCAGTTTACTCAAATCATCTATAAGAATAGAATAACCAATCCCAGTGCCTCCGCCATTCGGGAGTTCTATCACATCCGGACTATAAATCTCTATTAATTTACTCTCATAATTACCATCTGCGTTTGCACCAGGATAGAGAAATTTCTTCCCATCTACTGTAACTTCTTTTTCTGTTAATTGTAACGGTACATTATCTCTAGGGCCTTTTTCTGTTTTATAGTTTGTAATGTTCGCATAATGAGTCACTGTCACCGGCACCGTCTTCTGCCCGCCAGCCACATTAACGATAATATAGATCGAGAAATGATCTGTAGTCATAACCACATCTCCGTTATCCTCAACAATAACCCGCTCCATATCATCCAATGTCTCAGCCTCTTCATCCAGATGCCATACTGCCATGGTAGACTCTTCTGCACTCTCTCTTGTCGCTGTCCCCTGCGTCTCTTCCGCAACCGAATCCGCTGCCCTTCTCATCATTCTGAACTTGGTCGGCGCCGCCTCTGTCTCTTCGATCTCCTCCTCTGCATCAGCCTTGGCGTCCTCCAGCAGCTCGCCGGATAATGTCACTTTCTCTAACTCCACATTAGAGAACCGAACCGTCACATCGCCCTGAGGCTCCATCTCCTCGCCGTCGGCGATAATTTTGATGTCCACTGCCTTCATCTTATTGATGGAGATACCGGACTCCTCAGCCTTCTGCTCCATGGCAGTCTGCACCAGTTCCTGTTTATCCTCAGATACCTCTGTAACCTTCAGGCTCAGCATATCCGCTTCCGGAAATGACTCTGCCGGTCCCTTTACTTCAATCTCCGCCCCATTAATCCTGCCCTTCAGCACCAGCTCGCCTTCGCCCAGCACATAGAAGCAGAATCCCTGGGTAGTCTCATAGCTCTTGCCGTCCCGTCTGATGGAGGTAGTCACCCTTCCGAAATAAGTGCCCGGCTTGGTGTTCTCCGCCACCCGGAATGACACGCCTGTCACGGTCTCGCCCCAGCTGCTCTGTTCCTCCTCATACCACGCGGTGATGCCTTTCAGTTTTGCTCCGTAAGTCTCGATGGTATAGCGGATATTCTTCGGGTCCGTTCCCTCGTCGTCAGCGTCCGATACGGTAGCGACATCCAAAGCCTCCGGATCGAGGAATTCTCTGTCATCATCGGAACCGGTTTCTTTCACTACAGCGGCTGTCGTCTCTTTTGTCTCTGTGACAGTGGTCTCTGCCTTGATCTCTGCAGATGTCTCCGCCTCTTCGGCGGCTGTCTCTTCCTCTGCCGCTCCGCTCTCGGCTTCTGTCTCAGAGCCTTCTTCCGCAACTGCAGTCTCTGTTGCCATGGTCTCTTCCGCCTCGGTCGCCTCCGATCCGTCAGGACCCTCTGTCTCTTCTGAAGCAGCCGTGATAGCCTCCTCGGTCACCGCGGTTGTCTCTGTGCCCTTCTCCGCATTGGAACCGGTTGCCTTATCTCCCTCGAAATAATCCGGTGCAAACTGGTCCAGCAGCTCTTCCCCTTCAAATCTGGTGCGGATATACATGGTATTCCGCTCATTGGTCATCCATGTATTGCCGTCCTCAAACTCGATGGGGAGCAGTCTGGCCATACCTGTGTTGTATGTAAAATCTTTTGTCTCTGATACGTGGCCGCCGCCCTCTTTTTTCGCCGAGAAGCTGAAGGAGATCTTTCTGTTCTTGATGGTCTCCAGCTCTTCGCTCACATAACCGTAAAACTCAGTCTCATAGACTTCACCGGGAGCCAGCTCGATGTGTTTGATCCTTTTGCCGTCGGACTCTACATTCATATTAGAAGGGGTTCCCATCTCTGCATCCGAAGGACTTCCGCCGGGGCCGATCCCCCACTCCGACACGGAGTCGTCCTCTTCGTCACCCAGATCATCCTCCAAATCATCGTCCAGATCGCTCCAGTCCTCCGGCTCGATCTCCGGGAATCCCGCTTCCTCCAGATCCTTTCCGGTCCATTTCAGATTGCCCTCTGTGAGAAGCTGGTCTGTATTGTTCTGGATATAGATCTTGAGAGCCACCTCGGCTCCAGGAGCGAAGCTTTCATTCTCCGCCAGGACAGTGATCTGAACATCCTGCTTTCCGTGATGTTTATAAGAAATCCTGGGTTTGTCTGTCGTCTCACCTGCAAAAGCCGAGATGATCCCCACAGTATTCAACGCTGTCGTCGCCACAAGCAGGCAGGCAAGGATGCCGCTTAACAATCTCCTTTTTAAAATATCCCTTCTTTTCCTCCACATACGTGTGCTCCTTCCTTACTTGTGTCAGCCCTGTGCGCCGGCCTCTTCCTCGTCCAGCGCTCCGTCTATCAGTTTCAACAACTCCAATGCACTGCGGAAATTACAGCTCCTTCCGGCCTCCGCCCACAACACCTTGCCCTGCCAGGTGGCATTTTGACGATATTGAACATTTACGACAAAGGTTGCCTTCTTTCCGGATTCATTTAAAATTTCGTCTGCGGTCTTCACTCGTTCTGCCCCTTTCTCTTTTCTGTTCTCCTGTGTGTCAAAAAAATTGCGGCTCCGCATGGAGGCCTGTGGGTAATCAATTTTATCCATCAGCCGGTCTGCCTCGATCAGCAGACTGTTAAGATCTGTAAATAACATCGGTTCTACAGAGTATCTATGGTAAAATCTGCCCTGTTTCTCATGATTCTCATTTTCATCAATGCAGATGCTCATCAAATTGGGTGCTGAAACATCAACGGCTCTCTTGTCAACCAACGCCATCATCACCTTTCTGAAGATATCATATCACCCCGGCGTTACACCGCCCGTTACATAAACCTGCATTTTATGAATTTTTTTCGTTTTCTGTAATTTTTTTCATAGCCGCTCCTGTCTGAAGTCTGCTGCCGGCCCTATGAGATTCCACGGAGGACTCTCACACGGCTGCACATGGCAGTAACGTTTCCTGTCAAATCCTGTAAGATCATGTAAGAAATGTATTGACAAACTTTCGATTTCTGTATACACTAGATGTAATCTTCACCGGAGATTCCCTCCGGCAGTGGTCGTTGCAGATTCTGCAGATGTTCCATGAGATGATGAGTTATTTTATAAAAATAGTTGAGCTATGACAGAATTCTGCGTATAATGGTAC
>JAAWBS010000035.1 GCA_022792815.1 Hungatella sp.
TACAGTTAGATGTATCGTTCAAGGCGAAAGGAGAAAAAATGATGAATCAGACAGAGATTGGAAAATTTATTGCCAAATGTCGGAAAGAGAAAAAACTAACTCAAGCACAGTTGGCAGAAAAACTGAACATTACAGATAGGGTAGTATCCAAATGGGAAACAGGAAAAAGTATGCCCGATTCATCTATAATGTTAGAACTTTGCGAAATACTGGGAATCACAGTAAACGAGTTGTTAAGCGGGGAGGAAATTGACATGGAAAGTTATGAAAAAAAGGCAGATGAAAACTTGATTTCTTTAAAAAGGAAAGACGAGAATAACATGACAAGGAATGTTATTATTTCAATGCTTTTTTCAGCAACACTATTGATAGGGATTATGGTATGTCTTATTTGCAACATTGCAATATCCGGCAATTTAACATGGTCATTGATTCCGGTCAGCTCTATTGTATTCGCATGGATAATATCTTTTCCAAGTATTATTTTGGGGAAAAGAGGGATTATCGTAAGTTTAATATCATTAAGTGTTTTTATCGTCCCCTATTTGTTCTTATTGGGCAGTTTATTAAAGGCGAAAGAAGTATTTTTAGTTGGTGCAGTGATGGCGGTGGCTTCAATCGCATTCCTGTGGATCATAGTTGCCGTGTTTAAGCGTATTGAAAGGAAGTTAGCTGCTTTAGGAACAACTTTTTTATCAGCGATTCCATTCATGATTATTGTCAATGTAATACTGTCAAAAATGATAGAGGAGCCTGTTCTTGATGTATGGGATATGCTGTCTGTCTTTATGCTGCTGATCTTGGCATTTGTCTCCTTTCTTTGTGATTACGCTAAGAAAAAGGGATTGATGAAATAATAAGAATGATTCTGAGAAGTCAACGGTAAAGATGAACGCCGTCTTGCGCCACCGTCGGCAATTTCGCCAGGTACTTTCCTTAATGATAGTATTTGTCAAAAATGTGCGTACTTGTTTTTGGGCATTGCGAATGCTGACCTGTCAGGATTTAGGACAACTTATGCTTACCACAATATACTTACGACAGACAGACACTAACTGGGTCTGTCCTTTTTTGCGTTCATATAAAGAGTTATTTTATATCAAGATATATGGGAACCCCATTGAAATCATTCAGACCCAGGCGATTACACATTGATCGTAATGAATACCTCCAATTTCAAGTTGTTCAACGATATCTATGGTTACGATGAAGGCAATCATGTTTGGCGAGTGACTGTAACAAAAAATCAAATATAGTGCAAATAAAAGAAACAATCGTACAAATAAAACAACCCGTAGACTATTGATTTTTCAGGGTCCGGTCGGTATACTTAAAGAAAAAAGGAGGTAGTCTTATGGGCGAAGGAAAGAAACCGGTACTGGTGGTCATGGCAGCGGGTATGGGAAGCCGCTACGGAGGGTTGAAGCAGATTGACCCGGTGGACGAATACGGAAATATCATCATGGATTTTTCCATTTTCGACGCCAAGGAGGCCGGGTTTGAGAAGGTGGTCTTCATCATCAAGAAGGCCATCGAGAAGGAGTTTAAGGAGAATGTGGGCAGGCGCATGGAGAAGCGGATCAAGACGGAGTATGTATACCAGGAGCTGGACCTGATTCCGGAAGGTTTCACCGTGCCGGAGGGCAGAGTGAAGCCCTGGGGCACAGGCCATGCCATTCTCTGCTGTAAGGGCGTGGTGGAGGAGCCCTTTGCCGTGATCAATGCAGACGATTACTACGGAAAACAGGCTTTTCGGGAGATATACCGCCAGCTGACCACCTGCGGCGACGACGGGAAATACCAGTACGCCATGGTGGGCTATCACCTGAACAACACCATGACGGAGCACGGATCCGTGGCCAGAGGCGTCTGCACCACCGATGAGGCCGGGAAGCTGGTGGATATCCATGAGAGGACCAGGATCGAGAAGAGGGGCGATGGCGGGGCTTACACGGAGGACGACGGGGCCACCTGGGTTGCGCTGCCGGGAGACACGGTGGTGTCCATGAACCTGTGGGGATTCACTCCCAGTATCCTGGAAGAACTTGACAAGCGCTTTGCGGCGTTTTTGGAGAGAGAGGTTCCGGGCAATCCCTTAAAGAGCGAGTATTTCCTGCCTTTTGTGGTGGATGAGATTTTGAAAGAAGACAAGGCGGAGGTTACGGTCCTCGAAAGCCGGGACCGGTGGTACGGTGTAACTTACAAAGAGGACAAGGAGACAGTCGTTCAGGCCATCCGTCAGCTGAAGGCGCAGGGGCTGTATCCGGAAAAATTGTGGGAGGATTGATATGAGCGAAAAAGAAGTGAGAAAGATGGAAGCTGCAGAGGCATTTGCGGTAAAGGGACGGGTGAAGAGCTGTGAGCCTTACGGAAGCGGCCACATCAACCTGACCTTCCGCCTGGTCTGCGAGGAGGACGGGCGGGAATACGCGTATATTCTCCAGCAGATGAACCACGGCGTCTTCAAGGACATCGACGGGCTGATGAAGAACGTGAAGGGGGTGACCTCCTTCCTGCGCCGTCAGATCCTGGAAAACCATGGAGATCCGGACAGAGAGACTCTGAACCTGGTTCCCACAAAGGACGGAAAGGATTACTACCAGGACAGTCTCGGAAACTTCTGGAGAGTCTACCTGTTCATCGACCAGGCCACCTGCTACAACCTGGTGGAGAAGGAAGAAGATTTCTACCAGAGCGGCAAGGCCTTCGGCCGGTTCCAGTGCCTTCTGGCAGACTATCCGGCCGACGAGCTGACCGAGACCATCGTGGACTTCCACAACACGGCAGTCAGGTTTCAGACATTCCAGAAGGCTGTGGAGGAGGACGTCATGGGGAGAGCGGCCGGTGTACAGGATGAGATCCGGTTTGTGCGGGAGCGGGAGAAGGACATGAGCCTTGCCTATGACCTCCAGAGAGAGGGGAAACTTCCTCTGCGGGTGAGCCATAACGACACCAAGCTGAACAATATCATGATCGACGATGCCACGGGCCAGGCCCTGTGTATCATCGACCTGGACACCATCATGCCGGGCTTCTCCATCTTTGACTACGGGGATTCCATCCGCTTCGGCGCCAACACCGCGGAGGAGGACGAGAGGGATCTGTCCAAGGTGTCCCTGTCCCTGCCTCTTTTTGAAGTCTACACCAAGGGATTTCTGGAGGGAAGCGAGGGACGTCTGACAGAGGCGGAGACTGACATGCTTCCCTACGGTGCCAGGATGATGACTCTGGAGTGCGGTATGCGTTTCCTCACCGATTACCTTCAGGGAGATGTGTATTTCCACACCAGCAGAGAGGGACATAACCTGGATCGGTGCCGGACTCAGTTTGCCCTGGTTGCGGATATGGAGCGGAAATGGACCCAGATGAAGGATATCGTGAACAAGTATCACAGCTGATTGTTTTCCTGCCGTCGTCCCTTTTCCGACAGAAGGCGGATGGAGGAGGCGTACTCAGAGGGAGTCATGTGGGTAACCTTCTTAAATTGTCTGGAGAAATAGTGGATCGAGGTGTAGCCTAAGCGGTCGGAAATCTCAGTGAAATTCAGCTGGTTGGTGCGGATCAGCTCTTTGGCGGTGTCGATCTTCATCAGGGTAAAAAATTCCATGACGCCGCAGCCATGAAGCTTTTGGAACAGTTTCTGAAGCTGAGAACGGCTTATCAGTGTGTTCTTACAGATTTTATCGATGGTCAGCTGTTCGCTGACATGTTCTTCCATATAACGGATAATTCGATGATAAGTTTCATTGGGACGCCCCAGCAAGGGGCGTCTCAGGCTTTGAGGCACGGGAAGGGGATTGGAGAAATACCGGCGGTAAAGGTGGATCAGAAGCTCCTCTAAGTAATTGCGGATCAGCTGTTCTGCGCCGAAGCCGGGAGAAGCCGTGTCGCGGATCAGTTCCTCCTGGTAGGGATCGTCCAGGCGCCCCTGAAAGGCCCGGCGGGCCTCGATGATGATCTGGGCCAGGAGAGCGCTTTCCGTGTCCTGAACCGAGAGGATCTGTCCCTCAAAGGCTTTCATGGCAGGGGAACGGCACTCGAAAGCGATAACAACCAGGCTGGGGGCGATGCGGCCGTTGGTGATTACGTTGTGAAACTCGTTGGGCTGATGGAAGATGATGCTGCCCTTTTTTAAGGTATGGCGTTTGTCTCCTGCCATGGCGTCGATCTCCCCCTTGTCTACACAGAGCAGTTCCCAGAAGTCGTGACTCTCGCCGGGAAAGGTAAAGTCGCTCATATAATCAAAATAATGGATCGAGATGATGCTGCGGACCGTCAGGACGGTCCGCAGGGTGGTACGTTTGTATGTCATAGGAAGGCCTCCTCAGACCAGGAAATCATAATGACCTTTTGACCCAGGTATCGTCATATTCCGGTGTAGGTACAGGTGATCACCACATAACCGATATAGACGATCAGAAGCAGCACTCCCTGCCACCGGCGGAACCGGGCGGCGATCATGGCCGGGACCATCGCGATGACACCGACCAGAAGGCAGGCCGGCAGGTCTATGGCGGCGGAAGCCTGGGAGATGGGAAGGGGTTTCCCTGAGACCACGGCGCACAGAGGCATGATCAGGGACAGGTCCAGGATATTGGCGCCCAGGATGTTGCCTACCGAAAGGGCTGACTGCTTCTTTACGACAGCGGTGATGGTGGTAACCAGTTCCGGGAGAGAGGTGCCGATGGCCACGATGGTCACACCGATGATCCGTTCCGATACTCCCACGATACGAGCCAACTCACTGCCGTTGTCCACCAGCAGCTGAGCGCCCACTACGATGCCTACGGCGCCGAGGACAAATTTGATCATATTTGAGGTTATCTCTTTCTTCTCCGGGCGGACCCGCTCTTTGTGGGATTTAGCCGAATCCTCATCGGACATGGAACGCCGGGCGGAATCGATGTTCTCGAAGATAAAGACCACAAACACCAGCAGAAGAACAACGGAAAGGGGAAGGCTGACCTCACCGCCAATGCCGCCGATGACGATAAGCAGGGCAGCTGCCATCATCAGCACGGACTTGGGAAGATAATCTCTCCGCTTGATGACACTGGGCATACAGATGAGGGAGATGGCCATGATCAGACCGATGTTGGCGGTGACACTGCCCACGGCATTGCCGATGGACATATCCACTTTTCCCTGGAGGGAGGCCATGAGAGAGACCAGCATCTCGGGAAGCGTGGTGGCCAGACTGACGATGGTAGCGCCGATGATCAGTTTGGGGATCCCGCTGACCGTGGCGATCCAGGAGGCAGCATCCACAAAGAAGTCGCCTCCCTTGACGATAAAGACAATTCCTAAGATAAATAAAAATAAGATAACAGCTAGTTTCATACTATTCATCCTTTCTTTGAATGTTTTATCTGGTGACAGGAGTACTTGTCCTCAGAAAATAAAAGACTCAT
This sequence comes from Hungatella sp., assembly GCA_022792815.1. Taxonomy (GTDB): domain Bacteria; phylum Bacillota; class Clostridia; order Lachnospirales; family Lachnospiraceae; genus UBA3402. The sequence continues at coordinate 5,412 of JAAWBS010000035.1, forward strand.
GTATAACTAAAATGGTTATACATGAGTCAAAAAAGACTGATGTATAACGAATCGGTTATACATGAGTCTCGTTTTTTAAGACAAGCCAGACCACATGGCCGGGGTTGTTGACTTGTCACACATACTTGTGGATGTGCTTACTACTCCCTCATTAATATGGTTAATTTAGCACAAAGAGGCTGGGGTGTCAAGGGGCATTGAGAAAATTTTTGGGAGAGTTTCGGGAAAAGCACTTTACAGAGATGGTGATGTATACTATAGTTTTTATGAAAACAAGCATTCGATCAGACAGAGAGAAAGGGGATAAGTGTTATGGCGATTCGAATCGGAATTTTAGGGTATGGAAATCTGGGGAGAGGGATAGAGTGTGCGGTGAAGCATAATTCGGATATGGAGCTGGTGGCAGTGTTTACCAGGAGGGATCCGGGATGTGTACGCATACTGACGGACCATGTTCCGGTGTATCCCATCGACCGGGCTCCCCAGATGAGAGATGACATCGACGTGATGATTTTGTGCGGGGGGAGCGCTACAGATCTTCCGGTGCAGACTCCGGAGTATGTGAAATATTTTAATGTGGTGGACAGCTTTGACACCCACGCGAAGATTCCGGAGCATTTTGAGGCGGTGGACCGGGCGGCTAAGGCCAGTGGTCATGTGGGACTGATCTGTGCGGGATGGGATCCGGGGATGTTTTCTCTGAACCGCCTGTACGCAGGTGCGATCCTGCCCGGAGGTCAGGACTATACCTTTTGGGGCAGAGGCGTGAGTCAGGGACATTCGGACGCCATCCGGCGTGTGAAAGGGGTGAAGGACGGAAGGCAGTATACGATTCCGGTGGAGGCGGCTTTGGAGGAAGTGAGAAGCGGGAAGAACCCGCAGTTGACCACCAGACAGAAGCATACCCGGGAGTGTTTTGTGGTGGCCGAGGAGGGAGCCGATCTGGAGGCCATCCGGGAGGAGATCGTGACGATGCCCAACTATTTCGCGGATTATGACACCACCGTCCATTTTATCAGTGAGGAGGAGTTAAAGAGAGATCACAGCGGGATCCCCCACGGCGGCTTTGTCATCCGCACGGGAAAGACGGGATGGGAGGATGAGCATAGCCATGTGGTGGAGTATCGCCTGAAACTGGATTCCAACCCGGAGTTTACGGCTTCCGTGATCGCGGCTTTTGCCAGGGCGGCGTACCGGATGCAGGAAGAGGGACAGAAAGGATGCAAAACCGTCTTTGATGTGGCGCCGGCGGCTTTAAGCCCCTTAAGCGGTGCCCAGCTGAGAGCTCAGCTTTTGTAGTCGGCAGGTGGGATGTGATGTCAGAGGACAGGAGAGCAGGCAGGAGGCGGCGGGGCATATGGGCGGCATAGAGGGGCATAGGGCCAGAAAGCATATCTGTGTGGGTCTGCTGGCCCATGTGGATGCGGGAAAGACCACATTGTCCGAGGGAATCCTGTATGAGACGGGAGTCATCCGAAAGCCGGGGCGGGTGGACCGCAGAGACGCATTTCTGGATACCTATGACCTGGAGAGGGCCAGGGGGATCACCATCTTTTCCAAGCAGGCAGTATTTGCTCTGGGGGACAAAGAGGTGACTCTTTTGGATACCCCGGGTCATGTGGACTTTTCTCCGGAGATGGAGCGGACGCTGCAGGTGCTGGACTACGGGGTCCTGGTGATCAGCGGGGCGGACGGAGTTCAGGCCCACACGGAGACTCTGTGGCGGCTTTTGGCCAGATATGGGATTCCGGTCTTTCTGTTTGTCAATAAGATGGATCAGGCGGGGACGGATAAAGAGAAGCTGCTGGAAGGCTTAAGGAGCCGCCTCCATGAGAACTGTATCGATTTCACCGGAGGGAGAGAGGAGCGGCAGGAGAGCCTGGCCATGTGTGACGAGGAGGCGCTGGAGGGATACCTGGCGAGGGGAAGCCTTACAGACGAGGAGACAGCCGGACTCATCGCGCAGAGAAAGGCATTTCCCTGTTACTTCGGCTCGGCGCTGAAGCTGGAGGGTGTGGATGCGCTGTTAAAGGGCCTGGAGGTCTACGGGGAGCCTCCTGAGTATGGCAGAGGATTTGCGGCCAGGGTGTATAAGATCTCCAGGGATGACCAGGGAAACCGTCTGACCCATCTGAAGGTGACTGGGGGAAGTTTGAAAGTGAAGACCCTGCTGCCCTCCTGGCAGGAAGGCGGTCCCGGGGAGAAGGTCAATCAGATTCGGGTCTATTCCGGCGTCAGATACGAGGCGGTGCAGGAGGCAGAGGCCGGGAGGGTCTGCGCAGTGACCGGCCTGTCGGATACGTTTCCGGGCCAGCGGATGGGGGAGGAGAGGGAGGCAAAGCTCCCCTTCCTGGAACCGATTCTCACCTATCAGATGCTGCTGCCTGACGGCTGTGATGTCCACAAGATGCTGCTGAACATGAGGATGCTGGAGGAGGAGGAGCCCCAGCTGCATGTGGACTGGAACGAGGCCAAGGGCGAGATCCTGGTTCAGGTCATGGGCGAGGTTCAGATTCAGGTTTTACAGAGCCTGATTCGGGAGAGATTCGGCGTGGAGACAGGGTTTGGCGACGGAAGCATCGTGTACAAGGAGACGATCCGCGAGGCGGTGGAAGGCGTGGGACACTATGAACCGCTGCGGCATTACGCGGAGGTTCATCTTCTTTTGGAGCCGGGGGAGAGGGGCAGTGGTCTGCAGTTTAAAACCAGGTGCAGCGAGGATGTATTGGACCGGAACTGGCAGCGGCTGATCCTGACCCATCTGGAGGAGAAGCGCCACAGAGGCGTGCTGACCGGGGCGGAGCTGACGGATGTGACGATCACTCTGATCGCGGGGCGTGCCCATCAGAAGCATACGGAAGGCGGAGATTTCAGGCAGGCCACCTACCGGGCGGTGCGCCAGGGGCTGATGGAGGCGGAGAGCATCCTGCTGGAGCCCTGTTATCGGTTTCGGCTGGAGATTCCCACCGAGTATACGGGAAGAGCCATGGCTGACATCGACCGGATGTGCGGCCGGTTCGAGGCTCCGGTGCAGGAAGGGGAGGTGACGGTAATCTGCGGAAATGCCTCCGTGGCTGCCATGAGGAATTATCAGGCAGAGGTGGTGTCCTACACCAGAGGCCGAGGCCGCCTTGCCTGTACCCTCTCCGGCTATGAACCCTGCAGCGATGGGGGAGAGGCGGCAAAGGCAGCGGGCTATGATCCGGAGACGGACGGAGATAACCCGTCGGGTTCTGTCTTCTGTTCCCACGGGGCTGGCTACTATGTGCCATGGGATCAGGTAAAACAGCATATGCATGTGGAGAGTCCCCTAAAGCTGTCTGCCAGACGGGAGCTGTCTTCTCGGCGGACCGATGTGACGGCGGCCGGTGCGGCTTCCTATGGGGACGACAAGGAACTGGAGGAGATCTTTACACGCACCTATGGCATCGACCGGCGGCAGCGGTACGGGCACCAGGGGCCGAGACGGGTGGAGTTTGAAAGCAGGTCCCAGCCGGTGAGGACCAGAGAACCGGAGGAAGAATACCTTCTGGTGGACGGGTACAATGTGATCTTTGCCTGGGAGGAGTTAAAGGAGCTGGCCAAGACCACCATCGACGGGGCCAGGCACAGACTGATGGACATCCTGTGCAATTACCAGGGGTATAAGAACTGTATCCTGATTCTGGTCTTTGACGCCTACAAGGTGGAGGGAGGGCTGGGACAGGCTATCCGGTACCACAACATCCATGTGGTTTACACCAAGGAGGCGGAGACCGCGGACCAGTATATCGAGAAGCTGGCCCACGAGATGGGGAAGAACCACCAGGTGACCGTGGCCACCTCGGACGGCCTGGAACAGCTGATCATCCGGGGTGAGGGGTGCCGCCTGATGTCAGCCAAGGACCTGCGGGATGAGATTCTCTACGCCGCCCGCGAGATGGAAGCACAGCACCTGGAGCCTCTGAGGCAGAAGGCGGGGCAGGGGAAAAACTATCTGTTCCACTATGCGGAGGAAAAAGTAGCAGAGTACCTAGAGGAGATGCGGCTGGGAAAAGAGCAGGAAGAAAAGGCCGCCCAAAGGACGGAGGAGTCCCGTAACGCCTCCCGTCAAGAAAGGAAGAGTTGAGATGAATGCCATAAAAATTGAGACATTTACCCGGTTTCAGTTTGTCAGCAATCCCTCGTTTGCGCCGGACGGGCAAAGCCTGGCCTTTGTGGTGCAGCGTGGAGATCTGGAGGACAATGACTACAAAGGTGATTTGTACCTTTATCGCTGCGATGACGGAAGGGTGAGGCGGCTTACCACGGCAGGCGATGCCAAGAGTTATGTGTGGACCCACAGGGGGACCCTGCTGTTTCCGGCTTCCAGGGACAAAAACAAGGAGGACAAGGAGAAGGACTCCACCAGCTACTATGAGATCTCCCCTGACGGAGGCGAGGCGGCAAGGGCATTTACCCTGCCGGTGAAAGCCACGGGGATGTACCGGGTGGACGAGGACCGGTATTTGGTCATGGCGGTGACAGAGCTGGCTAAGAGGAAGGAGGGGAAGGACGAGGCCTATGAGGTGGTGGACGAGATCCCCTTCTGGTTTAACGGCAAGGGATTTACCAACGGGCTTAGGAACCGTCTGTACTGCTACCGTGTCTCCACGGGAGAGCTGACACCCATATCGGAGGAGAGTGCCGATGTGGACACCTACTCGGTGAGGGGCTCCAAAGTGCTCTATAAGGCCTACCCGTGGACGGATATCCACGACCAGTACGACGGGATCTACCTCTGTGACCTGGATACCGGGGAGAACCGCTGCCTTCTTGAGAAGGATACCCGCCGGACGGGCATGATTGGGTTCTGGGCAGACGATGAGGCCGTGGTGGCCTCAGGCGTGGACAATCCCCACGGCAACGGCAAATACATGGATTTCTATACCATGAATCTGGAGACCGGCCGGATGAACCTTCTGGCGGAATATGATTACAGCAGCGGCTCTGGAAGCGTGGGAAGCGATGCCAGATTGGGCGGGGGACGGACGGTAAAGGCAGGGGACGGGATCTGCTATTTTGTCACCACCAGAGGGGACAGCGCCCATCTGTACGCCATAAAAAGAGACGGGACTCTGGAGGGCATCGTGACGGACCGGGGTTCCTGTGACAGCTTTGACGTGAAGGACGGCCATGTGGTGGTCTGCGGTCTCTACGGGGACCGGCTGGCAGAGCTCTATCTGGACGGAACACAGATTACGGAGTTCAATGACATGAGTCAGTGGCAGGTGTGCCCCAGAAAGGAGTACACCATGAAGGCCGGCGACGGATATGATCTGACCGGGTGGGTGATGGAGCCGGCAGGGTACGAGCCGGGGAAGAAATATCCGGCCATCCTCCATATCCACGGCGGCCCCAGGACCGTGTTCGGAACCGTGTTCCACCACGAGATGCAGATGTGGGCCAACGCGGGCTATTTCGTATTTTTCACCAACCCCAGAGGCTCCGACGGCTTTGGCACAGAGTTCGGAGATATCAACGGCAAATACGGCACAGTGGACTATGACAATCTCATGGAATTTACAGACTATGTCCTGGACCGGGAGCCGGACATCGACCGGGAGAGAGTGGGTGTCACCGGCGGTTCCTACGGCGGATTTATGACCAACTGGATCATCGGCCACACGGACCGGTTCCGGGCAGCTGCCTCCCAGCGCTCCATCGCCAACTGGATCTCCTTTGAGTACATGTCCGACATCGGCCACACCTTCACAAAGGACAACCAGGCGGCTTTCGCCTGTGAGGACGTGGAAAAGCTGTGGTTTCACTCCCCCATCAAGTACATAGAGGGATGCAGGACGCCTACCCTGTTTGTCCATTCGGATCAGGACTATCGGTGCAACATCGCCGAGGGTATGGAGATGTTTGCCGCCTTGAAGGTGCTGGGAGTGGATACCCGGATGCTGGTGGTGAAGGGGGAGACCCATGAGCTGTCCCGGTCCGGAAGGCCCAGAAACAGGATTGTGCGCATGAGGGAGATCTTGAACTGGATGGATCGGTACCTGAAGACAGAGGATGCCGGGAAGGAGGAGCAGTGATGGGACAGACAGAGAAAAGACCAGTAAGGCGGGAGGATTTATTTCAGTTTCGTTTCGTGTCCGAGGTGTCCCTTTCCCCGGACAGAGAATGGGCGGTCTACGCGGTAAATCAGGCTGATGAGGAGGAGAATCGCTACCACAGCAGCATCTGGGCGGTCAACGGGAGGACGAAAGAGAACCGGATGCTGGCTGCGAGGGGGGAAGCCAAATCCCCCATATGGCTGGACGAGAAGACGGTTCTGTTTGCCTCGGGCCGAGACGCGAAGAAGGAAGAGGGAAACAACGAGACGGTCTACTATCGGATCGCCGTCGACGGAGGCGAGGCCGTGAAGGCCATGACCGTCCCGGCAAAGGTGGAGAAGCTGAGACGGCTGGGATCTGACTGGCTTGTGATGGCCACAGCCGACGAGAAGGAGGAGACCGGACCGAAGGATGGGAAGGATTCCGGGAGCCTGGAGGCCGTGGAGGGGGAGGACTATCATATCTATGAGGAGCTTCCCTTCTGGTTCAACGGAAAGGGGATCCGCAGCAGGAAGCGGTGCGCCCTCTATCTGTTCCGGGAAGAGACCGGTGAGTTGACCCGGATTACCCCGAAATATCTGGAGACAGTCTCTTTTGACGTATCCTCTGACAAGACTAAGGTGGCTTACTGCGGTCCGGTCTACGACAGTGTGATGCCCAGGACCTGCGGTCTCTATCTCTACGATGTGGGCACCGGGGATACGAAGCAGCTGGTGGCGGAAGACCTCTGCGACGTGAACCAGGTGTGCTTTATGGGCAATGACCGGATCTTTTATACGGGCAGCACCTATGAGAGAGTGGGAAAACACCCCAGATATTATGTCTGGGATCTGAGCGAAGGCAGCGGGGTGCAGCTTCCCTACTGCGACCGGTCTGTGGGAAACAGTGTGGGAAGCGATGCCAAATTCGGCGGCGGCAGGTCTGTGGCCTACTGTGAGGAGAGGGATACCTTGTACCTTCTGCAGACTCTGTGGGGAGACTGTAAGCTGATGGCCATGGACCGGGCCGGCATCCTGCGGGAGGTGACCGATGTTCCGGGTTCTGTCACCGGATTTGACGTGAAGGGAGACATTGTGATCATGACTGCCATGAGGGGGCAGCACCTGGCAGAGGTGTACCGCCTGAACCCGGATGACGGCCGCGAGGAGAAACTGACAGGCTTCAATGACGAGTATCTGGACAGCCATAAGATTTCGGAGCCGGAGGCCTTCCGCTATGAGAGCAAAAACGGCTTTGAAATGGAGGGGTATGTGATCAGGCCGGCAGATTACGAGCCAGGGAAGAAGTATCCGGCGGTGCTGGAGATCCACGGAGGCCCTAAGACCGCGTCAGGCTCCGTCTTTTTTCACGAGTACCAGTGTCTGGCAAGCGACGGATACTTTGTGATCTATTCCAACCCCAGAGGTTCCGACGGCAGAGGGGAGAAGTTTGCGGATCTGACGGAGGTCTTCGGCGGAGATGATTTCGAAGATCTGCTGGAGTTTACAGATCAGGTGCTGGAGCGCTGTCCGGACATTGACGGCAGGCGGATCGGCATATGCGGCGGTTCCTACGGCGGATTTATGTGCAACTGGATGGTGGGGCACACGGACCGGTTCGCGGCAGCCGTCTCCCAGCGCTCCATCTCCAACTATCTGACCAAATGCCTGTATACGGACATCGGCTACTATGCCAACCGGCTGCAGATGGGGGCATTTCCCTGGGAGGATTTCCACAAGGTGTGGTCCATGTCCCCCCTAAGCGGGGCACACCGCGCCGAAACACCCCTTCTGCTTCTCCAGTCCGACGAGGATTACCGGTGCTGGATGGGAGATGCCGTCCAGATGTTCTCCGCCGTAAAGCGCCGGGGAACGGATGCCAGGCTGGTACTGTTTCACGGTGAAAACCATGATCTGTCCAGAAGCGGAAAACCGAAGAACCGTATGACCAGGCTGAGAGAGCTGGAGGGATGGTTTGAGAGATACCTTTGTCCCGAGGCTTAGCTCCCCGAGCGAGAAAAGAAGTGCATCTTACATGATCAGCCAGACCGGCAAGGAGGAAAAGAACGTGACAAGAGCAGAACAATTAGCAGAGATGACAGCCAGACACGAAGCCCTGATCTACGAGACAGCGGACTATATCTGGAAGCATCCGGAGACCGGTTACCGGGAGTGGAACACATCCGATTACCTGGCCCGGCAGTTTGAAAAACTGGGTTATACCCTGGTGAAAGCGGGGGATATCCCCGGATTTTATGCGGACTTAGACACGGGAAGACCGGGGCCTAAGATCGCGATTTTAGGGGAGCTGGACTCCCTGATCGTGAAAAACCACCCAGATGCGGCCGCTGACACCTGCGCCGTCCATGCCTGCGGCCATAACGCCCAGTGCGCCACCTTGATCGGCGTGGCGGCGGCCCTTAAGGAGCCGGGGGCCTTAGACGGGATGTGTGGTTCGATCCGCCTCATAGCGGTTCCGGCGGAGGAGCTGATCGAGCTGGGATTCCGGGAGGAGCTGAGGAAAAAGGGGACCATCAAGTATTTCGGCGGCAAGGTGGAATTTATCTCCAGGGGGTATTTTGACGGCGTGGACATCTCCATGATGATTCACTCCGGCAACCTGAAGGAGGGGAAGGCCCTGTGCGTCAGCAAGGGCTGCAACGGCTGCATCACGAAAAATATCACATTCAAAGGGGTGTCCGCCCATGCAGGAGGTTCGCCTCAGGACGGAAGGAATGCCCTGTACGCTGCCACCTGCGGCCTCAACGCGGTCAATGCCCTGAGAGAGACCTTTGTGGACGATGAACATATCCGGTTCCACCCCATCATCACCCAGGCAGGGCTGGCGGTCAACGCCATCCCTGAGGCGGCAAAGGTGGAGACCTATGTGAGAGGCGCGTCATTTGACAGTATGTACAAGTACAATAAAAAAGTGAATCTGGCCCTGGCCGCGTCCGCGGCATCCATCGGATGCAATGTGGAACTGGACGACCATCCGGGATATTTCCCCCTGAACAATGACCCGGTGCTGTCCCAGGTGGTGGCGGATGCCATGAGGGCAGTGGCAGGCCCTGACAGCGTGGAGTTTGACGGAGTGTGGGGGACAGGAAGCACGGATATGGGCGACGTGTCCGCCATCATGCCGGCGGTGCATCCCCACGCCAGCGGGGCCGTGGGAATCGGCCACGGCAAGGACTATTACATCGCGGACAAGAAGCTGGCCTGCTTACGGCCGGCCCAGTGTCTGGTGGTGGCTGCGGATATGCTTCTGGGTGAGGAAGGTGCTCTGGCGAGGAAGGTCATCGCCGAGGCAAAGCCGTATTTCAAGTCCAAGGAGGAATACTTGGCGGCCATCGACAGGGTGTCTATGACCAAAGATGCAGTGACTTATAACGAGGACGGGACGGTGACCCTGGACTTTTCCAAATGACAGGAGACAGCAAAGGAGGAGAGGACATTGTATTGTATTAAAAACGGCAGGATTCACGACATGGTGAATCCCCAGGCATATGAGGGAGATATTCTGATCGACAGAGGAAAGATCGTCAAGGTGGGAACAGAGCTGAGGATCCCGGAGGGGACGAAGGTTTATGATGCTGCCGGAAAAGAGGTTTATCCGGGCTTTATCGATGCCCACAGCCATCTGGGGCTGGACGGTTACGGAATCGGCTTTGAGGGCCAGGATTACAATGAGATGAATGACATCTGCTCGGCTCATCTGAGGGGGATCGACAGCTTTAATCCCCTGGATCCCACCGTACACTCTGCGGCCATGGGCGGCGTCACCTGTGTGGGAACCGGCCCTGGAAGCGCCAATGTGCTGGGAGGTACCTTCTTTGCGGTGAAGACCACGGGAAAAAGAGTGGATGACATGATCGTGAAGAACCCGGTTGCCATGAAATGCGCCTTCGGGGAGAATCCAAAGCGCTGCTACAAGGACAAGAATAATTTCGCCCGCATGTCCACGGCAGCAAAGCTGAGAGAGATGCTGTTTAAGGCTCAGGATTACAAGGCCAGAAAAGAGGCAGCCGGCGACGACCCCTTAAAGAAACCGGCTTTTGACATGAAGATGGAGGCATTGATCCCGGTGCTGGACGGCCGGATCCCTCTGAAGGCCCACGCCCATCAGGCCAACGATATCCTGACAGCCATCCGCATCGCCAGGGAGTTTGGCGTGAAGCTGACTCTGGAGCACTGCACCGAGGGACATCTGATTGTGGATGAACTGGCTATGGAGAATCTGCCCTGCGCCGTAGGCCCCAGCCTGGGACATGCCACCAAGTTTGAACTTCAGAACAAGACGTGGAAGACCCCGGGTATCCTGGCCGCCGCAGGCTGTCAGGTCTCCATCATCACCGACGCACCGGTGATCCCCCAGCAGCATCTGGCCCTCTGTGCCGCTATGGCGGTCAAGGCGGGGATGGACCCTTATGAGGCCATGAAGGCTATCACTGTCAATCCGGCGAGACACTTAGGGATCGAGGATCGGGTGGGGACGCTGGAGGAAGGAAAAGATGCGGACATCGTGGTGTATGACGGATGTCCCCTTGAGGTGGCTTCCACATTGGAATTGGTATTGATCGACGGAAACGAAGTGAGATAGGAAGAGAAAAGGGAGAAGGACCAGGATTACAGCCGGTCCTTCTCCTCTTTTGATCTCAGCTGCCAAAAAGCCACGGCGCCGGCGGCAGCCACATTAAGAGAGTCCACGCCGTGAAACATGGGGATCCGCACGGTGTAGTCGCAGTCTGCGATGGTCCGGGGGGACAGGCCGTCCCCCTCGGATCCCAGGATCACGGCCAGCTTATCCTGAGCCGTGAGGACAGGGTCCTCGACGCTGACAGACCGGTCACACAGGGCCATGGCGGCTGTCCGAAAGCCAAGGTCTCTTAGGAGCGGCACCGGAGATTCCCCCTCCAGGTAAGTCCAGGGAATCTGGAACACCGTGCCCATGCTGACCCTTATGGCACGGCGGTAAAGGGGATCGCAGCAGGACGGGGTCAACAGCACGGCATCCATGCCCAGGGCGGCGGCACATCGGATGATGGCGCCCGTGTTGGTAGGGTTCATCACATGTTCCAGCACGGCGACGCGGTGTGCTCCCGCGCAGATGTCTTCTGGGGCCGGAAGCCGGCGGCGTCTCATGGCGCACAGCATGCCCCGTGTCAGATGGAACCCGGTCAGCCGTGTCAGGATCCGGGAGTCGGCGGTGTAGGCGGGGATGTCCCCGCAGCGCTCAAAGACCTGCCTGGTGTGGCCGTCCATAGGCTTTTCTTCGAAAAGCATGGAGACAGGACGGTATCCGCCATCCAGAGCCCGCTCGATGACTTTGGGGCTCTCCGCGATAAAAAGCCCTTTCTGCGGCTCATGACAGCGGAGAAGCTGTACCTCTGACATTCTGGCGTAGACATCCAGCTCTGTGGCGGCCAGGTCTGTGATCGGGATGATATGGGGCATGGACGGACCTCCTTGACAGTCAGTGGTTTACTTTTTCAGTGCCAGTTCATAGATGCCTAAAAGCATCTCGCATCCCACGGCCAGGGCCTGCTCGTCCGGGCACATGAAGGCGCTGTGGAGGGGATAGTAGGTTCCGGAACAGTCGCCGCCTACGCCCAGGAAGAAATGTCCCCCTGTCCTGTGGAGCAGGTAGTAGGCAAAGTCTTCTCCCACCATGGAGGGATAGGTGTCATCCAGGGGAGAGTACCCCAGCTCTCTGGCGGCCTGGCGGATCAGTTCGGCGTGGTCGGCCGGATTGAATACGGCGGGATAGCTGTACTCGTATCTGACGGAAGCGGATCCCCCCATGGCCTTGGCTGTATGTTCGGCTATGGCGGTCATGCGGTCTGTGATCAGCTTCAGAGTGGACCCGTAGTAGGTGCGGATGGTTCCCACGATCTGAGCGCTCTCCTGGATCACGTTCTCCGTGGTTCCGCTGTGGATCTGGCAGCAGCTGACCACCGCGCTGTCACAGGGATGAACGCTGCGGCTTACGATCGTCTGGAAGGCCATGACCATCTGGCAGGCCATGACGATGGGATCCACCGTATCCTGAGGCTTTGCGCCATGTCCGCTTTTTCCTTTTACATCCACCCAGAAGGTAGTGGGGCTTGCCATGACAGGGCCGTCTTTGCAGCCGATCTGGCCGGTCTTTAGCTCCGGCGCCACATGGAATCCGTAGTAGGCCTCCACGTCATCCAAAAGCCCGGCTTTGATCATGGGGGATGCGCCGCCGGGGAATTTCTCTTCCGAGGGCTGGAAGATCAGCACCACCGTGCCTTCTATGAGCTCCGGATGTCTGGCCATCACCAGGCCGAAGGCGAGGAGGACAGCCATGTGACAGTCATGTCCGCAGGCGTGCATGATCCCGGGGTTTTCCGAGGCAAAGGGAAGGCCTGTCTCCTCCCGGATAGGCAGGGCATCGATGTCTGCCCGGAAGGCCAGGACCTTGCCGGGTCTTGTCCCCTCGATCCGGGCAACCAGGCCGTGGCCTGCCGGGTTCAAGGTGTATGAGATCGAATGTTTCTCCATGACAGAGGCCAGGTATCCGGTGGTCTTCTCCTCCTGCATGGACAGCTCCGGATGGGCGTGGAGATATCTGCGGAACTCCACAGCCTCCCCATAGACCTGTTTGGTGTACGTTTTGATCAGTTCTTTGTTCATGGCGGTTCTCCTTTTTGAGTTGGTAGAAATCTACCTTTCATTATAAAAGTTCTCCGGAAAATTTCAAGATTTCCTGTCAAAACAATAGAACTTCTTTTGGACGGGGAGCAGGAGCGATGATTTGAAAACTGCCTGGGGCCGGAGATAACTTTATTTAATTAATAGAATACTTAAGAATCTTAAGAAAAAATGGAAAGACAGAGATGCCCGGAATTGGGATAAGATGGTTATTAGCGGGTTTATTGTAGATTCATAACATTTCATATTGATTTACCGGTTAATCTATGATATATTAACTAAATAATATTTTCCGATGCATCCAGCCTTACGGCCGTGCAAATAAATTCACGAGGTGATAGTATTATGAAAAAAAGAACACTGCGGCTTTTTGCCACCGCGATGGTCCTTTCTCTTGCCGCCAGCCTGTTTACCGGCTGCAGCTCAGGGAACAAAGGGGGGAGTTCCGACCCGACCCAGGCAGGAGGGACAGCGGAGACCTCTGCTTCTTCAGGTGGTTCCGGAAGCTCTTCCGCATCCGGTAAGGACACTCTGATCATCGTAACCGCCAACGAGACGCCAAGCGTCACCACGAACCTGCACAACGCAGTAGCCGGTGATTATCTGAACAAGATGACCCATAACTCCCTGTTTTATATGGACGAGAACATGGCCGTGCAGCCGGACCTGGTTGAGAGCTATGAGAACCCCAGCGACACCGAGTGGATCTTCAAACTGAAACAGGGCGTAAAGTTCCACAACGGAGAAGAGATGAAAGCTGCAGACGTCAAGGCTTCTCTGGAGCTCTGCAAGACCTCCCCGGATGTGTCCCTGTACGGAAACTCCACCGGAACCATCGAGGTGGTTGACGACTACACCGTGAAGATCACCACCGACGGCCCCCAGTCCGGTCTTTTGATTGACCTCTGCCACCACGGCAACGCGATCATCCCGGCAGCCCTGATCGAGAGCGGACATGACTTCAACAAAGAGCCCATCGGCACCGGCCCATATAAGCTGACCTCATGGAAGAAGGGCGAGAGCCTGGAATTTGAGGCATTTGCAGACTACTTTAAGGGTGAGCCGCCTATCAAGAAGGTCATCTGGAAGGTGATCCCGGAGGGCTCCTCCCGTACCATGGCCCTTGAGGCAGGTGAGGCCGACCTGATCGTCGAGGTGGAGAACAACGACCTCTCCCGCCTGGCAGACAACTCCAAGGTAGCCGTGTTCAACGAGGGTTCCACCTCTCACAACTTTATGATGATCAACAATGAGAGAGCGCCCTTTGACAACATTAACTTCCGCCGCGCCATCGACGCTGCCATCGACAAGAACGCGATCATCCAGGTGGCCTTAAACGGCGCCGGCACGGTAGCCGACTCCATGGTTCCGGACTGCTTCCCGGGAACCACCAACGAAGGCGCTCCGACCTATGATGTGGAGAAGGCTAAGGCCTACTTTGCAGAGTCCGGACTGAATGCTGCTGACTGCGGTTTCGCCCTGATCTGCTCCGACGATACCAAGCTCCGCGTGGGCCAGGTGATTCAGAGCTGTCTGAAGGAGAATCTCGGAATCGACATCACTCTGGAGTCCATGGACCTTGCCACCTACCTTGACGTAACTGCCACCGGAGACTATGACGCTGCGATCGGCGGCTATACCGCCAACTCTCTGCTGGCTTACGCCCAGGGCGTTTACCACTCCGATGCCATCAACGCTTCCAACAAGACCCGTACCAACGAGCCGGAGATTGATGCTCTCATCGAGGAGCTTCAGGCAACCGTTGATCAGGCCGAGAATGAGAAGGTTGCCACGAAGTTCAACCTTGCCATCAACGAGCTGTGCCCCCAGATTCCACTGTATATGCGAAACAATGTCCGCGCTTATGACTCCGGACTGGCAGGCTTCAATCTGAACGCAGGCGGCAATACCTACTATGACTGGATGAGTTGGGGAAACTAAGGGATATATTCTAACCTGCATTGAGACAGGGATCGGCCCTGGCGGGCCGGTTCCTGTTTTGTGCTTTAAACAATTTTAATTTCACGAAAGGAGGAGATCACACAGGATGATCAAGTTTATTATCAAACGTCTGCTGGCGCTGATCCCTGTTCTCCTGGGCGTCACCCTGCTGGTATTTTTTATCCTGGATCTGGCCCCCGGTGACCCTGCCAAAACCATTCTCGGCGAGCAGGCACGTCCCGAAGACATCGCTGCGCTCCGGGAGGAGATGGGACTGAACGATCCGTTTATCGTGCGCTATGGCCGCTATATGTTCGACCTGGTTCAGGGAGACCTGGGAACTTCCTACAAGACCCGGGATCCCGTAGGCGAGGAGGTATGGGCCCGCCTTCCCAATACCATCACTCTGGCGCTGACCTCTACGGCTGTCGCTATCCTTCTTGCCCTGCCTTTGGGCATCATTGCCGCTATCAAGCAGAATACACTGTTTGACGGCATCAGTATGTTCATATCCCTGTTGGGCATATCCATGCCGGTCTTCTGGATGGGACTTTTATTGATTCTGTTTTTCTCCGTAAAGCTGGGATGGTTTCCTGTGGCCGGAGCCGACCAGGGGATTAAGAGCCTGGTGCTGCCTTCCGTGGCTTTGGGCTTTATGCATATGGCCGCCATCGCCCGTACTACACGAAGCTCCATGCTGGAGACCATCCGTCAGGACTATATCCGCACCGTGCGGGCCAAGGGACTTCCGGAGCGGGATATCATTACCGACCACGCCCTCCGCAACGCATTGATTCCCACCACCACTGTCATCGGCCTGCAGATCGGTCAGATGCTGGGCGGCTCCGTCCTCACGGAGAGCGTGTTCGCGTGGCCGGGCATCGGACGCTACATGATCCAGTCCATCCAGGGCCGTGACATCCCCTCGGTCATGGGCTGCATCATTATCTTTGCCATCGGCTTTGCGCTCATCAACCTGCTGGTGGACCTGATTTACGGTTTCATCGATCCCCGTATTAAAGCACAGTATAAATAGGAAGGAGGAGAAAAAATGAGCAAAGTTTCTGCCATAAATGAAAACGAACAGATTTCTGTCAAGAAAAAAAGTCAGTTCGCAGACGTCTGGAAGCGTCTCTGCCGCAATAAGACAGCCCTCCTGGGGCTGGTGATCGTCATACTTCTGGTTCTGATCGGTATCCTCTCTCCTATCATCTTTGATTATGAGACACAGGTGATCAAGACCGACTATTCCAACACCCTGCAGCCTCCCTCTGCGGCCCATCCCTTCGGCACGGACGAACTGGGCCGAGACATTCTGATCCGTACCCTGTATGCCACTTCCACATCCCTCTCCATCGGTGTGGTCACGGTCATCGCGGCTCTGGCCGTCGGACTGGTGCTGGGCTCTGCAGCCGGATATTTCGGAGGCAAGACGGATATGATCATCATGCGCATCATGGATATTTTTCTGGCGATTCCCGGCACGCTTCTGGCCATCTGCATCATGGCATCTCTGGGCGGTTCCATCACGAACCTGGTGATCGCCATGGCAGTGTCATCTACCCCAAAGTTTGCTCGGGTGGTCCGCGGAGCGGTCATGACGGTCCGCGATTCCGAATATGTAGAGGCGGCCCGTGCCATCGGCGCCAAGGATACGACCATTATCTTCCACGATGTTCTCCCCAACAGTCTGGCGCCCATTATCGTCCAGACTACGCTGGAAGTGGCTACGGTGATCCTCTCCATCGCCGGGCTTTCCTTTATCGGCCTGGGGATCCCGGCTCCGAGGCCGGAGTGGGGTGCCATGCTTTCCGCTTCCCGTTCCTATATCCGAGACTACAGCTACATGTGTATGTTCCCGGGACTGGCGATCATGATTACCATCCTTTCCCTGAACCTTTTGGGCGACGGCCTGCGCGATGCCCTTGATCCCAGACTGCGCTAAGGAGGTGCCGAGATGAGCGAAGATGTGAAGAAAGATTTAACCGCCGAAATCAAAGATCTGGTTGTGGAGTTCCGCACTGATTACGGCGTTGTTCAGGCGTTAAACGGACTGGAACTGGAGATTGAGAGGGGAAAGACCCTGGGACTGGTAGGCGAGACCGGCGCCGGAAAGACCACCACCGGACTTTCCCTGCTGCGTCTGATCCCAAACCCGCCGGGAGTCATCGTCTCCGGCTCCATAAAGCTTGACGGAAAGGACATTCTTTCCATGAGCGACAAGGAGATGCAGGCCATCCGGGGCAAGACCGTGGCCATGATCTTTCAGGATCCCATGACATCCTTAGATCCGGTTATGACAGTGGAGCATCAGATCGCCGAGGTCATCAAGCTCCACGAGGAGGGGGGACAGGCGGAGGCATTAAAGAGGGCCCGTGAGATGCTGGAGCTGGTGGGAATTCCCGGAAGCCGCGGCAGCGAGTATCCCCATCAGTTCTCCGGCGGCATGAAGCAGCGTGTGGTCATCGCCATGGCTCTGGCCTGTAACCCGGAGCTTCTCATCGCCGATGAGCCGACCACGGCTCTGGACGTGACCATTCAGGCTCAGGTTTTGGAGATGATGAAGGGCCTTCGTGAGAAATACAATACATCCATGCTGATGATCACCCATGATTTAGGGATTGTGGCGGAGATCTGCGACAAGGTTTCGGTGATCTATGCCGGCCACGTCATCGAGCACGGAACCCTTGAGGATATTTTCAAAAATACCCGCCACCCGTACACGGAGGGGCTGTTCAACTCCCTCCCCAACCTTGAGGATCGTCAGGCAGAGTTAAAGCCTATCAAGGGCCTGATGCCGGATCCCAGCAACCTGCCCCAGGGCTGCGCCTTCTGCCCTCGCTGTGATTACGCCATGGATGTCTGCAAGACTCAAAAGCCGGGCCGGACCTACCGCACCGACACTCACTATGTGGAGTGTCATCTGTACAACAAGGACAATATTCAGGAAGGGAAGGTGAAAGGCCGATGAGCACACAGCCGCTGCTTGACGTTAGGAATTTAAAGAAATATTTCAGCACACCCAAGGGGATGCTGCACGCCGTTGATGACGTCACCTTTACCATTGAAAAAGGAAAAACCCTTGGCGTGGTCGGCGAGTCCGGCTGCGGCAAGTCCACGACGGGGCGGGCCATCTTAAGGCTTCTGGAACCTACCTCGGGCCAGGTGATGTTCGAGGGTCAGGACGTGGTAAAACTGTCCAAGGAAGAGATGCGTAAAAAGCGCACCGAGATGCAGATCATTTTCCAGGATCCGTTTTCCAGCCTGAATCCCCGTAAGACGGTGAGCCAGATCATCGCGGATCCGTTAAAGATCAATAAGATCATCACCAACCCGGCCAAACGGATGGAGCGGGTCCGTGAGCTGATGGAGATCGTAGGCCTTGCCGACCGTCTGGTCAACACCTACCCCCATGAGTTGGACGGAGGCCGCCGCCAGAGGATCGGCATCGCCCGGGCCCTGGCGCTGAACCCTAAGTTTATCGTATGTGACGAGCCGGTTTCAGCCCTGGACGTTTCGATTCAGGCACAGATTTTGAACCTGATGAAGGAACTCCAGAAGAAGATGGGACTGACCTACATGTTCATCACCCATGATCTGTCGGTGGTCAACCACTTCTCTGACGATATCGCCGTCATGTATCTGGGCAAGCTGATCGAGAAGGCTCCCTCTGAGGAGCTGTTTGAGAATCCGACTCACCCCTATACCAAGGCGCTCCTGTCCGCGATCCCGGTTCCGTCCTTGGACAACCGCAGAGAGCGGATCCTCTTAAAAGGTGAGATCACCTCACCCATCGAGCCGCCTGCGGCCTGCCGGTTTGCAAACCGCTGTCCCTATGCGACAGACCGCTGCAGGGGCGAGGAGCCGCAGCTTAAGGAGATCAGGCCGGGACATTTTGTTTCCTGCTTTTTGAGCGAGTAACGCAGAAAAAGAAAAACCGGAGGAAAGAAAGATGTTATGCATTAAGAACGGCAGAATCCACGATATGGTGAATCCCCAGGTCTATGAGGGGGATATCCTTGTGGATGGAGGAAAGATAGTAAAGATCGGACAGAATCTGGATGTTCCCGCCGGGGGCGAGATCTGGGATGCCGCGGGGAAGGAAGTATATCCGGGATTTATTGATGCCCACAGTCATCTGGGCCTGGACGGCTACGGCATCGGATTTGAAGGCCAGGATTTCAATGAGGTAAATGATATCTGTGCCTGCCATTTAAGAGGGATCGACAGTTTTAATCCTCTGGATCCCACCGTACATTCCGCGGCCATGGGCGGAGTCACCTGCGTGGGAACCGGCCCGGGAAGCGCCAACGTGCTGGGAGGAACCTTCTTTGCGGTGAAGACCACAGGAAAAAGAGTGGATGATATGGTCGTGAAGAACCCTGTGGCCATGAAGTGCGCTTTCGGCGAGAATCCCAAGCGCTTCCACAAAGACAAGACCAATTATGCCCGTATGTCCACGGCGGCTAAACTGAGGGAGATGCTGTTCAAGGCACAGGATTATCAGGCAAGGAAGGAAGCAGCAGGAGACGATGTCTTAAAGCAGCCGGCCTTTGACATGAAGATGGAGGCTCTGATCCCGGTGCTTAAGGGAGAGATCCCCTTAAAGGCTCACGCTCATCAGGCCAACGACATCCTGACCGCCATCCGCATCGCCAAAGAATTTGGCGTGAAGATGACTCTGGAGCATTGCACCGAGGGACATCTGATCGTGGATGAACTGGTGGGGGAGAATCTGCCCTGCGCAGTAGGCCCAAGCCTGGGTCATGCCACCAAGTTTGAGCTTCAGAATAAGACCTGGGCTACTCCCGGGATCCTGGCGGCAGCCGGCTGTCAGGTATCCATCATCACGGATGCGCCGGTGATCCCTCAGCAGCACTTGACTCTCTGTGCGGCCATGGCGGTGAAGGCGGGCATGGATCCCTACGAGGCCATGAAAGCCATCACAGTCAACCCCGCCAGACATCTGGGCATCGAGGACAGGGTAGGTACCCTGGAGGAAGGAAAGGATGCAGATATCCTGGTTTATAGCGGATGCCCGCTGGAAGTTGCCTCCGCGCTGGAGCTGGTGCTCATCGACGGCAGGAGAGTAGATTAAAAGAGGGATGGCGGTTCATGGGTGAGAAATTGACAAAGAGTGACGTGGAGAAGATCCAAAAGGAGATCAATCACCGGAAACTGGTGGTCCGGAAGGAGGCCCTGGAGGCGGTGAAGGAAGCCAGAGCCCATGGGGACTTAAGCGAGAATTTTGAGTACCACGCTGCCAAGAAGGACAAGAACCAGAACGAGAGCCGGATCCGCTATCTGGAGCGGATGTTAAAAAATGCACAGATCGTGTCCGACGAGTCGAGAGACGACGAGGTGGGCCTCAACAACACCGTGGAACTTTATATGGAGGATGACGATGAGGTGGAGACCTACCGGCTGGTGACTTCCATCCGGGGCAGCTCCCTGAAAAACATGATCAGTACCGAGTCGCCTCTTGGAAAAGCCATCTTCAGACATAAGGTAGGAGACCGGGTGTATGTGAAAGTCAGCGACACCGTGGGGTACTATGTGGTGATTCGGGGAATCGAGAATACCCGGGATGACACGGAGGACCGGATCCGGAGTTTTTAGAGCAGACAATGTCGGAAAATAAAGAGTGAATCCCCGAACCGTGGTGAAGGACGGTTCGGGGATTTTTTCTGTAGGAGAGTGTGTCCTTAGAGTGGCTACATCTCCCCAAAGGTATGATTAAACCGCTTATCAAGAGGAGTTCCTTCCTCTACATGCTCCATAAAGTTGACGATCAGTTCCGCCGCCATGGGGATGGCCTTCTGGTATCGCCGCTCCAGCTCCCTGGTAATGGGGGCACACTTTGGGTCAGGCTGCTCTTTGATCACCATCTCCTGAACAGCTTTGGGGAGATGGCTGCCTTTCATGACAAACCGGGCGATAAACCGCAGCTTCTTTCCGGAAGGGGCCAGAAGATTGCAGCACAGCCGCATGGAGCGGATGGAGGTGAGGATCTGCCGGGCAGTGATATCCGGAAAGAATCTGCTGATGATTCCCCCGTAGAAGAGTCTGGCTCTCAGATGGGGTGTCGGACGGCAGGTCATGGGATTGAGCCCGTCGTGGAGCATCAGATCCCGGTCCAGCTCCGCCTCGATCTCACTGTGGGAGATTCCCGTCTCCCGCACCATGTGCTCCACATAGGGATGACAGCTGCTGTCCAGGGCAAAATGACAGAGAAATCCGAATATATAGGCGTATTTGGCGGAGGTGACATAAGAGACGAAGGCAGAGGGACGCGGCTTCCCTGCTTTGGCCCGTGAGGACTGCCTGAGGGAATTCTTACGGATCCTTCGGGGACTTTTCTTTTGCATAACCAAGGCGGCCTGTTCAAAAAATTCTTTGCCCGGCCTGTCATGCATGGCAAATCCGGTCTGATTGACCGGGTTTTTCTGGAATACCTTAAAGTAAAACAGAAGGTCCGGACCGTGAAGACCGATGTTGTACAGTCCGCCATGGGAGCGGACCATCTCCTGAATCCTCTGAGGCAGACGCTTGTATACATCCCGGCCGAAGCGGTAGTGGGCATAGGTGGTAGGCATGTCAGATCCACCCCCCATCCAGTCCGATGATCTGTCCGGTCAGATAGGAATTCTTGTATCCTAAGTGGTACACCAGGTCTGCGACTTCCTCTGCAAGCCCCAGCCGTCCGGCGGGAATCTCGTCCACCAGTCTGATCAGCTCCTCCTCTTCCAGGAATTGGTTCATCTCTGTGTCGATAGCCCCGCAGGCCACGGCATTAACCTGGATGTTGCTGGGAGCCAGTTCCTTAGCTAACGCCTTGGTAAATGCATTGATTCCCCCCTTGGTGGCAGAGTATGCCACCTCACAGGCCGCTCCCACACTGCCCCACACGGAGGAGATGTTGATGATCTTGCCGTATTTCTGTGACACCATGCCGGGGATAGCCAGCTTGCTTAAATTGAATACGGAAGTCAGGTTGGTGCGGATGACCCGGTCCCAGTCCTCGCTCTTCATGTCCTGAAGCAGGCCGATGTAGGAGACCCCGGCGTTATTGACCAGGACATCCAAGGTGCCGAACTGTTTTCTTATCTGTTCAAACAGTTTCTCACACTGGTTCAGATCTCCCATATCTCCCAGAAATGCCAGACATGGCACCTGGTAGGATTCGATCTCCTTCTTTGTCTGCATGAGACGCTCTTCCCTGTGAACACAGTTGATGACTACATTGTAATTTTTTTTCGCGAATTTTATGGCGATGGCCTTTCCGATTCCACGGGAAGCGCCGGTTACCAGAACAGTTTTTCTGGCCATAGTATCACCTCTTTTTCAATGATGTTGGGGCCAAAAGCATTTTGTCCCTATATAGGATATTGTATCACGTTTGAGGAAGGGAGGGAAGAGGTTAGCGGATACTGGTTCGATTTAAAACATTTTGCAGGCTGAGGACAACAGTCTGGTAAAAATGAGGATCTTGAAAAAGGAGATATTTCATAGTATACTGTAAATACTATTGTCTATGGAGGGTAATAAGAAGGATATATTGACGTTGTAAACGGACAGAGATTTTTATGTCCGTGAAGGGCATCTTGGCATGGAATATTTGTGAGGTGATTGCAGCATATGGAGAAAAATAAGGTGAAACAGATGGAACATGGATACGATCTGATTATCATCGGCTCAGGACCGGCTGGTCTGTCAGCAGCGATCTACGCTCAGAGGGCCAGGCTTGACACTCTGGTGATCGAGAAGGACATGGTAAGCGGCGGCCAGGTGTTGACCACTTACGAGGTAGATAACTATCCGGGTCTTCCCGGCATCGGCGGCTTTGATCTGGGGATGAAGCTCAGGGAACACGCAGAGAGGCTTGGAGCCGTGTTTGTCACGGACCAGGTGGTGCGGGTGGAGGAAGACCAAGAGGAGGCCGGGGAGACGGGGGAAGGAGAGCTTCTCAAGGCGGCGGAGCTGGCCCCGGCAAGAGGGATGAAGCAGGTAATCTGCGGCAGCGGAAGTTATCGGGCAAAGACTGTGCTCATCGCCACGGGAGCTGCCCATCGGAAACTGGGGGTGGAGGGAGAAGAGAGACTGACCGGTATGGGTGTGTCTTACTGCGCCACCTGTGACGGGGCATTTTTCCGGAACAAGGAGGTAGCGGTAGTAGGCGGAGGAGATGTGGCCCTGGAGGATGCCATCTTCCTGTCAAGGATGTGCAGTAAGGTCTGGTTGATTCACCGCAGAGATGAGTTCAGAGGGGCCAAGAGCCTGCAGGAGAACGTGTTCCGGCAGGAGAATATCAGGATCCTGTGGGACACCACGGTGGAAGAGATCCAGGGAGAACAGGCAGTAGAAGGCCTTCGCATAAGAAACAAGAAGACTCAGGAGGAATCTATACTGAAGGTACAGGGGGTATTTATCGCCGTTGGGATCACTCCCAACAGCCGGGCCTTTGACGGATTGGTAGAGATGGAAGACGGGTACATCAGAGCCGGAGAGGATACAAGGACTTCGGTTCCCGGTATCTTTGCCGCCGGTGACGTGAGGACCAAGGCGCTGCGCCAGATCGTCACAGCCGCAGCCGACGGGGCCAACGGAGTGACGGCGGTGGAGAGGTATCTGGCAGGGGAAGGCTGAACTCGGTCAGGAAGACAGAGTCTGCTCTGAGACGGAGACGTTGGTCAGAGCAGACTTTCGCTATTTAATTGTGTGCCATTACATTTATTTCAAATCATGCAAGATTTGCTTCTATTATTTCTAAAGTCTTTCAAACCGTGCAAGTTTGATGATATCATAACCTGAAAGATTATGATGCTGGGATCCTTTGGAGAGATCCAGCTCTCAGCTTACAGCCTGGCCAACCAGTACTATAATTTTTATACGATTTTCTGTATGGGAATTATCGGCGGCTCCAGTGTGCTGGCGGCCCAGTACTGGGGGGCAGGGGACAAGGAGAAGGTGAGAGAAACTTTCAGCATGGCTATGCGGCTGGCATTGGGGCTGTCGGTATTCTTTGCCGTCATCACCATGCTGATTCCTGACAAGATCATGGCGATCTATACATCCGAGCAGGCGGTTATCACTCAGGGAGTGCGCTATCTGGAGATCACGGCATTTATTTTTGTGATCCACGGAACCGGGTTTGTGGCGGCTCAGCTGATGCGGTCTGTGGGTCAGGCCCAGCTCGGGCTTGTGGTGTCTGTCATCTCCTTTGCAGTCAATGTGTTCGCCAACTATGTGTTTATCTTCGGAAAATTCGGAGCGCCGAGAATGGAGATCGCCGGGGCTGCGCTGGGAACCCTTTTTGCGAGGACGGCAGAGTTTGCCGCCACTTTTGTGTACATACTGATGATCGACAAAAAGTTGGGACTTCGCCTGAGGCATCTGATCAAATCCCCGTCGGCCGTATTTTATAAAAATTATTTCCGACTGGGAGCTCCGGTACTGGTAAGCGACGCCCTGCTGGGCCTGGGAGGAAACTTAGTCTCCATCGTGCTGGGCCATATGGGAGCTGCCGTAGTGGCGGCCAACGCCATCTGCCAGGTAGTGGATCGTCTGTGTACCGTGGTAATCCAAGGGGTGTCCAATGCCTCCAGCATCATCACCGGCAACGCGGTGGGAGCCGGGGACAGGGAGCGGGCCATGGCTCAGGGGGAGACCCTTTATTTCCTCAGCATCGTTTTTGGCGTGGTCAGCGCGGCTTTGGTCTTTGTCTTCGGCCCTATGACTATCTCGGTCTACACCCTCACCGATGAGACCATCGTCGTCACCAGACAGCTGATGAATGCCTATGTGGTCATCGTATTTTTCCAGGCCATTCAGTCTGTGATGACAAAAGGAGTCTTAAGAGGCGGAGGGGATACCAAGTTCCTGATGATGGCGGACATCCTGTTCATGTGGGTGGTGTCCATCCCCCTTGGGGCCGTCGGTG
This sequence comes from Hungatella sp., assembly GCA_022792815.1. GTDB lineage: Bacteria > Bacillota > Clostridia > Lachnospirales > Lachnospiraceae > UBA3402. Next base: position 30,029 of record JAAWBS010000035.1, read on the forward strand.
GCCTGATCCTCTTCTGGCCGGCCTGGCTGACCATGCTGTGTCTTCGGATCGACTATATCATCAAATCCGCCTGGTGCGTATCCAGGCTTCTGGGCGGCAAGTGGATTCACGAGGCGGAAGGGCTGGGCCGGAGAGGCTGAAAAGTATGCCGCTTTAAACTCCGGATACCGCTGCCCTAGACTCCGCAGAGCGGTCCATTCCCCATTCACAGAAAATCCCCCGGCAGCCTCTTAGGCTGCCGGGGGAATACGCACACATTTTTTTATCCTTATACTTCCGGTTCGATCAAACCGTAGGAATTTCCCTTTCTCTTATATACCACACTGATCTGGTCGGTCTCCGCGTTGCGGAACATGTAGAAGTTATGTCCCAGCAGCTCCATCTCCAGACAGGCATCCTCCGGATACATAGGCTTCATGTCGAAATGCTTGGTCTTCTCGATCCGGATCTCCTCCTCGTGGACCTCTTCCTCCTCTTCCATAAACAGGGTGGAAAAGGCCTGAGCCGACTGTTTCTTGTCGATCAGTTTCTTCCGATACTTTTTGATCTGCCGTTCTATGATCTCTTCCACCAAGTCGATGGATACATACATATCATTGCTTGACTCCTCGGCGCGGATGATGCTTCCTTTGACGGGGATGGTCACCTCGATTTTCTGCTGTTCTCTCTGAACGCTCAGGGTAACGACTGCCTCGGTGTCAGGGCTGAAATATTTCTCAAGCTTCCCCAGCTTGTCCTGGATGGCATCCCGTAATCCCTGTGTCACTTCGATATTTCTTCCTGTAATCGTGTAACGCATATGATCAACTCCTTCTTTTGAGATGGTTTCAGTATACCACAGATAGTCAAAAAACTCAATGAAATAAAGAATAATATTTTGACAATTGACAGGAATTATTCTTGAAATTCATCGACTTTTCGGCCTGAAAATCTTGTCGAAAAAGGGCTGTTTATGAGTTCTGAACAAAAACAGGACGGCTTCCCGGGCAGGTGGACAGGGAAGAAAAAGGGGGTGAAGGAGGTGTGGATAATGTGGATAACTTTGTGTATAACTGCTTTTTGCTGAAAAATGGACATTTATGATGTGGATAACTTTGGAAGGGAGATGTGGATTTCAGTCTGTGGATAATGTGGACAAGCGAAGAATCGAACATAATTTTTGTGAAAAGTGCTGAGATTTCCATGGACAGATATATTATGTAATCCTGGAAAATGAATTTTTTGTTAATAACCGGAGAATTAGTTGAATAAACGGGAGGTTGGTGATACAATAAGAAAGATTGTATCGAAAAATAAAGAGTTAATATAGGAGAGTGACCCATGAATCTCATTGAAAAAGTGTTCGGTACGCACAGCGAGCGCGAATTAAAGATGATAAATCCGATTGTCGATAAGATCCAGGCTCTGCGTCCTGAGATGATCGCGCTGTCAGATGAGCAGCTGAAGGACCGGACAAGGATTTTCAAGGAAAGGCTGGCAGCAGGGGAGACTCTGGACGATATCCTCCCTGAGGCATTTGCCACGGTCAGGGAAGCCGCGAGAAGGACTCTCAAGATGGAGCATTACCCGGTTCAGCTCATCGGCGGGATCGTGCTCCACCAGGGGCGTATCGCGGAGATGAAGACCGGTGAAGGAAAGACGCTGGTGTCTACGGCTCCGGCATATCTCAATGCCCTGGCGGGAAAGGGCGTTCATATTGTAACAGTCAACGATTATCTGGCCAAGCGTGATGCGGAGTGGATGGGCCAGGTTCACGAATTTCTGGGCCTGAGTGTGGGTGTGGTGTTAAATTCCATGACTTCCGAGGAGAGGAAGAAGGCATATGCCTGCGATATCACCTATGTGACCAACAACGAGCTGGGGTTCGATTATCTGAGAGACAACATGGCCATCTACAAGGAGCAGATGGTTTTGAGAGACCTGGACTACGCCATCATCGACGAGGTGGACTCGGTGCTCATCGACGAGGCCAGGACCCCTCTTATCATATCCGGTCAAAGCGGCAAGTCCACTAAGCTCTATGAGGTCTGTGACATCCTGGCCCGTCAGCTGGAGAAGGGCCAGGCGTCGGGAGAATTTACCAAGATGAATGCCATCATGGGAGAGGAGATCACAGAGACCGGAGACTTTGTGGTCAACGAGAAGGACAAGGTGGTGAACTTAACCGAATCCGGTGTCAAGAAGGTGGAGGATTTCTTCCACATCGAAAACTTGGCGGATCCTGAGAATTTAGAGATTCAGCACAACATCATCCTGGCCCTGCGTGCCAATAACCTGATGTTTCGGGACAAGGATTATGTGGTGAAGGACGACGAGGTGCTGATCGTCGATGAATTTACGGGACGTATCATGCCGGGACGGCGGTATTCCGACGGCCTCCATCAGGCCATCGAGGCCAAGGAGCATGTGAACGTGAGGAGAGAGTCCAAGACTCTGGCCACCATCACCTTCCAGAACTTTTTCAACAAGTTCCGGAAGAAGGCGGGTATGACCGGTACGGCGCTGACGGAGGAGAAGGAGTTCCGCAACACCTACGCCATGGATGCCATCGAGATTCCCACCAACAAACCTGTCGCCCGCAAGGATCTCAACGACGCGGTCTACAAGACCAAGAAAGAGAAATATACCGCCGTGGTGGAGGAGGTGGAGCGGGCCTATGAGAAGGGCCAGCCGGTGCTGGTAGGCACCATCACCATCGAGACCTCCGAGCTGCTGAGCAAGATGCTAAAGCGCAAGGGGATTCCCCATAAGGTGCTGAACGCCAAGTTCCATGAACTGGAGGCGGAGATCGTGGCTGAGGCCGGTGTCCACAAGGCAGTCACCATCGCCACCAATATGGCGGGCCGAGGTACGGATATCAAGCTGGACGACGAGTCCAAAAGTCTGGGCGGATTAAAGATCATCGGCACGGAGCGCCACGAGTCCAGGCGTATCGACAACCAGCTGAGAGGACGTTCCGGCCGTCAGGGAGACCCGGGAGAGTCCAGATTCTACATCTCCCTGGAGGATGACCTTATGCGTCTCTTCGGCTCCGAGCGGCTGATGGATATGTTTAACGCCCTGGGAGTTCCCGAGGGGGAGCAGATCGAGCACAAGATGTTGTCCAATGCCATCGAGAAGGCCCAGAAGAAGATCGAGAACAACAACTACGGGATCCGCGAGAACCTTCTCAAGTACGACGAGGTGGCAAACGAGCAGAGAGAAGTGATCTACGCCGAGCGCCGGAAGGTGCTGGACGGCGACAATATGCGGGATGTGATCTTAAAGATGGTCACAGACATCGTGGAGCACGCGGTGGACATGGCGGTTCCCGACGATGCGCCTGCCGACGCCTGGGATATGAAGGAGTTAAATGACCTGCTCCTTCCTATCGTTCCCCTGCAGCCGGTGATTCTCACTGATGAGCAGAAGAGCTCTATGAAGAAGAACGAGTTAAAACATATGCTCAAGGAGTCTGCCATCAAGCTCTATGAGGACAAGGAAGCCCAATTCCCGGAGGCAGAGCAGATCCGTGAGATCGAGCGTGTGATCCTCCTGAAGGTGATCGATAACAAGTGGATGTCCCACATCGACGACATGGAGCAGCTGCGCCAGGGCATCGGCCTTCAGGCATACGGCCAGAGAGATCCCCTGGTGGAGTACAAGATGAGCGCCTACGAGATGTTTGACGGCATGACGGCGGCAGTGAAGGAGGACACGGTTCGGATCCTGTTCCACATCCGGGTAGAGCAGAAGGTGGAGAGAGAGCCGGCGGCCAAAGTGACGGGAACCAACAAGGACGACAGCGCCCTGAGGGCTCCTGTGAGGAAGATCGAGAAGAAGATCTATCCCAACGACCCCTGCCCCTGCGGCAGCGGAAAGAAGTACAAACAGTGCTGCGGAAGGATCAAATAGGTCCTTTTGATACAGGCCCCGGCAGCTGCCGGGGCTTGAACTTATGATTAATTATAAAGAAAGAAGGTGACACAGTGGTAGAGTTAGATCAGTTCAAGTATACGTTATCTACGTATGAAAAACCATTAGTGGAAGTGAGGGATTCACTTTGACCTGGCAGGCAAGATAGAGCGGATTGCAGAGCTTGACAGGTCTATGGAGGAGCCGGGATTCTGGGATGACCCGGAGCGCTCCACCAAACTGATGAAAGAGGCCAAGAATTTAAAAGATACGGTGGAAGACTTTCAGAAGCTGGAGAACCAGTATGAGGAGATCGGTCTGCTCATCGAGATGGGGTATGAGGAAGATGACCCGGATGTGATTCCGGAGATCCAGGAGATGCTGGAGGAGTTTGAGACAGAGCTGGAGACTCTGAGGATCACTACCCTGTTGTCAGGAGAATATGACAACAACAACGCGATTCTCCGGTTAAATGCGGGGGCCGGCGGAACCGAGTCCTGTGACTGGTGCAGCATGCTGTACCGGATGTACTGTCGGTGGGCGGACAAAAAGGGGTTTACCACAGAAGTTCTGGACTATCTGGACGGAGACGAGGCGGGTATCAAGTCCGTCACAATCCAGATCAACGGGGACAATGCCTACGGCTATCTGAAGTCAGAGCACGGCGTCCACCGTCTGGTTCGGATCTCTCCCTTTAACGCGGCGGGAAAGAGACAGACCTCCTTCGTGTCCTGCGATATCATGCCGGACATCAAGGAAGACCTGGATGTGGAGATCAATCAGGATGACCTGCGCATCGATACCTACCGCTCCAGCGGCGCCGGAGGACAGCATATCAACAAGACCTCCTCCGCCATCCGCATCACCCATATTCCCACGGGAATCGTGGTACAGTGCCAGAACGAGCGGTCTCAGTTCCAGAATAAGGACAAGGCCATGCAGATGTTAAAGTCCAAGCTGTTCATCTTAAAGCAGCAGGAGAACGCGGCCAATCTCTCCGACATCCGGGGAGACGTGGCTGAGATCGGCTGGGGAAGCCAGATCCGCTCCTATGTCCTCCAGCCCTACACCATGGTGAAGGACCACAGGACCAACGAGGAGAGCGGCAATGTAAACGCCGTGCTGGACGGTGCGCTGGACCCCTTTATCAGCGCCTATCTGAGATGGATTCGTCTGGGCAGTGAAAAAAAATAGTTGCATCCCGAAAACAAATGTGCTAATATCTTTCGCAGGAACACAGATGTACATGTATCACGAACGCTCTGTCCGGAGAAGACAAGGGAATCCTGCTCAGGAGCAAGAGCAGGAGATTTCCGAGGGATTTCTCAGGAGGAAAGGGGAATTGGAGTGGAGGAAAAAGGGACGTATTTTCTCGTGAAGCAGAAGGCGGTTCCGGAGGTGCTGTTAAAGGTGGTGGAAGCCAAGAAACTTCTGGAGTCCGAGAAGGTCATGACGATTCAAGAGGCCACGGATGTGGTGGGCATCAGCAGAAGCTCCTTTTATAAATACAAAGATGATATCCTGCCGTTTTACGACAACACCAAGGGAAAGACGGTGACATTTGTCCTTCAGATCGATGACGAACAGGGGCTTTTGTCGGATCTTCTGAGGATCGTGGCGGTCTATAAGGCCAACATCCTTACGATCTATCAGAGTATCCCGGTGAATTCCCTTGCCACCCTGACCTTAAGCGTGGAGGTTCGCTCCGACACAGGCAGTCTCTCCAGTATGATCGGGGAGATGGAGGCCATGACCGGGGTTCACTATGTGAAAATATTAGCCAGGGAATAATCGGTTTTTATGATCACTCCCCGGCCGGTCGCTTCTGTGACCGGTCGGGGGCGGTGTCATAAGGAACCGAGAGACAGTCTCTGAGGGAGGATGAGGATAAGATGATAAAAGTTGCGATTATGGGATATGGAACCATCGGTTCCGGTGTCTATGAGATTTTGGAGAGAAACAGGGAGATCGTGAGCCGGGCGGCAGGACAGGAGATCCAGGTTGCCTATATTCTGGATTTGAGGGAGTTTCCGGGAAGCGCGGTGGAGAACAAGATCGTCCATGATTTCGATGTGATCCGGGATGATGACGAGGTGAAGATCGTGGTGGAGACCATGGGCGGCCTTGAGCCGGCCTATTCCTTTGTGAAGGCCTGCCTTGAGTCCGGCAAACATGTGGCCACCTCCAACAAGGCCTTAGTGGCGGCCCATGGAACCGAGCTTTTGGCCATAGCCAGAGAAAAACAGGTGAATTTTCTGTTTGAGGCCAGCGTGGGAGGAGGAATTCCCATTATCCGGCCTCTGTACCGCTGTCTTATGGGGGAAAAGATCGAGGAGATCACTGGTATCTTAAACGGCACCACCAACTTTATTCTGACCAAGATGGACAAGGAAGGTACCTCCTTCCAGTGGGCTTTAAAAGAGGCGCAGGCCTTAGGATACGCGGAGCGCAACCCGGAGGCTGACGTGGAAGGCCATGATACCTGCCGGAAGCTGGCCATTCTCATCGCCATGGTCACCGGAAAAGAAGTGAACTATGAGGAGATCTCCACGGAGGGGATCACCGAGATCACGGATGTGGACTTCAAGTACGCCGCTGCCCTGGATACCTCCATCAAACTGGTAGGATCCAGCCATATGGAAGCCGGAAAGGTACATGCCTGGGTGGCGCCTGTGATGATCGACAGGGATCACCCACTGTATGCGGTCAGCGACGTGTACAACGGGATTCTGGTAAAGGGCACTATGCTGGGAACTACCATGTACTATGGAAGCGGGGCGGGAAAGCTTCCCACAGCCAGCGCGGTGGTGGCGGATATCCTGGAGGCGGCAAAGGAGATGGATTCCAATATCCCTCTGGGATGGACGGAGGAAAAGCAGGAGATTTCGCCTATAGGCGAGTCCGTTCACCGCTACTTTGTCAGAGTATCCGGGACCTATGAGGATCGGAAGGACATGGTGGAGACGGTCTTCGGCAAATCCCGGGTCGTAGAACTTCCGGAGATGGAGGAGTTTGCCTTTCTCACCGGACCGATGAAAGAGTCCCGGTTTCTGGAGAACTTAGAGATCCTGAAGGTAGAGCTGACGGCAGAGTATCAGAAAGTGATTCAGGTGATTCGGGCCGAGTGACGGATATGTTTTTCAGAAATCTATGGGATTTATGGAAATGGTCAAAAGGGCAGGGTTTTCCCTGCCTGTTTCATGCTCTCACCGGTCTCTACTGCCCCGGCTGCGGCGGCACCAGGGCTGTGGGCTATCTGCTTCACGGAGATTTGATAAAAAGTCTGCAATACCATCCTCTGCCGGTCTGCATGGCTACGGCAGCACTGATCCGGGCAGCCGGATACCTGTCTCGCCGAATCAGGAAAGACGGCTCTTGCGGAGATCGGGGGCAGAGACAGCAGGTCTTGGCCATGATTTGGGCCTGGGTTGGAATCCTGCTTGTGAACTGGGCCATAAAAAACTGGTTCCTTGTGGTCATGGGGATTGACCTCCTTCCATGACCACAGGGAACCACAACGTTTATGGGGAGCGGCAGATCATCTGCCACTCCCCACAAGCCCTGGGATACAGGGCTGTCTTAAGTCTGACTATTCATACATCTGCATCATCTCATTATACAGATCCAAAAACTCAGGGTGTGACAGAAGATATCCCCAGTAAACGGTCATGAGGACGCTGACGAGGATGGAGAGGATCCCCAGCACAAGTCCGACTACGGCAAAACCGGAAAACGGCTGTCCCTTCCTGGACAAAATTGCCAGCACGATGGCTATCATGGCCAGAGGAAACTGAATAAAGGGAATACAGCATCCCAGCAGAGAGAAGATTCCCACGATCATGGATGCCATAGCCATGTTGTTGTGGGGCTTGGGCGGCTGTCCGTAAGGCGGGTAGTTCTGCCAGTTCTGCTGATTCTGCTGCCCGTAAGGAGATTGCTGCCAGTTCTGCCGGTTCTGCTGCCCATATGGGTCCTGCTGCCAATTCTGTGGATTTTGCTGTCCGTAAGGCGGTTGCTGCCAGTTCTGCTGATTCTGCTGTCCGTAAGGCGGTTGCTGCCAGTTCTGCTGATTCTGCTGTCCGTAAGGCGGTTGCTGCCGGTTCTGCTGATTCTGCTGTCCGTAAGGCGGGTAGTTCTGCCAGTTCTGTTGATTCTGCTGTCCATAGGGTGGCTGCTGCCGGTTCTGCTGTCCATAAGGCTGCTGTTGTTCCTGTTCTCCGGATTGATTTTCCCCTGAGTGAAGGATGGGGGGATCCTGGTGCTCATTCATTGGCATATTCTGTGGAGAAGCCGGAAGTTCCGGAGACTGTCCCCCATTCTGATTATTATTATCGAGAGGGTCCGACATCATGGTCTGCTCCCCGGAAGAATCGTTTTGATCGCGGTAATCGTCCATTCTAACTCCTTTCCTGTTGTATCTGCCTGGGTATTTGCGAAACTCAAAACTTGTCGGAATATTCCCTCAGCATTGACTTTCCCAATCACCTGTGCATCTACCCCCGTGCATGGGGGTAACGAAAAATATTGTAACACGAAAAATCACTGATGTCCACAACTCTTTCCCGTTTTAACAGAACAGAGGGCCGGTACAGCTGTGGAACCAAATAAGGTCAGCAGCCAGGTTCTTTATCCTCTTTCCATTTACATTCCGCACAATCATTGCTATAATATGGAATTGGAATATACGGAAAAAGGGGTATCAGCAACTATGGATGAAAAAGTGTTTATCAGCTACAGCAGAAAAGACACTGACTGGGCGGACAGGATCAAAGCCACCTTGGAATCCAACGGAGTCAGCTGCTGGATGGACCGCGCGGGGATCAATGCGGGTGAGAAGTACACCAGAGAGATCATCAATGCCATCAAGCGCTGCGATGTGTTCCTTCTGGTCCTGTCTCCCAATGCGGAGCGGTCGGAGTGGGTTCCCAAGGAGCTTGGCAAGGCCATCCAGTACCGCAAGTACATTATACCGGTAAAGATTACGGACTTTGAAGTGGAGGAATTTGAACTTCAGCTGGAAAATATCCAGATCTTTGAGCTGGACAATCTGTCGGAGATCCAGACTCAGATCAATCTGGTCAATACTGTAAAAAGTGTTTTGCAGCTGAAACCGGTGGACCGTCAGTCCTACACCCGGATCCCTGACGAACCGTCACACGGACCGGCAAAAGGGACAAGTCCCTCCAAAACATCCTTTGCCAGTAAGAAAAGGAACTTTCTCTTCGGAGGCCTGCTTGCGGCCGTGCTGGCTGTGGGGATTCTGTCAGGCTGGCTGCTGTTAGGAAAAAGGGACCGGGATGCAGGAGCAGACCCGGAGAGTCAGACCATAGTATCCGCCGAAGGAGAGACGGAGGACTCCGGCGAGGAGAGGAGAGACGGCAAAGAAAGCGGGGATTCCGAGAAGACAGGGAAACAGGCGGAAGATAATTCTGACGGGGAGAACAAAGAGGCACCGACGCGACCCGGGAAAGCCGAGGAGTCCGGCATTCTCTCAGACGCGGAGACGGAACTGTGCACGCTCCATGTGATGAATTCCGTCAATGCCGCAATCAGTGAAAAGGTGACCAATTCCGCCGGACAGACTTTTGATCAGGCGGTGTCAGGCAAGGGGAACTACTCCCAATGCCTTGCGACGTTCTATCTGGGCGGCAGCTATGGCCGGTTTATCGGAACCATAAGTTGTCCTGATGACGTGGGCAATGCAGGTACCTGGCGGTTTTTGGTGTGGCTGGATGAAGAGAAAGACGATCCGGTGATGGAATTGAAACTGGGACGTTCCACGCCTCCGACTCTTCTGGATATCGATGTCACCGGCCACGACACCATCACGTTCTGGGCGGAAAGCGGATCCGGGGATACCGGCTTTGTCGTCTCTGACGGCTGGCTGTACGGTACAGAAGGGCAGGCTCCGCAGACTGCGGGTGTGGACAACACTACATCCTCCCGGGATGCCCTGCTTACCTCTCAGCACCTGATGAACTCTATCAATGCGGAGATTAAGAAGAAGGCGGTCAATTCTGCCGGTCAGACCTTTGATCAGGCAGTGACGGCCAAGGGGCGGTATTCCCAGAGTCTTGCGGCCTTTTATCTGGGCAGCAGCTACAGTCGATTTGTGGGAACCTTGAGCTGTCCTGATGATGTCTCCGGAGCCAATTCCTGGAATTACAAGATATGGCTGGATGAAGACAAAGATGATCCGGTGATGGAGGGAACCATGAGCCGTTCTATGCCCCCTACGCTTGTGGATCTGGATGTCACCGGTCACAACACGATCACGTTCTGGGTGGAGGAGAAGAGCTGGGATACGGGATTTATGATCTCGGATGCCATCATGTACAAACCCGATGACCCTGCTCCGGCGGAGGTATCCGTGGATCATACCGCCACTGCAATAGAGGGAGACCTTACCTCCATGCATCTGATGAATGCTCTCAATGCCCGCATCGACGAAAAGGTGACCAATTCCGCCGGCCAGACTTTTCCCAGGGCAGTGACGGCCAAGGGCCGATACAGCGCCAGCCTGGCAGCGTTCTATCTGGGCGGAGGATACAGCCGGTTTGTGGGCACCTTAAGCTGCCCCGAAGACGTCTCTGGGGCCAATACCTGGAATTACAAGATATGGCTGGATGAAGAGAAAGACGATCCGGTGATGGAGGGAACCATGAGCCGTTCCACGCCGCCTACGCTTTTAGATCTGGATGTCACGGGCCATGACACCATCACCTTCTGGGTGGAGGAGAAGAGCTGGGATACGGGATTTATGATCTCGGATGCCATCTTGTACGAGCCTGGGGATTCCCCTCCCGAGGCTCCTGAAGTGGACCGTACCATACCGGCAGACAGCGGAGAGCTGACCGTGCAGCATCTGATGAATCACATTAACGGAGAGATCAGAAAGAAGGCCGTCAACACGGCCGGTCAGACCTTTCCTCAGGCGGTGGCGGTAAAGGGACGTTACACAAAAAGCTTCACTACCTTTTATCTTGGGGATAACTTCACCCGTTTCATCGGAACCTTAAGCTGTCCCGACGATTTGGCGTATAATGGTGGTTATTCATTTAAAGTGTGGCTGGATGGCGAGGAAGAAGAGCCGGTGATTGACATGACTATGAGCCGCGCCACGCCGCCGACTCTTCTGGATATTGACGTCACCGGTCACGAGACCATTACCTTTTGGACAGAGGAGAGCAGCCACGACACAGGTTTTATGATCTCGGATGCATGGCTGTACCGTTCCACTGACCAGATTCCGGAGTCTCCTTCTGCGGATAACTCCATAGCAGCGGCGGATACCAACCTAACTTCTCAGCATATGATGATTTACAGCGGCACCGGTATGGTAAAGAAGGCCGTAAACTCCGCGGGTCAGACCTTTGACCAGGCCGTAGTGGCCCAGGGGCGTTATGCGGTGAACCAGGCCACATTCTATCTGGGCCATAACTACAGCCGGTTGACGGGAACGATTTCCTGTCCGGATCAGATCTCACACGCCAAGAATTTTGTAGTTAAAATCTGGCTGGACGACGAAAAAGACGAACCGGTGCGGGAGTTTACCATGAGCCGCTCTATGGCACCCGAAGCCCTTGACATCGATGTCACCGGCCACGAGACCATTACGTTTTGGGCGGAAGAGGCCTCCCAGGATACAGGCTTTCTCATCTCCGACGGGATCCTGATCCCATAACAACTATTTTTTGAACACAACAGGGGGCGTCGGTTTGCGGCGCCCCCTGTCTTATCAGGATTCCTGTTCCTCCTGGCACAAGGTGTAGATTCTGGAAAAAATGTCTTTTTTTACGATATACAGATCCCTCGGATCGTCTTTTCTGGCCACCAGATAGTCTTCTTTTTCTCCGAGCATATATTTTTCCTTATCCCACTGGGTGAAGAGTTTGGTGCGCCGGTCAAGGCGGCGAGCGTATACCTTGGAGATGTCCCTGGAGATACAGGTTTTGGCATAGGGGATCAGGGGCCGGTTTTCCCCGGTAACCGTGTTGCGGACGGTGGGCTGGTATTCTCCCCGGAAATCATAAGGCTCCTCTGATGTCTCATAATTTTTCTTCACATTCTCCAGCCGGCTGGGATAGATCTCATGATCGATTCCGATCATGATACAAAGCCCTGCCTCCACCGTAATCTCCACGTCACCTTCCAGCATGCGCACCAGAATTTCCGTTCCCGCCGGGAAGATATCCTCAGCCCGGGCATATCCGACAGAAATGGGGTTTTTCTGATAAATCTTCATATCAGAGAGAGTGAGGCGATAGCAGTCCGTGTCTATGATCTCCTCTTCGCCGAAATAGGTCTCCAGGCGGGAGCGGAGGATCCGGTGGGCGGCGTCTATGGTTCGGACAGACCCCAGGGCACCTAACTCTTTCTCATAGACCTTCTTTAAACGGGCCCCGTCCAGAAATCCGCCTGCCTTCATCACATGTCCGCCTGCGGAGCCGATCTCTCTTGACACAAAGGAGGCCAGATCATCTGCCCGTGCCTCCTTCACACAGCTTCGGACAGACATCTTTACATTGTCACCCAGCATACAGAAGGCGATGCAGGTATTCACCACATCCACCTCGATCAGCATGTCGCTGATGATTCCCAGGATATTGGGATCACAGGGCTCCGATTTCACCAGGGCAAATTTCTGTTTTTCGCTGTAGTCATAGCTGGCCAGAGCCTCACTGGCGATCCTCAGCTCCTCCAGGGATAAGTTGGTATTCTGGAAATGGATGACGGCGCTCTTGTCGATCTTTAACTCGTCCCGCATGTCTTTGTCCATGGGATGGGAAATCTCCTGAAGGCGGTTGGTATCCATGTACAGCCCGTAGTAAAGGGCAGTGGCCAGCTTTCTGTTTTGGTTTACGTCATAGCCGGCCTCTGTCAGCATGTACCAGACGATGGTGGAGCATGCGCCGTAGTTGCTGTGTATCTTACAGAGAGAGGGCAGGGCTTCGGGGCAGGAGATCTGGTGGTGGTCTATGACAGCCAGATTTTTCCCCCCAAACTTCTGTACATTACCCTGGCCGTACTGACAGTCAATGGTCAGGAGAAGCTCCGGTTCCTCTAGGGTCTCAACGTGTTCAATGGGAATATCAAATTTATCTTTTAAAAGAACCAGATTGCTTTTTTGGATCACCTGTTTGCCGCCGTACAGAAGCCTGGGATTTTTTCCATGTTCCTTCAGATAGGTATAGATTCCGTATCCGCTGGCGATGGCATCCGCATCCGGGTTATCGTGGCACTGAATTGCGATGTCATCATATTGGAGCAGATCCCCCAGTCTCAGATTCATGTACATGATGATTCCTCCTTTGGTATAATCCGGTATCCCAGTTTCCAGATCAGCTTGATGGTCTCAAGAGCCGTGCTGCGGTCATAAAGTTTCTCTTCCTCCGGCAGCTGATCATAGGGAACCAGGCATGGGGTTTCCTTTTTCTCGTCGTCCCGGACCGGACCATAGTTCCAGCCTTGACGGATCCGCTGCAAAGCCCAGTTTTCATGGACATTCTCCGCCAGCTTTTCCGCCAGTTCCTCAATGTAGTCCGGCAGGTCAACCATGGAGGTGTCTGTGGGAATAGGTTTATAAGGGTTCATCTGTCCGCCTCCCTTGTCGTCTCATTTTTTCGATAGTGCTATTTTACAATAGAACCCCCGGTTTGTCCATCGCCCTTCCCTCTTTTTCCGCGCTTGATAAATCCCGGTTTTTATGATAGGATAGGACTGATAAAATCCGGTAACCGTTCAGGTGGTCCGGCCATGTTGACAGATGAGGCACAGAGGCTGGCGGATGGAGAAACAATCCGAAGGAGGTGAAGAACCTTCATTTAGAAAATGGAAGATAATTGGGATTATAGGAAGTGGAACCCCTATGCCCCCTGTAGCCTGAGATTATTGAATATAGTATTACGGAATCCAAGTCAGACCTGCATCCGCCCTTATTGAGGCGGCGGCAGGTTTATTTTTGTTTCCTGGGATAGTCGTTCTGCGAAAAGAACGCTCGGCTTTGCAGGCATATCCCGCTTTTTCAGCTTATTTTTTTTCCTATAATCCCAATTATGGCGCAAAAGAATTCACAAAATCAATGAATACGTGTGTTTGAGAAAAAAGTGGGTGATTTTTGAAAAAGTGAGTCTGGAAGCCTTATAAAATAAGGGCTTAAGATTCCGAGAAGTTATATTATTTACAAGGAGGAAAAGGAGATGTTTTGTCCAAACTGCGGAAAAGAAATAAAAGACAATGTAAAATTTTGTCCTATATGCGGAGAAGCGACGGGAAAGAAGCCTGCAGGGGATCATAAGAAGGGGGTCATGCCTTTGGGAGCCAACCAGAAGTTATCCGTGAAGATCCCTGCGGCAAAGATCCCTGCGGTGAAACTTCCGACAGCCCAATCTGCCTCCCGCACTCTGCCGCTGAAAGAACCCAGGAAACTGGTGCTTCCCCTGGCAGCCGTTGTATTGGTCCTGATTCTCATTTCGGGGATCAGCTTTTTGATGAAGCCAAGGCTGAAAGACGAAAAGGCGAAAGAGATCGTAGCCCAGTATTTCGAGACTCATGAGGAGTATGAAGAAAGCGAGGATCAGTACAGAGAATGCTTCCGGTATATGGTAAATGACCTGACCAGACAGCTTTCCAGTAACCTGTCGTCTGTTTTAAGCAGTTTTGTGGATACCAGAAAAGTGGACGTAAACGCCATGTCTCAGGACATCGGAAGCATGCTTTCCGACTATTTTTCCAATGACTCCAACCAGATTACGCTCGGTGAGGCCGTGATCGCGGAGGCTGAGTATGAGGTGGGGGAAGTGGTGAAAAAAGACGGGGTCGTGAGTGTGGAGGTCACGGTGACAGGCCTGAATATCGGGGAAGTGAACCGGCAGCTGATCTCCGACTCTGTCAGCGGCCAGGGACTGGCGAACCTTGTCATAAAACTTGCCGGCGGAGGGCTTCTGGGAAGTGTGGCAGATGTGGCCGGAGGAGACATTTCTTTTCTGCTGGACGGATTTGTCAGGAAGGCCAAAAACGTGGACGAAAAAAACACCTGCACAGGAACCATAGAATTTGAATACAACAAAAAGACGAAAGAGTGGGAGATCAGCCGTGCAGACTCGAAACTTTTGGATACCTACTTTGGAATAGACTGATGATGAGGAGGAGAGACGATGGGATTACTAGACACATTACAGGGAAAGGGAACCGGTGCGGCAGGACAATTTGATCTGCAGATCGCGGAGACGGAGCGGCTTTTGAAGGAGGAATACGCGGCAGTAGGGGAGATCTTTTTAAAACGAAGCGGGAACAACTTTGAGAGAGAATACATACCCCACGTCAATGAAGTGAAGAAGCTGACGGAACAGAAAAAGACTTTGGAGAGGAATAAACTGGCAGCTCAGGGACTGCGCCTGTGTGAGAGCTGCAGCCAGACCATCCCCTTGGACAGCGTTTTCTGCAATAAGTGCGGAGCGAAGATGGAACCATTTGTGGTCTCGACAGCAGGGGGAAGATTCTGCCCGTCCTGCGGTGCTCCCATAGAAAAGGGCAATACATTCTGCAGCGAGTGCGGAGCGAAATTAGGCTGATCATACCAGGAGGAGAACTATGTTTTGTGGAAATTGCGGAAAAGAAATTTCGGGAAAAAACGGGGTCTGCGAATTCTGCGGAGCTGCGTTTGCAGGAAACGGAAATACACAGGAGAGCAGCAAGGAGCCTCTGTCTCAGTCGCCTTTGCCGTCTAAGGTCCGGGGGAAAAAGAAGATACTGGCTGTGGCTGCGGCCGTCGTGTGTGTGGCGGTCGGGGCTCTGGCCTTCGCCGCGTTTCGTCTGGCAGGAAGTCCGAAACAGAAAGTCCTTATAGGAGCGGCAAAGACCGTGAAAGCGGGAATCATGGGAGATACCACACTGGTGGGGGTCCTGGGGCTGGACCAGATGATCGAGGAGATCCAGAAAGGAAATACGGCCCAGATTTTTGAGATGAATTACCCGGAAGGGGGAACGGGGATACGGGTTCAGGCTTTTCTTGATCAGAAGAAAGGCGTATCCCGCACGGAGATTTCTCCCACCATAAGAAATATGGACCTGACAGAGTTTATTCTCTATAAGAAGGAGAATCTTCTGCATTTCGGTCTGCCGGATGTTCTGGACGATGTGTATTATGTGGACCTGTCCAACCTTCAGGGCGAGTATTCCGGCTCTGCGCTGGACCGGTTGATTCAGGAAGAGACCGGCATGCGCCTGGAACATGTTCTGCCCGGGGACATGACTGCCAAAGAGACCCATTCCTATCTGAAAAGCTGCCAGGAAGAGCTGGGAGCCCTCTATGACAGCATGGAGGTGGAAAAAGACGGAACCGAGACCATCCGCATCGGCGGCAAGAGCCAGAAATGCGGCAAATACCATGTGATCATTTCCGGCAGCAGTGTAAAAGACCTTCTGTCGGCGTCTCTGGACTATCTCGAGGAACAACAGGGAATGTATGTGTTTATGGGAGAAAGTCTGATCGACGAGTATGATACCATATACTGGCTGAAAAAGGAGGTGCTGCCCAGGCTTAAGTTTCGGGATCTCGACATGACGGTATGTCTGGACAAGAAAGGCCGTCTGGTGTCCTTAAAGGGCGAGTGGAGTGTGACTGCAGGAGGTCTTCCCGAGCCGATAAAACTGGAATATGAAGGCACATTTACCGGAGGTGCCAGCCCTCTGGACAAGATCAGGGGAGTGCTTCTGATCTCCTCCGATGGACAGGAGTATGAATTTACTTTTGAGCGGGATAAACAATTTCAGAAAAAGTCCAGTCTGAAGGATCATATGGATCTGACGATTGTAGAGCTATACGGGAATTCTACCTTTACCTACCCGTTCTCCTATGAGTTTTCCTATAATCTCACCAACGGTAAGTGGGATGCCGCCCTGGTTAAGACGGATACCGGAACTCAGCTTTTGGGAGAGGGTAAGATCTCGGATGTGGAGAAAGGCAAGGAATTAAGCATCACTTTGGATCAGATGATCGATCCATGGAACAATTACTATGAAGGTTCCTATAAACTGACCGCTCTGGAAAAGGAAGGCGTCAGCCCTCTGGATGGGATTGAGAAAGGCATATCCCTTTTTGACATGAGCAGATCGGAGCTGGTGGGAGTAGGTGAGGATCTGTCCGAATGGATGGACCGGATGTCGGGAGATTCTTATTATGGTGGTTCGTCCGTACCTGAGGAGACGACCGCAGATGAAGATGACTGACATCAGAGAGACATAGAGCCTTGTGAAAGCCTAAGTTGAGAGAATATTCTGAGAATATATTCCGTACAAAGCCTTCGTACACCGGGCATTCCACTGAGAAATGTCACCAACCGCCAGGTTGATGACCTGCGTGCGCATCAGCGCACTTCCGCTGAACCCAATAGAACAAAAAACACTCGGGCAGAGGTCCCTCCTGTTTTTTATGGTCTCAGCTCCATGGTGTAATGGCTTTTCCTGGAACATATTGTCAGAATATTCAGCCAAGTTTTGAGTTTCGCAAATGCCTAAAGAGGGACAGCAGGAAAGGAGCAGATAAAAGCTATGAATACATGTACAAACTGCGGTTTTGAAAATCCGGAGGGCGCCGTTTTCTGCGGAGAGTGCGGAGCGGCTCTCGGACAGACAAAAGCGCCGCAGGATGCCGGTCAGCCGCAGTGTGTGCAGCCGGAAGAAATCGGAGGTTCCGGATCGGATTTGGGACAGCAGGAGTCATCTGTCGGTTTCCGGGGAGAACCTGCGCAGACGCAAGAGGATGATTCCCTGCCGCAGCTGCCTTTGCCGGAGCCCGTCTCCTATGAACGGAGCAAAAGATCCGGGGCAGTCGGCATTCTTCTGAAGGCGATGGGGATAACGATCCTGGCCGGAATCTGCTTTGCCGCCGGAGGTATGGCGAGAAAGATGGTTCCGGCTGCTGCCCGTACCGCCGCTCTGAGAATTCATCATGACAGCGAACCGGGGGCTGCTGCTGTCTGCTATGATGCCGAGGGGTACAGCGATATCGGCAAGGTCACGGTGACAGGTCATCAGGGGAAGGTATTGGACACGGCAGACCAGGTAAAAGAAGGGTGTTACCGGTGGATTGCCTCCTGTCAGTCTCTGGTCTACCTGGACTCCCAGGGAGATCTGTATGTGAAGGCTGTGGGCGGGGAGGCAGTTCGGCTGGCACAGCAGACAGACTGGTCTTCTCTGAATCCGAAAATAAGTGATGACGGGAGACTTCTTGTTTACCGGGATTTGTCCGGGGAAGAGGAGAGGAAGACCGTATATGATCTGAAGGCGGGCGAAGAGATGGCAGTGCTGGAGATGGGAGAGCACATGCCATATTATGACGCAGACAGCGGTATTCTTTATTACATCAACTCAGACAGCACCCTGACTGCCATAGATGATTCCGGCGAAAACCAGAGGGTTAAGGGGGATATCTCTGACTTTAAGGTACAGGACGGAGTTGTTTTCTGCAATACTGTCTCAGGGGAAAAAAGTTACGTGATCGGAGCGGAGACAGAGATTTCCCTTGACGGGTATAACCAGAGCGCATTTGGAGTATTGAACCGGGATCAGTATGTGGTCCTCCTGACGGATAGACAGTCAGGAGACCAGCAGCTTGTCATGTGTGTCCCCGGCCTGGAGCCGGCGGTGCTGGACCGAGGCCCTCTGTCAGGGTGGAGAAGCAGCTTCACAGACATGAATGATGCGATGGAGTATATGGTCTACGCAGAGGCAAGCAGCCGTATCTACTATGTAAAAAACGGTTCTTTATACTATATGGTCATCCCGGAACTGGATGAAAAGGCCCTGTCCGATCAGCAGCGTTTTGAGGAGGCCGTTGATGTGATCAAAGAAAAACTGGCTTCCGGCATCAGGGAATGGGATATGCCCGCCATGGAGAAAGCCGGGGACATCATGGAGGGGGAGAAAGCCGCGGCGCTCTCGTTTCAATGCAGCCCTAACGGAGAAAACCTGGCATGGATTAACTCGAGAAACGAGTTGGAGTTCTATTGTCAGCCCCTTGACGGCAGCGATAAGGCAGGTGAGGAGTCTCCGGAACCTCTGACAGTGGACCGGAACGTGCGGGATTTCCGGGTATGGGACCATTCCCTTGTGTATGTGACTGATGGATGGGAGCTTAAAAAATTGCCTCTGACTCCGGGAGTTTTTCCGGAAGATACACAGGGCGCGGTTCTGCTCTACACCATGAAAGGTCTGGCGCAGAGCCGGACGGAGGCAGAAGGGGATCAGAACACTCAGGCTGACGAAGGCGGCAGTCAGGGATTTTTGACCAAAGGCAGTACCTATGGAGACTATGTTGCCATGGCAGATCCGTCGGACGGACTTCTGCAGGTCTTTAACAGTGAAAATGAAGTGATCACTCTGGAGCCGCACATGGATGTCCATGACCGAGTGGATGTCTGGAGTTCTACCGTGTGGGACAGAAAGCTGACGCTGGAGGATATCGCCGGATTCTATTCCTGTGAATATGAGGCGTCTTCTTATCCGGGGACATACGGGGAGGCATTGGTGGAGATCAACTCCCAGGGGCAGTGGGATGCCATATGTTACGTGACTCTTTCTGGCAGTCCCAATGTGCATGAGCTCAAGGGAGATCTCACATGGGAGGAAAAAGATATCCATTCTCTGGAGTGGGAGCCCACCATGGATTTAGACTTGGATTTGGACAGCCTATATGACCAGATGGAATTTGAGGGCCTGGATCCAGATGAATTTGATGAAGCCTGGGAGACGTTAATGGAATCGCTAGGATTAAGGGCTTCTAATGTAAATCCCATAATTCTATATCAATTTGAAAAACTCCGGTCTGAGTTGGAAGACTCCGATCTGGAGCCGTTACGCTACCATATAGAGCTCCGGGATAACGGTTTCGTGGCCGTGGTTCTGAATAGAGAGGGCCCAGAGCTAAACCTGACCAGGGCTACAGCCGATCAGTTTGCCTATGCCAGGAAAATGTTGGAGTGGAAAGATCGGATGGAACAGGGAGCCGAGGAGAGAAGACAATATATCCAACAGGAACAGGAACGGATCCGAGAGGAAAAGAGACGGCAGGAGGAAGAGAGAAAACGGCAGGAGGAACAGCAGAAACGGCAGGCTCTGATAACGCAGGCCAGGTCTTACTATAATAATGGCGTATATCTTTCCAAGGGAACCAGGCTGTATACCACGACCAGTCTCTCTTCTGCTTCGTCCAACAAAACGGCCAAAAACGAGACCTGGGATGTATATGATTACCAGGTAGATGAGTCATCTAATCGTATCTGGCTTAAGGTGAAAAATTCCCGCAATCAATACTTTTGGGTATACAGATAGGAGGAAGATGTGATGAAGAGACAGACAAAACCGATTCTGATTCTCGTCTCTGTGGTTTTGTGTATCCTGTCAGCGGCAGCAGGATTCTTTTTCTCCCCGAACATCCTGTCCGGACAGCCTGTTCTGAAAGTGACGGTATCTGAGGACTCTGTAGAGAGAGAAGAGGTCAGCGACCGGGAGGCAGGATACGAGATCCCGCCTCGGCCTGCGGCCGAGACAGAACCGGAATCCGGGCAGTGGAAGCAGAACGAGACAGGCCAGTACACCTATGAGAACCCGGACGGCTCTTTGGCCACAGGGTGGCAGCGGATTGACGGTCCCTGGTACTATTTTGACGACAGCGGGATCATGCAGACCGGCTGGCTGGAATCCGAGGGAGCCTGGTATTATCTGGATGCCAGCGGTGAGATGATGATCGGATGGATAAAGGATAACGGAAGCTGGTATTATCTGGATGCTTCCGGAAAGATGGCTGTGAATTGTTATACACCTGACGGGTCTTGGGTGGACGGCTCCGGTAAACTGGCCGTGAACCCCAATTGGGGCGGTTGATCTTTCCATACGGCGGAAGTTTATTATGGGCGGCGATGAGAATCGCCGCCCGTTTTCGTGAATGAAACGGAGATTGGGAATTTTGAAAAGCGTTTCATCAGGAGAATCGATATAAAATTGTGCCAAATAGTATATGTTTTGGTAATGTTTTCTGATAATTCAAATCAGCATAATCTTAGCATAAAATCCACAAAATTACAAGTAAATAAATGATTTCGACCGGAGATATCCACAAAAATTCTGCACAGAAATCCGTGTACCAAAACATATACATTTTGGTACAGCCATGATGATTTTCGGGATTATGTTAGATTTTGACTGTATGGGGGAGGAGGGCGTGAAGATGGAAGTGTATGCGGTATTTCTGATCTCCCTGTCCGATACGGCAGAGGGGCAGTTGTGGGGGAGTCTTACATCTCTGTCCGACGGAGAGTCTTATGACTTTGGAGATCTGACGGAGGCGGTTTTGAAGATGGAGGAGCTTTTGAACCGGCAGGCAGGCCCCCGATCTTCTCCCTTAAGGCAATTTGACCGGACAGGGGAGACGAGAAGAGGCCGAAATCTGCTGCCCGCAAAGAGAAAAGGGACAAAAAATCAGTTCTGTATCCGGGTCTATTACCGTCAGCACGGCAGTTGGCAGGGGGAGATCGGGTGGCAGAACGGAGAACAGAGAATACGTTTTCGCAGTGTGCTGGAACTGTTGAGACTGATAGACAGTGCGGCAGGGATTCTGCAGATATGACCTTTTAATCAGAAAAATGCAGAGGTGATACACCATGTTTGTACATATGCTCGGAGTGCCCTTTTACATCTGTACTGATGAAAAGCAGGAGATCCACGAGATCTTTAAGTCTCCCATGCTCCGCAACCGTTCCGTCAAGATGCTCCATCTCCTGGCCTGCCTGTTATATCACCATGGGGAGATGATCGACCGTTCCCGCCTTCTGGCCGTACTCTACGGCGAAGACCATGAGGAGACGGCGTGCAATAATCTGAGAGCCGTGATCTTCCGGCTGCGCAGGATCTTGGAGAAGTTGGGGCTGCCGGATGGAGATTATATCGTGAGCCGCAAGGGGACCTATGGCTGGAACGAGGACTTCTGTCCTCTTAAGATCGATGCGGAGTTGTTTGCAGCCCAGGCAGGGAGAGCCCTTGCCATGGAGGACGAGAAGACGGCAGAGAAGACAGAGGCTCTGATGGAAGCGGTCAGCCGCTATAAGGGAAGTTTTCTGCCGCTGTTTGAAAATGAGACCTGGGTCATCCAGGAGGAACTGAGATACAGAAAACAGCTGGGGGAATGTATGGATGCCCTGTACCGACTTTTGGAGAATCAGGGCAGGCAGAGGGAGATCCTGCCCGTCTGCACCGGCCTTTTGTCGGTGATGCCAGACGAGAAGTGGTATCTCTTCCAGATCAGAGCCTTTCTCTCCCTGAAAGAGCCGGCTATGGCCTACCGCATCTATGAGGAGGCCATAAAAGTCATGGTGGACAGTCTGGGGAGGAAGCCGTCGCCGGAATTTACCGGTATCTTTCAGAGCGTCAACAAAAATCCGGAGAAATCCCTGGAGACGATCGGAAAGATCAGGGAGATGCTGGATGACCGGGAGATGCTGGGCAGAGCCTACTATTGCAGCTTTCCCAGCTTTATCGATGCCTACCGCATATCCGGCAGACTGATGCAGAGGAACCGAAGCCTGTCCTTTCTGATATTATGTACTGTGACCACTTCCGACGGACACATTATAGAAAATAAAGATAAGCTGGAGAAATTGTCGGGCCAGCTGAAAGAGGCGATTATGGAATCAGCCAGAGGTTCTGACATGATGACGCGCTACAGCATGTCTCAGTATCTGCTGCTGCTCAACGGCATCACCAGGGAAGAATGCCCCATCGTCACGGGACGGATCGATCACAGATTCCGGCAGGCCAGCACTTCCCCCAATTATAGGATCAGCTATTACATTTCTTCCGTTAAAGATGTGCCTCCCCTTTCGGCCATCACAGAATACCGGCAGGATGATGCCCGGGAACAGGCGGGGCGCGGAATATGAGAACCGTCAGAAATCCGATTCGTGCCTGTTGCCTGGCCGTGGGGATCTTTCTGGCGCTGGCAGCCGCCAAAGGGTTTCACCCCTTTGGCCCATATTCCATCCTCCAGATCGATCTGTTTCACCAGTACGCTCCTTTCCAGGAAGAGCTGAGAAGCCGTCTTATGGAGGGGAAGAGCCTGATCTATAGCTGGGAAGGCGGGCTGGGAAAGGCTTTTTTTCCTCAGATGGCCTATTACACGGCCAGCCCCTTCAGTTTTCTGTGCCTGTTCCTCCCTCAGAAGGGGATCGCGGATTTTATGCTGTTTCTGATCGGGGTGAAGATGGCTCTGGCGGCCGGGTGCTTCACGTATTATTTGGAACAGCATTTCGAGGAGGAGGATCCTGTCTCCGTATTGTGGGGAATCCTCTACGCGTTCAGCGGTTTTATGACCGCTTACTGCTGGAATGTGATGTGGCTGGACGATCTGGCCCTGTTTCCTCTGGCGGCGGCCGGCATCGACCGGCTGCTTAAGAAAGATGACGGCAGACTTTATCTGGGGGCCCTCGCCTGTGGGATCCTGTTTAATTTTTATATGGCCTTTCTCGTGTGCGTGGGCTCTGTGCTCTATGTTTTGGTACAGGCAGGCTGCATGTTCCGGAGAGATCAGCTGAGGCAGTGGATAAAAAAAGGGATTCGCTATGCCGTTCTGTCGGTCCTGGCAGCGGGATTGAGCGGATTCCTGATTCTGCCGGCAGCCTTGTCCCTGTCCCAGACGGCGGCAGGGGAGGCGCAGCTGTCCGGGTTTCAGATCTATCAGAATTTCTGGCAGATCGGGGAGAGCCATCTGCTCGGAGCAGTGCCCCAGGTGCTGTCCGGCAATGACAAGGTGCCCAACATCGGCTGCGGGCTCCTGGCGCTCATCCTGACTGTGTGTTATTTTTCGGATCCGGGTATCCCAAAGAGAGACAAGGCGGCATACGGCGGGGCACTGGTGTTTCTTTTGTGCTGCTGTGTGTTCAGGCCTCTGGATTTTGCGATCCACGGCATGCATTTTCCGGCTAATCTGCCGCATCGGTTTATGTTTATCTACCTGTTTCTGGTCCTAAGTCTGGGATACCGGATGTGGAGGCGGAGAGAACGGCTGACCGGGAGGATGATTCTGGCGGCAGTCCTGTTTTGGGGCGTGGTCCTTCTGGCGTCAGAGTACGGCATCGTCCCGGCCAGAAGAGACCTGATGAGGCTGTACTCGGAGCGGGAGGTGATCCTGAATCTGGCGCTGCTGTCGGGTTACGGCCTGTTTCTGACATGGGTCATCGGGAAGAGCAGGATCCGTGGGCGGGAGAAAAGGGGCGGCCCGACAAAGGCAGGGTTTCTGATTCTTCTTTGCCTGATAACAGGGGAGTGTTTTTATTCCGGCTGCAATGGCCTGGTGAGAAAGACCTCCTATGACAATTACAGCAAAAATCAGGACGAGGCTGCCGAGGTTCGTCAGTATCTGGATGAGAAGGAGCAGGGGGATTTTTACCGTATGGAATTCAGGAGGTTTCTGACTGTCAATGACGGGGCTCTGTTTCATTATCACGGTCTGAGTCAGTTCTCCTCCATGGCTCCGGGCGGGATGTCACGGCTTATGGGCCGCCTGGGATTTTCAGGGGGCTCCAACTCCTACCGGTACTATGATCCGACGCCTCTCTTGGACGGTATTTTCGATATCTCCTATGTCATCGAGAAGACGGATGACGGGAACGGAGGCATGAAAAATCCCTACTATACCTATGTGGACACCATAGACAATATGGAGATCTATGAAAATCCCCGGGCTCTCGGGCCTGGGTTTATAGTCCCCCGTGAGATGGAACAGTGGGACACGGACAAGGACTGCCCCTTTGAAGTACAGAATGAGTTTGCCCGCAGGGCCGGGCTTGAGAAGGATCTGTTTACCTTGATTCCTCTGGAACAGATCGAGACGGCCCATATGGAGATCACGGAGTCCGGGGAAAATTTTGTCCGATATCAGGTAGACGACCCCTATAACCTGGAACAGATCCCCGAATTATATGGAACATTAACTGGCCTGGAGGAGGGACACTACTTTCTCTGGGTTCAGGCAGGCCAGGCAAAGCGGCTTCTCTATGAGTGGGAGGGCCAGAGACAGGACCGGGAGCTGTCGGCGGGAAAAAGTCTGTTCGATCTGCGGCAGATACCGGCAGGAAAAGGGGTAAAGGTCACCCTTCCCTTCAACAACCGGTCGGAACACGATATGAAATTTGCCGAGACCGGTGAGGCGAAGATCTATGCGGCCAGATATGACGATCAGGCTTACCAGGAACTGTATGGGCTTCTGTCCAAAGAGCCGTGGGTGATCACCGGATGGGGCGATACCTTTCTGGAGGGGGAGGTGGAGAGCCGGGAGGGCGGAATCCTCTGGACCTCCGTCCCCTGGGAAAAGGGGTGGCAGGCCACGGTGGACGGGGAGCGTTGTCAGCCGATTCCTTTGGGTGACAACGGAGTTTTGGGAGTAAGGATAAAGCCGGGCAGTTCCACGGTCCGTCTGGAGTATCACTTGCCCGGGCAGAAAGCAGGACTGGCCCTTTCCGCCATAGCTCTGGTCATCGGTTTTTGTCTGAGGTGGGGAGAGCCGGATTTTCCGGGAAAAATGGAAAAAAGATCAAAAAGGGCGGGGAAAAATAACATATGACATAACACCCCCTTTGTTATACTTGATTCAGAAAAAGGAAATTGGCTGTCTCTGCAGCCACATATAAGGAAGGAGAGAAGGAGAATGAAAAGGAAGCGCAGATTCTCTGTGAAAAAGAATCTTTTGCCTGCGTTGCTGGCGGCAGCGATGGTTTTTGCCAATGTCAGCGGGGATCTGGGTGCCGTAATGGCCGCCCAGACAGAGACGATCGAGTTCGACATTCAGGGAGCTGACCTGGTGAGTGCGATCCGGGAAGCCGTAGAAAGCGGTTCGCCGGTGACAAAAGATGATCTGGATTTTACTGACGGGGCAGTTGACAGATATGAGAGCCTGTTTTTTGGTTCTGGCAAGGTGTATGAGGTCTATCCGCTCCTCGACGGCGGAGACCCGGACGGTGATGTAAGGATTTTTGTGCGGGTGCCGGAAGATGCCGATGAGACCTATGAACTGACCGGTGATGAGGAGGTTATTTTCCTCTATATCAACAATGGGGAAGAGACCCTCAGTTTTACCACCAGCGTGCTCAGAACCGTCAATGGAAACGAGAAGGTTAAGAAAACCGGAAAGGTTTCTGTAAAAGCGTACGAGGATGCATTCGGAGAAGGCGGCGCTGTCAAAACGACCCCGCAGGCTTCGACTCCAGCCGGAGAGGGCCAGAATAAGGATCAGGTTAAGCCGGAAGAGGGAAAGACCCAGGACAGTCAGGAGACAGAGGCAGAGACGTCGGAGAGTCAGGATGACCAGAACAGCGCCGAAACTGAGGCGGGAGACGAAACTGCAGCAGAGGAACAGGGGGAGTCTGGAGACGAGACCGCAGCCGTGGATCAGACAGAGGCAGGCACTGAAACCGCAGCAGAAGAACAGACGGAGTCCGGAGACGAGACTGCAGCCGTGGATCAGACAGAGGCAGGCACTGAAACCGCAGCGGAGGAACAGCAGGAGCCTGGAGACGGGACTGCAGCGGAGGAACAGACGGAGTCCGGAGACGAGACTGCAGCCGTGGATCAGACTGAGAACAGCGGCGAAATCGTAACCGGAAAACAGCCGGAGGCAGACCGCGAAACCGTGACAGGAGGCCAGACCGGCAGCGAAGAAGTTTCCGAAGCCGGAGAAGAAACCGGAGATCAGGTTCAGGACGAGACAGAGTCCGAGGCAAAGGAATCTGTGACAGAAGGCGAAGGGACAGAGGAAGAGTCTGGCGCCGTGGAGCAGGAGACAGAAGAAGAGGGAGAATCTGAGGCAGCCGGAGAGGCCCATGAGGAGTCTGAGGCCCAGACAGATGGAGTCAGTGTTTCTGTTTCCCGCCATGATGCTCTCCGGGTAATGGCCGAGATGGAGACGGAAACAGAGATTCAGGGAGAGACAGAGGTTGAGGAAGAGGAGACTGAAAAAGAGGTTGAGATAGAAAAAGAGGTTGAGACAGAGGCTGAGACTTCTGTTGAGACAGAAGCAGACACGGAAAGTGCGGAAAAGGTCGGAGATGCAGCTGAGACAGCAGGTGCGGAAGAGACCGAGGTCCAGGACCAGGCCGGGGAAGAGACGGCTGAAGATGACACTTGGACAGAGACAGAAGCCGCAGAATCCGAGAAGGAGACTCAAGCAGAGACAGAAAGTGCAGAAGAGACAGAATCCGAGACAGAAAAGGAAGCAGAGACTGTAATTGAGACAGAAGCCGAGACTCAGGCTCCGGCAGAGACGGAAACCGCTGCGGAGGGGAAGGCTCCCGCCCAGGCAGATACCGTGAAAGATAAAGTCGCTGTTTCCGACGGCAGCAGACCGGCTGCGGCTGATCTGGTGGGAATCGGTTGCGGAAGCACTGCCAAGGCATATACCGCTACTCTGGAAGAACTGAAGGTTCTGGAAGATGTTCAGGGATTCCCGGCATTTGAGACAGAGCTTTTGATGTCAGATGGAACCGTTATCCGGCTTTCCGCAAAAGAAGGTGTCCTCCCCGAGGGAGTCACCGCCGTGGCAGATGTGGTGACCGGACTTGACGATGTGATCAAGGAAAAGGTAGAAGAGGGTGCCGCACAGTCCGGCGAAGCGAAGGAAGTTGTGGCTTCTTTGGCCTACAATATCGACCTTCTGGACGCAGACGGCGAGAAATTAGATAACGCAGCCTGGAATCGTTCTGTACAGGTGACATTTGCCGGCCCCATGATTGAGGAGTACAGCAGAGGTGCTGATCTGGTAGAGGTCATGTATGTGGAAACTGCAGGCGAGGATATGTATCAGGCAGAGATCGCACAGGAGGATGTGGTCTCCGTTGAGACGGTCTCTGATTCCGTCAATGTAGCCGGGGAAGAGAGTGTTGAGGAGATTGAGTTTAACGCGGAGCATTTTTCCCTGTATGCCCCCACTTTTATGAACGTGAGGAATGTGGAGGGAAAGGCAAGAATCGGTGCAAACGGTTATCCTTCCCTGAAAGAGGCCGTCGCGGCGGCGCAGGGCGGCGATGAGATCGTGCTGATGGAGAACGAGAGCCTGACAGAGACTATCGTGATTGATAAGGAAGTGACGATCACGGCAGAGAATGGGGCTGAGATCAGCAGAGCTAGTGTTAAGAGCGGAAGAAATCAAGTTGTTAAGACGATATTTAAAATAGAGTCTGAGGGAAATCTGACTTTAAGAGATATTACATTAAGAGGCGACAGAGCTGCTGAGAGCAGCGTAAAGAAATATAATACATTTACGCCGATCAGCTGCAGCGGTAGCCTCGTAATGGAAAAGGGGGCTGTGATCTCTGGTTTTATAAGCCATAGAGGCGGTGGACTGACCATAGAAAATGGAGGTACAGCCACAATAAATGGCGGCGAAATTAGCAATAATACTGCAATAAGTTTAGGTGATCTCAGAGATGATCGAGCATATGGCGGTGGAGTTTATGTAAAAGATGGAAATCTTTTTATAAATGGCGGCCAGATTATTAACAATATTGCAGATTCCGATAACGATAAAAACGGTGCTAAGGGAGCAGCATATGGCGGCGGTATTTATATTGCAGCAGGCAGTGTTGTCCTGAATGATGGCCAGATCAGTGGAAATACGGTAGGTACAGCTTCATATCCTAATAGCGATGGCGGCGGCATCTTTGTTGGTGATGAGTGTACTTTTATCATGAACGGAGGCGAAATCAGCAATAATACTGCACTGAAAAAGGGCGGCGGAATCTGCATCGGAGAGGACCAGCCCAGTGCCAGCGATAAGGTTCAGCTTATTGCCGGAACGATTTCCGGAAACCATGCTAAGACGGGAGGCGGGATTTATGTCTCTTTGGAAAGTGAATTGGCATTAGAGCGTGTGGTAATTGCCGGAAATACTGCTTATACAGGAGGCGGGGCATGGAGCTGCGCTTACGGAAAAGGATATTTTTACGCGACAAGAGGCGGGTTCCTTTCTGGAAATTCTGCAGACAGACGCGGTGGTGATTTTAATTCCTTAAGCCAGCGGAGCAATAGCATCCTTCATTTGGCAAGTCGCCTTCACAATGGAAAGCTTGTAAGATGGTATCAGGATGGGGAAAAGGGCGGTTGGTTTGATGGGGAAATCGGGACAGCGGAGATTCCAAATATTGGAGAATATATAAATATTTGGAAACAGGTTCAGCCGTTCCCATATGGAGATGACATCAGTGTTCGCAATGAGACCGATGGAAGCTATGAAGGTGATGACTACTATAAGCTGTTTATCACCGGCAATACAGCCGATTCCGAAGGTGGAGGACTTGCTTTTAATGGCATCGTAAGAATGGGTGAAGATGCTGACATTAATGTCAAAGTAGTAAAAATCTGGTTGGGAGAAGACGGAACAGATATTACTGATAGCGGGGTTCATCCGGAATCTGTTAAAGTAACTTTGGTAAACAAAAATACAGGTGCCAGACTTGAAACAGTAGAACTAAACAGCAGTAACAGTTGGAGCCATGAGTTCAAAGGTCTTCCGGAAGCTGAATATACAGTGGAGGAAGAAGCAGTGGAAAACTGGGATGGTACAGTCGGAGAAATGTCGGGAGATGGTGACAGTTATGTTATTGCCATTACAAATAAACCTGTAGAGACCACGACTGAAACCACAACAGAGACGACAACAGAGACCACGACGGAAACTACTACAGAGACGACAACAGAGACCACGACGGAAACTACTACAGAGACAACAACTGAGACAACAACAGAGACCACGACGGAAACTACTACAGAGACAACAACCCAGTCTACCACAGAAAGTACAACGGAGACCACGACCAAAGCTACAACGGAAACTACCACAGAAACAACTACGGAGACCACGACAGAAACTACCACAGAAGCAACTACAGAAACCACCACAGAAACCACAACCACATCGACTCCTCAAAATCCGGGAGGAGGTGGTGGTGGTGACGATGACACACCGGAAAGGGATAATCCGCCGGTGACGACCATCGAAAATCCTCCGGTTCCCTTGGCTGATCTGCCGGAAAAAGAGACCGGGAATACTCAGGAGACAGTTGTGATTTTTGATGAGGAAGTTCCGCTTATCGGTCTTCCAAAAACAGGAAGAACGGGTTCGGCGGCAGGGGTACTGTTCCTGTTATCCGGTATGATGCTGGCCATTGACGGTCTGCTGAAAAAGAAACGGGAAAGTTGAATAGAATGATGATTCGGCAGCAGTATGAGAAGATACTGCTGCCGTTTTCCTTGCATCATAGGATCCTGATATTTTCAGGGTACGGGGGTGAAAGTTTCGGAGCTTTGGCAGTAAAATCGTAAGATTTCTGCGAGGACTGGGTGAGATACCCCCTGTCAGACAAGAGAGAATACTTTTGTCTGACAGGGAGTATTTTTGCTGACTTTTTCTGCACATTTATAGTTTGGGTTGTTAACAGCGCTGAAAACGTGTTATACTATAACAAAGAGATAGGGGCCAAAAGGTATTTTTCCCTCTATGAGTTTTCTCAAAGCGCTTCCAGCAAAGCAGGGTATGCGGCAGCTTCTGAGGAAGAGAAAATGGGACAGCCTGCAAATTGGTGTATTTCTGATATGACACAATAAGATTACATAAAGGACAGTGGATTTTCTCCGCGGCTCTCCGGGCGAATTCCTTCTGGACACAGAGAAGGATTCAATATATAATGATGACGATACCGTAGCAGAAGGTGCGGCCACAGCATACCCATATGGTTGGCCATGGCCTTTTGCTGCGGTCCCGTCAAAGAAAAGACAAAAGGAATGAACACACATGGACATCATAAAAGCATTGCAGCAGGAACTGAACATAGGCTACCATCAAGTAGAAGCCGCCGTAAAGCTCATAGACGAGGGCAACACTATCCCCTTCATCGCCAGATACCGGAAAGAGCAGACCGGAGCTTTAAACGACGAGGTGCTGAGAAACTTGGACGAGCGTCTGAAGTACCTGAGAAATCTGGAGGAGAAGAAGGAGCAGGTGCTCACCTCCATCCGGGAGCAGGAGAAGCTGACCCCGGAATTAGAGCGTCAGATTCTCGAGGCCGCTACCCTGGTGGCAGTGGAAGACTTATACCGGCCATACCGCCCCAAGAGAAGGACCAGGGCCACCATCGCCCAGGAGAAGGGATTAGGTCCCTTGGCAGACACCATCGCTCTGCAGATGACAAAGGAGCCCTTAGAACATCTGGCTGCCTCTTACATTTCCGAAGAAAAAGGAGTAGCTTCCGTCCAGGAAGCCATCGCCGGGGCGGGAGATATCCTGGCGGAGCGGATTTCCGATGAAGCCAAGTACCGCACCTACATCCGAAACGTCACCATGAAGCAGGGGACCATCCAGTCGTCTGCCAAGGATGAGACGGCAGAATCGGTGTACGAGATGTATTACAGCTATGAGGAGTCTCTAAAGAAGACGGCGGGACATCGGATTCTGGCTCTGAACCGGGGGGAGAAGGAAAAGGTTCTGACCGTGAAGATCTGTGCGCCGGAGGAGGACATCCTCCGATATCTGGAAAAGCAGGTGATCCTCCGGGAGAACCCCTACACGACCCCTGTCTTAAAGTCAGTCATTGAGGACAGCTACAAGCGCCTCATCGCCCCGGCCATCGAGAGGGAGATCCGCGGCCAGCTGACGGAGACGGCAGAGGACGGCGCTATCAAGGTGTTCGGCAAGAATTTGGAGCAGCTGCTGATGCAGCCTCCCATCGCGGGAAAGGTGGTCCTGGGGTGGGATCCGGCCTTTCGGACCGGCTGTAAGCTGGCAGTAGTCGATGAGACCGGAAAGGTTTTGGACACGGTGGTGATCTACCCCACAGCGCCTCAGAACAAGGTGGCAGAGGCCAAGAACGTGCTGAAGAACATGATCAGGAAGTACGGCATTTCTCTGATTTCCGTGGGCAACGGCACTGCCTCCAGGGAGTCGGAGCAGGTGATCGTGGAACTGTTAAAAGAGATTCCGGATAAGGTCCAGTACGTCATCGTCAACGAGGCCGGCGCTTCCGTCTATTCCGCCAGCAAGCTGGCTACGGAGGAATTCCCGGGCTTTGACGTGGGGCAGAGGAGTGCGGCTTCCATCGCCAGACGGCTTCAGGACCCTCTGGCAGAGCTGGTAAAGATTGACCCCAAATCCATCGGCGTGGGACAGTACCAGCACGACATGAACCAGAAACATCTGGGCGAGGCCTTAGAGGGCGTGGTGGAGGACTGCGTCAACAAGGTGGGCGTGGACGTGAATACGGCTTCAGCGCCTCTTTTAGAGTACGTGTCGGGAATCAATAAAGCCCTGGCCAAGAATATCGTGGCTTACCGTGAAGAACACGGGGCATTCCAGACCAGAAGCCAGCTTCTCAAGGTGGCTAAACTAGGTCCCAAGGCCTATGAACAGTGTGCGGGATTTATGAGGATCCAGGGAGGAAAGAATCCTCTCGACGGCACCAGCGTCCACCCGGAGAGCTATGGGGCGGCCCAGACGCTTCTGGAAAAACTGGGCTGTAAGCCGGAGGAGATCTCATCTGGAGGCCTAAAGGGAATCGGAAAGAAGATCACTGACTATAAAAAGTTATCCGGGGAGTTGGGAGTAGGCGAGATCACCTTGAGAGACATCGTCAAGGAGCTGGAAAAGCCTGCCAGGGATCCCAGGGAGGAGATGCCCAAGCCCATTTTACGGACCGATGTGCTGGATATGAAGGACTTGACCCCAGGCATGGTGTTAAAAGGGACTGTGCGCAATGTCATCGACTTCGGGGCGTTTGTGGACATCGGCGTCCACCAGGACGGCCTGGTGCATATCTCCCAGATGACGGACCGGTACATCAAACACCCCATGGAGGTAGTCAGTGTAGGGGATATCGTGGAGGTGAAGGTCCTCAGTGTGGACCTGTCCAAGAAGAGGATTGCCCTTACCATGAAAGGATAGGTGGAATATGGCGAAAGAGCAGACATTTCAGTTTCACATTCAGGTGACCGCCGGGGATCTGTGGAAGTTTTCCATGTATCACGCCAACAAGGGGTATCTGGGAGTGTTCAATGTGCTGTTTACCCTGGCTTCCCTCTATCTCCTGGTGACCCGCTGGATGAGCGCTCCCGTCTTTCAGCGGGCGCTTCTGGCAGTGTGCGTGCTGATGTTTACGGTATGGCAGCCGGGGCTTCTGTTTCTGAAGGCCATGAAGCAGGTGAGAAATGACAGGCTCAAAGATCCCATGACCATGACCTTCGGGCGGGAGGGATTTTCCGTGTCCCAGGGGGAGCAGACTATGGAGGTGACCTGGGATGAGACCGGCAGGGTCGTGGGAATCCCGGGAGAATATATTCTGTATATGGGACGGCTCCGGGCCTATCTTCTGCCTGATCGGATCATGGGAGAGGAGAAAGAGCCGTTTGCCGGATTTTTGAGAGAAATTTTGCCGAAAGAAAGGCTTAAGAGGATATAGAGATGGTTTATGAGACACAGAGACCGGAGGAGACCTACAGACTGGGAGAGGCCATGGGGCAAGAGGCCTGCCCCGGCACGGTATACTGCTTAGAGGGCGATCTGGGGGTGGGCAAGACCGTGTTCACCCAGGGGTTTGCCAAGGGCCTGGGGGTCGGCGGCCCGGTGAACAGTCCCACCTTTACCATCCTGCAGCAGTACGAGGACGGGCGGATGCCCCTGTACCATTTTGATGTGTATCGTATCGGGGATGTGGAGGAGATGGAGGAGATCGGATACGAGGACTGCTTTTACGGGGAGGGAGTCTGTCTGGTGGAGTGGCCGTCGCTGATCCGAGAGATCCTGCCCGAGAGGACCCTGTGGGTCACAATCGAAAAAGACGTGGAGAAAGGTTTCGACTATCGGAGGATTACCGTGGAGGAGAGGAAGCACCCATGAAACTGTTAGGAATCGAGAGCTCGTCGCTGGTGGCCTCCGTGGCGGTGGTCACCGAAGATGTGGTGACGGCGGAATACACCGTAAATTTTAAAAAGACTCACTCCCAGACCCTGCTTCCCATGATCGACGAGATCGTGAGCATGCTGGAGCTGGACTTGGGAGAGATCGATGCCATCGCCGTGGCAGGAGGACCCGGCTCCTTTACGGGGCTCAGGATCGGTTCCGCCACAGCCAAGGGGCTGGGACTGGCTCTCGGCAAGCCGCTGATCCATGTTCCGACCCTGGAAGCCATGGCTTATAATCTGTGGGGCAGCCGGGACCTGATCTGCCCCATCATGGATGCCAGGCGCAGTCAGGTTTACACCGGCCTCTATCATGTGCACCGGGATGTGGAGGTGGTGAGGGATCAGTGTCCCATGGACATCCATGAGCTGATGGATATCCTCGATGACAGGGGGGAACCGGTGATCTTTCTGGGAGACGGAGTTGCGGTTTACAGAAAGACCATAGAAGAGGAGATCCATGTGCCCTGTGGGTTTGCCCCGGCTCACAGCAGCCGTCAGAGGGCGGCATCCGTGGCCGCCCTGGGCATAGAGTATTATCAGAAAGGCCTGACTGTGACAGCCGCCGGGTTTGCCCCGGACTATCTGCGCAAATCTCAGGCTGAGAGGGAGAGAGAGGAACAGTATGGTCAGGTGGATGGATGAGAAGGATCTGGATGCGGTGGCGGAATTAGAACAGCTGTCATTCTCTGTTCCCTGGTCCAAGAGACTTTTAGAGCAGGGATTTTTGGGGGGACTGGATTATTATCTGATCATGGAACAGGAAGGGGCCGTGGCGGGATATCTGAACTTCCGGATTGTGGCAGGGGAGGGAGAGATTGAGAGAGTCGCGGTTCATCCTCAGATGAGAGGCCGTGGATTCGGCCGGAAACTGATGGAAGCCATGGAAGAGTTTGCCGTCTCAAAAGGGGTCACGGATATGACCCTGGATGTGCGTGCAGGCAACAAAAGAGCCATAAACTTGTATGAATCCTGTGGTTTTGTAAAGGAAGCCGTCAGAAAGGACTATTACAGGCAGCCTACAGAGGACGCTTTCATCATGTGGCACCGGGGGATATGAAACATTTTCCACTTAAAAACAGAACAGAAACCATTTATAATGTAGGGGTATCCACTAAGACTGTGGCTGCCCCTCCTTTTATCGGATGGCTGGTGCGGTATCAAACGTTCCGTGGCAGGGCACAAGCCGGGTTCTTAGGGAAATGTGGAATCAAGAAAGGTGAGAATGAGATGAGGAAATACAAAAGCAACGGGGAACTGGAGACGGTAATCTGCAACTGCTGTGGGAAAAAGCTGGCGGTAAAGGACGGGATCCTGAGAGAAGGGGGACTGGAGCTGGAACATGCATGGGACTATTTTTCGGAGAAAGACGGAGAGATTCACAGACTTGATCTGTGCGAAGAATGCTATGATGAGATCGTAAGCTCCTTCCGGGTCCGTGTGGAGGTGGAAGAAACAAGGGAATTTTTGTAGTTTTGGGTTTGATATTTCAGGCGATATCTGATAGGATATAGGGGAGCAGGCTCTGGGCCTGTCTCAGATTGAGAGAGAATGGAGACTATACGTTATGTTGGATATTTGTCTGCTTGGAACAGGGGGGATGATGCCGCTGCCCTATCGGTGGCTCACATCCATGATGGCCCGCTGTGACGGCAGCAGCCTGTTGATCGACTGCGGTGAGGGGACACAGATTGCCTTAAAGGAAAAAGGATGGAGCCCGAAACCGATTGATATGATTTGCTTTACCCATTATCATGCGGACCACATCAGCGGTCTGCCCGGCCTTCTTCTGACCATGGGAAATGCGGAGAGGACCGAGCCTTTGGTCCTGGTGGGGCCGAGGGGGCTGGAACGGGTGGTGTCCGCCCTGCGCACCATCGCCCCGGAGCTGCCTTTTGAGCTGCGGTTTGTGGAGCTTTCGGACCCCAGACATCACTTGGATTTCGGTCCCTATCAGATCGACGCCTACCGGGTCAACCACAATGTGGTGTGTTACGGATATGCCGTATCCATCCCCAGAAAAGGCCGGTTTGATGTGGAGAGGGCCAAAGCCCAGGGGATCCCGGTCAGGCTGTGGAACCGACTGCAGAAGGGGGAGACCATGGAGTACGAGGGGGCACTCTACACGCCGGACATGGTCCTTGGGCCGCCGAGAAAAGGTCTGAAGGTAGTCTACTGCACCGACACCAGGCCGGTTCCGGTGATCGTAGAATTCGCAAAGGATGCAGATCTCTTCATCTGCGAAGGCATGTACGGCGAGGAGGGGAAGGAGGCGAAAGCCAGGGAATATAAGCACATGACCTTCTATGAGGCGGCCAGGCTGGCGAAAGAGGCCAATCCCAAGGCTTTGTGGCTGACCCATTACAGCCCTTCTCTGACCAGACCCGAAGAATACATGGACAAAGTGAAAGAGATTTTCCCGGCCTCCATAGCCGCCAGAGACGGAAGGACAGCAGAACTGGAATTTGATGAGGATGAATGATGATGAACATAGCTGACAAAGACGTGTATATTCTGGCCATCGAGAGTTCCTGCGACGAGACGGCGGCGGCGGTGGTGAGAAACGGCAGGGAGGTGCTGTCCAATGTGATCGCTTCCCAGATTGACCTCCACACCCTGTATGGCGGCGTGGTTCCGGAGATTGCCTCCAGAAAACATATTGAGAAGATCAATCAGGTGATTGAGGCGGCCCTTAAGGAATCCGCCATGCCCCTGGAAGAGATGACGGCGATTGCTGTCACTTACGGTCCCGGCCTGGTGGGCGCTCTTTTAGTGGGAGTGGCGGAGGCCAAGGCCATCGCTTACGGGGCAGGCAAGCCCCTGGTAGGGGTGCACCACATTGAAGGACATGTGTCTGCCAATTTTATCGACCACCCGGATTTAGAGCCCCCCTTTATCTGCCTGATCGTGTCAGGAGGTCACACGCATCTTGTGGTGGTGAAGGATTACGGAGAATTTGAGATCCTGGGGCGGACCCGGGACGACGCGGCAGGCGAGGCGTTTGACAAGGTAGCCAGAGCCGTGGGACTGGGATATCCCGGCGGCCCCAAGATCGATAAGACTGCCAGGGAAGGCGATCCCAAAGCTATCCGTTTTCCGAGGGCAAAAGTGGAGGGAGCGCCCTATGATTTCAGCTTCAGCGGTTTGAAATCAGCGGTTTTAAACTATCTGAACCATGCCCGTATGATGGGGGAGGAGGTTTCTGTACCGGATCTGGCGGCCTCCTTTCAGTATGCGGTGGTGGATGTGCTGGTCAGCCATACGGTGGAGGCAGCCAAGGTCCTAGGCTATGACAAGGTGGCCATGGCCGGAGGCGTGGCATCCAATTCGGCTCTGAGGGAGGAGATGAGGAGGGCCTGTAAGCGGACAGGCCTGGCCCTCTACTATCCGTCGCCGATTCTCTGTACCGACAACGGAGCGATGATCGGGGCAGCCGGATACTATGAATATCAGAAAGGAATCAGAAGCGGCTGGGACTTAAACGCAGTGCCGAATCTGAAGCTGGGAGAGCGGTGATGGAGGAGAGCAGGCGGGAGACAGCAGCTGTCATACTGGCGGCAGGGCGAGGAACCCGGATGGGAGGCAGCACCCGGAAGCAGTATCTGGAGTTGGAAGGACGCCCCCTGATCTGTCATGCCCTGGAGGCATTTGAGAGGAGCCCGGTGGACCGGATCGTTCTGGTCACAGGAGCCGGGGAGGAAGAGTACTGCAAAAGAGAGATTGTGGATGCCTGCGGATTTTCTAAAGTGACCGCCGTCGTGCCCGGCGGTCGGGAACGGTACCATTCCGTATATGAAGGTCTGAAAGCAGTGGGTGATTGTGATATTGTGCTGATCCACGACGGGGCAAGGCCCTGTGTGACGGAAGAGATCATCCGGGCAGCCATGGATGGGGCCGCGGCCAGCGGGGCCTGCGTCATCGGGATGCCGGTAAAGGACACCATCAAGGTAGCGGACGACCATGAGGACGCAGAGTACACTCCGGACCGCAGCCGCCTGTGGTTGATTCAGACTCCCCAGGCATTCTCCTGTCGGCTGATCACAGCTGCCTATGAGGCGCTCCTGGCAGACCCTTACGCCCAGCAAGGGGTCACGGACGATGCCATGGTGGTGGAGAAGATGTCCGGTCAGAAAGTACATCTGATTCGGGGCAGCTATGAGAATATCAAGGTTACCACCCCGGAAGATCTGGAGGTGGCTGGGGTGTTTTTGAGAAGAAGGAAAAAAGAATAAAAAAGAAGAAAAAAGTAGTTGACAGACGGGAAATTTGGTGATAAACTAATCAAGCTGTCGAACAAGACAGGCAACCGCTTTTCGATAAATCTTCAAAAGATGGAAAAAAGTGCTTGACAAATCGTTGGATATACTGTAGAATTGAAAAGCACATTTGGAGAGGTATCGAAGTGGCCATAACGAGGCGGTCTTGAAAACCGTTTGTCCGAAAGGGCGCGTGGGTTCGAATCCCACCCTCTCCGTTTCGGGACATTTTATATAAGGAATCGATG
Organism: Hungatella sp.; assembly: GCA_022792815.1. GTDB lineage: Bacteria > Bacillota > Clostridia > Lachnospirales > Lachnospiraceae > UBA3402. Next base: position 68,415 of record JAAWBS010000035.1, read on the forward strand.
TTTAGGCATTGGTACGAGCAGAAGTACCCAAGTGGCTGAAGGGGCTCCCCTGGAAAGGGAGTAGGTCGTTAGTAGCGGCGCGAGGGTTCAAATCCCTCCTTCTGCGCTGGCTTTCGTCAGAAAGCCAAAAGAACCTTGAAAATCAAAGATCGAACAGTATGCAAGACCCTGAAAATTCCAAATAAAAAGGCATGAAAGAGAAGTTTGGAATGCCTTGAATTTGAGAAAATTCAGAACGAATACGAGAGTAAACGAACCAAACAACAGTAA
>JAAWBS010000036.1 GCA_022792815.1 Hungatella sp.
AACGAGCCTGAAGGGATTCGAACCCCCGACCCACGGCTTAGAAGGCCGTTGCTCTATCCAGCTGAGCTACAGACTCGTAAGCGGGTGATGGGAATCGAACCCACGTATCCAGCTTGGAAGGCTGGTGTTCTACCATTGAACTACACCCGCGAATATCATCAGCACAATCGGGGTGACAGGATTCGAACCTGCGACTTCCTGGTCCCAAACCAGGCGCTCTAGCCAAACTGAGCCACACCCCGACATGCACAAAAGTGCTCTCCGAAACGCAAGGATTATTATATCCCAATCGCCATTTTTTGTCAACCACTTTTTTTACATTCTTTTTTTAACCTGATTCACCCGTTTTATCCTATAAAAACCTATGATCATAGGTTACAGTCCCATCATCCTTCACGGTCATAATCAGGTAGGAAGGCCGGTGTCCCTCCTGGCGGGGATAAGACAGACTCCCGGGGTTGAGCACAGTGACTCCGTCTACTTTATCCAGAAAGGGCCTGTGGGTGTGGCCGTACATGGCGATGTCGCAGCCGCGGCTTTTCGCCTCGTCCGCCACCCCCTCCGGCCCCATGGATACCCCATAGTAATGGCCATGGGTCAAAAACGCTCTGTAGGGCCCCAGCTCGATCTCCAGCTCTCTCTCCAACCTGGAAAAGAAATCATTGTTTCCCATGACCATGGCCATCATACAGCCCTCCCCGGCCCACTCCGGGATCCAATGCTCGCTTCCCTCCGCGTCACCCAGATGAACCAGCACGTCAAACGGCTTTTCCTGTTCTATGACTGACCGCAGATTCTCGTCTCTCCGGTGGGTATCGCTGACTACCAGGATCTTCATCTGTGTTCCTCCCCATGTACCCGTCTTAATTGCTCTTTCATGGCCTCTAAAGCCTTTCCCCTGTGACTGATCTCATTCTTCTTCTCGATGGGAATCTCCGCGGATGTCATCCCGTACTCCTGCAGATAGAAGATAGGGTCATAACCAAACCCTCCTGCGCCTGCCGGCGTGTGGGCGATCACTCCCTCCACCGCTGCCTCCGTGTGCAGGACGCTTCCGTCGGGAAGCACCGCCGCGATGGCACAGACGAAACGGGCTGTCCGCTCCTCCTCCCCCGCGCCTGCCATCCGGTCAATGATCGCCTGGTTCTTGATCTCATAGGAGGTATCCTCCCCCATGTACCGCGCCGAGTAGATCCCAGGCTCCCCGCCCAGATAGTCCACCACCAACCCCGAATCGTCGGCCAGGACGATATCTCCCGTCTGCTTCCACACCTCCCTGGCCTTGATCTCCGCATTCTCCCCGAAGGTGCTGCCGTTCTCCTCCACCTCGCAGACGGCTCCTGCCTCCTTCATGGACAGCACCTCCAGCCCCAAATCCGCCAGAATCATCCGTACTTCCCGCATCTTTCCCTCATTGCCCGTGGCAAATATAATCCTGTGTCCCATAATTATCCTCTCACTCCGCGCTGCGTTTTTTTGACCTCTCTGCCTCCTGCAAGGTCTTTTGTTCTCCTGTATAGGCCTTCAGGCACAGATTACACTGATATCGCTCCTCCGCAGATACCCATGTCCTGCCGTCATGGCTGATGTATCCCTCTCCGTCGGTGATATCCGCCTCCGCCGTCATCTCATCGGCCCGATACTCCATGGCCATGGGATGCACGGCTCCCGGTGTGCAGATCTTCAGGATCACGGCAAACCGCTCCCCCGGCTCCAGCACCTCCGGCTCCGGCAGGGAGACGGTGTAGAATCCGCTTCTGGCCACCTCTCCCTCTGCCACGATCCTTCTGTCCTCAAACTCAGGCTCCCCGCCCACATGACGGGCCAGCCAGATCTCGTAGGAGGTATGGGCCCCTGTGGCGTAGAATCCCACAGCCTTCAGCACCTCCTCGGTCTGTGCCTGATAGATATTGGCCCCGAATACGCTCTCCGAACCGTATCCCATCTGGCCCACCCATCCGCACAGGTCCGTCTGATAGATGTGGTCGTAATTGCCGGTCTCCTGAACTCCCGTATAGACCAGACTGCTGATTCCGATGTTGGTGTCATAATAGGATACGTAAAAATACCCGTTGTCACCGAACTTCTCTCCCCAGCTGCTGACACACAAAAAGGCGCCGTCACCTTCCGCCTCGGTCTGGAAGTTTTCCTTGGGATACTCATCATCCCACCCGACGATGACCACATCATGGTTGGGAATCAGCTCTCCTTGGTAACAGTAGGAATTGGTCTCTTCCTTATAATATACGGAACGGCTCTCCGAGCCGGTGATGGAAGTGTACATGGAGGTCTGCACTCCGCCGGTGAAAAACACCGCCTCCTTGATAGCCTCATAGTCCTTCGGAGGAAGAATCTGGATCTCCTGCACATGGACCGCAGGCTTTAGACCGTCCGGGGAGATGCCGTCCCCGTAAGGGTCCTGCTCCTCCAGAACCGGCCCCTGCCATCCCAGCAGGTAGGCCATGGACATGGTATACTCCCCACCCTCACTCTGGTTTAAAGAAAATCCGTTGTGCAGGGACATATGGTCCGCCGAGAATTCCACAGCCTTTCCGGGTCTCAGGGCCGTCTCAAGAGCTGTCAGAGAGGCAAAAGACCAACAGGTCCCGTAGTTCCCCTGGTCTCTCACTCTGGTGCTGCGCCCCACAAGCCGATAATCATAGGCCGCCGGAAGCCCCCTGTCCCTGTAAGGGGTTCGGTCCCTGAGACAGACCCGGAGACTTCCGATCTCTGTCTCCATCTCATAGCCAAAGGTTTCACAGACCGCCGAGAGGGGCAGGTAAAGCCGGTCCCCGATCCTCCTGGCAGACTCAAGCCGCGCTGAGACTTCCCCCTGCTGAAGAAGCACCTGAGCGTCGGGGTACTCCAACACCCCCACCCTTAAGTTCTGTCTGAGAAAATCCGCGGGCACCAGCACATCCATGGAGCCGTCCGCAGCCGGCACTGCCTGACAGCGCTCTCCCTCATACTCCACGGTCATACTCCCGTACGTAAGCAGCACCCCCGGCCTTCCTCCTAAGATCCCCGACGCCGGCCCGGCCTCCATCTCCTCTTCCCCTCTCGCCCCGCTGGCCGCCATCCACACGGATCCCCAAATCATCAGGCATACCGCCGCCTGTCTGGCTGTCATAGACTGCCGTCCTGTCCTCGTCTTCTGGCGGGTGGTTTCGGCCCCAGGAACTGATAGAAATAGGTCTTCATCATCCCGTTGTAAATCTTCCTGTTCTTGTCCGCCTTTCTTCCTATATACCGCTCCGCATCCTCATAGGCAGTGATCAGGTAAGCAGACCAGGAGTCCAATGCCCTGTAACGCTCCCCAAACTCCCGGTACAGAGCCGGCAGATTCTCCTTTTCCTCCATCCGCTCCCCGTAAGGGGGATTGGTGATGATAAAACCGTACTTTTTCGGATGGCTCAGGGCGCTGACCGGGCGCTGCTGGAAATGGATCAGATGTCCCACCCCTGCCGCCTCCCCGTTGGCTCTGGCCGCCTTTACGATCTCACCGTCTATGTCATATCCCTGGATATCCGCCTCCACCGTATCATCCATCACCTCGGCTGCCTCGTCCATCGCTTCATACCAGCACTTTTTGGGGATCAGATTGCCCCACTCCTCCGCCAAAAACGAGCGGTTCATGCCTGGCGCCATGTTGGCCGCGATCATAGCTGCCTCTATGGGAAAGGTGCCGCTTCCGCAGAAGGGATCCACCAGGATCCGGTCCTTCTTCCACGGGGTTAAGAGGATCAGAGCAGCCGCCAGGGTCTCCGTGATCGGTGCCTTGCTGGCCAGAGTCCGGTATCCCCTCTTGTGAAGGGAATCCCCGGAGGTGTCGATGCCCACCGTCACCTGATCCTTGTAGAGAAATACCCGGACAGGATAGGCGGCTCCCGTCTCCGGAAACACCTCTGCCCCATAGGCTGTCCTCAGCCGCTCCACCATGGCCTTTTTCATAATCCTCTGGATATCGGAAGGGCTGAACAGCTTACTCTTGATGGAGGAGGCCTTGGTCACCCAGAACTTTCCGTCCCTTGGGAGGAACTCCTCCCAGGGGATCGCCCTGGTTCCCTGAAACAGCTCCTCAAATGTCTCCGCCCGAAAGACACCCGCCTTCAAGAGTACTCTCTCCGCCGTGCGCAGGAATACGTTGGCCCGGCAGACGGCCTCCCCGTCGCCCAAGAACGTGACTCTGCCGTCCTCCACTTCCGTGATCTCATATCCCAAATCTATAATCTCTCTCTTCAGCACTGCCTCCAGACCAAAATGGCAGGGCGCGATCAGTTCATATCGTCCTTTCACCAAAGCCTCCTTTACAGAGTGATCTCTTTCACTTTTCCGCCGTCAAAATCGTAGATCGTGAAGACAGTTCCGTCCAAAATCCCGTAGCTGCCAGGATTCCCGTCCTTGGGCAGGGAGGCGGAACCAGGATTTAACAGGTAACACTCCCCCATGGTCTCTGCCACCGGAAGGTGGGTGTGGCCGTGAATCAGGATATCCCCCGGCCTCATGGGCGGCAGCGCCTCTCTGTGAAACACATGTCCGTGGGTGGCATAAAACGTCTTCCCGTTCAGTGCAAGCAGCCCGTAGTCTGCCATCATGGGAAATTCCAGGACCATCTGATCGACCTCGGAATCACAGTTCCCTCTCACTGCATAGATCTGATCCTTATACTCGTTGAGGGCAGCAAAAACCTGTTTCGGGTCATAGTCCCTGGGCAATTCATTGCGGGGGCCGTGGTAGAGCAGATCCCCCAAAAGAATCAGGCGCCGGGCTCCATGCCTGTGATAGGCCTCCAAAACCTTTCTGCAGTAATAGGCTGACCCGTGAATATCAGACGCAAACATATACTTCATCATTTTTCCTCCTGGATCCCAGTCTTTCTGGTTCATCAATAGTATTATTTTAAAACCCTATATCCTATCTGTCAACTGCTTTGCGCACCATACTTCTTCCCCGATATGCCGCCACCCCACCCGCCGTGTTCACCACCGGATATCCTTTGGCCGACAGATGGTTGCAGGCCAGCATACTCTGACTTCCTCTGGTGCAGTAAAATACCATGGGCACTCCCTCCTGGTATTCCAGGGTTCCCTCCCTGATCATGTCCTCCAATTCCTCATAAGGAATATTGACAGCTCCCTTTAAGTGGGAATGCGCAAAATCATCGCTGTTCCTCAAATCGATCAATTCCATGGGCCTGCCCCGCAGGATCCAACATTCCAGTTCCCTCATACTGATGGTAGGGTAAGTCATACTCTATCACCTGTCCCCTTTCTTAATCCTATATCATTATATGTAAAAAGCCGCCCCTTTGTCATAGGACGGCTTTTTGTGTACGCCAGAGGCAGCAAATTAGCGCTGGCTGTTGTTCTGATTGTTATTCTGGCTGCTGCTGTTGCGGCTGCTGTTCTGGTTATTGTTCTGGTTATTGTTCTGATTGCTGTTGCGGCTGCTGTTCTGATTGTTGTTCTGGCTGTTATTGCTGTGGCAGTTTCTGGAATCTTCCATATCGTTGTAATGATTTTTTGCCATGGTATTCATACCTCCTGAGAATATTTTTTGTTACAGGACTAGTATGGCTTCCTTCGGCTGATTTATACCATCAATTTTTATTTTCATCAATCCCCGAGAACATTCTTGATTCTCACAGGCGCTCTGTAGTTCCACGGGGAGATCTTGATTCCTGTCTTATAGGTGGAGGCGTGGATGATCTGTCCGTCTCCTATGTACATGGCCACATGGTTGATGCGGCTGCCGTTGCCGTAGAAGATCAAGTCTCCCGGTCTCATCTGGTCTGCACTGACATCCGCACCCTGCAGGGACTGAGACGCAGAGCTTCGGGCAATGGAAACTCCCGCGCCGTTTTGCATCACATACTTGGTGAAACCGGAGCAGTCCGCACCGGTGTGAGGGTCATTGCCCCCGGCCCGATACCTTCCCCCCAAAAACTGGAGAGCATAATTCACAAGCTCCTGTCTGCGGCTGTTGGCGATGTCCACCTGGCGCAGAACCTCTGCCGCTGCCGCCGCCTCGCTGGCCTCCAGCTCGGCTCTCTCCACCACGGAGATCCCCTCCTCAGTCACGGAGAGATATCCGACTCCGCTGCCCACCTGGATCTCCATCCAGCCGTTCCCCTCGTCACAGAGGATGGTGTAGGCCTCTCCCTGGGATACCTCCCTCAAGATATCATAGGAATCCATGGACACATACACCGGGTGAACTCCTGTCTCCACGGCTGCAATATAATCTCCCTCGCTGAAGGCTGGCCCGCCAAGCTCCCCCAAGTCGGCTCTGGCCTCAAAGGCGCCTGCCCATGAGATCATACCGCATAAAATCAATGTACAAACTCCGTATCCTAATCGTCCTCTTCTCATATCCGCACTCCTCATCTTTTATCTGTTATAAAAAACATCTGCTATGGCTGCCGGTCTTCTTTCAGCCCCGATGATATCCTCAACTTTATCTTAAGTTTATTACAAATCTGTTAACTTTTTCATTATTATATTTCATATTTATTACTTTGTCAAGTAAAAACAGCCCCGAAACTGTTACAATTCAGTTTCAGAGCTGTTTTCCTCTGTAAAATCTATGGATTTTTGTCACAGTCACAGGGCCAAGGCCTTGTTCCGATATCACTTTTAGAAGAGGATCCGCTACCATTTTCCGTTTTTTCGAAAGATAGAGACCAGAAGCCAGATCACAAGAAGGGGGCCGATAAAAGGAGCGATCAGGGAAAATAGTCCGCCGATGATGGTGATGACAAGGTAAATCACTCCCACCACGATCAGTGCCAGCAGCAGTTTCCAGTACCACTTGTCCAGGCGGAACACATGAAACGGCACGTCCATGCGGAGAGGATCCTGCCGGTACTCATCTTCTCCCTGGCCCCAGGGCCCGCTCTGGTCATACTCATAGGCTCCGCCGGACCGGAATCTGCTGTCCCCGGCGCCGTCGGTGGTATCCTCAATGGTCCTGGCGATCAGCCTGGGATCGCCGATCTCCCGGATCACCTCTTCCTCAGTCCTGCCTCTGCGGACTTCCTCCGCGATATATCCGTCATAATACCGTATATTCTCTTCCACCACACCCGGAGGCACATCTCCTGTCAGCGCCCGGCGCAAAGCCTGAAGGAATTCCTGTTTTCTCATTCCATTCTCCCCTGATTATTCATTCTCTGTATCCTGTCTGGTTTAGTTTACCATGTTTCCTGTTTTTGGTAAATGCCCACATTCTTAAATAATATTAAACAAATCATAAAAACTTTTCCTTCAGAACCCCTTTCCGATAAGCGCTCACCAGCTCTTTTAAGTCCTCAATCCGCTCCGCAAGCTCTGCTCCCAGATCCGTGTCCCCCACCATGACCCTCCTTTTCATCTTCTCCACGATGGCCACTTTGGGGGTATTTTCCCGGCCGGGGGTGAATGGCTTGTGCTCTGCCAGCGCCAGATGTCTGGAGTTGTGAATCAGGGTATAGCCGGCGATTCCCGTCTTGCTCTGGTAGGCCTTAGACAGCCCTCCGTCTATGATAAACAGTTTGCCCCCCGCCTTCACCGGAGTCTCCCCGTCCTTGATCTTCACCGGCACATGACCGTTGATGATGCGGGAATGGGAGGTGGGAAGGCCAAACTCCTCCAGGATCCTGTCGCAGTACTCCTCCTTGACGCTGAGCTGGTAGTAGGGATTCATGACTTCCCTGTGGGTATGTTTCTCTTCTATAAAATAATGCTCAAATGTGGTCATTTTATCCTTCCCGTAGACAGGAGATTTCTCCCCGCACCACAGATACCACATAAAGTCTCTGGCCGCCGTCTTGTCCGGGCTGCTCTCCGGAAGGAAATAGGCGTTCTGTACCATATTGTCAATATAATCCATCAGCCGTTTTCCGCTGTAGGGGACACCGTCAAACTCCAGCCTGTCAAAGCTCCCGTCTTTTCTCATGGGGATGCAGCCGTGATACAGAAGATTCTGATTGTAGGATTTATACATGGCCCCATGGGAATAGAGAAATTTCACATGCTTGTGGAGAAGCTGACTGTGCCGGAAAGACATCTGCAGGGTGTGGAGAAGATCCTCCTCCTCTCTCGTCAGCTTCAGGGGATCCTTGGGATCCACAGTGGGAAATGCCATGTCAAGCATCTTGTAGGTCTTCCCCTCCACCGTCACAGTCCCCTGCTCAAAGTCCACCTGCTCCAGAAGCCGCCGCTTGTCCATCTGATACTCCGGATGGCGTCGGATGATCTGCCCTTCCACCTTAAACTGGATCACGGCGATGGCTTTGTGCATCTTGGCCACCAGCCCCGGATCCACCACGTCATAGATATTCTCGTCCAAAATGTGGGGCACAAACCTGGCACAGGGGTCATTCTTATAGGTGCCTGCCGCAAACATGGACAGAGGACGCAGGTTGATGCCGTAACCGTCCTCCAGCACGTCGAAGCTGTTGTAGCTGATGGCGATCCTCAGCACATTGCAGATACAGGCCCGGTTTCCCGTGGCCGCCCCCATCCAGGAGATGTCATGGTTCCCCCACTGAATATCCACATCGTGAAACTGCATCAGCTCATTCATGATCAGATCCGCCCTTGGTCCCCGGTCAAAGATATCCCCTATGATATGAAGGCTGTCGATGGTCAGATTCTGGATCAGGCGGCACAATGCCACGATAAACTTGTCCGCCACATCGATGTCGATGATGGAGCGGATGATCTCGCTGTAGTAGATCCGCTTGTTCTCCCCGTTGTAGTCCACATGCAGAAGCTCGTCGATGATATAGGCAAATTCCTCCGGAAGTTTCTTGCGCACCTTGGACCTGGTGTATTTGGAGGACACCACCTTGCAGATCTGGACCAGGCGGTAGATGTTGATCCGCTTCCACTCGTCGGTGGCCTTCCCCTTCTGGGACAGCTGATGGATAACCTTGTCCGGGTAGTAGATCAAGTTGGCCAGCTCCTCCTGATCCTCCTCCGGAATCACATAGCCGAAGGTTTCCTTGATCTTCTCCCGGATGATTCCCGACGAGCTTCTCAGCAGATGGATAAATGCCTCATGTTCTCCGTGTAAATCGCTGAAAAAATACTCGGTCCCCTTGGGCAGACCCCGAATGGCAGTGAGATTGATGATCTCACTGGAAGCCGCCTTGATGGTGGGATACTCCCTCGCCAGAAGTTTCAGATATGCTAAATCTCTCAATGTATTTTCCTCCTGCTTCTTGCATTTTTCTTGTTCCTATAGTAACATGATGATACCGGAGTGGAAAGGTCATGGTTATCATGCCTGCACGAAGGGATCTGATTTCCGGTCCGCAGAAACCAAAAAAGGCCCGATTCAGGCAGATTTTGAATGTCTTCAGGGCGCGAAACGTCCAGAGGACCTTGGTTCGTACGTATCCGCAGCGGAGCCGGGAAGCGGAAGTCCGAAGCAATCCGTGGTATCACAAGCCGAAAGATCAAATCGATTCATGTATCCTACATCATAACATAAATCACAGGAAATCACCAGTACATAAAGAAAAACATAGACAATTTTACCAAAAAGAGAGGAACACGACATGGAACAGCTTTACGTTTTGGGGACAGGCAATGCCACTGTGACCCGCTGTTATAACACCTGCTTTGCCATCCGGCATCCACAGGGAGAATTCTTTCTGGTGGATACCGGCGGCGGCAACGGGATCTTGAGAATCCTGGAAGACATGGACATGGAGTTTGGGCGGATCCACCACATTTTCATCACCCACGAGCACACGGACCATCTCCTGGGCATCGTGTGGCTCATCCGCGTCATCGCCACCCGCATGAAAAACGGGCAGTATGACGGGGATCTGAACATCTACTGTCACGAGGATCTTCCCGACACCATCACCACCATCTGCCGCCTGACGGTCCAGGGCAAGTTTTTCAAGATGATCGGCGACCGCATCCATCTGATCCCGGTCCGCGACGGGGAGACGGTGAAGATCCTCGACTACCCGGTAACCTTTTTTGACATTCACTCCACCAAGGCCAAACAATACGGGTTTACCACGGTTCTGTCAGACGGACAGAAGTTTACCTGCTGCGGCGACGAACCCTTTAACCCCGTGTGCACGGATTATGTAAAGGACAGCTGCTGGCTCACCCACGAGGCCTTCTGCCTCTACAGCCAGAGGGACACATTTAGGCCCTACGAGAAACACCACAGCACGGTGAAGGATGCCTGTGAACTGGGTGAGCGCCTGGGTGTCTCCAATCTGATTCTGTGGCACACGGAGGACAAAAATATCGCCAAGAGGCAGGATTTGTATCTGGCGGAGGGGAAACCATATTTTTCCGGAAGACTCATAGTTCCGGAGGATATGACCGTTATCGACCTTTCCAAAAACGGATAACCTTTCTCCGTCCTCCCCTGCCCGACGTCCGGTCAGCCTCTGATGTTGGCGGCTGGCCGGCTTCTGGTTTCGGCAATCGGTCTGTTTTTGCTTCCAACGTCTAACCGGCCTCCGAGGATTCCGGAGACCGGTCTGTCTCTGATTCTAACGTTGGACCTGTTTCTGATTCCGGAGGCTGGCCCGTTTCCGATTCTGATACCTGACTCGTCTCCGGCTCACTCTGTGTCGGAATCTTCTGCTGCCGGGGACCTCCCGGCACAGCCGGATCTACCATCTGATAGACTCGATAGTATTCTTTGGTCTCCTGGTTTTTTACCGTCTCAGACCGATTCATGGCCAGAAATTTTACGATCTCATAACAGTTGATCCAGATCTCATGATTTCCCTCCTTCTGGGACTCGTCAAAGATCAGCTGAATCCCAAAATGAAGGTGGGGATCATCGATATTGTTGGTATTCTCGGTTCGGCTGTACCCGGTCCGGCCCAGATATCCGATGACATCTCCGGCCTGAACCACACTGCCCTCCTTGAGGGACTTGTGGTAGGGATAATTCTTCCGCAGGTGGGCGTAATAATAGTAACGCTTCTTGTCAAAACTGCGGATCCCCAGCCGCCAGCCTCCGTACTGATTCCATCCGATCGCCTCCACATACCCGGATTCCACGCAAATCACAGGCGTTCCCACCTGTCCCATCATGTCATGGCCCAGATGCTGGCGCTTAAACCCATAGTTCCTGGCTGCCCCGAAATCGTCGTAATCCTGATATGGATAATTTTTGGCGATAGGTGAAAATGCCTTTAGGCCATATTTGGTCACCCATACCGGTCCGTCTTCCCCCGAAATCTCTTCCTGAAACTCCCCCACCATACCGCCTAAGACTGCCCCATAGGCCTGGAGATAATAAGAATAATATTTCATATCTCCGGTGATGTCTTCCATCTTCTCCCCGTCCAAGAGCCGCCCTGCGATTTTTTCCATATCTGCCGCCTTGTATTTGGAGAAATCCCCGCCGTATCGGGCTCCCAGATAGGCCAAAAGCTCGATCCAGTTGAGATGTACCTGAGCCTGGCAGGTGTCCACGTCATATCGAAACGCCTTCTGCATGGCCTCCTTTGTCACCTGAAAATCCACCCATTTGATAAAATCCTTCTCCTCCTCCTTACCGTCCCCGTCCTCCCCGCCGCTTCCCTGTTCCCCTCCGTTTTCTCCTTCCTCTGCGGTCAAGCCGCTTGCAGGAACGCTGTCCGAGATTATGGTTCCCACCGGGGACAACAGGATGAGAAACGCGGCCAGAAGCACACACTCCAGAGCGATCACCAGTTTTATGAGCTGCGGCGGACGATTTATATCCATATGCGAATTCCCCTTTCCGATTCTTACCCTGTCCGGGAAGCTTCCTTCCCCTTGGACCCAAAGCCTATAGAAAAAGGATATGCTCCCTTTGCCGGAAATAGAAGCGGCGTTCTGGAGCATGCAGACAATGGCTTCAAACTTTAAAATTGGGCGCCAAAATAGCCCCGGTGGTTCTGTATCAGCTAGTTTTGCTATTTATGATACCATGCAATATATAAAATGTGATGTTTCGACTATCTGTGTTGGTCTCGCAGCTAGTTTTGGAGCCTTCTTATTAGCTGGCGGCACGAAAGGAAAGCGTATTGCTTTGCCAAATGCAGAAATAATGATACACCAGCCAGCTATTCACGGAAGTGGTATTCAAGGACAGGCTACTGATATAAAAATCACATCCGACCACATACAAAAAAAAGCAAAGAACACTTAAACTCTATTTTAGCAAGGAATACCGGAAAAAGTATTGAAGAAATTGCCTCAGCGACAGAACGTGATCATTATATGTCAGCAACTGAAGCTATAGATTTTGGACTGATAGATAAAATTATAGATAAGCGCTGATATGTGTCATAAAAGCTTTGAGGGGGCAGCTTAAAACCGCCCCCCCCTTTCTATCACTTCCACGGGGCAAAATCAGGTCTTTTCCGGATCACAGGACAGCACAGGACACCCCTTGTCACCATGTAATTCATAGTAGAATATGTATTGCTGCAGCACCCCATAAATCCCTCGATACCTCTGCTTGGGAAACCCTCTCTTATAGTGGGCGTCCAAAACCTGTCTGATATGGGTGTCCACAGGAAACGCCTCCAGATGGTGGAGTGCGAAAAGGCAGATGCAGTCCGCCACCTTCTCCCCCACTCCAAAAGCCTTTAAAAGCTCCTCTCTGGCCTTCTTGTAAGGCATATCCTTCACTCGAACCAGATCCAATTCCCCCGAGGCCACGCTTCTGGCCGTCCTCACCACATATCTGCTCCGATATCCCAGGTTGCAGGCCTTAAGCTCATCCTCCCTGAGAACAGCCAGGGACTGGGGCCGCGGAAATCCCCAGTACTCCTCCCCTTCCGAAGTTACACGGCGCTGTCCGTACTCCCGACACAAGTTCTCTATACACCTGCGGATCCTGGGAATGTTATTCTGCTGAGAGATGAGAAAGGACACCGTCATCTCCCAGAGGTCCTGGCGCAGAATCCGAATTCCGCTGCCTGACGCAGCCGCGGCTGTCAGATAGGCGTCCCTGGGATTGATCTGGCGGATAAACCTGCCGTAGTCCTCGTCCAGATCAAAATATTCCTTCCAGAATCCGTCAAATTCCTCCCGGCTGCAGAAAAACTCACATTCTTTCCCCTCCTGCACCGCCCTCAGATATCGTTCCCCCGCCACAATCTCATACCCGGCTTTCGTCCCGCCCTCCAGGGGCCTCATGCGGAAGCACTGACCCGAGCGGCATATCTGTTCCAGATCAAAATAATCTGCCTGTACTCTGACCATATCTGTCGTCTCCTTCCGATCACTCTTCTGTCGTCAACTCTCTGCCCTCCACATATTTCCGGTCCATCTCATGTCTCAACTTCCGGTTCTCCACAGAGTCAAAGACAATGGAAAAATCATAATCCTCCGGATACAGCTTTTCTGCCGCCACATGCAGCTTCACCCGTTTGTGGTTAATCCAGATCTTCTTTCCCTGCAGCTGGACTCTCAGAACGCCCTTCTCATTTGCCGTCCCACACACGATGCCAATCTTCCTGTCCGGATACACCATGACACTGTCCCCCAGGCAAAACCGATCTGCCTCCTCCTGTCCTCTGGATACTGCCTTCCGCCTTCGGATCCCCGGCCCCTTCTTTTTGAGACTCCCCCTCTTGTCTCCCTGCCTCTCAGACTCATCGACAATCTCAAGTCCCTCCGGAACCCCGTCCCCATAGGCGGCCGCCACAGCCGTCCGAAGCATGGAGGAGGGCATCCCCATCTTTTTGGCGATATACAGGGCACAGCTCTCCCCCGCCTCCCCGCATACCAGCTGATAAAGCGGCTTTAGGCTCTCCTTGTCAAATGTCATCCTGGCATTGATGACAGACTCCTCTTTCTGAGCATAGACTTTCACCTCCGGATAATGGGTCGTCACCAGAAACAGTGCACCGCTGTTCTTAAGCTCCTCCAAAATAGCGATCGCCAGTCCCATGCCCTCTGTCGGGTCCGTCCCGGAGCCAAGCTCATCCATAATCACCAGGCTGTCCTCGTCGATCTCCTCCAAAATCTCGAGTACATTGGCAATGTGGGCAGAAAAAGTGGACAAATTTTCGGAAAGGCTCTGTCCGTCCCCGATATCGCAGAGAAACCTGCTGTTCATACAGATCCTGGCCTCCTCACATGCCACATGAAGACCGCACTGAGCCATCATACAGGACAATGCCGCTGTCTTAATCGCCACCGTCTTTCCTCCCGTATTGGGACCAGTGATAACCATGCCCCGAATCCGGCCTCCCAGTTCCAGAGACAGCGGCACACAGATCTTTCTGTCCATCAGCGGATGGCGTCCCTCCCTGATCACCAGCTCTCTGCCGGTGTTTATCATCGGCTCCTTCCCGCCATACACAAGACTCAGTTTCCCTTTTGAGAAAATGAAATCCAGCTTCTCCATTCTCTCTATATTCTGTTCCATCACAGGAGCCTGGTCTGCCGTCATGCCGGTCAGCGTGTAGAGGATCCTTCTCTCTTCGTTCTCCTCCTGGATCCGGAGAAGCTGCAGCTCCTCCCGGTAATCGGCCACAGAGACCGGACAGTCTTTCTTGGCTCTCATGATCGAATCCGCCTTTTCCCTCATCCGACACTCCACCTTGTCGATCTCCTGCCGAAGAGACTTTAAAAGTTTCGAGGCGTCATCCTCCACGCTTCCGTTTCTGATCTGCCGGACGATGGCTTCCCCAAGCTCCTCCAGGCAGTCCAAATTTTCATCATAATACGCCAGAGGAATCTCCTGCTGCCTGCCCCTGCCCAGGTACTGCCTCAGCCGTTTTACGGCCGTCAGGGACAGCCGGATGTCCTCCAACTGGGAGCAGGTCAGACAGTCTCCCTTCACCGCCATCCCCACCCACTTTCGAATCCCCTCAAGAGATACCAGCGGCGGGTTTCCCCAACCCTCTATCATCTGCCTCGCCTGGGTCGTCTCCCTCAGCCTGGCAGCCAGCTCATTCTCCGAGAGGATAGGCTTTATTTCCCGGATTCTTTCTTTAGCCCTTTCGGTCAGGGCCAAAGAGGCCCAGATTTCTTTTACCTTGTCAAATTCCAATGCTTTTTCCGGATTGATCATATCCATATATCTCCTTTTCCCGTGTTATAAGATTTCTATATGCCGGGAAATGCCCCGGATCGGAGATTTCCGTTTTGATCCTGAAGACAGATTTAAAAAGTTCTTCTGTGCAGGATTGCCTTCGGCATGTCGCTTTAGCGACATGATTTCTCTCCGCCGTTATGCGATCCTGCCCGGAGGGCTTTTTGTTCTATAGGACCCACTTTCCTAATAGATCAAAAAACAGACATGACCATACAGTCATGCCTGGGGACACCAAATCGTATCAGCAACCGTCTCTGCTCTCTTCACGGCAGCACGGTTCCCTCTCTTTTCTCAAAGCATCTGCAAGTCGGATACTGGGACAGACTCCTGGCGCAGTCTCCCCGGCAAATAGATTTAATTTGCTTGATTCTCCGTTCTCACAATGCTCGACATACACTTACCTCTTTCTCTCATGCCCTCTCACAGGGCTTCTCGTCAGGGTATAGCATAGCCTAAAAGTCCGTCTTTGTCAAGGCCCTTTCAAATCCGTCTCACACCTGCCAAAACGGGCTGTTCCTTCCGCTCCTCCCCAAACCGTTACACCAAGCTCCCGTTTTCCATGTCATACTTTCTCTTCACAGGCACTCCATTTTCCAAGAAATAGGCATTGGAATTGGCGTGACGTCCTTTCTCGTCCCTCACATCCACCCGGATGTACCCTTCTTTCCCGGTCAGCTCAAACTCGGCTTCTGTCAGCACCCCGCCGGGCTCCGCGATCTTCCTGTGACACCGCCGTCCCTCCGTCGCCACGAAGATCTTCTCTGCCGGACTGGTTCTCACTGTCAGTCGGTTGTCCTCCACATAGAGCTCCCGGATCTTTGGTCCCATGGAGGCATAGAAATCCCCCTGCAAAAGGGCAGAGACCACTGCCTCATAGGTCAGTCTTTCTGCCTTTATCATGGTAAATCCGCCGAAGGAATCAGAAAACGGATCCTCTAAGGGAACCAGGTTGTGATTGTCGTCTGTAGCCGCACAAAACAGCTTAGTACCTGCCCGCAGCATCTCGTCATAGCTCTGGGGATTATAGCCGTACATGCCTTCCAACTCACATCCGTGATTATAGATCTCCATGGCCCATACTTCCTTAAGCCCGCCGTAATCCTCGATGGTCTGCATAGACCAATATGGATGATTATAACATGCGAAAAAACCCATCTTCCTCATGTCCGCAAGCCAGCCGTTGATATAGGCCATATCCCCATAGCGGTGCTCCGGCAGAATCGAGGTCCGTTTCTCCCGGCTTCTCGTCTCCGGGTCCGTGTCATACAGATTGATGTGATAGGTCTTTTTCCTGGAGCCATCCCCATCCGGTGGGACAGCTCCGTCCACATTTACCTCGTAGGCCGCCAGGGGGATGAAGGTCTCGTCCATCAGGCAGCGATGCCACACATAACGGCGATGGTCCGTATATGCCACAACCGAATACCCCTGCTGCCTGTACAGTTCTTTAATCTCCTCCGGCGTCTTCTCTCCGTCGGACAGTGTGGTGTGGCAGTGAAGGTTTGCCTTGTAGAACTGCCCTTCCTCGGGCAGCAGCCAGATTCTCTCTCCCATCATTCTCCTCCTTGTCTAAATCCGGGA
This sequence comes from Hungatella sp., assembly GCA_022792815.1. Lineage (GTDB taxonomy): Bacteria > Bacillota > Clostridia > Lachnospirales > Lachnospiraceae > UBA3402. The sequence goes on from JAAWBS010000036.1 coordinate 16,630, forward strand.
CCTTTACGGCCCCTGTCTTCTCGTTCGCCTTTCAGACTCCTCCGGCACTTCGCTGATGTTCTCTCACCCGAACAACTCCTTATAAAGCCTCTTGGCGTAATTGTCCGTCATCCCGCTGATATAATCCGTGACCATCAAAATCCGAAGATAGAGCCGTTCCCCCCGGTCTTTCCCCTCCGCCTCGGCATGGTACATGGACTTGTAAAAACCGGATATGATGTCCATGATCCTCCGGTCGATGAAGGTCTGCTCCTCCTCTGTGTCATACTTCACCGCCGCCGGCATAAACTGGCTTAAGAGAGAGTCGATGACTCTTCTCCCAAACAGCTCCGTCTTGATCTTGAGGGAGCTGGTGTAGATCAGGCTCTCGCTCAGGGCGGCGATGGCGGCGATGATGTGGCCGGAAGGAGTGCCCTCGAACAGATCCCCATCCAGACTACCCGCCATGAGCCGGTCATAATGTCTGACAAACGCCCCGGCCGCCTCCCCGATCATCATCTCCTGCATCTGCTGATTCCAGCGCTGAACGGCAGTCAGCTCCGGCTTTCTGTCCCCGGCTTCCAGTTCCTCCTGATACAGAGCTTCCAGCCCTCTCCGGCATCGCCTCACCGCATCCTTCTCTCCCCGGCTTCCCTCCATGGCATCCTCATAGGACTTTAACCCCTCCAGGATCTGAGACAGGCTCAAGATCTTCTTCACCATGGCGTCCTCCAGGTCCGAAGTGCGGTAGGCGATATCGTCTGCCGCTTCCAGAAGATAGGACAGAGGATGGCGGCAGCCCTCTGTGCCGGTCTTCTCGCTGACCCGCCGAAACAGCCGCCGTTCCGCACAGTGATAGCCCATCTTCTTGTATCCCCGGGGATTTTCCCCCGTCAGCTCCTCAGACGAAACCGGATACTTTATGATGGTCGCAAGGACGGCGCAGGACAGATTAAACCCCTGCATCCTTCCCAGGCAGGGAGTCTTGGACAGAAGCCGCAGAGACTGGGCGTTGCCCTCAAAATGGTACAGATCCTGAATCTGGCCCTCACAGAGAAGCTCTGTCACCTTCTGCCCCTTTAGGGTCAGCTCCCCCAGATGAGCCCCGAACCACTCCCTGACCGCGAACTCTCCAAAATGCCCGAAAGGCGGGTTGCCGATGTCATGGACCAGGCCGGCGCACAGAAGCACATCAGAAAACTCCTTCTCCTCATGACAGGCGAACCAGGGGTCCTTCCCGGCCTTTTTCAGTCTGCGAAACGCCGCCTCCCCCAGTCTCTTGCCGATGGCAGACACTTCCAGAGAATGGGTCAGCCGGGTCCTGACATAGTCGTCCTCCTCCAGAGGAAACACCTGAGCCTTGTCCTGCAGCCTGCGGAACAAGGTGCTGCAGATGATGGTATCGTAATCACTCCGGTCAGACATGAGACCCTCCGGCTCCGCCTCCGTCCCCCGCTCCGCTGAAAGCAATGTTTCCCACTCCATAGCCAATCTCTCCTATCTGTTCCCGTGATGAGCCTTCATTATAGACTATTTTGGGGAAATAAGCCACTGTTTATTCCAAAAGATCCTTCCCCTGTCTTTTCCCCATCCGATAAGGGGAGCTGTGCAGGCATGCGCCTGCCGGCTGGGGACGGTACTCCGCCGCGATCTCCACGTCTCCCACAAAATATCCGCTTTTTTCTCTGGAGGTCAGGTATCCCTCCATCACCAGCTGGTCGTAGGCGCTCATGACCGTCTTCACGCTGATGCCGTTGTCCCTGGCCATGTCCCGCTTGGAGGGAAGTTTCCAACCGGCTCTCAGGCGGCCCTTTTCAATGTCTTTTTTCAGACATTCATATAGATGTTCATACAGAGGCCTCCTGCCTCTCTCCTCAAAATCGTATCGCAGCGTCATCTGGTATCCTCATTTTATTTTAAACTGGATATTTCTTTCATACCAATTTTAATTATACAATAGAGGCATAAGAGTTGTAAATCAAAAGATCAGGAGGTTTTCGTATGGGTGTATATGCGATCACAGGAGGCTCCAGCGGAATCGGAGCGAAGACGGTGGAACTGTTGAAGAGCCAGGGCCATGAGGTGGTCAATATTGATCTGAGAAAATGTGACGTTGAGGCCGACCTGTCCAACCCGGAGGGATGTCAGAAGGCTGTGGACGAGCTGCACCGGCTCCACCCGGAAGGGCTGGACGGCCTCATCTGCTGTGCCGGAGTCTCCGGCGCCTGCGGCAATCTGAAGCTCATCGTCTCCCTGAATTTCTTCGGGACCATCGCCCTGGTGAAAGGGACCTTTGACCTGTTAAAGAAAAAAGGCGGCACCTGCGTGGTGACCACCTCCAACACCATCTCCCACGGGGCCGCCAGAATGGACATCGCCGACCTGCTGAACAACAACAATGACGACGAGCAGCGGATCCTCAATCTGGTATCCAACATGGACGGAACCAATTTAAGCGTGGGCAACAGCATCTACGTGTCCACCAAATACGCGGTGGCCCGGTGGATGCGCCGCCACTCCGCCTCCTATGCCGCCAACGGCGTGCGCATCAACACCGTGGCCCCCGGCAACGTGAACACTGCCATGACCGCCACCATGTCCGCCAATGCCAAGATGGCGTTAAACGCCCTTCCCATTCCCACCAAGTACGGAAAGGAGACCTTGATGGACCCGGAGGAGATCGCCTCCGCCATCACGTTTCTCGTCTCCCGGGAGGCCCGGGGAGTCAACGGCATCATCATGTTTGTGGACGGCGGCACCGACGCGCTTTTGAACACGGAAAAGGTCTATTAAAATCAGGAGGAGGCTCATATGAAACCAGTGGAACGATTTATCGAGGTGATCGAAAACAAAGACTTTGCAGCGCTGGGAGCACTGTTCACACAGGACGGACATTACTGCGACTACTGCCCTAACGGGACGGCCCAGCACGAGTACCATCTCTACGGCAAGGAGGCCATCTCCATGTTTTTCCGGAATAAGTTTCTCTTCTGCCAGTACTCCATCATGGAATCGGCCATTTTAAATGACCATCAGGCAGAATTTATCGCCTCCTTCGGGGGCTACAACATCATGGCCATCGCCACGCTGCAGCAGATCTCCGAGGACGGCCATATCCGGAGGCTGACTGTAAGGCCCAAGTGACGTCTCGGAGTCCCCGTCCGCCTGGGGCCGAACCGGCTGCTGGCAGATGGACTGCTGGCGGATGGACTGCTGGCAGTTCGGCTGCTGACGGATGGGCTGCTGGCGGACGGGCTGCAGCCGCAGAGGGGGACCTGCCGGAAAAGGCGGCTCCCCCCTCAGATCCAGTCTCTCATGTCTCTTCCCACGATTTTAAGACTTCCTCCCATGACTCCTTAAAGGGGGCATCCTTCAGAAATCCCAACTTCTCCCAGTCAGAAAAGCATCGGATCAGTCGGGCTTTCTGATCCTTCTGAAATTCCTTCCTCGGCTCTCTGAATTCCATGTGCTCATACAGAGGCGAACTGCTGAAGCCCTCCGCCGGCAGCGGGCCGGAAAGCAGTTCTCTTGCGATCCCGATCACCGTCTCCCCATCCCCTTCCTCCGCCGCCAGCTCCAGCCTGCCCCACGTCTCATAATATCTTCCCATGTCAAAGCACCGGGCCAGCTCCTCCTGTTTCTCCACAATCAGACGGGCTCTCGGCCGGTCCTGTTCCTCCATGGCCAGCAGATACATGCCGTATAAGGCCAGACTGCTCACGCCATAGCAGGAAAACAGCAGCTCCTCATAGGCCCTGCAGGCCTCCGCCTTCCGCCCGGTCTCACAGAAAAGCCATGCCTGTTTCCTCTTTCTCTCCGGATCCTGGGGAGAGAAATGGTTCAGATATTCCTCCGCCCGGTCATACTGCTTTTTTCTCATACAGAACCCAAACAGAGAATCCGCGGCCCTGTGTCTCATGGTCTCGTCGCTGCTCTCCATCACGCGGTGGTAGAGGGAGCACAGATAGTCATCGTACTGCTCCGGATCCGGCACTTCCCGAACCGCGCGCTGAATGTCGAAGATCACCGCCAGCTGCCAGATCAGCATGTGACAGCCGGGGTACTGTTCCAGCTTCCTCTTCGCCCACAAAAGGGCCTGATCATAGGGCTCTGTCTTCAGCTTCGCATCTGCTTCATATACAATCTCCCGGATCTCCTCCGCCGTCAGCTCCTCCCGGAAGGCCAGGAGCGTGTCCAGGGAGATCTCCAGCAGCCTTGCAATGGGCGCCAAAAGCAGGATGTCCGGGTAGGAATTCCCGTTCTCCCACTTGTTCACCGCCGGGGCCGTCACCCCGAGGCGGACCGCCATCTCCTCCTGGGTCATATTTTTCTGCTTTCTGTACCTGCGAATCACTTCACCGATGTTCATGTCAGTTTCCTCCTTTTCCGGCATGAATCCATGATACCACTCATCGTGGGTCAGCACAATTGAGCAGGAGATAAATCCAGACGAAATAAATTAACTGCTGGGACAGCCCCGGTTCCCCGGCCTTACACCGGCGGAATCTCCGGACGGTCAGACCGGGGGGTGAACACGGCACAGGGTTTCCATACCTCCTCCGGAATCATCAGTCCATTGATCTGGTCTTCGATGCACCCCCACTCCTCCTCCGTCAGGCTGATCTGGGGCCTGACGATCTTTCCGTCGTGATAATAATCCCAGAACTCATACAAGCGCTCCCTCTTCCCTTCCGCCTCGCCGGAACAGGCCCCATCTCCTTCCCCGCCGCCTGAGTCCTCCCGGACCTCCCATGTACAATAGCTCTGCTCCCGGATGGTCCTGCACCTGAGATCCACACGCTGCACCCACCACTGCCAGTCGTTCTGATACCAGTCCACCGAGAGGATCCTTCCGTTGGCCAGGGGAACCTGATACCAGTGGCGGTCCGCAGAGCCGTAGCTCCCCCACATCTTCACACGGCCGTCCTCACAGCAGAAAAAGGCCGTGTTGTTGACTCCTTCGGGATCGAACCGAATCACCAGCTCACGGACCCCGTCCTGATTAAAGTCCATGAGAAAGTAGCTCCAGCTGCAGGTCCCGTCCCCGCGTTCCAAGTCCCTCTCATAGTCGTCCTGAAGACTGACCCACCGCTCATCTTCCACGATGGAAAAGTCCCCCTCCATCATGGCTTTGTAGACCTCCCATTCCGGGCCGCTCTCCTCATTGACCGGCAGCCAGTCCGTATCCCTCAGCCCGTACCTGGCCGGCTGCTCCTCCCCCGGCATATACCCACGTTCTTCCCCGTCTCCGAACAGAGCAGAACAGGTCATGGGGCGAGGGGTCTGTTTTGCGGCGGCAAAATATTTCCCCAAAAGGTTCTGCGCCGTCTCCTCATCCACTGCCACGTCCGTGTATTCGCCCACAGACATCAGGTAGGGCTCCTGCTGCAATTCCCAATGCCAGTAAAGAACGTGTTTCAGGCAAAATTCCTCTCCTTCTGCCTCATAACAGTACAGGTTGGTGCGGGCCTCCTCATCTGATTTTGTAAACTCCGCATACATCTGGCCTTTTCCCAGCAGATACCAGCCTTCTTCCTTCCTGGCGTACAGCACTACCCGCTCTTCCTCCGGATAATACTTGAGCACACAGGGCCCCTCCGTATCAATCGTCAGCTCGGGGAGACCGTCACCGTCAAAATCCAGGTAAAAATAATCCGACTCTCTCACCGCTCTCAGAAACTGATCCTCCGGAAGTTTCCCGGTTTCTCCCAGCAGTTCTCTGTAAAAAACCGGTTCCTCCCCGTTTCGGCCGTAGACAGGAATCTGATTGGTGACGGCTTTCCAGAACGCCTCCTTGTAGACGCGGTCCGTCTGCTCGTCATACCGCTCCATGTCGACAGGGGAATCCTGCACGGTAAAATCCACAGACTCCACCTGTCTGAGAGCCTCCCGTCTCAGCATCTCCTGTGTGTGCTCCTCCTGTATCAGGGTTTCCTCCCGGGTCCCTTCCCAGCCGTCAGAGCCCGTCTGGGTCTCCCCGGAGACGTCTTCCCCCAAAACTGCCTCCCCCGTCCCGCTGACTGTCCCGCCGCCTTCCCCGCCGCTCTGTCCGCAGCCTCCGGCAAGCAGAACCACCGCGGACAGGACTGCTATGTAAATGTTCCGTCTCATCGTTTTTTCCTCTCTCGTTTCCATGAGCCTCTTCATTGATTGTAGGAATCCTGCCCGCCGCTGTCAAGAGCTGTTTTAGAACTCTCCCCTCCTATTTTAGAGTTCTCCCCTCCCATTTCCCGCAAACATTCTCTTTGCCGTCCCTCCCACCGCCCACAGCGCAAGGCCGGTGGCAAGAAACACAAGAAAGACTGACCCGCAAAACCGGTCAAACAGATAGCCGTACGCCATCTGCCCTACGGGCTGAACACACAGAGTGACCGCGGACGTACAGGCCATCACCTTTCCGATCAGATGCCCCGGAGTCCTCTGCTGTATGAGGGAAACGGCCGCCACGGAAAACATGCTGATGGCGATCTGCATGCTGCAGAGGGAGACCACGATGAGACAGTAGGCGGCGACGGCAGTGAGAGGACAGAGAAATCCCAATCCCGGGGGAATCAGAAAAAGGCCCATGGACGCAAGGAGAAGGGAAAGTCTCTGCATGTTCAGCCTCTCCCCGAGAATCCCTGCCGCCCCGCTTCCCAGGATGGTGGCAACGGCCAGGGCGCTTTCGGCTGCACCGTAGTAAGCAGAGGAAAGCCCGAGGAGATTCCGCACCACAAAAGGCAGTCCCACGACCAGGATGCCCATGACGAAAAATCTGGAGCACCCGGTCAGAAGCAGCAGCCGAAAGACATCTGCCTGTTCCCGAAACAGGTATCTCATACTTTCCAGGAAATCCTGACTGGCCGTGGACAAAAAGCCTTTCCCCGAGGGGGCGTGGGCGGATTGGAGGGGCAGCTGTATGAAACATTCAAACAGCGCCGTGAGAAAGAAACAGCCGACGCTGGCGTACATGACAGGCTTTAAGCCAAAGAGGCCGTAACACACTCCGCCCAGCATGGGAGCCGTCAGATAGGACAGGGAGGCTGCCTGGTTGACGATGCCGTTACCCTTCATGATGTCATCGCCCTGAAGCATGGCCGGGATACAGGCCTGAACCACAGGTGTCTCGAAAGCGCCCAGGACAGAGAGAATCACAAGCAGGGCGCCGATGACTGCTATGGCGTTGCTCCCGGACAACGCAACGGCCGCGCACAAAACCGAGATCCCCGTCAGCCCGTCCAGAGCCACCATCAGATTCCGCCGGTTGACCCGGTCCGCAAGGATCCCGCCTACGGGGGAGAGAAGGATGGCAGGGATGGCAGACATGGACAAGGTTCCCGCAAACACGGCGGCCGAGCCGGTGATCTCCAGCACGTACATGGACAGCGCCAGCTTCAGGATAAAATTTCCGAACAGGGAGGCCAGCTGCCCCAAAATCAGAAGCAGAAAATTTTTTGTAAATAATTTGTCGGTCACGCTTCCTCTCCCTCCCTTCCGGCCAGATCCCCCATGAGCTTCTCTGCAAACGACACGGTCTCATCATCGAAAATCGGCAGTCCCATATGGGCCAGCACCTCCACGACAAAACCATATCTGTGCCGCAGTTCCTCCTCCGTCCCCGGAAATACCGACGGCAGCATCCAGAAGTTGACCAGGGGCAGAAGCTGGGACAATTCCCTGGCATATTCCGTCTTGACGGAACCGTCCCGCCTGCCCTCCTCCAGAAGCTCCAGCCATAAAGGCGTCAGCACCCGCCGGTTCTCCTCCACCGCGGCAGTCAGGATGCGGGGATCCTTCAAGATGGAGGCCGCCTGGGCATGGATCTGATTTCGATCCGGATCTGACCGGTTCACGGCGAGGAGAGCCCGGATCTTCTGCAGCCCGTTTAAATCCTTCCGCCCCCTGACAGCCTCAAAAGGATTGTTCTCAAAAAACATCTGATTCCCCAGGATATGGATCACCTCTTCCTTGCTCTGAAAAAAACGGTAAAACATTCCCTTGGCCCCTCCTGCCAGGTCCATGATGTCCGAGACCGAGGTCTCCTCGTACCCTTTTAAGAGAAACAGCTGCCGCGCCGCACCTAAAATTTCCTCTTTCCACTGATCCGGCGTCTTTTTTACAGGTCGTGCCACTGCTTTCTTCCCCTCCTTTTGTCTATTATTGACTATTAGTCAATAACTAGCATACCACAGATTTCCGATTCCGGCAACCAAAAAAAACGGCAAGTCAGCCTTGTAATCGCCGCTGTTTTCCGATACAATAAAAGTGTCGATTTTAAGATACAAGGAGGAGGAAAACTATGTCATTGAGCAAAGATTTTTTATGGGGAGGCGCCCTGGCCGCCCATCAGTTTGAGGGAGGCGTGCTGAATACCTCCAAGGGGTTCAGCGTCGCTGATGTGATGACTGCCGGCGCTCACGGGGTACCCCGGGTCATCACCGACGGGGTAAAAGAGGGGGAGTACTATCCCAACCATGTGGGCATCGACTTTTACGGCCGCTACAAGGAGGACATCGCCATGTTCGCCGACCTGGGATTCAAATGTTTCCGGACTTCCATCGCGTGGACCAGGATTTTCCCCCGCGGCGACGAGGCAGAGCCCAATGAGGAAGGGCTCAAGTTCTATGACGACGTCTTTGACGAACTGCTGAAGTACGGCATCGAGCCGGTCATCACCCTGTCCCACTTCGAGATGCCCTACCATCTGGCCAAGGAGTACGGCGGATTCATGAACCGGAAGACCATTGACTTCTTCGTGAAGTTTGCCCAGGTGTGTTTTAAGCGCTATAAGGACAAAGTGAAATACTGGATGACCTTCAATGAGATCAACAACCAGATGAACTACAGAAACGACATCTTCGGCTGGACCAACAGCGGGGCCCATTTCGGCAATTATCCCGACCCGGAGGAAGCCATGTATCAGTGCGGTCATTACGAGCTGGTGGCCAGCGCCAGGGCCGTAAAGATCGGTCATGAGATCAACCCGGATTTCAAGATCGGCAATATGATCGCCATGGTGCCCATCTACCCCTACTCCTGCCGCCCTGCCGACATGGTTTTGTCGGTGAATCAGATGCACAACCGGTGGTTCTTCTGCGACGTCCAGTGCCGCGGCCATTATCCCGCCTACGCTCTGAAGATGTTTGAGCGGAAAGGCTTTCACCTGGACGTGACCCCGGAGGACCGGCAGATCTTATCCGAGGGCACGGTGGACTTCATCGGATTCTCCTACTATATGACCAACTGCGTGGATTCCACGGTCCACAATGACGTCTCCAGATCCCTGGACGGTTCCAGCGAACATTCCGTAAAGAACCCGTTTATCAAAGAATCCGACTGGGGCTGGGCCATCGACCCCGAGGGACTGCGCTACGCACTGAACGTCTTCTATGAGCGGTACGAGAAACCGCTGTTCATCGTGGAAAACGGGTTCGGCGCCATCGACGTTAAGGAGGCGGACGGCTCCTGCCACGACCCATACCGCATCGATTACCTCAGAGCCCACATAAAAGAGATGAAAAAGGCTGTGGAGGAAGACGGCGTGGACCTGATGGGATACACCCCCTGGGGATGCATCGACTGCGTATCCTTCACCACCGGCGAGATGAAAAAGCGCTACGGATTTATCTATGTGGACAGGGACAACGAAGGCAACGGCAGCCTGGAGAGAAGCAAAAAAGATTCCTACTACTGGTATCAGAAAGTGGTGGCCAGCAACGGAGAAGACCTGGATTGACCCCGGCAGCCTGCGTCTGCCTCGGGCGGCCGGTCAGGGGGAATCTTCCCAATCTTAAACCCATGCAGGAAGAGGGGCACGGCTCCCGTTGGCAAACACATTGAGACCAGGCAAACGCAGAGAAAGCCATCGAGATTGTGAGTCATATGACGTCCGGTTCCCCGGAAAGCAGGGAAGTTTCCATGAAGCGGAAAGAGGCAGAGGCTTTTTCTCGTACTTGCCCTCATCCCCGACCCGCAGCTGGTATTTCTTGACGAGCTGACTACCGGACTTGACGTAAAAGCCCGCCGCAATGTGTGGAACATTCTCTCTGAACGGAAAGAAAAAGGGCTGACCATTTTTCTGACTTCTCATTTTATGGACGAAGCGGAAGCCCTCTGCGATGAAATCTGTATTTTGAAAAAAGGAAAAGCGGCATTTTATGGAACCACCACGCAGACCAAAGAACAGAGCGGCCGTATGAACTTTGAGGACGCATATCTCTATTTTTCGGGGGAGGAGGCTGGCGCGGAATAAAATCTTTTTGGATTCTCTTGAAAAATGAATGGAAACTGAATGTCAGAATTGAGGTTATGCCGGATTTCGTGCAAAAAATAATCAGCCTTTTCCCCCTGACCCAGGGGATCCAGCTGATGAAAGCAGCCTTTCTCGGTCTGCCGGTTCCGAATCCCGGCTTACCGATCGCGGTCATGGGAATCGTCACCGTGGCGTGTACCGCCACAGTCATGGGATTTTTCAAGTGGGAGTGACGGGACCCGGACAATCGGATCCGAAAACGCGGCGCTCCCTGAATCGGCCGGGAATCGAAAAACAGGTTCCCGGCCTTATTTTTTCTACCATGCCACGATCTCGATCATTCCCATGACTTCATCCCACCCCAGCACTTCAAAATAGTAGCTTGTGGTCTTGTGTCCCGTCCCGTCGTCAAACGACATGGCTTCCACATCGCTGTAGGCACAGCGCTCAATGTCGTTTGGGTCCAGAAATCCCGTCCCCCAGCTTCCGCCGTTATATTCGTCGTCATACAGATACCACTCAAAGAGGTCGTGCTGTCCGATGGTCTCGCTCCAGTTCCCTTTCAGGCTCGGATCCCACGTGATCCCGTTGGCCTCGATCACATTTCGGTATATTGCCAGAAGCTCCTCTATGGTGTAGTGCTCGCCGGCCGGCAAAGGCCGCTCCGGGTACACAAAATCCGGCGACAAGGCCGCCCTCCCCTCTGCCTTCCCGTAGTTCACATAGTGCTGATACAGCAGCCGGGTGTTCCTTCCGTAGACCGCCATCAGGTCCGGATTGCTCTCTGCGTAATAATCGCCGTCAAACAGCGTGCCGTCCTCCATCCTGGCGGGAGTGGCGTATGCGGTCAGCCCGCTTCCCATCGCCATGCCCATGGCGAGCAGCAGCGTTATGATTCTCTTCTTCATTGGCGCTCTCTCCTTTGATTGTCCTATGCCGTTATGATAGCAAATTTGCCGACTTTCAGCAACGGTTTTTGTTTTGTAATTGATATTTTGGCTTCTTTCTGCTATGCTTAACCTATCTATGATTGTGAGGTGTCTGTGATGATTGCAGCCTATGATGATTACCTTTCTATGCCCATGAGCCTTTCTGCGGAAGAAATGGCCACCCTGCACAAAGATCTGGCAGATGAGATTGGCGATGACCGGGATTCCCTGGAATTGTATGAAGAATTGATCATTACCGCTACCCGGTACATGATCTTTCGTTCCAACTGGCTCTTGTGGAGCAACGAGGAGAAGCGGAAGAGGGATCCCGACCGTACCTCCTGCCACGACTCCCTGATCGTCAAATTCAACCAGCTTGCCAGGTACTTACAGATCCAGGGCAAGCCGGCCGCCTGGCGCGACCAGCTGGGATACGAGGAGGAGAACCGGTATTTCCGCAAGAGGATCGGTGACTTTGGATGCTATCTGGTGTTTGTCAACAGCGTCCTTGCCCGGTAAAAACCGGCAATTCAAGATGGGCGGGTCTGCCGGCGCAATCGAGATCCCGCCCTCTCCCCTTCCCCATGGGCCGTCTGCTTCACGCCAGCCGGTATGTCCCCTTCCCTGTCTTCTTCACCAATCCGGCACTTTCACTTTGATTCAGAATCCTTTGAAGCTGTCTTGCGCTGCAGTGGAGGTGAAAGGCGGCTTTCTCGATTCCTTTTAAGGTTCCATCGGTGCATTTATATTTCATATAGGACAAAACCCGCTCTGTAAGAGAGGCAGGGGCCGCGTCAATGGTAGTCATCATTCCGATTTTGTTGGAAAGGCTTTCACAGACAAGCGCCAGAAACTGATGGTTCGAGAGAAGCATCTCCCTGTTCTTTTCAATAGAAAACGAAATGCAGGTCAGACGTTCGGCCGCCTCCGCATAAATATTGCTGCTTCTGGGATAAAAAATGTCCATATCTCCCAGAAAATAATCGGTCATGCCCTTTGACAGCGCATAGCGTGTTCCGTCATCACGAATAAAATATATGTTGATCGAACCCTTCTCCACAATCTGAAATAAAAATTCGTCCCGAAAGGGCGAACTCACCAGTTCTCCTTTTTCATAATTGATCACACAAAACTCCAGATCCATGGAACTGAGGACGGCATGATATTTACTTTTGGCGATGCAGGCCGCAACCTTCTTTTCATCAAAGCTTCTTTTCATAAAATCCCTCTTAAACCGGACATATGTCTTGGTTTTTACATTTATTTTACATTATAATAAATGAAATTTCAAGGGAGGAAAAGAGAATATGACATCGGTTTTTGAAGAAAAAAATAGTTCCAAAGCAATTATGAGAGTCGGACTGCCCGCTATGCTGGGACAGCTTACCACGCTTATATATAATATTGCAGACACATTTTTTGTATCTTTGACAAAAGAGCCGGCAATGATCGCCGCCGTAACCTTGTGCGCCCCTATCCTGCTTATTATCATGTCCATTGCCTGCATTTTTGGAATGGGAGGCAGCAGCGTAATCGCCAGGTTGTTGGGGGAGGAAAAGAGAGAGGAATCCGGCACAACCATGAATTTTTGTGTATATGCCATGGCAGCCGCAGGCGCGGTTACCCTTGTTCTTGGACTGACGTTTTTGCAGCCGTTGGCGAAATTATCCGGCGCGGATGCAGACAACATTGCCTATACCTGCGATTATCTGAAATGGATTTTCCTCGGCGCCCCTTTCATCATGACGTCTAATGGATTTGTTCATCTGTTCCGCTGTGTCGGCCTCATAAAAGAGGGCACGGTTGGATTGATACTCGGAAACGGGATCAATATGATATTGGATTATGTTTTCATAGCCGTTTTCGGCCTGGGAACCGCAGGGGCCGCACTCGCCACGTCGTTAGGATTCGTGTGCTCGACGGTCTACTATCTCGCCTGCATGATTCGGGAGGGATACAAGGGAAATCCGCTGACGCCGTTGGTGCCCAAACGTTTTTCACCAACCGGGGCGATGATCCGCAGCGTCGTGAGCATCGGCATCCCGGGCGCCCTCATCACAGTACTTATGAGCGTTTCCAACATCGTCCTTAACAACTATATCGGCCTTTACGGCTCTGACGCGGTGGCTTCTTACGGCATCGCCTATAAACTTAATATGATTCCGATTCTGCTGTCAGTGGGCTTATCCCAGGGAGTCGCCCCTTTGGTGGGCTATTGCTATGGGGGCAATGAAAAAAAGCGAATGTCCGACATCGTGAATCGGACCACGCTGTACGGAGTCCTCATGGGCGGGACATTTACTGCCGTCTTCGTGCTTTTCGGAAAGCCCCTGGCCTCCATATTCCTGCAAGATGAGGTCTTGATTGAACAGACAGAGGTCTTTCTGAAGATCCTCTGCCTGTCGGCTCCCATGCTCGGAGTGATCAACATGACGACCAGCTATTTTCAGGCATTAGGAAAAGCAGTAAAATCGTTGACCATCACCGTGCTGAGAAATGCAGTGCTGTTTATCCCCGGAGTAATCATTTTGAATTCTTTTTGGAAGCTGGGCGGCGTCATTGCGGCACAACCTGTTGTTGAGACAGTCCTGACAATGATCTGCATACTGATGTATGTGAAAGACGGAAGAGCAAACCGTCATGAGCCAGGCACCGCCCGTTCCAAACCAGATTTTTGGGAGGCTGTAAAAAATCTTGTGTCTATGGATAAATAATCTCTGTTGACAGGAATCAGCAGCGGAAAACTATTTTTGTGGGCTCTGCCCACACCCGGCCTCCGGAATAAGAGGGGAAATTTCCGGCAATACTGCTAATGCCGATGGAATAAGGCCGGAACGCTTTGGGGATAAAGTATGGCGTTCCGGCTTTTTCTTTTACAGGAAAGGGGTAAGCCTCTCCCCGTACAGCACGATCAGCTGGTTTAATACCTGGTCCCAGTTCCGGTAGCGCTGTGTCCATTTTTTGATCACATTTCCGCTGGCAAGATAGAGCATTTTTTCCAAGGCGCTGGCACTGGGAAATACACTTCTCTGAATCTGCGCGTCCGGATAGACTGCGCCTATAGCTTCCTTAAAACCGGCAAGACCATCCACACAGAAGAACAGTACATCCTGTATGCCACGGTTTTTCAGGTCATTTGACATCTCAAGCCAGAACTTACTGGTCTCACTGGCTCCTACCGTAATACTCAGGATATCTTTATAGCCGTCTGCTGTTATGCCGAGCACGATATAAGCTGCGCGGCTTAAGATACGCCCGTCTTCCCTGACCTTGTAATGGATGCAGTCCATAAATATAAACGGCTAGACAGGATTCAGGGGACGCGACTGCCATTCTTTTATTTCCGTCAGTATCCTGTCCGTGATCTTGCTGACCATTTCAGCGGACAGTTCCATCCCATAAAGTTCCTGTATCTGGTCATGAATGCCCCTTGTGCTCATACCCCTTGCATAAATTCAAAAAACGGATATTCATCACCTTTTCTCTGATTCAATTCTATATTACCTGAATGCAAATATGCACATCTAAGTTTATAACAAATATTTCCCGTTAATATAGCCGAAAGCGGATTATCTGACTCGCCTCCTACTGTTATGTATCCCTGATTCATCAAATATTTATTACACCAGTCTTCATATCGTTTTCCTACGCTCTTTTCCTTTGGATATTCTACTTGACCACATATATCAGGCAGGGTTAATGCCATCCCAAAAGCACATCTAAATACTCCCGCTTTCACACTTGTTCAAATTTCATTAATCAATTTTAACATTGTAAAATACTCTCCTATCAGACTTCTATTAATAGGCTACCAACTTGCTATTAATCTATATCGGCAAATTCTTTCTATTTCTTTGTACTTTCATAAAAAAACCTCCCCCGAATTTCCAAATCTAGGAGAGGCTTTCCATTCAAATCACCCTACTTTTCTTAATCCACACTCTTTATTCTTTCCCTAGCTCACCTTCCGCAGCCCATCACCTTCCCCATAAAACTGCACCAGATCCACCACCTTCTGAATCTCCTTATTCAGAAGATGAAACAGATTCCCAAAATTCCCGACCCGATTCTGCCTAAAAGCATACTCCACCTCAAACGCCCGGATATAAGAATCCGCCCGGCAGAACATCACAAACGTATCCCGGTCGCTTAAAAACATCCTTACCCTCCTATGGCACACATAACTGTCCTTCTTACAGTACCGCCCGCCATTGGCGTTTCTCACGGCAGCCCCGGCCCCATTCTGAATCTCCACGTACCAGGGATAATTCCGCTTATTCCCCTTCTGGTCCACATCATACCGGGCAATCTGCAGCTTTGTCACAAT
>JAAWBS010000004.1 GCA_022792815.1 Hungatella sp.
CTCTGCCATCAATGGTATGCAGCAGTTTCTCACTATGAATATCGCTTATACCCCATTTAATGTTCTCAAAGAGTTTATCAACGGAAGTTCCGAGGTTTCGATCATAACGGCATTTATCGCCCTGATGATCCCGATTCTCTCTGGTCTGACTCAGTGGTACAGCACAAAGCTGATGAGTTCTACTCAGCCTCAGGTGAGCGATGAGGAGAATCCAAGTGCTGCTATGATGAAGTCCATGAATATCTATATGCCGCTGATGTCCGTATTTTTCTGCTTTTCCTTCCCTCTGGGAATCGGCCTCTACTGGGTGGCGAGCAGTATGCTTCAGGTGGTGCAGCAGATCGGTGTCAATTCCTATCTGAGTAAAGTGGATGTAGATGAACTGATCAGGCAGAATGTGGAGAAGGCCAACAGAAAGCGGGCCAGGAAGGGGCTCCCGCCGGAGAAGGTGAACTTGAAGGCAAGTGAGACTCTCAAAAAGATGCAGGAGACTGAGGCAAAGGAGGAAGCGGCGAGAGCGGAAAAAGTAGCCAAGTCCAAAGAACTGGCCAAAGAGTCTACCGCTTACTACAACCAGAACGCGAAGCCCGGCAGTCTGGCAGCCAAGGCCAATATGGTGAAGAAGTATAACGAGAAGCACAACAAATAGGAGGGGAACCTATGAATATGATTACCGTAACAGCAAAGACTTTGGATGAGGCGATCACCAAGGCTTTGATTGATCTCGGGACGACAAGCGATAACCTGGACTATGAAGTGATCGAGAAGGGAAGTTCAGGATTCTTAGGTCTGTTTGGAAAAAATGTAGTGATCCGTGCTAAAAAGAAGAGAGAGGACGACGATCTGGAGGCATTTCTCACCACAGGAAAGATCGACAGCAGTTCCTTAGAGACAGTAAAAGAGAAAAAAGAGCCTTCCAGGGAACAGGTAAGAGAGAAGAAGAAAGATCCTGCCAGGGAAGAGAACAGGGATCCATCTAAGAAGAATTCTCAGAAAAATCAGAAGAGTCAGAAGAACCAGCAGAAAGCCCAGAGAGAAGAGGCAGCTTCTGAGACAAAGGAGAGTGGAAAGCCTGCGGAGAAGCCGGTGCCAAAGAAAACGGAGAGACCGGATCATGTGGCTGCTTTCGATGATGAGGAGAAGAAACCGGCTAAAAAGATTGATGTGGAGGCCTGTGAGAAGGCGGCTAAGGAATTCTTAAGTCAGGTCTTTAAAGCGATGAGTATGGAAGTGACAATCAGCACCACATTTGAGGAGAAAGAGCGGGAGATGACCGTCAACATGGAGGGAGCCGATATGGGAATTCTCATCGGTAAGAGGGGACAGACTTTAGATTCTCTCCAGTATCTGACAAGCCTTGTGGTGAATAAAGAGTGTGAAGGATATGTGAGGGTAAAACTGGATACGGAGAATTACCGTGAGAGAAGAAAAGATACCCTTGAGACTCTGGCCAGGAATATCGCTTACAAGGTAAAGAGAACCAGAAGAAGTGTGTCTTTGGAGCCTATGAACCCCTACGAGAGAAGAATCATCCATGCTGCTCTTCAGAGCGATCGCTATGTGGTTACCAGAAGCGAGGGAGAGGATCCCTTCCGTCATGTGGTGATCTCCCTGAGGAGAGACGGGCGTGACAGAGATCGGAGAGAGGGCAGAAAAAACCAGGGACAGAATCAGAGCCAGACTTCTTCTCAGGATAAGGAGTAGTGTGATCCGGCAAATAGCAGGAATCGACAATGAATTTGCCGTTTTCTGATAATAAGACAGAATTGAGAGTAAGACGGGGAATGATTTCTCCGTCTTACTTCGTATAGAGGGATAGATACAGGACAGTGGGAGATTGGAATATGACAAATACAGATACGATTGCGGCGGCAGCTACCGCCATGGGAAGTTCGGGGATCGGCATCATAAGAGTCAGCGGAGACCAGGCATTTTCTGTCGCGGAACAGGTATTCAGAAGGCACGGAAAATCAGGATCAGAGGGGGAGTCTGGCCGGTCAGACAGAGGGGAAAAGCATTGGAATGACCGGAGAGACAGTGAGAGACAGCAGGAGGGAAACCCGGCAGACAGTAGGAGAAGGCCATGGGTCGGCCAGGATATGGGAGGAGAGCATCGAAAGGTCTATTATGGACATCTCTGCGACGGAGATGAGGTCATCGATGAGGTGCTTCTTCTCACCATGAAAGGGCCTTACAGTTACACTGCAGAGGATACGGTCGAGATCCAGTGTCATGGAGGCGTTCTGGTGATGAAACGGGTTCTGGAGACTGTGATGAGATATGGAGCCAGGCCGGCGGAGCCGGGAGAATTTACCAAGAGAGCATTTTTAAACGGAAGGATCGATCTGTCCCAAGCGGAAGCCGTGATGGATGTGATCAATGCCAAGAATCAGTATGCCCTCAAAAGCTCGGTGAGCCAGTTGAGAGGAGCTATGTCTTTTCGGATAAAAGGGATTCGGGAGAAGATTATCTATGAGATTGCCATGATTGAGTCAGCTCTGGATGACCCGGAGCATATCTCTCTGGAGGGATATCCGGAGCGGTTGAGAGAGGTTCTGAAGCCGATCATGGCAGAGGTGAAGAGGCTTCTCGATTCAGCCGATCATGGTCGGGTGATAAAAGAGGGAGTGAAGACCGTGATTCTGGGCAAGCCCAACGCGGGGAAATCTTCTCTGATGAATGTACTGCTGGGGGAGGAGAGGGCCATTGTCACCGAGATCGCCGGGACCACCAGAGATACCCTGGAAGAACACATCCAGCTGAAAGGGATAAGTCTGAATGTGGTGGACACAGCGGGAATCAGGGACACTGAGGATGTGGTGGAACAGATCGGAGTCTCCAGGGCCAGAGCTGCCGCCTCTCAGTCAGATTTGATCATCTATGTGGTGGATGCGTCGGTTCCCCTGGATGATAATGATGAGGAGATCATCCGATTAATCCAGGGCCGCAAGTCCGTGGTTCTTCTGAATAAGACGGATCTGGAGGGGGTCGTGACCAGGGAGGAGTTGGAGAGAAAGACCGGTTATCCGGTGGTCTGTGTCTCTGCCAAAGAGGAGACAGGCATCGATGAGTTGGAGGAGACTGTCAAATCCATGTTTTATCAGGGAGAGATCGATTTTAACGATGAGATCTATATTACCAATGTACGGCACAAGACTGCGTTGACGGAAAGCCTGAACAGCCTTATGATGGTGATGGAGAGCATCGAAAAAGGGATGCCGGAGGATTTCTTTTCCATCGATCTGATGAATGCCTATGAACAGCTGGGCTCTATCATCGGGGAGTCGGTGGAGGAGGATCTGGTCAATGAGATATTCAGCAAGTTCTGTACGGGAAAGTAGGAGGTGACTTTAGTGGCTTATCTGGAGGAAAATTATGATATTGTGGTAGTGGGGGCCGGCCACGCGGGATGCGAGGCGGCTTTGGCATGTTCCAGACTAGGTCTCGAGACTATTATTTTTACGGTCAGTGTGGACAGTATCGCCCTTATGCCCTGCAATCCCAATATCGGAGGCAGTTCCAAGGGACATCTGGTGAGAGAGCTGGATGCCCTGGGCGGAGAGATGGGTAAAAATATTGACAAGACCTTTATTCAGTCCAAGATGTTAAATGAGTCCAAAGGGCCGGCGGTTCACTCTCTCAGAGCACAGGCGGACAAGCAGGATTATACGAGAGAGATGAGAAAGACTCTGGAACATACGGATCATCTGACCATCCGACAGGCCGAGGTGTCGGAGATTATGGTGGAACAGGGAAAGATAACCGGTGTCAGGACATGTTCCGGCGCCGTGTACCACAGCAGGGCAGTGGTTCTGGCCACAGGAACCTATCTGAATGCCAGATGTATCTATGGGGATGTGAGCAATCCTACAGGTCCTAACGGGCTTCAGGCGGCCACCCACCTTACGGATTCTCTGAGAGCCAACGGGGTGGAATTGTTTCGGTTTAAGACGGGAACACCGGCCAGAGTGGATAAAAGGAGCATCGATTTTTCCAAGATGGAGGAGCAGGTGGGAGATGAGAGAATCATTCCATTTTCCTTTTCTACAGACCCGGAGTCTGTCCGGAAGGAGCAGGTGTCCTGTTGGCTCACCTATACCAATGAGAATACCCATGAGATCATCAGGGCCAATCTGGACCGCTCCCCTCTGTTTTCAGGGACCATCGAGGGTACTGGGCCCAGGTACTGTCCTTCCATAGAGGACAAGGTAGTAAAATTTCCCGACAAGGGGCGTCATCAGGTGTTTATCGAGCCGGAGGGGCTTTATACCAATGAGATGTATCTGGGGGGGATGTCAAGCTCTCTCCCGGAGGATGTACAGCATGCCATGTACAAGACGGTTCCCGGTCTGGAACATGTGAAGATCGTGAGAAATGCTTATGCCATCGAGTATGACTGTATCAATTCCAGACAGCTGAAACCGACTCTGGAATTTAAGGCTATAGAAGGGTTGTTTAGCGGCGGTCAGTTTAACGGCAGTTCCGGATATGAGGAGGCGGCGGTTCAGGGATTTATGGCAGGTGTCAATGCGGCCATGAAGGTGTTGGAGAGAGAACCGTATGTGCTGGACCGTTCTCAGGCCTATATCGGCGTTCTCATCGATGATCTGGTGACCAAGGAGAATCACGAGCCCTACCGCATGATGACTTCCAGGGCAGAGTATCGGCTTCTTCTAAGGCAGGACAATGCGGATCTACGTCTGCGTTCTATCGGTCATGAGATCGGCCTTGTAAGCGATGAGGAATATGAGAGGACTCGGAAGAAAGAGCGACAGATTGAGGAAGAGATAGATCGACTGGAGCACACGAATATTGGGGCTAATGAGAGGGTGCAGGGGTTTTTGAGGAGACACGGAAGCACAGAACTGAAGACAGGTGCCACCCTGGCGGAATTGGTGAGAAGACCGGAGTTGAATTATGTTATGTTAACTGAAATTGATGACAGATTTCCTGATTTATCTGATGATACGGCAGAACAAGTTAACATAAATATAAAGTATGAGGGGTATATCAAGCGTCAGAGACAGCAGGTGGCACAGTTTAAAAAGCTGGAATCGAAAAGGCTGGATGTGGATTTTGACTACAGTACGGTGAATAGTCTGAGGAAGGAAGCCGTGCAGAAGCTGAATTTGTACAAGCCTGTGTCTATCGGCCAGGCTTCCAGGATATCCGGTGTATCTCCGGCGGATATCTCGGTCCTGCTGATACACTTAGAGCAGATGAGGCATGGAGGGAAGAGGTGATGGGATTATGAGAGAGAGATTGGAACAACAGATGACACAGAATCTGACAGAGTTGTCTGTCACTCTGTCAGATCGTCAGATGGAACAGTTTTACCAGTATTATCAGCTGTTGACAGAGTGGAATCGAGTGATGAATCTGACAGCCATCACAGAGTTGGAGGAAGTGGTGACTAAACATTTTGTAGACAGTCTGACTTTGGTGAAAGCTGTAGACAGAGAGAAGTTGAGAGAGTGCAGAGTACTTGATCTGGGAACCGGAGCAGGATTTCCGGGGATTCCTCTGAAGATTTTGTTTCCCCATATGAAGGTGGTTCTTTTGGATTCCTTAAATAAGAGGATCAAGTTTTTGGAGGAAGTGATTCACAGTCTTAATCTGGAGGAGATCTCTGCTGTCCATGGAAGAGCAGAGGACTATGGGAGAGACGGTGATTATCGGGAGCGATTTGACCTGTGCGTGTCCAGGGCTGTGGCTAATCTCTCCACTTTATCGGAGTATTGCCTTCCTTTTGTGAAGATTGGAGGATATTTTGTCTCATATAAGTCAGGAAAAGCGGAAGAGGAGATCAGGCAGGCAAAAGGGGCCTGGAAACTTCTGGGAGGAAAGCTGGAGGATACAGTGGAATTCTCTCTGCCGGGATCTGATATGGAGAGATCTCTGATAAGGGTTCGAAAGGTGGAAGGAACCAATAAAAAATACCCACGGAAAGTGGGTATACCGGGAAAAGAGCCTCTTGGATAGAAAAATCTGTTTTGATAAAGGGAGCTGTGAGAAGGGGAGTTGGTTTACTCCATCTTCACAGCTCCTTTTTATGTCTGGTTTTAATAGGTAATTGAGAAAGTCAAAGCCAGGAGAATATTCAGACAAGTTTTGAGTTTCGCAAGTGCTTATATGGTTTTAACCGAAAAATGTTTGAACATTGCTCAGGAAATTAACCGGTTTTTCCATATGGGGAATGTGGTTGGTTCCATTGATGATAGAATACTCAATAGCAGGATTGTATTTGATGTATTCAAGGAAAAGTTCTTCTATAGATTCCTTTTGACTCCCACCGATGAGGTAGATACTGTTATTGATCTTTTTCAGGGCATTGGCGATATTGCACTTGGTATAGTTACAGCGCACACATGCGTAGACAGACTTTGGAGAAAAACCTAAGTGTGCTGCCGCATAGTATGTGTCGATGAAGGAGTCTTTCACAATTTTTGGGTTGGCATAATAGTTATTGGTAAAATTGTCTATAATAGCCTTTTTACTGACAGCAATATGGTACAGCAGAGTGCCGATGACAGGGAAGTCCAATAGCCTTTTATAATACTTGGAGTAGGGCCCTGGGAGCTGACTGCATGTATCGATGCTGTCCGGATTGATGAGCATCAGCCGATCAAACAGATCCGATGAGTTGGCGCAGGCCATGATGACAAAGGAGGAAGAACCGCCGGTTGCGATCACATTTGTCCGGTGTCCGATCTCGGATTTAATAAAGTCGGATATCAGTTGTACATAGACATAATTGGTATAGGTGAGGCAGGGTTTTTCCGAACGGCCGCATCCAAGCAAATCAAGTGTGTATACGGTATATTCCTTGGAGAGAGCCGGGATTACTCTGTGCCATTCATAGCCGGATGAGGAGGCATCCAGGTCGTGGATCAAGAGAAGTGGTTTGCCAGAGCCGGTTTTTGTGTAATGAATATCACCAAGTCTCCAATGAAATGTATTATCCTGCTCTTCGTCTTGGGTATCTTTTGAAATTGCGGATAGTTTGATACATTTGTTAATCAAGCTGATGGCAGCGATGGAGCTGCTGGATAGAATCAGCGTGGTGATTAATCTGTTTTTGGTAGTCATAGTCGGCTCCTTTTAAGTAATGATGATGTGGTCCTTTCATTAGTATATAATATTCATTTCTGTATGACAAGCATTGGGGTATTAAATTATTCTTAAACTTTTTCTGCTGAAGATGGGGTACGATTTTTGTTGAAGAAAATTTGGGTATATAAAGTAGAAATCGGTGCAGGAAGCAGAGAATAGAGTTTAAGAATTTGTTTCTATGTCTAAGAAAGATTTTAATTGAAGTATTTTTGGCATAATAAGGTTTTATGTTTCACGTGAAACATATGGTAGGTACTAGAGAGTATCTGAACATTTTTATCATCCTTATCTTGTACAGCTAAATTTGGAGTATATTTGATTCTCATTTTATCAGTATACTCTTCAAATCTTTTGTCTGCATTATGTGTGGTGAA
Source organism: Hungatella sp. (assembly GCA_022792815.1). Classification (GTDB taxonomy): domain Bacteria; phylum Bacillota; class Clostridia; order Lachnospirales; family Lachnospiraceae; genus UBA3402. The sequence goes on from JAAWBS010000004.1 coordinate 7,488, forward strand.
AATTTGAAAAATTAATTTTCATCAGTAAGGTAGAGAAGGGAGGCAACGCGGCGCCATCATTGACCGCCGATAACGTGATCTGATGGAAATTTAGTCAATGAAGGGGAAGTAATGTTTAGATATTATTTAGGGCAAGAGGAAAAGGTTATGGATATAATACGGTTATATGCAGAAATATGGCTTTGAGAGACGAGAAGCATAAAAACTCTGTTCAACTAAGATGGATTTTGAGTACTTTTAGGATTACCTAAATATGAAATACGAAAAGTGATTCGGATATTATTGGAAGTAACAGTACTTTTGTATTCCGGATTATATGATTTTATATAGAATATCTGTTTTGTAATATAGGTAATTACGAAAATCAAAGTTGAGAAAATAGTCTGACAATATATTCCATACAAAGCCTTCGTATACCGAGCATTCCGCTGAGCCCAGTAGGACAAAAAACACTCGGGCAGAGGGCCCTCCTGTTTTTTATGGTCTCAGCTTCATAGTGTAATGGCTTTCCCTGGAATATATTGTCAGAATATTCAGCTAAGTTTTGAGTTTCTCAATTACCTACGTTTTGTAATAAGTAAAGAGGAGTGGAACAATCGCCTTTCATGTAACGTAAGTGTCACCAACATTATAGATTATATAGGATTTAGAAAAGAAAAAGTAATAAAAACGTACTATTTTTATAAAAAAATCGAGAAAGTCATAGGAAAAGATTTGAAAGTATGATATACTAACCACTGTGTCGGAAAGGAAATATTATGGGAAGAATAATAGCAATTGCAAATCAGAAAGGCGGAGTAGGAAAAACTACGACTGCTATCAATCTATCGGCCTGTCTGGCCGAGGCGGGACAGAAGGTCCTTCTGGTGGACTGTGATCCCCAAGGAAACGCCACAAGTGGGGTAGGGTTAGAGAAGGGATACATAGAAAAGACGATCTATGAATTAATGATCGGGGAGTGTCATATAGAAGAATGTTTGATTGAGGAAGCAATGGAGCATCTGGATGTACTGCCCTCTGATGTGAATCTGGCAGGTGCGGAGATTGAACTTCTGGATATGGATGAAAAGGAGTCCATTTTAAGACAGCATTTGATGCAGATCGAAGGAAAGTATGATTATCTGATTATAGACTGCCCACCTTCCCTGAATCTACTTACCATTAATGCATTAACTGCCGCTGATACTGTATTAATTCCCATTCAATGTGAATACTATGCTTTGGAGGGATTAAATCAGGTATTGAAAACTGTCAATCTGGTAAAGAAAAAACTGAATCCACACCTGGAGACAGAGGGAGTGGTATTTACCATGTATGATGCGAGAACAAATTTGTCCCTTGAGGTAGTGGAAAGTGTAAAGAGTAATTTGAATCAGAATATATACAAGACGATTATTCCCAGGAATGTAAGACTGGCTGAGGCACCTAGCCATGGGATGCCGATTAATTTTTATGATTCCAGGTCCACAGGAGCGGAGAGTTATCGCTTGTTGGCAGCGGAAGTGATGAGCAGAGGAGAGGATATTTGATGGCAAAAAAAGGATTGGGTAAAGGATTGGGGGCTATTTTTGGTGAAGATGTAGTGGAGGCTCCGGTATCCGAAAAAGTAAAAGAAGTTGTTTCACGTGAAACATCACCAGGAGATCAGTATCAGAGCGGAAACGAGTATATGATGAAACTGTCCAGAATAGAGCCAAATCAGGGACAGCCGAGAAAAGATTTTAATCAGGAATTGCTGTCAGAACTTGCAGATTCTATCAAGAAATACGGAGTATTGCAGCCTCTCTTGGTTCAAAAAAATGGAGAAAATTATGAGATTATAGCCGGAGAGAGAAGGTGGAGGGCGGCAAAGGAAGCAGGTCTGAAAGAAGTTCCTGTGGTGATCAAAGAATACACAAAACAACAGGCAATGGAGATTGCTTTGATCGAAAATGTGCAGAGAGAGGATCTGAATCCCATCGAAGAGGCACAAGCTTATCAACAGCTTCTCCAGGAATTTGACCTGACTCAGGAAGAGATCGCAGAAAGGGTATCCAAAAGCCGAACTGCAATTACGAATACCATGAGGCTTCTGAAGCTGGACAAGCGTGTGCAGGAGATGCTCACTCAAGGACAGTTGTCCAGCGGACACGCGAGAGCGCTTCTGTCATTGGAAAATAAAGACAGTCAATATCAGATTGCCTTAAAAATTATAGATCAAAAACTCAGTGTCAGGGAGGTAGAGAGACTGGTAAAACTCCTGGGAAAGCCTAATAAAGAAGAAAAGCCCAAGGAAGAAGAACGCGACATAAGTTTTATCTTCAAGGACCTGGAAGAGAGAATGAAACAGGTTATGGGTACAAAAGTAATCATTAACAAAAAGGACAGAAATAAAGGCCGTATAGAAATCGAATATTATTCAGAAGCAGAATTAGAACGAATTGTGGAATTGATTGAATCCATAAAGTAATACCAGAAGTAAAGTGAGGAAACAGTATGATGACACAAAGTATGCTGAACAGATGGCCCATAGACCCAGCCATTGTGATTCTCAGTCTTGGAGTGATAACACTTCTCTTACTAATTATGACGATTATATGTGTGGTACAGCTAAACCGATTATACCGCAGATATGACCGGTTTATGAGAGGAAGAGATGCAGAATCCTTAGAAAATATTATAGTAGAAGAGATCGAAGAGATAAAAGAACTGAGAGCACAGGACCGTTCCAATAAAGATGTGATGAAAACACTTACAAGAGGAGTAAAGAGCTCCTATCAAAAGTTTGGAATGGTAAAATACAACGCATTCAAAGGAATGGGAGGAAATCTAAGTTTTGCATTTGCTTTATTGGACATGAATAATACAGGATTTATACTAAATTCCGTACACAGCCGGGAAGGATGTTACCTCTACATAAAGATGGTAGAAAAGGGTGAAACCGATATCGCACTCGGCAGTGAAGAAAAAGAAGCACTAGAACAGGCGTTAGGATACTGATGCCTGTTTTTTTAAAAGAAATTTCAGGTCAGAAACGATTTTTTTATTGACTCCAAGAAGATGAGGGTGTAAAATGTGCACGTAAGCAATGAGCAGTGCGAAAAAATGCAAATAAAAGGCTGCGTCGTGCTCGCACGTAAGCAGAATTTTATTTGCATTTTTTCATAGGGCGAAAGCCCGTGAGCGAAATGGAGCGAAGCGGAATTGAGCGCCACTGCGGACCTAAACATCCCACATCCCAGTGAACCGGGCGGAGACAAGTAAAGCGCCGTCCAGCCCAAGACCTCTAAAAACACTCCTCGCCACAAAAAACTTAAAAGGAGGCCCACAACATGTCATACGTCGATGAGATTTATGAAAGAGTAGTAGCCCAAAACCCAGGAGAAACCGAATTCCACCAGGCAGTAAAAGAAGTCCTTGATTCCTTGAAATTAGTCATAGACACCAACGAAGAAAAGTACCGCAAGATGGCTCTCTTAGAGCGCTTAGTAGAGCCGGAGCGCATCATATCTTTCCGTGTTCCGTGGGTAGATGACAAAGGTCAGGTCCAGGTAAACAAAGGCTACCGGGTACAATTTAACAGTGCAATCGGCCCCTATAAAGGAGGGCTGCGTCTTCATCCATCTGTGAACCAAGGGATTTTAAAATTTCTTGGCTTTGAGCAGGTGTTTAAAAATTCCCTCACCGGGCTTCCTATCGGCGGCGGTAAAGGCGGTGCCAATTTTGATCCCAAAGGCAAATCCGACAGAGAAGTGATGGCATTTTGCCAGAGTTTCATGACAGAGCTTCACAAATACATCGGAGCAGACGAAGATGTACCTGCAGGAGATATCGGAGTTGGAGGAAGAGAGATCGGATATCTGTACGGCCAGTACAAGAGACTGACAGGATTATACGAGGGAGTCCTCACCGGAAAAGGATTAACCTACGGCGGTTCCCTTGCCCGTACTCAGGCCACAGGCTATGGTCTGATCTACATTCTCGATGAGATGCTAAAGCATCACGATCAGACCCTGTCCGGAAAGACTGTAATCATCTCCGGATCCGGCAATGTAGCTATCTACGCGACAGAAAAGGCCCAGCAGCTTGGTGCAAAGGTAGTAGCTCTCAGTGATTCCAATGGATACATTTACGATAAAGAAGGAATCAAGCTTGACATCATAAAAGAGATAAAAGAAGTCCGCCGCGGAAGAATCAAAGAATATGCGGACGCGGTTCCCGGTTCCGTCTATACAGAAGGAAAAGGAATCTGGACGATCCCATGCGATATCGCTCTTCCCTGTGCAACTCAGAACGAGCTGAATTTAGATGATGCCAAGGCCCTGAAAGCAAACGGATGCTTTGCCGTAGCAGAAGGAGCCAACATGCCATCCACCAGAGAGGCCACAGATTTCTTCCTTGAGAATAAGATGCTGTTCATGCCGGGAAAAGCGGCCAATGCAGGCGGGGTAGCCACATCCGCGTTGGAGATGAGTCAGAACAGCCAGAGACTTTCCTGGACTTTTGAGGAAGTAGATGCGAAGCTGAAAGACATTATGGTAAACATCTACGCCAAAGCAGCGACTGCTGCAGAGAAGTACGGAGTATCCGGAAATTATGTGGCCGGAGCCAACATTGCAGGTTTCGAGAAAGTAGTAGAAGCCATGATGGCCCAGGGAATCGTATAAGACAATTAAACAGCCCAGAAACAGCCAAGCCCTTGAAAAAGCAGATTATTTTCAAGGGCTTTTATAACGATACAAAACACCCGATCAAACATTTTTTTATCTGATAAGTTATGTAAACTAAAATTAAATTATCCATTATCCAAAATCCCCCCAAAATAGACAATAAAAATAAACCCCAAAATAACCACACAGAGAGTTGCAATATAAATCGATATCGGTTATAATAAAGTGCGGCAAAGAGGCGGAATATATTTTCGCCTCAATTTATCTTGCCTATTGTGAGAAATACAGAATGAGAAGATAGCGGGAAGAAGGTGAGTAGTTATGCATAGATTTCTAAGAACAGTCGGTTTCAGCACATATCAGAAAAAGCATAAGATAGAAGATTTGATGAAAAATCTGACAGACCAGGCCGGTTCGAATCAGATTCGAAAACTTCAGCTGGACGAGGAGACGAACCTCTGTGAAGTGAGGGCCGAGATGGCGCCGGGGATGGGGATATCCATCTATGGAGAGATGGATGAGACCGGAGAGATCTGGCCGGAATATTATGTTCCTTACCTTTTAAGCGAGAATTCTTCTTCCAAAGCAGATTGTTCTATCCAGCGCCACACGGACAGAGAAACCTATGCAGGACTTTTAGACGAATACAGAGTGGGAATCTCCCTGATCTACTATCTGGAAAATGTCATGGAATATCGGGAAAAAAAGATGGCAAAGGAGCCTGTGGAGGTAGAATGTGTCAATCTGGTAGGATTGTCTGTAAAAGGAAAAATCCTGCTCCCCATCAAAAAGACAGAGAAGCAGAAAGCGATGGCTCAGGTGGCCTCAAAAGAGAGAACGAATCTGTTAGAAGCCGCAAAAAATGGAAATGAACAGGCCATAGAGACTTTGACCATCGAGGATATTGATCTCTATTCCCAGATATCCAGACGGGTGATGAAAGAGGATATCTATTCCATCATAGACTCCTGCTTTATGCCATGCGGAATTGAGTGTGACCAATATTCCGTGATCGGAAACATCCAGGAGTTGGAGATTCTGAGAAATAGGCTTACAGAAGAAGAGGTATATAAGATGCTTCTGGAGTGCAATGATATGTTTTTCCATGTGGCTATTAATAAACAGGATCTGGTTGGAGAACCTGAAGTGGGACGGAGGTTTAAAGGGCAAATCTGGATGATCGGAACTGCAAAATTCAAGTCTTGACGAAATAGAAAAATCTGCTATAATAAGAGTGTTGTAGTGAATGATTGTCTACTGTATGGCCGGTTTCTGTAACTCAGCAGGCTAGAGTAACTGCCTTCTAAGAGAACCTTAAGCAGAATTTTTTTGGAGGAGCAGAGGCCGCAAGTCACACACAATTTGATATACGTTTCCGTAGCTCAGATGGATAGAGCGACCGCCTCCTAAGCGGTAGGTCGGGTGTTCGAGTCACCTCGGGAACGCTGGGAATACAGCCGAAAGCCTTGATTTTAGCGGGTTTTCGGCTTTCTTCATTTCAGAATCAAAACTCGGTTTTCTGTGAATCACAGATGTATTTGCCGTCAAGAAAATCATCCGTTTTACCAGCCGGCTTTCCGCAGAGAATTTTAGTTTTGAAGACGGAAAAAACAGTTCCGCTTTACGCTGCGTTCTGTATCAGATCCGGATGGTTGAAAAGTTCATTTTGTTATGTTCTTTTCAGGTTCAGGTGTCTTTCCGACAAATCCTATTCCAAATGCCCCTCATAATGGTATTCCCCCATCCGCAGATAGGGCTCCACGAACAGCATGTACAGATCCGTTACAGCTATATTGATTTCCCGCATAGCACGGGCCAGTTGCTCCTCGGAGATACTCTTTTCCAAAAGCTCCCGCAGATCCTGGGAGGGCGACTTTTCGGCGAGCTCTCTTAAAGCTTTGGGGCTGTAGTCCCGCTCGGAGAGAAAAATCTGGCTGCGCAGGGTTCCCGGGGCGACATCACTGCTGCCGGGATCCGGCATATCCTCCGGATATTCATAGGCCAGAGAGAAATAATACCCGCGCGGATCCAGGTATCGCTTATCTATCTCCACCAGCTCCCATCCATCCAGGTCAGTGCCATACTGGCAGAGAGCCTCCCGGAAGCGCCGGATGTTCTCCTCTTCCTCATGGGGGAGGTTTCTTCCCGCCTCTTCCTGTTCCAGATAGCAGGAGAGAGCGCCCATGCAGCGAAGTATATGATTCAGATGATCGAATTCCTGCCACGCGGCGATATAACGCCTGAGGATGTCGGCCAAAGCCTCTTTCAGGGTCCAGGCGCTGTCTTTGTCCTTCAGGAACGATTCCCGCCAGATAAAGAAGCTCCCAGTCCGGTCCTCATCCTGCGTTCCGTCCTCCTGAAAGCTCAGATCCACCAGGGCATCCAGATACTGCTTCAGAGTTATCCGTGTACAGTAGTATAGATTCCGATATTTCATCCCGCCCTTTGCGTGATCCAGCAGGAGCAGTCCCAGCAGAACCAGGGCATTATTTGCCCGGACGCCCCAGACGGGCCGGTACGGGTCAAAGACTTCCTCCGCAGATGCATCAGATGATATTGCCGCAAAGAAGTCGTTATCGTGCTCGATTGCCAGACGGAAGCTGTAGCAGAAGCCGCCGTAATAAAGAAGCTTACTCTCCAGGCACTCCCAGAACTCGCCGGTCAGCCCTTCCATGATGACACTGTTCGCACTTCCGCAGAATAAATACGCCGTATGTATACCATAAAGCCGCTGCACCAGCCTTTCGGCGGCTTCAGGCGAGGTCGCCTGAGATTTTGCCGCCATCTTCAGCCGCTCCTCCAGCGGCAGGATCGTTCTTTCTATGTTTCTCATAAAGCCTCCTTTTCATACTCCGCCCCGGTTCCGGGCTCCTCCTGCTTCCTCGGCATCATCAGGCTGCGGTAGGCGGTATCGCTGTCCAGCTCGTACTTTTTGGCCTTTCTGGGTTCGCTGCCCCTCTCAAAGATGAACAAGCCATTTAACGGCAGGTTCAGGACCGTGGAGACCTGACAGTTAAACTTCTTTGCAAAATACTCCGCCGTCTGGATATCTGTCCCTCCCAGGTACAGGCAGTGGTCGCAATTATTGATGATGGTCTGGGCTTTCGCATGGTCATAGAGACCCTCCAGCTGGGAGAGGCTTTGGATGATCAGGCTGACATAGATCTCCCGGGAACGGATGACAGAGATGATTTTATCAAAATCCGGAATCACGGTGTTGGTGCTGAAGTCGTCCAGAATGAAACGCACCGGAATCGGGAGACGACTGTCCGGCTGACTGTCCGCGGCAGCCATAAGATACTGTAGAGCCTGAGTATAAAAGAGGTTGACCAGGGCGTCCTGGCTGCGGTCCGAGTCGCTTACGGATAAAAACAGGGCGGTTTTCCCTTTAAGAAAGGCTCCCATATTTACCTGTTTCTTCATACAGAACATCCGCTTCACGCCGGAGTATGTCACCACGTCCAGATGCTGCGCCAGGATTCCTTTGATGCTGGCATCCATCCTGTCCGCCTTTGCGTTCTGCCGGATCATCTGCATCTTGCGCGCGAAAGCGCTGTCAGGATGGGTAATACACTCCACCTCGATCATATCTTGGAGTTCATCCGTCCCCATCTTTGAAAGAAAGGTGTACACCTCGTACAGGTTGTGCTCTTCCTGTGGCAGCAGGTTCATGACAAAGAGAATGATCGTCTCCAGGTACATTTGGGCTGCCTGATCCCAGAAAGGTTCTTTGGAATTCAGGCAAGGGCAGATTGCCTGAGCGATTTTCTTGATATCCTGCTCGCTGTAGTAGTCGTTGTTCTTATTTGTCTCGCTGTCCCGGCATTCCCGGATATAAGCCAGGGGATTATATCCCCAGGGGGTGTTCGCCACGTCCGTGAAATCCAGATGCATAACCGTGTAGCCCTTTTCTTTCAGGTGTTCCCCGTACAGTCTGCATAAGTTTCCTTTGGTGTCGGCGACAATCAGACTGTCCTGGGCATGGAGGATATTGGGTATCACATACCCCCTGGTCTTGCCGCTGCCCGCTGGTCCTACCAGAAGATCATTGTTGTTAATCCCTGTGACCCAGGTGTCGTTGCTGACGAAAACATCTTTTGCAAAGATACGTTTGGATTTGACATTGCTGTACATTCTTTTCCCTCCTGTTATGATTGATTGCCCCCGGCATCCATCTGCGGATGCCGAGATGTGCCGGAACGGATTCCTGTGTGCCGCGGCGTTATCTGCCGTCCGCAAGGCTTGTGATGATGTGGTCGGCGAGGCCGAATTCAACGGCCTGCTCCGCTCGGAAGTAGCTGTCACTGGCAGTTTTGGCCAGAACCTCCTCCATGCTCTTGCCGGAGTGCTCCGCGATGACCCTGGCGATGATCTGTCTGGTTTCCATCAGGTCATCGCTGATCGCTTTCAGCTTCAGGGCGCTGCCGCCGGTCTGAACGATCAGAGGATCGTGGATCATGAGGCGGCTGTGGGGCAGCATGTCGCGCTCCGCCCCTGAGACGAAGAGCAGGGCCGCCATGGAGGCCGCCAGCCCCACGCAGACTGTCCGGACGGGGCAGCTCACCGCCTGCATCACGTCGTAGAGC
>JAAWBS010000005.1 GCA_022792815.1 Hungatella sp.
CCACCCAATCCATAAGTGAACCGCTCATTTGCCAACGTGCCATATATCATTTTCTTTCCCTGCATCCGCACTTTGGTAAAGGCATAGCCGCCGTTAATAGAAACGTAGTTATAAACCGCTTCAATCTTCTTTTTCTCCCGGCTCTCAATATAGGCTTGCCAACTGTTGCCAGTCCGCTTTTCCTGATAGAATAAATCAGACATTTTCAAGCCTGCTGCCGATAATACATTTTCAGTGCTGCAATTTGCATGACAGTGTATAAGGACGGAATCACGCCCCTTTGTGACAGTAAGGGATGCCTGCTTATCATCATGCGCCGGACACTGGCATTGCGCTTTGTCCTGATAACGCTTTTTCATTTGAAAATGATTCAGTATTTCATCATAAGTCACAATTTCACCCCGATTCTGTCAATAGATTTCATAACGCTTTCCATCCTGCTTTATTCTCCTGCAATCGCATCCATATACCGCCGAATCTTATCAACTTTATTCACTTTGCGGTTTCCTATCCGGCATACTGCGTTTGCATCCTCCGCTATCTTCCTTGCCGTTGGCAGACCAACACCAAGCATGAAAGCAAGTTCCTTGTCAGATACCGCTATGCGCTTTTCTAAAACTGCAACGTCAAAACTCTCTGCGTTTGTTTTTCTCATTTTGTCACACTCCTATTATTTTTTTATGTTTATGTTGCTTTTTGTCCTTGTTGGTGATACTATTATTTTACGCGATATGAATGTTTATTTCAATAGTACTTGCTTATATTTATGTATATATATTCAATCGTAAATAATATATTAAAGGAGATTTTGCTTATTATGAAATACAATTTTGAAAAAATCGGAAAAAGAGTAAAAGAAGAACGCAAAGCAAAGAACTGGACACAAAAAAAACTTATGGAAAAACTTAGCCCTTATTGTCCATTAGGCAGGAATACTTTATCAGATATTGAAAATGGAATTTGTTCTAATATCTCACTTACTTTATTTTCAACTTTATGCAAGGAAGAATTTTTTGATTGCGACATGGGATATTTGCTTTGCGAGTATGACGAAAAGCACCATATCGCCGCCGACATAAAAGAAGCAACTGGGCTTGATCCGGATGCAATAAACATCATACTTAACATGAAAGACCGTTTTTTAAAACTATCCATACTTAACGGTTTACTGAAAAACGATTGCTTTTTGGCGATAATTGATGGTATTAGCTTTGCAGATTATCACATGGAAAAAAGCAAAGAATTAGACTCGATTGAAAAGATGATACAAGAAAAACATGATAATGCCGAGACTATGGAAGAAAGGGGAAAACTGGAGAAAAGATTTAATGAATACAGAACCGAACATAAATTACATGATACAAAGTCAGAGGCATACCGCTATAAACTTACAGTAGCCTTTTCCAGATTGTTGGAAGATAGGTATGAGCACTTCCCAGATATTAGTGAATCTCACTGGAAAAGAACAAGTGAACCTCGTCATTATGATATCTTTTAACCAATCCCCTAATCACCACCACAAAAGCCCCCACTACTTTCCACCAGTAGCAAGGGCTTTCATTCTTGAAACTCTATTGAATTGAGATTTGAGATAAAGCCGTCATCCGTAGAAGCTATGTTTATTCTGTACCTTTTTCTGTACCTTTTTTACAACAAAAGACAAACTATGATAAAATGAAAATCTGCTCTCATTCTAAGAAATCATTGACTTCAAGCTAATTTTAAAGTATGACAAACTATGATAAAATCAATCATGTAATAACAAGAGTTGAGTGCTAATTCTTTTAAAAAAATTGTGCATTCCTGTTTTTCCTTAATTTGGCGGAACCAGAAAAAACGGGGGCTTTTTCTGCCCCTCTGTATATTCATCCAGAAGGCGAAAAGATAAGCCTGTCACACACTTCCTTCTGAATTCGTATAAAACAGCTGCTTTTGACTCTTAGGCTTCTCCGGTATGCTCATACACATCAGTCCCTGTTCCACCAAAGGCATCACATGCCTGCTGACGGCGTAGGAGACGGAGGTGAGGCCTAAGTACCCGCAGATCTCCTTTCTGGTCCGGGGAGTCTTACAGAACAGGAGGAGATTCTTCACATCCTCGCTCTGTGCGCCGGGAAGAAACCCTTTCTTCTCCGGCTCCCTGTAAAACCGGACCACAAAACTGCCTCTCTGATCGGAGAATTCCGGTTCTCTCAGGCCGTACTCCTCCATGGACCTCCTGATGGTGGGAATCCCCGAATACCGGTTCTCCGTGATGCCCATGACTTCCAGGGCCAGGGCCAGCACCGGATTGCGGGTATCGGGCTGTACCTTGCCCAGCTGATCGCACCGGATCCTGCCGTAGATCCCGCCTGGATTGCGGATCTCCATACGGTCTTCAAACATGAGGATCTGGATCGGCATACCCTCTGTGTGAAAGCTGTAATCCCGGTGTACCAGGGCATTGATCACCGCCTCCCTGACCGCCGTCATGGGATAATCGGTCCTGTCCTCTCTTCTCCCGTCCGCCTGCCGGATGATGGTCCTGGTCCTCATATTTTTCCTCACAAAAGCCAGAGCTCCCTCCAGCATCTGGGGGATAGTTCCCTCAATCCTCTGATTGTCCAGAAACCGCTCTCCCAGCACCCCCGTCTCCCCCAGCTCGGTCCCGGGGACCACCACCGCCGTCACACACAGCTGGGGCACATAGGCCTGGGGAAACATGCCGAACAACATGACCGCACTCAGCGTCACCTGCCGTTCTCTGGTGATGCTCATCAGCTCACAGAGATCCGGCTTCGGCAGGCCGGCCAGGTTGGGCTTCCCCGATTTCAGCTGCCGGATATAGTCCTCCAGCGCCTCCTGGTCCAGAGAAGAAAAAGCCGCCCTTGGCACCTGCCTTACGTCATCCTGATACTTCTTTCGAAATGCCTCATAACTGTAGATCTCATACTCGGTCATAGGCTCGTCGCTGTCACCGATGCGGACAAATGACCCTTTCAGCCTTCCATGCCCCCGATAATAGCAGGGCCGCTCCGCCAGATCCATCCCCGGGATCTCCGCCGCCACAAAGCTTTTTCCCTCTTTTTCCAGGACCGTCAAAAGCGGTCTCACGGCGGGTTCCATCTGCAGGCACTGGGCATTCACCTTCTTCTGCAGATCCTGGGCATCGTAAACCCCTTGTTCCCTATAGTCCTGCTCTTCATCGACTCCGAAGACGATGATCCCTCCGTCATCCTGGTTCGAGAAACTGGACAGAGTGTCGTACAGCTTTTTAGGGCACCCCCCTGCCGCACTTTTCAGCTCCAGAGTCTGGGTCTCACATCTCAGCTTCTGAATCCTATTTAACATTTCAGCAAATTCTTCCGACGTCATTTCAGTTTCTCCTCCTCTATATTTTAGATTTTACCATTCTATTTGAGTTTATACAAGAATTCAAATAAAAAATTTGAGATGTTTACTCTTGATTTCACTTTCTCTCAAAATCTAAAATCTAAAATTTAAGATTTCACTTCCGATTTCACTTTCTCACCTTATGATTCTTATTAAAATCCTTTTTCAGAATCTGCCGCCGTCACACTCCCATACATAGAGTTTGACTCCGAAATCCCTCATGACAGCAAAAAAGCCGATCCCCCGGGAATCCCCCGAAAGGTTTCGGCTTTTCTAAAACTTCCGTCTCTATTCTCTTGTCTCCGTCATCACTCGTCCTCCTGATCCTCCGAGGCCTGGTACTCATTGACATAGATCAAATGATTCCTGGATTCCTCCAGAATCTGCCGGATCTGCTGCCCGGTGAGATACCCATCCTCCGGCTGCAGAGCCAGGCTCAGGGCGCAGGGAAGATTGATGCCGCTGATCAAGTGCCTGTGTTCCGACATGTAGGGACAGAACTTCTGGTTCACGCTGCCCCCCAGCATGTCCGTCATGATGATCACCTCGTCCTCGGGGGCAAATGCGGCGAAGACCCGGGCGATCTGTTCCTCCACGTCGCTGTCGTCCATGTAGGCACTGACGTCCGTAATATTGTCCTTGTTGGTGAGAAATTCCAGGGTGTCTCTGAGGCCGTGGGCCAGCAGATGGTGGGAACCGATGACAAATCTTCTCATACACAGTCCTCCCTGATCTTCCCGATCATCTGCTCCACATATTCCTCCGCCTCCCCCTGGGGGAAGGGGGTGGACATGCTCTCATAGCCTTTTCCGAACTCGTCCTTCTCCACGATGTACCCGGCGCTGTAGTTGGCGTATCCCCACACCAGCCGGACCGTGGCCTTCATGTTCTCCTTCATGGCCATGCCGAAGGCGGAGAACAGCTCTCCCGGCACCGTGGCAATCTCCAAGTCTCCCAGGTGGAAGATCTGGGACTCCAGACTCACATCCACTTTCCCCTGCTCCATCTTTCTCCTTAGATGGCGGATGCCGGACCACAGAAGCTTTCTCTGATCCTCGTCGGCGGCCGCGTCCAGCTTCTTCTGATCCTCCTGGATCTGGGCCCGGATGGCCTCCTTGTCATAGGCGTGACGGATATGGTAATCCAGAGTTTTTACTCCCTGAACGCTCAGCTCCACAGGATGTTCCTCCTGTCCGATCCGGCGGATCTGGTCCATGATCTCGTCCCGGACCCGCCAAAGCTCCCTCTCGTCGTTGCCCCGGCGGTACTGGCGGTTGCCCATGTCCCCGCAGGCTCCCTGCATGGTGATAAAGGTGGTCTGATACTGTTCGTCCAGAGCTTTCCCCACATTGCCCAGGAGGTCGGAGCTGATCTTCATATTGTGGATTCCAAGAACCGTGGGGTGGCAGGTGAAATGGAAGATGCCTGCCGCCACATGGTTCTCATTGCGAAACAGAATCAGATTCACATCCTTGTCGCCGGGTTTGTCCTTATAATTCCGGTTGCCGTACACTCCTTCTATGGTTCCCCGGACCACGTAAGGAGTCACCGGAAGAAAGCCCCGGTCAAAGCACTCGTCGGCCGCCGCGAAGATCTGCCTCATGCAGAATTCCCGATATACCGCCTTGCGCCTGTTCCTGTCCTCCCCCTCATCCTCAAAGCTGACGTCCGGGCCCGAGTGGGTATGTATGGTGGAAATGACGATATGCTCCTGTGGAATCGAATATTTTGCAGCCAGGACCCGGCGTGGGTAGTCGGAGATCTCCTTCTCCAGTCTGCACAGATCCAGGGTGATCCACAAAAATACCTGTCCGTCGATCCTCAGCGCCAGAGCTCTGCAGGAAAGCGGGTCCAACACGCCGATGGATTTGCCTGTACGCATGGCGTACCCGCGCATGTACATGGGGAACTCTGGGGTAATGTCCCGTTTTGCCGCACTTACTTCAACCATTTTCTTTTCCCCTCTTTCACATCCAGTCTGTCCTATGCCAAGATACCCAGGGCGGAGCAGATCATGGAGAATACGATGACGATCAGAATGATGGTGGTCACCTTCATTCCTTTTCTGCCTATAAGCTTATACAGCCCCCACACGGCCAGAACAGAGATCATGGACGGCAGGATCTTGTCAAGCAGATCCGCCAGAGGCATGCTGATCTCTCCCATCTGGAACACCAGCGGAGTCTTGGCAGTGACGACGGTTGCTGCCAGAGCGCCCACCACCGTCAGACCCAGGACGGAGGCGGCATCGGTGATCTGGGCGATGCGGCTGCCGAATTTGGTGATCAGCTTGGTTCCCTCTTTGTATCCCACCCACATCAGCTGCGTGCGGATGCCGATGAAGATCAGGTTGGTGAGAAGCCACAGGAATACGCCTACCGGGTTGCCCTCCAGGGCCATGTATCCGGCGATGGAGCCCATGATGGTGGGAAGCAGCGTCCAGATCAGGGTGTCGCCGATGCCGGCCAGAGGTCCCATAAGGCTGACTTTAATATTCTGAACCGCGTCGCAGGCGCTGATTCCCTCCTTGTCCTCCAGAGCCAGGGTGGCGCCGAATACCAGGTTGGCAGCCCACGGGTGGGTGTTGAAATATTTAAAATGATTGTTCAGAGCCTCCACATACTCGTCGTCATCGGGATAGATCTTCCTGAGAAGCGGCCCGATGCCGAACACCACCGCGGGGGCCAGCTGGGTATCGTAGTTGAACGTGGTTACCGCCATCAGAGACCAGCGGATGGCGCCCTTGACACAGTCTTTTTTTGTTAAAACAGGTTCTCTACTCATCTTCTAATCCTCCTGCAAAACCAACATTTGCTCTCATCTCGTTATCCATGTAGAACTTATAGGCCAAGGCCAGTCCCAAAAGGGCGATTCCCAGCA
The DNA here is from genome assembly GCA_022792815.1 of Hungatella sp. Taxonomy (GTDB): domain Bacteria; phylum Bacillota; class Clostridia; order Lachnospirales; family Lachnospiraceae; genus UBA3402. The sequence continues at coordinate 6,253 of JAAWBS010000005.1, forward strand.
CAGGCATCTTCAGATAAGCGCTGAGCACAAATCCGATGAGAATATAGTTGAAATATTTCTTCGCCGGCATGTAGTGGAGCAACATGGCGATTCCGAGTCCGGGAAGGAGCTTTCCTGCCAGGGACAGTCCGCCGGTGACCCATGCCGGAAGCACGTCCAGGATGGCCTGAACCAAGGGGGCGCCTGCCGTCAGAGCGATGGCCGTGGGGAGAGACATAAACACGGCCACCATGACGGGACACAGATAGAGGATGCGGTACATCTTGTTAAACTCCTTCTGGTTGGCATACTTCTGAGCCTTCTGGGCGATAAAAGAGTTGCAGATCTTAAACAGCACGTCCATCTGAACCCCCAGCATGCCCACGGGAAGTCCGATGGTCATCCCCACCTCCGGGCCCTGGCCCGTGGTCTTGGCAAATGCACAGGCGATGATGGTGGCGACTCCGTAGTCCGGCACGGAGGAACCGCCCAGGGCCGCCACGCCCAGGGACATCAGGGTAAAGGTACCGCCGATGTAGAGGCCGCTGTTCATGTCTCCCAGGATCAGACCGCACAGGAATCCGACGATGGCCGGTCTGGCGTGGGTCAGAGACAGACCCCGGCGGTCTAAGTTGATCTCCGCCGCAACCAGCACCAGCAAAATAATTTGCAAAGCAGAAAGTGTCATTTGTTTTCCCTCCTATTTTAAGAACTCGTCCAGACTGATCACCGAATCCGCCGGGACGTACTGGGCGTACAGCTTTGTGCCCGAGGCCTGGATCCTCTTGTAGGCCTCGATCTCCCGGTCGTTGGCGTAGGCTCTCTGGTACAATTTTACGCTGTGCTCTCCCTCCGCCGGTTTGGTGGTGCCTCCCACCACCAGCTCCGGGATCTGCACTCCCTCGTCCAGAAGACGAAGCAGCGTCACAGGGCTCTTTACGATGATAAAGACATTGTGGTCATTGTACTTGCCCGCCTTAAAGTTGTTGACCGCCACTTCTTCCGTGATGATGGAGATGGCCATCCCCGTAGGCCTGGCCAGCTTCATGCTGGCTTTTGTCAGCTCATTGGTGGCAACGGCGTCGTCGATGATCATGATCCGCTGAGCACCCGAGCGCCCCGCCCACTGGGTGGCCACGATGCCGTGAAGCAGGCGGTTGTCGATTCTTGCTAAAACAATACCCATTATTCGTCCTCCTGGCCGGAAGTCCCCGACTTGGATCCGGCCCCTTTATTTTTTGAATTCATATTAATGTAGTCGTAGATGTAAGCGATCTCACTGACCGGCAGTTCTACCTTGTAGTGGTTGGAGATGCCCTGAAAGCACTCTTTTACCTCTCCGATAAAATCCTGATGGTGTTCCTCAAAATATTCCAGCCCCTCATAGTTCTCGATGGCGGTCTTGGTCACCAGCCGCTCCACCAGACAGCACAGGTGGACGTAGAGTCCGATCATGATCCTTCCCTCGATTCTCTGCCCGGTGATCTTCTGGAGCCGTCTCACGGATTTCTCCACCTCGTCCAGCAGCTTGTCCGGGTTCAGGATGGTGATGTATCCCACCACATTGTTCAGGGTAAAGTTCTTGATCAGGTTCCGGTTAAATACCTCCAGCTGCCCCTCATCCAGGTATTCGGAGAATATGTCGTTCAGCTGTTCCGTGGCGCTCATGGAGATCATGTCCTCCAGAGGGATAAAGGGAACTCCCTGGATCTGGGGGTTGTACAGGCCGATGATGCATTTGACCCGGTACTGGTCGAAGACCTCGTCCCTGCTGCCGTTTCTCGCCAGACTCCGGTAATCACAGGCGATAAACTGTACCGGGATGGTGGCCTCGGAGATCTTTAACAGAAGCTCCTTTAACTGTTCCGCGATGTCCATGCCGTTGTCGCCGCTGAACAGGATGGCGTCTTCCTTCTGCACGTTGTTGATGACCCGCCAGGTACAGACGTTGTTCTCGCTGGCTCTCTGCAGGATGTCCTCGATGGCCATGTTGCTTAAGATCCCCAGGCCGATGTCCACCGCCAGGGCTGTGGAGATGTTGTTGATGATGCCGATGTTGACATTGGCCAGGTGCTTCATCTCCTGGTGAACCTGCTCTAAGCTTCCCATGTCCACCAGCAGGATGATGTTTTGGCAGGTCACATAGTACTCCATGTGGCGCTCCAGCGTCCCTGCGATGTCCTGGCACGCCATGTCCAGGGGCATGTCGATGGCGTCAAACACCTTTCTTCCGATGATCTGGTTGGCCGCGTCCGCGATGCTGGAGGCGGTGGAGTAGCCGTGGCTTAAGATGATCCCGGCTGTGGAGGCAAACCGGATCTTCTGGTTTTGGCTTCTGATGTTCAGGAGAAGCAGAAGCTGATTTAAACTGTCCGGCTCGATGTCCAGGCTCTGTTTCACCGCACCGATGATCCTGGCCGCCACCGCCGATTCCTTCTCCAGGTTCTGTCCCACCATGGCCAGCAGGCTGTCCATGACCTGGCTGTTGTCCTTCTGCCACCGGGTGATGACGTGGTCTCCCCGGAGCTGGATATACAGACAGCGGGCCAGGAGATAGCTGTACTTTTTCGACAGGCTGATGCCGTAAGCTTCCCCGGCGCTGTCGAAGATCTGGTTGATCAGCTGCTCGTAAGTGCTGATCCTGGCGTTCACCAGCTTTCTCCCGTAGATCAGGTAGTCATAGTAATCATTGGCATGGCGGTAACACCGGTTTAAAAGCTCCTCAAAGCTCATGGTGCCTTTCTGATAATCCTGATACTCGCTCAAGATCAGCTGAAAATACTGGACCGTCTGTTCATGGGAGGCGGTCTTGGCGTAACTGCCCATGTGGACCATCCGCTCTTCCCTCTTGTCGGTCTCCAGCTTCAGACCGGACATCATGTAGTCCGGCAGATGGTAGGTGCGGATCAGGATCCCGTCCCGGCTCTTCTCCAGATAAGCCCCGGCACAGCTGCTGGTGATGCAGGATTTCAGCTGGTCGATGTTATTTTCAAAGGGGTATTCCAGGATGCACTGGAACGCATTCTGGCTGATGCTCACATCCACCCCCATGCGCCTTCCTTCCCTCTTTAAGAAGGATACGGTCATCTCCTCCCTCTCGTCGGCGGTCCGCTCCATGAGAGAGGGAACGGGGATCACCATGGGAACCCGGCGGGTGAGGGCCTTAAACATAGCCTCCCCCGGCGGTCTTGAGGTGGCGAAAACCAGCCTGGCGTTGGAGCCAAAGGTCTTTCTCTCCCCCTGGACCGCTCTGTACTGTCCGGATATTAAGTAAGAAAAGATCAATTCCTGTCCTGTGGGTGAGAGACGGTCAATCTCGTCAAAAAACAGGATTCCGCCGTCAGCCTGTGACAGCCATCCTTTTCCGTCTCCTTCTCCGCAGAGATTTCCGGCAAATTTGTCTGTGTCCTGAGAATACTCGGTGCAGTCTATGGCGATGTACTGCCGCTCCTTTCCGATGACTCCCTCATTCTTTCCATACTCAAACATCAGCCTGGAGAGAAAGGACTTGCCGGTGCCGTTGGCGCCGTACAGCAACACGGGCAGACCGTTGGGAGGGTAATGGATGGCGGCCTTTAACTGCTCCACACAGGCCCCGAGACTTAAGTGATGTCCCACTGCTTTCTGAAAATCTCTCTTGGATTCACCGCTTTGACATTTCAGAAGAAATTCATCCAGACCCGAGAAGACGCAGCCGTCCAGACGGATCTGCCAGAACCGCTCGATGCCCCTTCGATGAAAAAAATACACGGGGCGGGAGTTGACCTTTACAGCCTGCTTCTCCTTCACCAGCTCGTTGAGATACTGGCTGGCCAGATTTCTGGAGATGTTCAGGGCCTCGCTGATGTCATTGGCCGTAAAGCGCCGCAGATCTCTCAGGGAAAAATCTCTGCTGATCTTCTCCAGATAGCTGTATACCTCTTCCTTCGTGCTGAGCATATTCTGTCTCCTGTCTGAATGAAATTTCCTGGTACGTGTATCATTATATCGAATTTTTTTTAAATTTAAATAGTAATTTGTGCATTCCGCCACTTTTCCGCAGGATTCATCAATCTTTACAGGAGATTTGTGACAAAATTGCCACAATTCGACACTTGGCTCGACACTGAAACGCTGAACTTGTGATATACTTGGGATATAGATATGGATGTCCCCTCCGGAGAGGAGGGACAGAGCCAGATGACAAAGAAAGGACAACGATCTATGAGTATAAAAAGAATCCGACTGGCGGCTTTAGATTTAGACGGGACGCTGCTCCATGGAGATAAGACCATCTCCGATCACACGTTATCCGTCCTGAGAAGACTGATGGCAGAGGGTGTCCTGGTGGTACCCACTACAGGAAGGAACTTAGAAGGCTTACAGGACAACATTCTGCAGATCCCCGGAATCTCCTACGCCGTCTGCTCCAACGGCGCTCAGGTATTCCGACTCCCGGAACGGAAACTGCTCTATGAGGCCGCCATCTCCTTAGAAGACGCTGTGGCCGCGATCCGATACCTCCAGACATTTCCTACCTTTCTCTATGTCCACACGGATGAGGGGATCTTTCGGACCGGAAACTGGCGGGATACGGATCTGAAAAAGCGTTTTCCCTTTGTCCGTTTCTGGGAAAATAATGTGGAGGACCTGCCGGGATTTCTGTCAGATAAGCAGCTTCCTGTCATCAAGATCGGGGTGTTTGTCCTGGATGACCAGATCTTTCAAATGTTTCTTCAAAAAGGAAGCCCCTTAGCCTCCCTCTCTCAGTTCCGCACCGGCCCCTGCAACCTGGAGCTGAATGCCGTCAGGGCTTCCAAGGCCAAGGGCATCGAAGCCCTCTGCCGCCATCTGGACATGCCTATATCCCAGGTTCTGGCCATAGGGGACAACCAGAATGACATCCCCCTGCTCCGGACGGCCGGAGTCTCCGTGGCCATGGGCAACGGCGAGGAGGATGTGAAGGCGGCGGCGAAGTTTGTCACAGGGACCAATGAGGAGGACGGAGCGGCAGAGTTTCTCAGAAGATATTTCCGTTTTCCCTGAATTCCCTCCACACGTTCTCAAAAAAGTCGTCAGTCTCCGGGATAGGCCTGGCCTCATAGGACGGCCCTGACGCCGGCACCGTCATGTCCGGCACCGCCTTTTTCACCTGCCCGATGCCGCCTGTCATACGGGCCACACCGAAGAAAGGATGTTCATCGGGAACATAGTTCCCCCGTCAAAGGGCCTGGTCACATGGGTGCTGACATAAGGATTGCCCATGGTGAGGTCGACCATATCCATGCCCCAATACTATAGCGGCACTCTGCTTTTACTCTAACACAAAACGCCTCCTTTTGACATGGCTTTCCATTGGGAAAAATATACTTTTTTCACCCCTCTGTCCCGAATTCTTTTACCACCAAAAGCCCCACAGGCCCCAGGATAAATCCCAGAAGCCCAAACAGCTGCAGGCCCACGTACACGGAAGCCAGAGTCTCTAAGGGGGTCAGCCCCACCCGGTCTGCCATCAGCCTGGCTTCCAGGATCTCCCTGAGAAAATAACACACCAGGTAGATTCCAAACACCGCCAGTCCCCGCCCCCATCTCCCGCGAAGAAAGCAGACCAGGGCCCAGGGGATTAAGACGGTGCCTGTCCCGAACACAGGCAGGGCATCCAGAACACCCAGCCCGGCCCCGGCCAGGATGTAGTAGGGATTGCCCAGAAAGAAAAAGCCGGCCGTACACACCAGTGCCGTCAGAACCATGATGATGCCTTGAGTCCGCACATAGGCATTGCCAACGTTTCTCAGAAGACCGATGATTCTGGCAAATTCTTCCCGGTAAAGGGATTCCTCCATCTTCTCCTTCCACAAATCCATCTCTTGAAGGAACAACATGACTCCCACCACATACAAAACCGTGACGATGCAGAAATTGATGCAGCATCTGGCCATGGTGACAGAGTTTCCCATGAGATAGGGCATGGTATCCTGCCTTACACTGGCGCCCATGCTCCTTATCATATCCCTTGCCACACGGACCATGGTGTCCTGTCTGAGAGACAGAGCTTCCTCCACTGTCCTGCAGGCACCGGTCAGGCATATGTCCAGCTGCTCCACCCACCAGGGCAGGCTGTCAGCCAGCAAAACCAGCTCCTGGTACAGCTTCCTTCCCCCAAAATAGACCAGCAGTCCCGCCGCTCCCCCAAAAGCCGCCAACTCCGCCAGCCCCACCACCCCCGGGGAGATGCCAAACCAGCGTCCCCGCACCTGAATCCTCAGTCTTTCGGCCAGAGCACAGGCCGACGGTTTCAGCACCAGCGCGGTCAGCCAGGCAAATAAAAAAGGAGCCGTAAGGGGGAGCAGATAGTGAAACACGCCGTACACCACCCCAGTCACCGCTCCGATTCGAAGCCATCTTCTCAGCTTTTTATCTTCCCGCATATTCATCACCTTCACCCTAATCTTTGCGGTTATTATGGCGGCAGCGAAACCATTCCATTCACGGTTCTCCTGTCATTTTCTGCCTTTTGTCCGTCTGTGAGAAGCTCTGTCACTTTAAACTTATGCATTTATGCTCTGATAAATCAATCTATTCTTGCCATTTCTCTTCCCTTGTGCTATATTTAACAGATGAAATGATACCCGGCGGGCAAAACACCCTTTGCCCCAACCTCATTACATATATGGGAGGAAATTATGGTAGAGAAGTGGGATATCACCATTCCGGAACTGAGCGGCAGCGAAACCCGGCGGGCTTACCTCTATCTTCCGGACTATTACAACGACAACACCGAAGAGCGCTACCCCGTTCTTTACATGTTTGACGGTCACAACGTATTTTTTGATTCCGATGCCACTTACGGCAAATCCTGGGGGATGAAAGAATTCATGGATCAGCACCGGGTTCCCCTGATCATCGCCGCCGTGGAGTGCAATCACAGCCCCAGTCACGGAAGGCTGAAAGAATATTCTCCATACTCGTTTCGGGATCCCCGATTCGGTCATATCCCCGGCTGGGGAAAGATCACCATGGACTGGTTCGTCCACAAGTTCAAGCCCGAGATCGACGCCAATGTCCGGACGCTTCCCGACCGGAAACACACCTATATCGCAGGCAGCTCCATGGGCGGTCTGATGAGTCTTTATGGGCTGTTGGAGTACAACCAGTATTTTTCCAAGGCAGCGGCGTTATCACCTTCTCTGTGGGTGGACCCAGACCGGCTCTCCAGTCTGATCTGTCATGCCAGGCTTCACCCTGACACCACTTTGTACATGGATTACGGCTCCGAGGAGTTTCAGAACCATTCCAATGTGATCCGCAGCTTCGGAAAGATCACCCAGCTGCTTTTAGAGCGGCAGATTTATCTCAGCTGCAGGATCGTCCCGGGAGGCACCCACTGTGAGGCAAGCTGGGAGCAGCAGATCCCGTTTTTCATGGATACGTTTTTCTATGAACGGCATCACCAAAAATAGAAGGAGGCTTTTGGATGGAAGTCCAATATTTTAAAGATTACAGTCCCGCTCTGGATCGGGACATGGAGTGTAAGGTCTACGGCCACGGAGGCCGGCCGGTCCTGTTCATTCCCTGTCAGAACGGAAGATTTTTTGACTTCGAAAATTTTCATATGGACAGTGTCTGGGCACCCTGGATCGATTCCGGGCGGGTGATGGTGTTCGCCATCGACACTCTCGACGAGGAGACCTGGTCCAACAAGGGGGGAGACCCGGGCTGGCGCATCTGGCGGCATGAACAGTGGATGCGCTACATCACCGACGAGATGGTCCCCTTCATAAAATATATAGTCAATGAGCGAAACGGCAGGGACAGCTATCCCGGCATCATCGTCTTCGGATGCAGTCTGGGAGCCACCCATGCTGCCACCTTATTCTTCCGCCGCCCGGACCTTTTTGACGGTCTTCTGGCTCTCAGCGGAATCTATACCGCCGATTACGGGTTTGACGGATTTATGAATGATCTGGTCTACCACAACTCGCCGATTCATTTTCTTCCCAACATGGCCCTGGACCATCCCTATATCCGGATGTACAACGAGAGAAAAGCCATCATCTGTGTAGGGCAGGGGCCCTGGGAGATTCCCGATTCCACCAGGCAGCTTCAGCAGATTATGGAGAGCAGGGGCATTCACATGTGGGTCGATTACTGGGGATTTGACTGCGCCCACGACTGGTCCTGGTGGTATAAGCAGGTAACCTACTTTGTTCCATATATACTGGAATGATAAAACAGCTTTTGCCCACGCCGGCTCAGAATCAAGCATACATACAGAGAAGGGAACGAGTCATGAAAAATTTTATCTTTATTTCCCCTAATTTCCCTGCCAACTACTGGCAGTTCTGCCGGGAGCTGAAAAACAACGGCATGAATGTCCTGGGCATCGGAGACCAGCCCTATGAGGAGCTGACCGATGACCTGAAAGGCAGCTTAGATGAATACTATAAAGTGAGCGATCTGGAGTGCTATGATGAGGTATACCGGGCCGTGGCATTCTTCATCTTCAAGTACGGCCCCATCGACTGGCTGGAGTCCAACAACGAATACTGGCTGGAGCAGGATGCCAGACTGCGGACGGATTTCCATATCACCAGCGGCTTCCAGACAGAGGATATGCCCCGGATCAAATTTAAATCCGGGATGAAGGAATTTTATAGAAAGGCCGGCATCCCGGCGGCCCGCCATCACATGGTGGACACCCCGGAAGGCTGCCTGGAATTTATCAGAGAAGTGGGGTATCCGGTGATCACCAAGCCGGACAACGGAGTGGGGGCCTCCCACACTCACAAGCTCTCCACCGACAAGGAGCTTATGACCTTTCTGGAGCAGAGAGATCCGGAAGTGTCATTCATCATGGAGGAGTTTGTGGACGCAGAGATCAACTCCTACGATGCCATCATCGACGCCGACGGCAATCCGGTGTTTGAGACCGGCAATGTAACTCCCCACTCCATCATGGACATCGTCAACAACGCGGACAATTCTGTCTACTACATCGTGAAAGAGCTGGCTGAAGACACCCGAGCCGCAGGCCGGGCCGCCGCAAAAAGCTTCGGCGTAAAGAGCCGTTTCGTCCACTTTGAATTTTTCCGCCTTCTGAAGGATCACGAGGGTCTGGGCAGAAAAGGCCGGATCATCGCCCTGGAGGTCAACATGCGCCCCTGCGGCGGTTTTACCCCTGACATGATTAATTTCGCCCACAATACCAATGTGTACAAGATCTGGGCCGACATGATCGCCTTCGGTCACTCCACCGTTTTGGCGGGCAAACATGCCTACTGCGCCTTTGCGGGTCTTCGGGACGGGAAAGATTTTGTCATGAGTCATGAGGATATTATGGAGACTTACGGCGAGAATATCAAGATGGTGGACCGGCTCCCTGACGTGTTATCCGCTGCCATGGGCAACCAAATGTATGTGGCTGTGTTTGACACCAAACGGCAGCTGGACTCCTTCTACAAAAACGTGTTGAGATGCAGATAGGAAGCGTTCATATTTTATTCAAAAATCATTCAAAAACCTTTTACATAAAGAACATGGTTTCTTCATGATTCCTGCGTATACTATAACCATCAACAACAGTTGATAACGCCAATGCAAAAGGTGCTTTAAAGATTTTTTTCATAATACTCGAGCTGGTAAATTTAATTTATCAGCTCTCCTCCCTTTTATCCCTTAATTTTGTAAAAGACCGACACCATCCCCCATAACCGGTGTCGGTCTTTTGCGTGTTCAACGCCGAGGATACGTGATCTTTTTATGCAAGAGCAAAATCGCCGCGATGTTGGGAAATGCCATGAGCCCGTTCCAGACATCGGACAATTCCCACACTGCCCTCAGGCTGCTGACACAGCCCAGAAAAACCGCATAGCCGAAACATACCAGATAGCCGCCCCGGATCAGACCCGCGGCATATTCCGGGACATCAATCATGTCTCCCAGCTGCAAAAGCACAGCCTCCAGGGTCTGCCTGCCCAGGTAATACCAGGCGATCATAGTGGCAAAGGCAAATACCACCATGGAACCGGACACCAGATACTCTCCGGCCGCCCCCAGAGCCAGCCGAAAGCATCGGGCCGTCAGCACGGCTCCGTCTCCCGCGCTCTCTGTCAGTCCCCTGCTTCCGCCCATGACACACAGGATCACCAGGGCTGTCATGGTACAGATGACGATGGTGTCAAAAAACACCTCAAACATAGCCCACATTCCCTGCTCCTGGGGCGTGGTGTGGTCCGTGGCGCTGTGGAGACCCGCCAGACTCCCCAGGCCGGCCTCGTTGGAGAAGACTCCCCTGGCGATGCCGTAGCGGAAGGCTCTGGCGATGCCGTACCCTCCCACTCCTCCCAGCACGGACTCCGGCAGCAGGGCGCAGCAGAAGATCTCCTCGAGAGCCGGCAGCACCCGGCTGTGATATCGGACCAGCACCGCGAGGGAAAACAGGATATAGATCCCTGCGGACACCGGCACCAGACGCTCGGACACCCGGGCCACCCGATGGGTTCCTCCCCATGCCACGAAGACCACCAGCCCCGTGATCACCGCTGCCCACAAAATCGGCGGCATGCCGGTGAGATAACACAGGGTCTGGGCTGCCGCATTGGACTGAACCATACTGCCCATCCCCAGAGATGCCAGAAGACACAGCCCCCCGTAGAGAAGACTGATCCCGGGCTTTTTCAGCCCCCGGCTCAGATACACCATGGGGCCTCCGATCCATCTTCCGTCTCCGGTCCTGCTGCGATAGATGATCCCCAGACTGGTCTCCGCATAGGCAGTCATCATGCCGACAGCCGCAGACACCCACATCCAGAAGATAGCCCCAGGGCCTCCGGCAGTCAGGGCCGAGGCCACCCCCACGATGTTGCCGGTTCCGATAGTGGCGGCCAGGGCCGTACAGGCAGACTGAACCCGGCTGATGGAACCGGATTGGGAAGAGGACTCCTCCTGGCTGTTATCCAAAAGGCTTCCCACCGTCCGGCGCCACCACAGAGAAAAGCCCCGAAACTGAAACCCCTTGGACTGAACGGTAAAAAACAGGCCTGCAAACAGCAGAAGGCCTAAAAGTGCCGGCCCCCATACAAGGCTGTGAATCTGATGAATCATATGATCACCCGGATGTCTTTTTTACCTTGTATTCGCCGGCACCTTTCACTATTCCAACATTTATTCTCCATCCGGTCAAAAAACCAGATTCCAATTTCTCACAGCCTCTTTTACAGGCCCAAAAAAGATGCTATAATGGACAGTGTGTCAAGGCACATGTGCCATTACTACTTGAGAAGGAGGTACCACATGCCAGGCTTTACCACTCACTACATCTTAGGGATGAAGGCCTACAATGACCTTCCCTCCAATCAGTTAAAACATATTATCTCCAAATATCGCTGGCTTTATCAGCTGGGGCTTCAGGGACCGGACATGTTTTTCTACAATATTCCCATCCTGCGTCATCGAGATTACCGCAATGTGGGCTCCTATATGCATGAGCATCATGTCAGCCTGTTCTTTGAAGTTTACTTAAAAGAGATGATCCGGATCACATCCAGGCAGCAGCGGGAGCAGGCTCTGGCTTATTTCTGCGGATATGTGTGCCACTACATCGGCGACTCCATCTGCCACCCTTATGTCTACGGGAGGATCCGGTATGATATCACCAATCCCAGCAGCCAGCACCACGGTCTCCACGCAGAGCTGGAAAATGACATCGACGCCCTGCTGCTGCGGAAATATAAGAAAAAAAAGCCGTCGGAGTTTAACCAGGCGGCTACCATTTGCCTGAACGGTCAGGAGACACAGTTTATCTCCCGTCTTCTGGCAGAATGCATCAATCAGGCCTACTATCCCATCACCTATCGGAACAACTTTCAGGTGTCGGCCCGCATGGTCCATCGGTCCATCTTAGCCCTCCGCTTCGGCTGCCGGACCCTGTCGGATCCGTCGGGGAAGAAGCGCAGCAGCATCGAGTTCTTCGAGACCCTGTTTCTGCCGAGCCCGGTAGCCTCCCGGAAGCTGGTGACAGACCAGATATCCAATCCCAGATGGAGTTTAAATTTGGACCACGAGATCTGGTGCAACCCGTGGAATCGGCAGATGGCCTCCACTCAGTCCTTCCCGGAGCTGTTCCGCCAGTGCCTGTCCAAGTGCCGTACCATCTATTATATGGTCAACCAGGCCATCTCAAACGGGGTCCCGGTGGCCGAACAGGACTATCGGGGACTCCTTCAGGAGCTTGGAAATTATTCCTACCACAGTGGGTTGGATGTGGGGTAGGGGTTCACTTTCATTTTGGACACCCAAAGCCCGGAAGAACGCAAAAACAGCCACGGCACCTTTCGCCCTGGCTGTTTTTCGTGTATCTACTGTCCTGCCTGCGTCTCTTCCTCCAGCTCCACGCCTCCGCGGATCGGCCGGTATTCTCCTGCCGGGATGGTATCCTCCAGAATCCAGTTGGCCTTGTCCTCTTTCCCGTCATCAGGCCCCACCATCACATAGATGTCATACTGTTCCAGATAGCCGCCCCAGGAATCCTCGGTGGAACGGGCATAACTGTTGTTCTGCTCCCAGATCAGATCATTAAAACCTTTGATCACTGTGGCGGCGAACTCTGCCGCCTCCTCCTCGGGGATCGTCTCCTTTAACAGCAGAAAGAACTTGACCGCATTCTCCTCCGGGTATACGCCTGCGTTCACCGTCTCCACAAAGGGATAATCATTGGGGTCCGCATAGATCTCGTCAAAGTCCTCCCAGAGCTGTTCCCACACGATCCCGTCGGCCGACGGAGCGACGTCTCCTGCTCCCTCCGGACCTCCGCTGCCGTTGGGGATAATATTGCTCTTGGTACAGCCGCTCAGCAGGCAAAGGCATGCCAGCAGTAACATACATTTCTTCATCATCTCAATCCTCCTGTTTGTAATAGCAATTTCTGTATTATAAATGAAAACCCCATGTTTTTGTAGGGGTTTTCGCAAAAAGTCATAAAATCTTCATATTTATCTCTTGCCATTTCTGAGTATCAGTGGTATTATGTTCAATATATTTTAAATTTTTATATTTTTGAACATCATGGAGGATCATTATGAAAAAAACACCTGCCAACGACAGATCCCGAAGCGCCGGCCCCATCGATCTGGTCACTACCGTGATCCCTTTCTTCTGCATCCTGTTATTATGTGTCGTCTTTTTTATGGATCCCGACGGATCCGGCCGGGTACTCGCATCCATCCGTTACTTTCTGGGCGATGAGCTGGGAAGCTGCTATCTGATCATGGGACTTGGCATCTTTCTCTGCTCCCTCTACATCGCCTGTTCCCGGTACGGCTCCATCCGTTTAGGGGAGGGAGAGAAACCACAGTACTCCTCCTTCCAGTGGGGCTCCATGATGTTTACCGCCGGGCTGGCCGCGGATATCCTCTTCTACTCCCTGTGTGAGTGGATCCTGTACGCGGGGGAACCCCGGATCTCACAGATGGGGGATATGCAGGACTGGTCCTCCACTTACCCGCTGTTCCACTGGGGGCCCATCCCCTGGAGTTTTTATGTGACCCTGGCCGTGGCCTTCGGGTTCATGCTCCATGTCCGCAAGCGCAGAAAGCAGAAGTACTCGGAAGCCTGCCGTCCGATCCTGGGAGATCGTGTGGACGGGCTGGCCGGAAAGCTGATCGATCTGACCGCCGTGTTTGCTCTGCTGGCAGGCACTGCCACCACATTTTCCCTGGCCACCCCCCTGCTCTCTGCCGCCGTCAGCCGGGTGCTGGGCTTAAGTCAGAATCATTCTCTCACCATCCTGATCCTGGTCATCATCTGTGTCACCTACACGGTGACCGTGTACTTCGGCATGAAAGGAGTGGCCAAGCTGGCTGCCTCCTGCTCCTACCTGTTTTTTGCCCTCCTGGCCTATGTGTTTATCGGCGGCGGGAAAGCCCGGTACATCGTGGAGACCGGCCTCACTGCCATCGGAAATCTGACCCAGAATTTTATCGCCCTGTCAACCTGGACCGATTCCCTGCGCACCTCCTCCTTCCCTCAGAACTGGACCATCTTTTACTGGGCCTACTGGATGGTATGGTGCGTGGCCACTCCTTTCTTTATCGGCACCATCAGCAAGGGACGAACCATCCGCCAGACTGTCCTGGGAGGGTACTTCTACGGGCTGGCCGGGACATTTACCTCCTTCATCATCCTGGGCAACTACGGGCTGAACCTGCAGGTGACGGGGAAACTGGAGCTGATGGCCTTCTATGAGAAGACGGGAGACCTGTATCAGGTGATTCTCTCTGTCATGGAGACTCTGCCCTTAGCCAAGGCGGGCCTGGTGCTCCTGGCGGTGACCATGGTCGCCTTCTACGCCACCTCATTTGACGCCCTGACCATGGTGGCGGCCGCCTACTCCTACAAGGAGCTGCCGGACGGAGCAGAGCCTGCCAGGAACGTAAAGCTGTTCTGGGCCATCCTGCTGATGCTTCTCCCCATCGCGCTGATCTTCTCCGACAGCTCCATGGCCAACTTACAGTCCGTGTCCATCATCGCCGCATTTCCCATCGGCATCATCATCCTGCTGATCGTGGCAAGTTTTTTCCGGGATGCAGGCCGGTATCTGGAGGAGCGGTAGGATTCCGGACCGCGGCAGAGGTCAGCTCTGCGCGCCCTCCCTCATCCCCCTCTCGATCCTGTCGGCCAGCTCGCCGGGGGATATGGGGCTCTGTTCCGGATAATTACACACATATTTGGGGTAGACACTGTGTTTCAGTCCCTCGATCAGGATAATGTCCGCCTCACCGAAGGCCTCTATCAGCATCTTCTCATCCGGTCCCTCATATTCCTTCGTCACCATCAGTCGTTTTGAGGAATACACGGCCGTGCCGTAAGCCCCTGCCTTCTTGAGACGGTAGCTGTCGGTACCGGGGACGTCGCTCTCAAAGTCATGACCGTCATGTTTGATGACTGCCACCTTGTATCCCCGGCAGGTAAGCTCCGGGATCAGGGCGGCCAGCAGGGTGGTCTTACCAGAATTCTTGTAACCGCTGACCGCGAAAATATACGGCTTCTTCTCCCGGACCCGCTTTACCTCCACCAGATTGGTGTGCTGAGGGTTTCCCTTGGCGTAGGGGGTGGGCCTCTGGGAGGTCAGCACATTGATGGAGCCGCCGGTATCCGTCCCGTCTTTATCAGGCCGGTACCAGGCCCCCTGGGAGACGGCAGCCACTCCGGCCATGATCCGGTCCGTCACTCTCACGGGAATTTTCATCTTCCCCCGGTCATTCCACACCAGCGCCATGTCCCCGTCTTTCAGCCCTCTGGCCCCGGCATCCGCCGGATTCATCCAGACGGCCTGGGGATCCAGCTTATCCATCTCCCGGTTGTTATCGTGGATGCTGTGGCACCTTCTCCTGGTGTGCCATCCGATAAGCTGTATGGGGTATTTCTCGGACAGAGGGTCCTGTGCCCCCTCCGGCGGCTCTACATACCGGGGGATGGCCGGGAAAAAGTCCTTATATTCTGTCCTGAAGACCTTCTCCGAAAAAATCTCGATCTTACCACTTCTGGTGGGAAAGGGAAATGTCTCCGGGTCCTTTCGCTCCTTCTCAAAGGCGATGACCGCATCATGGTTCTGGTAGCGGAAAATCCCTGCCTCCTTAAACTCTTTATAGTCGGGAAGTTCCCCTTCCTCCTCCTTCAGCCTGTTATACAGATATTCCAGCCATTGTCCGGCTGTCCGGCCCTGGGAAAATTCCTGTCCCAGGCCGATCTTTTGCGCCACCTCACACAGCCAGTCATACTCAAAACGTCCCTCATAGAGGGGCTCGATCACCTTGTTGTTAAATCCCAGAAAATCCCCGTACTGCCATGGCATGGTAATGTTCTCGCACTCAAACATGGACACTCCCGGGAGCAGGATATCCGCGAATCTGGCGCTGGCGGTCATAAACAGATCGCTGCACAGGATAAACTCACACCGGGAAGTGTCCTTTAAGATCTCCGATGTCCGGTTGATGTCACTGTGCTGATTGATCAGGCAGTTTCCCGCCAGGTTGAGGATCATCTTGATGTCACTGTCCAGACGAACCGGATCACGGGCATCCTCTTTTTTCCGGTCTCCACTTATTCTCTGTCTGTCCAACGCCTTCACTCCGTCCAGAGCCGTCATCTCGTGGCCGCGGAGTATAGCCTCGGTCCAGGAAAACACAGGGATCATCAAGGGATACGGGTTGTTAAGCGGGGGCAATCCCGGATTTTTGTGACGGCTGTTGTCACCTGCGCCGCTGGCCCAGCCGCCGCTGACCCCCACATTGCCGGTCAGACAGGCCAGAAGGATGCCGCCCCGGACGCTCTGTTCCCCACAGGCGTGACGCTGGGGACCGTATCCCTGGATCAGCGCCGCCGGTCTCGCCTCGGCATAGCGGACAGCCAGGCCGGTGATCTGGGCTGCCGGAACTCCCGTGATCTTCTCCGCCCATCGGGGAGTCTTGGGAACCCCGTCTTTCTCCCCTGTCAGATAGGAGAGATAGCACTCGGAAGGGTCTGTCCCCTCGGGCATATGTTCTTTGTCAAATCCCAGGCAGCAGCGGTCCAGAAACTCCTGATCCTGGAGGCCCCTCTCCACGATCACATAGGCCATGGCGTCCATCATGGCGCTGTCCGTGGCCGGCCGAAGGGGAATCCACTCTGCATCAAGTGCCAGAACCGTGTCATTTTTCCTGGGATCCACCACGATGATAGGGATCCCCTTCTCCTTGGCCTTTTTTAGATAATACATGGTACCGCTGTCAAACCTGGTCTCCGCCGGATTGTGGCCCCACAGGATGATCAGGCGGGAATTCAGCCAGTCCTCCAGGCTGTTTCCCGTCCGACAGGTTCCGTACATCAGCTCTGTGGCCTGACGGATACAGGCGGTACTGTAGGAATTGTAGGAATCCAGAAATCCCCCGTCCAGGCTCAGAAGCCTTTTGGCCAGGGTATTGCCTCTCATGAGGGCGCTGATCCCTGTGGCGTAGTTTACATACCGGGAACCTGGCCCGTAGGTGTCCCGAATCCGGATCCACTCCCTGGCGATGATATCCGTGGCCTCCTCCCAGCTGATCCTCTGAAACTTTCCCTCCCCTCTCTCCCCGATCCTCTTCATGGGGTACTTAAGCCGGTCTTCTCCCAGAAAAGTCTTGTGGTAATTGAGCCCCCGGGCGCATGCCGTCAGGGGAATCTGGCCTCCTGCTGTCTCCCTGGTGTCCGTGGTCAGTTTCTCTATCTTTCCGTCTCTCACATGGGCATAAATGATACATCGCCCCCCGCAGTTGTTCCGGCCTGTGGTGGGAATGACTCTGATCTCCTTATCCCGGCTCATGCTGTACCTCCCAAAGTTCAATATTTCTTAGAGTGTACCACATTTTCCGACGGTTTGGTACTTTTAAAGACAAAAAAGGGTGGTTCCCGGGGTGGGGCTGTCTGTGGTACACTATGGGGAGGAGGTAGGTGGAATGGTGTTGACTGAGCAGATTGATCACTGGTATCGAGAAGGGGCACATGAGTGTACGATCGAAGCGATCCTCGGCCTTCCGGCCTCGGAACGGACGGACGGACTTTTAGGGGAGTTGGCGGTGGCTTACAATAATACAGGGGAGTATCCCAAGGCAATGGTGGTGCTGGAGGAGATGAGACCCCGGCTGGGGTTTACCTGGAGGTGGCAGTATCGCATGGGATATGCCCTCTATTATTCTGCCGAGAAATCCTCGGATCCTGGCAGAGCCGGACGGCTCTTATCCAAAGCCCAAGAGGCATTCCTAAACGCCCTCCGCTTAGGCCCGCCAAAGCTTATCAGACAGGAATGTCTGGAATTTCTCCAATGGATCCGGGAAGAACAGTCGCAGCAGACAAAATAGGGGAGCCTCTCGGCTCCCCCCTTGCGCTTTTCCATCTTCAGTTCTTCACAAGGCTGAACCATGGACTCGCCTGTTTTTGATTTGTACTTCATTTGTACCTTATCATTATACCCGTCCATCTCCGTCTTATGTATCATGAGTTTATCCAAATTTTACTATGAAAGTGCTGCTCGGCAGCTATGTGGACTGCATGCTTGCATGCAAGGACACATAGATATCGGGCAGCCAAGCCGGTATGAGCAAGCAGGCCGACAGGCCGGATTGCGAATACCGGTGGCGATTGCGTGAGCGCCAAAGGCGCGGAGCAATCGACTTTCATAGGGCGGCCGACTCAACAACAAATCTTGCCTCTTCACTCACGCCCCCGCAGCCCCTTCCCCTTTCTTCCGATACCGCAGCGGAGTCATCCCCGTATATCGTTTAAACACCCTCTCATAGTAAGTCACCGTCTCGTACCCCAGAATCTCCGCGATCTCTGTGACGGAATACCGGCTGCCTGTCAAAAGCTCCTGAGATTTCTTGATGCGGCTGATATTCTTGTATTCGTTGACCGTAAAACTGGTGACCTCTTTGAAGATACGGCTCAGGTAAGATTTGCTCACATAAAACCGGGCCGCCAGCTGCGACAGACTCTCCCGGGTCTCCGGGTATTTCATCAGGTACCGGGCCACCTCATGGACCTTCTGGTGCTTCCATGTACGCACGGTCTCCGGCTCCTGATACCAGGAGGTTTTCTGCTGACAGCGCAGGAGAAGCAGAACCAGCTGAGCCACCAGAAGCCCTGCCATCCCGCTCTGAAATTCCTGTCGGACAGACAGCTCTCTCTCCAACTGCTCCATCAGATTCCGGATCTGTCTCCCCTCCTCCTCCCCGGTCTTGATCACCGCGGCGCTTAGGTGAAACAGCTCCTCCATGGTTCCCGCCCGGCACACCTTCAAAAAGGGCTCCACCACCCCCGCCTCGATCTGGAGCAGAATCCTCTCATGGCGGGGATTTCCTGCGGCGCTGGTCTTATGGATCTGGTTCGGACGGATGAGCACCACGTCTCCCGCCTTCACCAGATAGGTCTCCTGGTCGATAAAATAGTATCTCTCCCCTTCCAGGAGATAATACAGCTCATAGGTGTCATGAAAATGCCTCACTGCCATGGAAAACTCCTGGTCCCGCATGACCCGATCCATCTCCAGACCCTGAACCTGTCCTTTAAATCTCATCTCCTCCATACCTTTTTGCCCTCCTAAGCGCCGGTCTCTCTCCGCGCTTTCCGCCCTGATGATCCGTTTTAGGCACTCTATCTTCCATTTGTATCCATAAATATGATTTTTGCTTTTTTAGCTACTATTTTGTAAGATTTTTATCCTATATTATAGTATACTCTATAGCAAAAGGAAAGGGGAAACCAAGGTTCCCCTCAAATTCAAGGAGGCAGCACTATGAACTATGATGTATCCGCCAACAAAGTCCACGATGTACAGATCGCCTACATCGGCGGAGGCTCCAGAGGCTGGGCATGGACTTTTATGACCGACTTATCCATGGAGGAATCCTTAAGCGGCACCATCCGCCTTTACGATATTGACGAGAAGGCCGCAGGGAACAATGAGACCATCGGCAATCACCTGACAGACCGCCCCGACACCACCGGAGACTGGAACTATGTCACCAGCCATTCTCTCAGGGAAGCCCTGACTGGGGCTGACTTTGTGGTGATCTCCATCCTCCCGGGCACTTTCGACGAGATGGCCTCTGACGTCCATCTTCCGGAACGCCTGGGGATCTATCAGTCCGTGGGAGACACCGCAGGTCCCGGAGGTATCATCCGCGCCCTGAGAACCATCCCCATGTTTGTGGATATCGCCGAGGCCGTCAAAACCTGGGCTCCCGATGCCTGGGTGATCAACTACACCAACCCCATGACCCTGTGTGTGAAGACGCTCTACCATGTATTCCCTCAGATCAAGGCCTTCGGCTGCTGCCATGAGGTCTTTGGCACTCAGAAAGTATTGAAGGGAATCTGTGAACAGGCCCTGGGACTGGAACAGATCAACCGCCGGGACATTGAGGTCAATGTGCTGGGTATCAATCATTTTACCTGGTTTGACCGGGCATCCTACAAGGGAGTGGACCTGTTCCCCATCTACCGTCAGTTCATCCTGGACCACTTTGAAGAAGGATTCCATGAGCCTGACCGCAACTGGATGAACGGCACCTTCAACTGTGCTCATCGAGTCAAGTTTGACCTGTTTGGCCGCTTCGGCCTCATCGCCGCCGCAGGGGACCGCCATCTGGCCGAATTTATGCCCGGAGAGGAATATCTGAAAGATCCTGACACCGTCAAGCAGTGGAAGTTTGCCCTGACCACCGTGGACTGGAGAAAGGAGGATCTGAAAAAACGCCTGGCCCGCAGCGCCCGCCTGGCTGCCGGGGAGGAGGAGATCAAACTGGAGCCTACCGGGGAAGAGGGGATCCTGCTGATTCGGGCTCTCTGCGGACTGGATCGGGTCATCAGCAACGTCAATATCCCCAACACCATGCTGCAGATCCCCAATCTGCCTGCCTCCGCCGTGGTGGAGACTAATGCGGTCTTTGGCCTGGACTCCATAAGGCCTGTCGCCGCCGGCCCTCTCCCCGAAGATTTGCTGGCTCTGGTAAAGCCTCACACGGACAACCATGAGATCGTGCTACAGGCCGCCCTCACCTGCGACCGAAGCTTCGTGTATGAGGCCTTCCGGCAGGATCCCCTGGTGAAGGGACGCGTCGGCGACGAGGAACTTCGCAGCCTTGCCGATGATATGATCGCCAACACCATGACTTATCTGCCAAAGGGATGGCAGCGGTAACCGTCCTTCTTGCAGCTCTCCCCCGAATGTGCTAAAATAAAATCAACGTTTCATTATCACCAAAGAAAGCAGGTGCAATACTATGAAATATGATTTTACTTCCATCATGGACCGCCGCGGCATGGACTCCATCGCTGTGGACTCCCCGGGCAAGACGGACGCTCCCGGCGGCCCGACAGACGGCTTCGACGTCATCCCCATGTGGGTGGCTGACATGAATTTCCCCACTGTTCCCACGGTTCCCAGGGCTCTGGCCGATCGGGCCGCCCATCCGGCATACGGGTATTTCAAACTTTCCGATGCCTACTATGATGCCGTCATCGGCTGGCAGAGGGACAGGAACCAGGTGACAGACCTGAAAAAGGAACACATCGGCTATGAAAACGGGGTTCTGGGATGTGTGGTATCCTCTGCTCAGGCATTCTGTTCGACAGGGGACAAGATCCTGGTCCACGCGCCTACCTACATCGGCTTTACCGGTTCTCTCACCAACGCGGGCTATGACCTGGTATTAAGTCAGCTGGTTCAGGATGAAAGCGGAACCTGGCGCATGGATTATGAGGACATGGACCGGAAATTAAAAGAGAATTCCATTCATTTTGCCGTCTTCTGTTCTCCTCACAATCCCACTGGCAGAGTGTGGGAGAGATGGGAGATCGAGAAAGCCATGGAGGTATACCGGGACAACGACTGCGTGGTGGTATCCGATGAGATCTGGTCTGACCTCCTCCTGGACGGCCACAAACACATTCCCACCCAGTCTGTGTCGGAGGACGCGAAAAACCGGGTCATCGCCGTGTACGCTCCCTCCAAGACTTTCAACTTGGCCGGGCTGGTAGGCTCCTACCATATCGTCTACAGCAGGTATCTGAGAGACCGGCTGAGGAAACAGTCCTCTCTGTGCCACTATAACTCCCAGAATGTCATGTCCATGCACGCCCTCATCGGCGCCTACTCACAGGAAGGCCGCCAGTGGGTGGACGAGCTGTGCCAGGTACTCAGCGCCAATGTGGACTATGCCTGCACCTACATCGCCGACCATTTTCCGGGCATCTCTTTGGCCAGGCCTCAAGGCACTTACATGCTGTACCTGGACTGCGCCGACTACTGCCACAGCCATGGCCGGACTCTGGATCAGCTCCTTCGGGCCGGCTGGAATGTGGGCGTAATCTGGCAGGACGGACGGCCCTTCAACAAGCCCTACACCATCCGTATGAACTTGGCCCTTCCCCTCAGCCGCGTGAAGGAGGCCTTTGACCGGCTGACAAAATATGTATTTTCCGATCAGTAGTTGAATTCAAAAAATCCGGAACCGCTTTTCAAATCCGCGGCTCCGGATCTCTTTTTTCGTCAGCACTTTCTCATCTGTTCCCTTCCCACTTAAGGACGAAGGCCCATGCCTCCCTCCAGAGTGATGGTCTCTCCGGACATATACTTAAAATCCGGGGATCCCAAATGCACGCACACCCGTCCGATATCCTTCTCCGGATCTCCGAATCTTCCCATGGGCACGGCTCTTAAATTCTTCTCATAAGCCTCGGGGTAGGAAGCCTTGAAATTCTCCAGCTGGGAGGTCATAGCCAGGGGACACACCACATTTACGTTGATGTTGTCCTTGCCCCACTCGGTGGCTGCCACCCTGGACAGCCCTCTGACCCCCTCCTTGGCGGCGGCGTAAGAGCACTGTCCCGCATTGCCGAAGAGTCCTGCCCCTGATGCAAAGTTGATGACAGAGCCTTCGGTCTCTTTCAGATAGGGATAGCACTCTCTCATATAGTAAAATGTGGCATAGAGCCCGGAGTAGATCCCCAAGTCAAAGTGATCTCTCGTCTGCATGGACAGAGGGATTCCGGAGGCCGAAGCCTGAGCGTTGTTGATCAGCACGTCGATGCGCCCAAAGGTCTCGATGGTCTTTTTCACCACCGCCTTCACCCTGTCCTCCGACTCGTCGTCCGGAGTCACATCGGCCTGCATAGCCAGCACCCGGATGCCGTACAGGCGCTCCAACTCCTCCTTGGCATCCAGAAGCTTCTGTTCGTTTCGCCCGGTCAGAACCAGATTCGCGCCTTCCTTGGCATAAGCCACGGCGATGCCGTAGCCGATGGACTTTGCCTTTCCCCCTCCGGTGATAATCGCCACCTTGCCGTCGAAAATTCCCATTTTCACAAATCTCCTTCATTATGATAATATTTTAACAACTTATTCCGGCCCATTCGTCTTTTCATCAAAACATACTCCGGCCGGGGAGGCTTACAGCATCTTTTTCCCTCGGCACCAGGTCTGACACACATCGTAATTGTCTTCCAGCACCACCAGATCTGCATCATACCCTGCCGCCAGTCTTCCCTTTCTGTCGTCTACCCTCAGACACCGGGCCGGATTGATGGTACAGCTGTTGAGCGCCGTGTCAAAGGGAACCAGCGCATCTTCCACCAGAATCTTTAACCCTCTGTTCATGTTCAGCGTACTTCCCGCGATGGTATTGGTCCCTTTTAAGTAAGCCAGCCCTGCATCACTGATCTCGATGGGATGGCCTCCCAGCTCATAATCGCCTCCAGGCGGGCAGTGTTTGGGTCTGAGAGAGTCGGTAATCATGATGGTGTAATCCCGCCCCTTCGCGGTGACATAATTGTTTAGGGCAGCCAGATGACAATGACAGCCGTCACAGATAATCTCCCCATAGATATCCCTCACCCGGTAAGCGGCTCCCACCAGCCCCGGATTCCTGTGGTGCAGGCCGGTCATGCCGTTGTACACATGGGTCATGGAGGTGGCCCCGTTGGCGATGCCCATCAGCGCCTCCTCATAAGTGGCCGAGGAATGTCCCATACTGACCACCACCCCGTGGCTGCTGCAATATCTTGTCAGGGCAAAATCCGGGTCGTGCTCCGGAGCCAAGGTGATGTATCGGATCAGCCCTTCGGCGGCTTTCTGGTACATCTCAAACTGCTCCACAGACGGCTTTGCGATCGCCTCCGGCGGCTGGGCCCCCTTGTAGTCCATATCAAGATAGGGTCCCTCAAAATGGATCCCCAGGATCTGGGCCCCTTCATATCCCTCTCTCACCACAGCAGCCACATTGGCCACTGCCCTGGTCAGCACGTCCGGCATCTGGGTCACCGTCGTGGGCAGAATCGCCGTGACTCCCTCTTCCGGTATCCGCCTCATCCAGTCCCGAAGTCCCTCCGATTCCCCGTCATTGGTATCAAATCCATAGGAGCCATGGGTGTGGACATCGATAAATCCCGGTACGATCCGTTTCTCCCCATAATCCTCCTCTGCCTCTCTCTCCCCATAAGGATGGATTCTTTCGATCTTCTCTTCATTGATCTCCAGCTGAGCCTCTGTAAACTGCCCCCCGATCCACACCCGTCTGCTCTGTACTATCATATCCTTCTCCTTTCCGGAATCTTCTCCATTAGGCATTTGCGAAACTCAAAACTTGGCTGAATACTCTGACAATATATTCCAGGAAAAGCCATTACACCATGAAGCTGAGACCATAAAAAACAGGAGGGCCCTCTGCCCGAGTGTTTTTTGTCCTACTGGATTCAGCGGAAGTGCGCTGATGCGCACGCAGGTCATCAACCTGACGGTTGGTGACATTTCTCAGCGGAATGCTCGGTGTACGAAGGCTTTGTATGGAAGATATTGTCAGAATATTCTCCGGGCTTTGACTTTCGCAATTACCTAATCTTCTCCATGGTATGTTTTGTTAAACCTGTCCCTCTCAGTATATCCATTCTCTCCATAAAAATCAAGAAAAGCCGGCCAGAAAATGAAAATCTTTTCTGAATTCGGCTTCTCTTTTAAAAATATTTTCTTAATTACATCTGCCTGCTTTTCCCGCCGGCTTTATCTGCCTTTTCCGTTGGCTTTCTCCACATGGACATTCTTTCCTTTGATCTTCACATCTTTCATGGCTCTGAGCACCCCATCGGCGTACTCTCTGGGAACCTCCACAAAGGTGTAGTTGTCATACATGTCGATACTTCCCACCAGCTTTCCGGAGATCCCCGTCTCCCCGGCCACGGCGCCCAGGATATCTCCGGGACGGATATTCTGGCTCTTTCCGATGTTGACAAACAGGCGGGCCATATCTTCCCGCTCCTCCCGGTCATACCGTCCGTCACGGCCATATCTTCCCCCGCGGCCTCCTCGTCCGTCACGGTCTCTGCCTCTCCCACGGCCTCCGTCACGTCCATACCGGTCTAAGTCGTCCAGAGAGCGGGCCGGACGGCCGCTGTCGATGATATCCTCATTTTCCTCTCCCATGGCCAGCTTTAAGAGGGCAGCTGCCACGTCCAGGGAAGTACACTCCTCCTCTGCCAGCACAGCCTTCTCGATCAGGTTCACCATCTTGGTCAGATCCGTATCATGGATCAGATCCATCACCTGCTCCATCACCTTCTCGGCCTTGATGGTGGTGATGTCGTCCAGAGACGGGATCGCCTGGGGGATGATCTTGGTCTTGCAGTAGCGCTGGATATCCCGGAGCTTGTAAACCTCTTTTCCCACCACCAGGCTGAAGGCGATTCCGTCTTTTCCTGCCCGGCCTGTACGCCCGATGCGGTGTACATAGTACTCGTCATCCTGTGGGATGTCATAGTTGAACACGGCCTCCACGTTGTCCACATCGATCCCTCTGGCCGCCACGTCCGTGGCCACCAGGATCTCCGTGGTTCCGCTGCGGAAGCTGTTCATCACCCGGTCCCTCTGCATCTGCTTTAAGTCCCCGTGAAGCCCTTCCGCAAAGTATCCGCGGCCCTGCAGATCCTGCACCAGCTCGTCCACCTTCTTCTTGGTGTTGCAGAACGCGATGGACAGCTTTGGCGCATACATATCAAGAAGGCGGCACATCACCTCCACCTTGGTCTTGGGCTTTACCTCATAATAGTACTGGGTCACCTTGGGAACCGTCAGCTCCTTCTTCACCACCTTCACCGTCACCGGCTCCTTCTGGAACCGTTTGGCGATATCCTGAATCTCATGAGGCATGGTGGCGGAGAACATCACGGTCTGCCGCTCTTCGGGCATCTGGCTTAGGATGGTCTCCATGTCCTCCAGAAATCCCATATTCAGCATCTCGTCGGCCTCATCCATGATGACCGTGCGGACATAGTCACAGCGGATCGTCTTTCTCCTCATATGGTCCATGACCCGCCCCGGGGTTCCGATGACGATCTGGGTTCCGTCCTTTAAGCCCCGGATCTGTCTCACGATATCCTGTCCGCCGTAGATGGGAAGCACTTTGATCCCATGCATATATTTTGCCAGTCTGCGGATCTCCTCCGCCACCTGGATCGCCAGTTCTCTGGTAGGGCACAGCGCAACTGCCTGCAGCTTTTTGCTCTCCGGATCGATCTTCTGCAAAAGAGGAATTCCGAACGCCGCCGTCTTTCCGGTTCCTGTCTGAGCCTGTCCCACTACATCCCGCCCCTCCATCTGCACCGGTATGGCCTGGGCCTGTATCGGCGATGCCGCCTCAAATCCCATGTCTGTCACTGCACGCAGAATTCTTTCGTCTAACTCCAACTCGTCAAATCTTACTGTTTCCATTCATTTTCCTTTCATGCCCTCCCGGGCTTTCGCCTTCTTCACATCGGAGGACTGCTTCATTTTCCTTGAACCGTCCTGTGAAAGCCGTTCACTCCACCCGCAGCACAGGACGCTGTGTTCACAGGCGCCTTGTGAATGTAATCCCAGGACTTCCACAGAAAACGAAACGAGAACATTCAAGACAGATCCTGAATCTTCTCGTTTTGCACAGTAATATACTATAACAGACCATCTTCCGTGTGTCAACCGGCAAATTGCTGATTCTGACCGTTTGACCGCCGAATCCCGTCACTGTCCCTGTCTCTGCGTGCAGCGCAGATACCCTGCTGCTGCGGCCATCCCCAGCCCGTAGATGACAAAGGTGCACGCGAAGGGCAGCTTCGTATGAACCGAATAGATAAACCCGGCTGTCATGGAACCAGCGATGCTCCCCAGGGACTTGGTGGCGTTAAAGAACCCCATGACAAGGTTTTTCTGACCCATGTCCGCCTGATTGGCCACCGTGTTCTGCAGCACCGGAACACTGACGGAATATCCGGCGTACACCAGCACACTGAACCCCATAAGCCTCCCCACATCAGACGAGACCACGGTACCCAGAGCCGCCGCCGCGCAGGCTGCGGTCAGACCGACCATAGACCGCTTGGTATCGGTCTTATTGATGATCCAGATGCAGAGGGTCATATTGGAGAAAAAGGAGATAAACCCTACCGCCGCCTTGATGAGCCCGTTGTAGGAGGAGGTCATCCCCAGCACGTCTTTCAGGTAATAGTTGAAGGCCTGGTCAAAGGCCGTATTGCCGAAATTGATCAGCACATTGACGGCAAACAGCATGGCAAAAGACGCGCTCATGAAGGTTCTGCTGTCTGAAAATGCCCGAAAAGGGTTGGCCTCTGCCGCCAGCTGTCTGACGGACACCTCTCTTAAATCGGTCTCTCCGTCCGGCTCGCAGATAAAGTAAAACAAGATGCCCGCCGCTGCCAGAGTCACAGCCTGGAATAAAAATGCGGCGAACACCGAGATCTCACCGAGAAATCCCCCTATCATATATCCAAAAGCGCCGGCCACACTCTGGACCGTCGCCGTGACAGTCAGATACTTCCCCTGATCCTGGGGCCGGGACTTGTTGACCACATAGGTGAGAAAACTGACAAAGGCGCCTCCCGTAAACAGACCGGCGAACATCCTGGCCAGGATGATCTCCGGCTCCGTGGCAGAACAGGCGAACCATACCTGAGCGATGCCGTAACCGCAGCAGCACACCAGGAGGGAGACCCGGGAGGAGACATAATTGTTGATCTTGCCCCAAAAGGGGGACATCAAAAAATTGGTAAAGAGCATGGCCGCCAGCGCCACCCCGAACATGTAATCGTGAAGGTTCAGACTCTGGATCACCGTGGGAGTCACCGGGTGGGCAAAGTTAGCCGCCAGGTTGAACACGGTCATGACGGCAAAAAATGCGGCAAATCTTGTCTTGTATTTCATGGGTGAGCTTCCTTCTTGTAAACGAAGAAAACGGCAGACTGATCCGTCGTTTCCCCCAGATTCCGTCAGACTTTAAACCGGTACCCGACTCCCCATATCGTCTCGATGTACTGGGGCTTGGCGGTGTTGAACTCGATCTTCTCCCGAATCTTCTTAATATGCACGGTCACCGTGGCGATATCGCCGATGGACTCCATATCCCAGATCTTGGAAAACAGCTCCTCCTTGGTGTACACATGGTTAGGGTTCTGAGCCAGGAAGGTGAGGAGATCAAACTCTTTGGTGGTGAAGTTGCGCTCCTCGCCGTTGACCCACACCCGTCTGGCAGTCTTGTCGATCTTTAAGCCCCGGATCTCGATGATCTCGTTGTCCGGCATCCCACTTCCGATGAGCCGCTCGTATCGGGCCAGATGGGCCTTTACCCGGGCCACCATCTCGCTGGGGCTAAAGGGCTTGGTCATATAGTCGTCGGCGCCCAGGCCCAGCCCCCGGATCTTGTCGATGTCCTCCTTCTTGGCGGACACCATGATGATGGGAGTGTTCTTTACCTCCCTCACCTTCCGGCAGATCTCGAAGCCGTCCACACCCGGGAGCATGAGATCCAGGATAAACAGATCATATTCCTCGTTCAGGGCTCTCACAAGGCCGGCTTCCCCGTCGTTTGCCATCTCCACCTCGAAGCCGCTCAGCTCCAGATAGTCCTTCTCCAGCTCCGCGATGCTCTCCTCGTCCTCAATGATCAAGATTCTCTTCATGATATATAACCTCCTGATATTTTCTCAGCACAAAATGGATCTCCGTTCCGATCCCCACCTTGCTGGTGGCCCAGATCTTGCCTCCGTGGTCCTCGATGATCTTGCGGACGATGGACAGCCCGATGCCGCTTCCCCCCTTGGAGGAGTTGCGGGAGGAATCGGTGCGGTAGAACCGGTCAAAGATATTGGGCAGATCCTTGGCGGCGATCCCCCGCCCGTTGTCCTCGATCTCCACCTGGATAAAGTCTCCCACATCCTTGATCCGTATGTTGATGATGCCCCGCTTTTTGTCCAGATACTTTACGGAGTTGCTGATGATGTTGTTGACCACCCGCTTGATCTGTTCTGCGTCGGCGATGACCACCACATCCTCGTCCACATAGTTGAAATACCCCAGCTCGATATTGTTGGAATCCAGCTCAAGGCCTACTTCCTCCACACAATCCCGGAAATAGCCGGCCACGTTGATCTTGGAAAAGGTATAGGGGATCTTGTTGGTGTCGATCTTGGAGTAAAAGGTCAGTTCGTCGATGAGACGGTCCATGTCGTTGGCTTTATTATAGATGGTGCGGATGTACTTATCCAGCTTCTCCGGCGATGAGGCCACCCCGTCTAAAATCCCCTCCACGTAGCCCTTGATGGCGGTGATGGGGGTCTTTAGGTCGTGGGAAATATTGCTGATCAGCTCCTTACTCTCCTTGTCGTACTGGACCTTCTCCTCGGTGGTCTCTTTTAAGCGGATCCGCATCTCCTCAAAATCCTGGCACAGCTGGCTGATCTCGTCGTCGTTGTCCATGTCCACATCCAGAGTAAAGTCTAAATTGCCGTTCTTGATCTCGTTGGTGGCCAGCTGCAGCTTATTGAGGGGGGCCAGGAGGGACTTATAGATCCAGCCCGTCAGCATCATCCCGGTCAGCACGAGAATCATGATCCCGGAAAACAGCATCTCCAGCATCATGGACTTTACCTCCGGGATAAAGTCATCCACACTGGACACGATGAAGATACTGCCCTGAGTGCCGTCGCTGTATTTGAAATCCATCTGCTTGATCAGATGCTGGGTATCCCCGTCCAGGTAGATACTTCCCTCCAGAAAGGTATCCCCTGTCTCGTCGTAGGCGGGAAGATGCTGATACAGCTCCGGCGTATCGTGATCCGAACCGGAATACACGAAACTGTCTCCCCGGCGGACGATCAGATAGGCATATTTATGTTTCAGCTCCTGGTTCACGGTCTCTAAAAAATCCAGGTCCGCAAAGGCATCCGGGTCGGTCCGGAGCTTCTCCTGGATCGCCTTCTGGCTTGGCTGAGTCAGGCGGTTGAATATCTGGGTAGAGTTGCCGGACAGCAGGTCCACCTGCTCTGTCAGGCCGTAGGCATCCCGAAATGCTCTCATCTGATATCTGCTGAGGATGCTGAAGGTTACATAGATCAGCAGCATCGGCACCACCGTGATGGTGATAAACGCGATTCCCAGGCGGGTTTTGATCTTCATGGCTGACAATAGGTCCTTTCTACATTGCTTTCTTCAACAGTATACCACATTTCTCCCCTGCCGTGTCTAAAATCATTCTAAACTTTGCCGCGGCCGCAGCCTGCAAATAGGGTTTTTTTCCCTTGATTCCTTATGTTTCCCGACTCCATGCCGATATAACCTATATAAACTTTAATTATTAATAACAAGTAAAAGGAGAGGATATTATGAGAGTTGATCAGGATACGGCTATGAGAGTCTATAGCCAGCCAGTACAGTCCAAATCCGTATCTGCCGTTCCGGCTGCTTCCGAAAAGCAGGCGGCGGAAGCTGCCTCCGGCGCAGAGAAGAAGCCTGACACCGACCGTGTTGAGTTCAGCCAGGATGCCAAGGTTACATCTAAGATGAGTGATTCCGAGAGAGCCTCCTTGGTTCAGAGTTTAAAGGATGATCTGAATAACCAGATGTCCCGGTTCACCAACATGATGGTTCAGAATTTCCAGAAGCAGGGAATTAATTTCTCCATGGCAAACGGAGACGATTTCTGGAAGATGATGGCAAGCGGCAACTACACCGTAGACGAGAAGACCAAGGCGGAAGCCCAGCAGGCCATCTCCGAGGACGGATTCTGGGGTGTAAAGCAGACTTCCCAGAGGATCTTCGATTTCGCTGCCGCCCTGGCAGGGGATGATGTAGAGCTGATGCAGAAGTATCAGGCCGCCGTGGAGAAGGGATTCGGCCAGGCCCAGGACGCCTGGGGCGGCTCTCTTCCGTCCATCTGCGGGGAAACTCACTCTGCTGTCAACAAACTGTTCGATGATTATTATGCTCAGCATAAATAACCTTATTTCGTACACGCACACGAGAAGAGGGGAACTGGTATCTGCCAGCTCCCCTCTTCGCATCTTCCTTTTAGGCAATCTGCCTCAATGGCAGCAGCCCCGACGACTGTGGCAGTAGGTGCCAGAGTCCGAAACATTGGCGCAGGTTCCGTCACAGTAACCGCTGCTGTGATCATAGCCGCAGTAATTATGTCCGTCGTGGCTGTGGCGGCCGGACTCAGTGCAGTCTTCCAGGGTACACACCGGACAACTGGTATCCGTCGTCTCCGTATATACCTGTCTGTGATGTCCATGAGCCTGGGCTGGAAACGCCATAAGAGCGGCCCCCAGCAGGCCGGCAGCCATAGCTGCCGCAAATCTTCTGCTCCGCATGGTGATCATACCTCCTTTTTGAAACCAAATCTTTCTGATGCCGCGGGTCCCAAAGCCATACCCGGCCATGAAAGACATGGCGCCATAACCTTTTGACCCCGCTCCCTGTGGATTGCCCCGCACTTTGCGGTCACCCAATCCCGGTATAATAATTATATCACCGCAGCATGGAAAATCAACCGTTTCCATCCCTATATTTTCCCCAGTATCTCTTTTTCCTGGTCGTCAAACAGGAGCCGCTTATTATATTGATAATACCTGTCACAGTCATATTCCTGCAGAAACCGCAGGCTGTAGAAACCGCTGTTTAGGCCGGTGACAAACACCACCATCTCCTGGCTGTCCCCAAATGCCGCCTCAATGAAGTCAAAGGCATGTTCCAATTCCTGCCCCATCTGATCGAACATGGCCTCATAGACCTGGTTTTCTGCCTCAAAGACCTCTGTCACCTTCTCCCACACCTCTTCCTGGGTCCGGCGGTGCTCTGCCTTCACCTGCTGCAGGGTCCGCTCTAAAATCTCCGTCACATCCTGATACAGATGATCCTCCTGACGGCCAAGGAGCCCGGCCTCCAGCTTGTATTTTCTCTCTGCCCTCATGCCTGCCGCCAGGCCCGCCAGGTTATCCTGGGCGCATTCGTACTCTGCCGCCTTGTCCTTCATATTCTTAAACAGCTTCTCCAGACGCTCAAGCCGGGCCTCTTTGCGGAAAAGCTGCCGAAAACCGCCGTTTAATCCGGCCACAATCAGACTCATGACGCTCAAGCGCTCATCGAAGGGGGCACGCTCCAGTTTCTGGTAGATCCCCTCTCTCACCTTCCCGGCCAGAATCTCGTCCACCTGGTAGTCCTGCCGATATTTGCAGTACAGTTCCAGGTAGTTGGCAAAGTCTTTGGCGATGGCAGGGTATTGGATATACTGGCCGATCACATCCCGGTCCACGGTCTTGGACAGCTTCTCGTAGACCTCAAGAAGCCTGGAAAGATCCTCCCAGCCTCTTGGTGTGGCGAACTGTTTTCCGTCCACCGTAGTCTCGATCCGGCAGAAGTTCTGCTGTTTCACGTCCAGGTAGGCTGTGATGGCCGGATGGATATTGACCTTCTGGGCATATTCCTTCCAGATCCCGTAGTCCGCCTCCACCGGGATCATCTTGATTCGGTCTAATGTCACCACGTCAAACTCGCGGACCGACTTGTTGTACTCCGGCGGATTGCCTGCCGCCACGATGATCCAGCCCTGAGGGATGCTGTGGTTCCCGAAGGTCTTGCACTGGAGAAACTGGAGCATAGTGGGAGCCAGGGTCTCTGACACACAGTTGATCTCGTCGATAAACAGGATTCCCTCTTTCAGCCCGGTTTCCGCGATCTTGTCATAGATAGAAGCCACGATCTCGCTCATGGTATACTCCGTCACGGAGCATCTCCTGGAGTTATAGATCCGATCCTGGATAAACGGAAGGCCGATGGCGCTCTGTCTGGTGTGGTGGGTGATGGTGTAAGCCACCAGGCCGATCCGGCACTCCTGGGAGATCTGCTCCATGATCTGGGTCTTTCCGATGCCCGGAGGCCCCATGAGAACTACGGGCCTCTGTCGGATAGCCGGAATCTCATAGGCTCCGTACCGATCCTTTAACAGATAGGCCTCTATGGTATTTTTTATCTCTTCCTTGGCTCGCTTGATATTCAATGGTTCCATCCCCTTTCTGCGGACTCCCCGGCCGTGCCGGGGGCACCTTTTATACCGCTTTCCCGGCGGTTTCCCACCACCTCTCTCAGCTCCTCTTCCTCCAGAATCAGCTTCATGGCCCACGCCGGAACCGACACATCCTCAAACTGGTCCTGGATAAACACAAAAGCCGTGTCATAGGGAGGCATCTGCACCGGATAGATGCCCTTCCCGTCAGTAAAATACAGGAGTCCCTTCAGCCTGGCAAATCTTCCCTGGGCCTGCAGACTGTTCACATACTCGAAAGCCGGTCGAAAATCCGTCCCTCCGTTCCCCTCTATGGTAAAATGCTCCATGTACTCCTCCATCTCCTCCCGGCCGGTGACGACCACATCCGACCGCACCCTGTCGTCACACTGGATGATATGGACATTGATCTTCTTAAAATAGCTTTCGCTCTCGCTGAGCACCCCGTAGGTCTCCTCCAAAAAACGCCTGACCAACTCCCCGGAACAGGACATGGAGGTGTCGATGACAAGGACAAAATCTTCGATCCGATAGACCTCACTGGATTCCAGCGGCTCAATGAGAGGCATATTGCCGTACATGTTCAGTCCGAACATGTAGTAGATATAGTCGAAGGAATCCTGGTCCGCCTTCATCTCCTCCCTCATGACGGAGAATTTTCTCAGAAACTTTTTGTAATCATACCGTTCCCGATTCTGTGCCCGCACCTGCTCTAACAGGCTCTTGTCCTCGTCCGTGCCGGACGGGTCCTGACCCACAGACTCCATCTCCGTCTGCAGCTTCTCCCGGTTATCATTCCATCTGGTCTGCCTGGGAACCGGCTGGCCTGCCGGAGGCTCTTTCTCCCACCTCTCGTGGCTGTCCACATAAAACTCCTCTGCCAGACGCTGATACCGGGATTCGGACAACTCCATATCCTGAAGAGCCTGATAGATCCCCTCCGCTGTCAGCACTTTCAGCCGGCGGCCCAGCCTCAGATACACATCCCTCCGGAAAGGGCACGGAGCCACATGGACACATTTCTGATACAATCCGTCGATGATCGATTCCATGGCGATGTCGCAGGCCAGATTCCAGTACTCCAAAGCCCGCCCCTTCCTGCCGTCCAAGTGACAGAACAGACAGTGAAACACCATGTGAAGGTACGCCCGATTGACATACACCCGGCCTTTTCGGTACAGCCTGCACAGATGGTCCGGGTGATAATAGATGACAAATCCGTCGGTGCCAAGACCTCTCATCCCCGGGTCCGCCTCAAACCCCAGACTGCTCAGAGACAGATCCAAAAAATGCATGTTCAGATACAGCTCATTCCTGGAATTGCTCAAAATCCGGGTACACAGATTCACCGTGTCCAATTCTTCCAATTGCCGATGTCTGGTCGGGTCAATCATAGATCGTCTCCTTCCTCCGGGGCTGCGCCGTCTGTTCACATGGTTCCGTCCCATAAGGTTATGCTTTTATTTCGCCGCAAATTGTGTATTTATTATAGTCAATTCCAACTTCACTGTCAACAAACCTGTCTGATGACAGAAATGTGAATCTTTGTCATAGAATCAGCCATGTCATCCTGCCTGCAAACCAGGTATGATGAAAGAATAGGCATTTGCGAAACTCAAAACTTAGCTGAATATTCTGACAATATATTCCAGGAAAAGCCATTACGCCATGGAGCTGAGACCATAAAAACAGGAGGGCCCTCTGCCCGAGTGTTTTTGTCCTACTGGGCTCAGCGGAATGCCTGGCGTACGAAGGCTTTGTATGGAATATATCGTCAGAATATTCTCTCAATTTTGACTTTCAAAATTACCTAATGATGAAAGGAATCAGAAAGGAGAACCCAAACCATGTCAAAGTACTTTTCATCCTCTATCCCGGATAATCCAAGAAATCGAAAACTTCTTGAACACATCCGGCAAGCAGGCTTAGGGTACCTGGGCACCGCCATCCCGGAACTCCCGTTTTCCAAGTATCAAATCTATTTTGAGACAGGAAGCCGGGTGGAATACGAGGCCTGCTACATCGACCGCCGCCGCCGGCTCAATGTCTATACGGCCCTGTCCATAAGCCTTGGAGAGAGCGTATGGCTCAACGGCCTGGAAGATATCCTCTGGGCCATCTGCAATGAATTTACCTGGGCTTTCCCTGCACACATAAAGGACGAGACCGACCTTTGGGAGAGCAGCAGGACCATCGATCTGTTCGCGGCAGAGACAGGGATGGCTGTAAGCGAGGCCTGTTTCCTCGCCGGAGAAAAGCTGTCCCCTCTGGTGAGAAAACGGGTGGAGGAGGAGGTGAAACGGCGGCTGCTGATCCCCTATCAGCAGCGGGATATCCGGTTTCACAAAGATAACTGGTCAGCCGTCTGTGCCGGCTGTATCGCCATGGCAGCCATGTACTGGGACGGATATGAGGGATACCTTGCCATCGAGAAAAAGGTGCTGACTTCCATGAAAGACTTTCTGGACAGCTATGAGGCGGACGGGTGCTGTCTGGAGGGGATCCTCTACTGGGGCTACGGCTACGGCTATTTCTGTTATTTTGCCCATATGCTCCGGTGGTTCAGCCGCGGCAAAACCGACCTGTTTCGATCGGAGAAGGTGAAACAGATGGCTCTGTTCGCCCAAAAAATCTCGCTGGGGCAGGATGCGGCGGTGCCCTTTGCCGATGCCCCACACAGTTACAGGCCTCACATTGGTCTTATCCATCTTCTGGCAAAGGAATACGATGAGGTAACGCTTCCCCATGAGTCCTGTACCTGCTGGTTTGACGACGATATCCGCCACCGCTTCGCCGATTTCGTCCGGGACCTTTACTGGTACGACCCCGCTCTGGAGAAAGAGAACCGAAATGAGGAGCTGGTGATCTTCGAGAAGTCCCAGTGGTACCTGTCCCGCAGGCCACTCTATTCCTTCGCCGCAAAAGGCGGCAGGAATCATGAACCCCACAATCACAATGACATCGGTCATTTTATCCTCTACGCCGACGGTCAGTTTGTCCTGGACGACTTAGGATGGCCGGAATATGACAGCGCATATTTTACAGAAAAACGATATGAGAACCTGTGTGCCTCCTCCTTTGGCCACAGTGTTCCTATCTTAAATGGTACGGGGCAGGCAGCGGGAAAAGAACACAGAGGTTCTTTCATGAGGGCAGAAAAAAACTTCCTGCAGATGGACATCACCAGGGCTTATACAGACGGAACATGCAGAAAACTGATCCGGGAATTCGCACTTCAGAACACTTCCATCCGACTTACAGACCACTTGGAGGGAGTCACCGGTCAAGTGAAGGAGCGCTTCATCACCAGAATCCCTCCTGTCATAGAAAGCCCTTCCTCTCTGACCATCGGAGGATGGCGTCTGACAGCTGACTGTACTGCTGGCATGTTCACTGCAGGCAAAACCTATTTTCATCCCAGACTGAGCATCTGCCGGATGGATATGAAACCAGTGGAAACTGTCTGGTGCATCGATTTTATAGTGAAAGAGCCCCGAAAGCTGACCTTTCTCATCAAGAAAATCCATCCGATCTGACCAAAGTCTCCTGGCCTCCCGATCAGCCTGAGCGTTCCGGAAAATGCTCCTGAAGATACCGGCGGGGAGAAATTCCTTCTGTCTTTTTAAATACCCGGCTGAAATAGAAGGAATTCTCAAACCCGACTTTCTCCGCGATCTCGTACATCTTTAAGTCCGTGTGGGACATCAGGTATTTGGCTCGGGAGATCTTGGCCTGGGTAACATACTCGTTAAATCCCATGGACATGGTCTTCTTAAACAGATGCCCCATATAGTTGGGACTGATGGAGAACATCACAGCCACATCGTTGAGGACAAGCTTTTCGTCTAAATGGGTCTTAATATACCGGACAATGTCGGTCACCAGGGTATTCCTTGGCCGATACTCCTGATAAAATACAACCGGCCGCTCCTTCGTGCACAGAGACAGCACCTGCCTGGATTCCTGATAGGACTCGGGGACATGGTGAATATCATGTTTATAGTCTCCAACTCCGCAGAAAATAGTCACATTAAAATAATTTTCTATCATCTCCATCACTTCATGGAGCAGAGAGGACAGCCCTCTCTGCTCCAGATAAGGGGATTCCTCCTCCAGCTGGAACAGGACATGGAAATGCTGCTGCTCCGGAGAGACCAGCCAAACTGTCACGTACTTCGTCAGCAGGTTGGAAAGCATGGACAGAGCACTGCGGCAGAGAATCTCGTACTGTCTGTCTGCGGCGGACACTCCTGGGGAGGCGACGGCACAGGCTGCCAGCACATATCCTGCGGCCTCAAGGGAAAGCCCCAGCTTCTCTGCCTGAAGGCCAAACTGTTCCTCGGACTCAAACAGGTTATGGAACAGCTTCAGAAAAAATTTGTCTCTCAAATACTGAGCGGCAGCTCCCGTCTCACGGCCCCTGGGATTTTTGTTTTCAATATTTTTCAGCGCCCTCCTGACCGAATGCTCCAGCTCTTCCGGCTTGATTCCCAGTTTGATGATATAGTCCACTGCCTGGTATTTCAGAGCCGTCTTTATGAAGGGAAAATCTTCGTAGCAAGTCAGTATGATAAACTCCGGGGTCGGATCCATGACAGAATAACAGGTCTCCAGAAGCTCCAGGCCGGTCATCACCGGCATCTTGATATCCGTGATCACCAGATCCGGCTGAAGAGTCCCGATCATCTCCAAAGCCTGCCTGCCGTTGATGGCTGTCCCGCAGATCTCGATGTGATAACTGCTCCACGGGAGCATGGATTGGAGTGCCACACAGACAAGAGGTTCGTCGTCCACGATCAAAAGCTTATACATGATCCGTTTCCTCCTTCCTGATACAGGGAATCGTCACAAGCACTGTGGTAAATTCCCCGGGGACACTCTGAATCGAGATGCCATAGTCTGGTCCGTAGGCATAGTAAATCCGCTTTCGGATATTGTGGATCCCTATTTTTCGGAACAGGTCCGACGAATCCGGTGTACTTTCCAGGACTTTCTCGATCTCCTCCTGTGTCATCCCGACTCCGTTGTCGATGACTGTGATGGAGATATCCCTTCGATCATGGCAGTATCCAATCCGGATGTCGATGATTCCTCTGGAACCGCTGGGCTCAATCCCGTGAAATATGGCGTTTTCCACAATGATCTGAAACAGAAATCTGAGAATCATGCAGGAATAGACGGCTTCGTCCTCAACCCGGCATGTCATGGCAAGCCCTCCGCCGTAACGATATTTCTGAATCAAAAAGTAGTGATCCAACAGCTCCAATTCCTCTCGGATGGTATGTTGGGGAGAACTTTTTTTGGAGATCGACTTGAGAAGCCAGGACAGGGACTCGGCCATATCCAGGATTCCTTTGGCCCCCTGAGCCGTGGCCATCCAGATGATGGAGTTTAAGGTATTGTACAGAAAATGGGGATTTACCTGGTTCTGTAAAATCTCATACTCCAGCTCATATTTTTTCTCCTGGTCTGTCAGGCGGGACTGGATCAATCGGGAGATATCATCGCCCATGGCATTGATTCCGGAGCCGATCTCCCCCAGTTCATTGTTCCACTCGATCTCCGGTGTCCTGGAAAAATCTCCCGCGGCCACGGACTTCAGCTTCTTTTGAAGGCTTTTTAACGGCACATTGATGGAGTAGTGAAGGTACAGAGACATGACCGCACCGAGAAGACCCACGATCCCCACGACGACGATAAAGGTGGACATGTACACCCAAGTCTGCTTGGAGCGGGCCTCCCTGGATATGGTCTGGATCAAAGACCAGCCCCTTGTCCCGGAGCTGCAGACCACGGCGGCACGGTCGGAAAAATCGGTAGTTTCTCCTGACTCCTCCAGCCGCCTCGTATCCTGATTCCAGCTGTAAGTGGTGTCCCCCAGAATCATGTACAGCCGGCTGTCGGGAGAAAGGCTGTAGTTTTTCAGTCGGTTTAAAAATAAGTTGGGAGAGATGGCTAAGTAACACCATCCGGTGATTTCTCTGCGGTAAGCGGCATAGATGGGACGCACGACAGGCAAAACCAGGTTGTCCGGCTCAAAAGGGGTGATCGGGTCAGGCACAAAGCCTGTTCTGAAGCCCATATTCCCGTCATAGAGCTTTTCAAACCAGATCTGACTCTTGATCCTCTCGGCACAGGAGATATTCTGATAAACATTGTAGGGTGAAAACTGGATGTAGTGGTTATGATTATCAGAGACGATGACACGGTTAAAATAGACGGAATGGCTGTTGCCTGTAAATTCCTTTTTCAGCTGCTCCCACGCCTGATTGGCCAAAAAAGTACTGCTCTCTTCCTCCCGGTTGGCAGCGTTGAGATATGCCCCCACAGAGTGGTCAACGGCGCAAAAATCAGCGAGAGACAGGGCAGCATCCAAATCATGCTGCAGGGTCTCAAACAACAGTTTCAGGCTGTATTCCGTGGTCTGTCTCAAGCTGCTGTCGAGAATCTTCTGATAAGAGAAATAACCGTATGTGGCAGTCAGTACCGTGACCACAGCCGCAAAAAGGACGCTGATTCCGAGAACCCTTTTTCTGATACTTCGAAATTTTATCTGTCTTTTCATAGTTCTATTATACTAGATGGCAACTTGAAGTCAATGTAAGAAATGGGAAATCGTTGAATTGTATATGTTTTCAGCGCAAATGTATAAAGGACAGGGAAATTCAAGGGGATTTGAAAAGAAATAGATGGAATCCGTCATAGTCCTGATCGCTGAAAAAGGATAAAATATAATCATAAATTTTAAGGAGGTTCGGATTACATGAACGTGAAAAAAAGAATTGGGGCAATGGTCCTTGGAATCACGGTGTTCGGTCAGCTTCTATGCGGGTGCGCCAGCCCTTCCCGCAGGACGCCTCCCCAGAGTCAGACCGGAAGCAGCGAGGCACAGACAGGTGCCGTCGCCGGCAGCGGTCAAGCCTCCTCCGGCGACAGCGGTGAGAAGGTCTCTCTGAAATGGGCCCTCTGGTCCGCGGACACCCAGCCTTATTGGAGACCTATCGCCGAGGCCTACATGGAGAGTCATCCCAATGTGGAGATTGAGATCATCGACCTGGGCGCCACCGACTATGCCACGGCTCTCCAGACTCAGCTGGCCGGCAATGACTCCCCCTTTGACGTGATCGCGGTGAAGGATGGTTTCAGCTTTGTGAGCATGATCATGAAGGGACTTCTAAAGCCTCTGGACCAGAGTACCATCGATACAGACAGCTACGGTGGAAACTTAGAGCCTCTCATGTGGGACGGACAGGTGTATACCCTCCCTCTGCGGAGTGATTTCTATGTGATGTTCTATCATAAAGATATTTTTGATCGAGCCGGGGTTCCCTATCCCACCAATGACATGACCTTTGAGGAGTACGATTCCATGGTCCGCAGCCTGACTGACACTGAATTTGGCTCAGAAGTCTATGGGACTCACTATCACACCTGGGACATCTGTGTACAGGGCATGGCCTCTGCAGGAGAGGGTGCAGATATTCTGGCCGGAGATTACAGTTACATGAAGCCCTACTATGAGATGGTCCTTAGCCAGCAGGAGGACAAGGTGTGCATGGATTACTCCACTTTAAAGACCAGCGGCCTCCACTATCTGGGAGCTTTCGGTCAAGGCAATGTGGCCACTATGCTTATGGGCACCTGGTCCATCGGAACACTGATCACCAGGATCAATGAGGGGCAGTATCCGGACCTGGGCGAGTGGGCTGTCGCCGCCTTCCCCCACAAGTCCGGGGCAGAGCCTGGCAGCACCATCGGGAATTTCGTGGGAATGTCCGTGATCAACTCCTCAAAAAATTCCGATATCGCCGAAGATTTTGTGAAATTTGCCGCCGGAGCGAAAGGGGCAGAGATTGTGGCAGCCAACGGATACATGCCGGGTTATATGGTCGAGACAACCATGGATACCATCTTTTCCGTGGAGGGATTCCCCACAGATGAGGTCAGCCGAAGGGCTCTCACCGACCCGAAGACTACCATGCTGGAAAATCCTCTCGGTGAAAACAGTCCTGAGATCTTCCAGGTACTGAACACGGGACACGACTATATTATGACAGGCACTATGACTGTCGAGGAAGGCATCACCTACATGAATGAACAGGTGGGGAAAATCGGGAAATAGAAGACGAAAGGGGGCGAACTACGATGTTAAGCAGAAAAACCAGAAGGAACTTGGTGGCATATTCATTCATCGCCCCCAATTTCATAGGATTTGCCGTCTTTACTCTGGGGCCTGTGATCTTTGCCTTTGTGCTGACCTTCAGCCAGTGGAACGGCAACGGCGCCATCACCTTTGACGGACTTAACAATTTTATCAAGATGAAATCTGACACCAGATTTTGGGTGGCTCTCAAAAATACCGTCGTCTATGCCGTCAGTGCGGTTCCTTTTACACTGGCCAGCGCCCTGGGGATGGCGCTTCTCTTAAACAGCAGGATCCGAGGCAGAGAAGTCTTCCGAGCAGCGGCATTTTTCCCCTATGTGGCCTCCATCGTGGCCTGTACCGCAGTCTGGAACATCATCTTCAGCCCGGGAGCGGGACTTGTCAACGTGATCCTCAACTCCCTGGGTGCACAACATCTTCCCAAGTGGGCGGCGGACAAACACTGGGCCATGTTCACCGTGGTGCTGTTCAGCATCTGGAAAGACATGGGATACTATATGGTGATCGATCTGGCCGGTCTCCAGGGGATCTCCCCGGAACTGTACGAGGCTGCCGGCTTAGACGGTGCAGGCCCTCTGCAGAAATTCAGGTACATCACCTGGCCCCAGCTGAAGCCCACCACATTTTTTATCATCATCATGCTGACTATCAACAGTTTTAAGATCTATGACCGGGTGATGCTGATCACCGGCGGCGGGCCCGGAACGGAGACTCTGGTTTTGGTGTACCACATCTATGACATGGCATTTGTCAACAGCCGGTTCGGGTATGCCAGCGCACTGGCAGTCGTGCTCTTTGTCCTGGTGCTCACGGTTACCATCATACAGTTTAAGGGGGAGAAACATTATGCGAACAGCTAAAAGGGTTCTTCTGTACGGCAGCCTGACTCTGATCTCCTTTGTATTTTTGATTCCCTTTCTGTGGATGCTGTCCTCCTCCCTGAAACTGGACAAGGATGTGCTCACCATCCCGATCCGCTGGATCCCCCGTCCCGTTCAGTGGAAAAATTACATAGATATCTGGAAAAAGATCCCGCTGCTCTTGTATACGAAAAACACGTTTAAGATCACCGTCATTACTACCTTCGTCCAGCTGTTTACCAGCAGTTTCGCAGCCTACGCATTTGCAAAGCTGGATTTCAAATATCGGGACCGGCTGTTTCTGGCTTACATCGGAACCATCGCCGTCCCCTGGCAAGTGTACATGGTACCTCAGTTCATCATGATGAGAAGCCTTCATCTCAATGATTCTCACCTGGCCATCATCATGCTCCATGCCTTTTCGGCTTTCGGGGTATTCCTGATGAGGCAGTTTTATATGGGAATCCCGGATGAACTTTGTGAGGCTGCACGGATCGACGGCATGAGCGAATACCATATCTATGCCAGGATCATGCTTCCTCTGTCCAAGCCGGCCTTGTCCACCCTGGTGATCTTTACCTTTGTCAATACATGGAATGACTTTCTGGGGCCCTACATCTATCTGACCACAAAGGCGAAGAAGACCATCCAGATCGGGCTGCGGGTCTTCATGGATGACTACACTCAGGAGTACGGCATGATTATGGCGGCAGCCATGCTCTCTCTGATTCCGGTCATGATCATCTTCTTCTCTCTGCAAAAATATTTTGTGGAGGGGATCGCGGCCAGCGGGGTGAAAGGATGAGGAACCTGCTATCCTGCAGGAGTAAAAAT
Source organism: Hungatella sp. (assembly GCA_022792815.1). Classification (GTDB taxonomy): domain Bacteria; phylum Bacillota; class Clostridia; order Lachnospirales; family Lachnospiraceae; genus UBA3402. Next base: position 48,957 of record JAAWBS010000005.1, read on the forward strand.
ATAGGTTTTTGAGTTTCGCAATTACCTAAATAAAAATAAACGGAAAGGATGACAGCCTATGAAATGGATCGGCAAGGAGGCATTAGAGAGGAAAGAGGAGATCTCGACAGCGGACGTCCTGGAGGCGCTGGATTTTGCCTCGGAGCAGGTGTCGGCAGGATTGAGGGATTTTACCCGGGTGTTTCCCATGGCTTACAGTGAGAACGGATTTTACCGGGGTATGGAGAACGTGGATTGGACTACCGGGTTTTGGACCGGGGAAATCTGGCTCTCCTATGAGCACACGCAAAGCCCGGGACTTCGGGAGGCCGGAGAGATGCAGATCGACAGTTTTCTGGACCGCATAAGGAAGGAGCGGGACGTGGAGACCCATGATCTGGGGTTCTTGTATACTCTGTCCTGTGTGGCAGGGTATAAGCTGACCGGCAATGAAAACGGAAGGAAAGGGGCTCTCCTGGCTGCGGATAAGCTGATCACCCGATTTCATGAGAAAGGAAATTTTATCCAGGCTTGGGGAAGACTGGGGGCTCCTGGGCATTACCGGCTGATCATCGACTGTCTTTTAAACCTTCCTCTCCTCTACTGGGCCTCTCTAGAGACGGGAAATGAGAGCTATGCCGAGGTCGCCAGAAAGCACACGAAGACGACTCTGGACCATGTGGTCCGCCCGGATCATTCGACCTGGCATACGTTTTTCTTTGATCCGGACACCGGCAAGGCGGATCATGGGGCTACCTGTCAGGGGTATCGGGACGGATCGGCCTGGGCACGAGGGCAGGCCTGGGGTATCTACGGAACTGCCATAGGATATCGGTATACAGAGGAAGAATCCTATATTTCCGTGTTTAAGGAGGTGACGGATTATTTTCTGCGTCATCTGCCCTCTGATCTGGTGCCCTTCTGGGATCTGGAATTTGGGGATGGAGATCTGCAGCCTAAGGACTCCTCCTCCGCCTCCATCGCCGCCTGCGGGATGCTCGAGATGGCCAAGTATCTGGGCGAGAAGGAAAGGGACTACTATATCGGTATGGCAAAAAAGATCTTAAAATCCTTAGCTGACGGCTATCGGGTGAAAGCCCCCGGAGAGTCCAACGGTCTGGTGCTCCACAGTACTTACTGCAATTCCTCCCCCTTCAACACCTGCCGGCACCGAGGGGTAGATGAATGCAACCTATGGGGCGATTATTTCTACATGGAAGCCCTGACAAGACTCGCGAAAAACTGGAACCCTTATTGGTGACTTAGGCTGTGGTTTCCGATGCAGATAGGCATAGGCTTCCCTGTCAAATATTCTTCGTGTACCTGCAGTTCGGAAAACTGCTGCAGCCGTAAAACTGACCGAACTTTCCGTTTCGTTTCACCAGCTCTGCCCCGCATCTCGGACATGTCTCCCCGGACCCGGGCCGAGAATTCACCGTCTCCATAATCTTTCCCATCTTTTCATAACACTTCTGGTTCATGATACAGTCGTTGAGAGCCCGGTGAGCTCCCTCTGTGCTGATGTCAAAATGGGCGGCCAGGTCCACCAGGCGGTGGTGGGACAATTCCTTTAAACAGCTTCGGGCCATATAGAGTGTATCGATATAGTCATTGCTCAGACTCTTTTGATACAGCTCCTCCATGGCATGATTTAAAAAACCCATGTCAAAGCTGTGGATATTATGTCCCACCAGGACCTGATCTTCGATAAAGGCAAGAAAACGGTCCAGAGCCTCCCTCAGACCCGGCGCATCTTTTACCATCTCATCTGTGATCCCGTTGACCCGGGTGGCAGCAGCGGGAATCCTCCGTCCGGGGTTCACCAGGGTGGAAAAGCGATCCGTCACCTTCCCGCCTTTTACCTTTACCGCCGAGATCTCGATGATGCCATCTGTTATGGGACTTAATCCCGTCGTCTCCAGATCAAATACCACATAATCCGGCCGGTATCCTGACAGACGGGTTCCTCTCTTTTGTTGTCTCATATTATCCTCTCCTTCGTTTTTCTCCAATGTGCTCTCGGACTGTTTCCCAGTTATCGAAATTATGTCCTCTGCCAGAGCAGCATACTGTCCTGAAACATAGCCGCCATCTTCCCGGTATCTTTCAGCCACGAAAGATAAGACCGCACGGTACTGCCAACCAATACATACTGCTCAAAGTTCATGGCAAGACCATAGCCTTTGAACACTTCCTGCAAAATATGCTCAAAGCAGACCGGCTCCCCGCAGATGGATAAAATCCTATCTGCCACTTCGTGCACTTTATCCCTATTGTAACAGACAAGCTCCTTCACATCAGCGGAGGCAGCCGCATGGGCGGGAACGAACATAGCCGCCTCCATCTTCTCCACCAGATCCAATGTTTTCAGATAAGCGCCCACGTCATAGATGAAGGAAACCCCGTACTTATCCAACGTCTCCCTGCTGCTGATGCAGTCCGCAAGAAACACCACATTGTCCGGCATGCGAAATCCCACCATGTCAAAAAAATGCCCCGGCAAAGGTATCATTTCAATCTCTTTCGGGAAACTCTCATCTGAAAAATCCGTCACATCGCTTTCCGGCGCCATCAGGAACTTGTGCCGCAAATCCTTACATGGATAGCCGCCGTAAAGAAAAGACGGCTCCAATACCGGATACTTTGTAAAAGCTGCCTCTATACCGCTGGAATAAACCTTACACCCCGTCTGCCCCTGCAGGTATTTGTTCCCGCCGATATGGTCTGCGTTGGAATGAGTATCCAGGATTGCCGACAGATGCCAATCGTTCTTTTTCAATATCTGCATGACCTTCCGCCCCGCATCCTTGTCATTTCCACTGTCAACCAGATAGACGTGATCTTTGTCCGCCACATACACACCGATCTTTGCCGGACAGTTTATGTAATAACAGTTCTCGCTGACCTGCACCAATTCATACATGTTTCGTCTCCTCCTTATTCCGCTGTCTCCTATTACATCGGCGGGAATCCGTTCCTGCTAAAGTAAAAGCCTGGCAATTGAATGTGCCGCCAGCCCGTGGAATTATCCCCGCGCCTATGGTATAATTCAAATTACCATTACAAAATTGGGGTGAATGATTATGGAATTTACAAATCTGCTTGATGCAAAAAACCGCCGCGAACTGCGGAAATGGCTCATAAATAACCATGATAAGGAAAAGGAATGCTGGGTAATCGTGAAGCGGGGCCACCCGGTTGATGATGTCACTTTCTGGTACATCGATTCTGTTGAGGAGGCCATGTGCTTCGGCTGGATAGACAGCACCACAAAAAAGACGGATGACGGCGTGACTGCCCAAAGACTTGCTCCCCGGAGAAAAGGAAGTCTATGGTCTGAGTTAAATAAAGAGCGCTGCCGGAGGATGGAGCGCCTGGGGCTGATGACGGATGCCGGCAGGGCCGTACTGCCCGATATGTCGCCAAAAGGCTTTGCCATCGATAAGGATATTGAAAAAGCCTTAAAAGCAGATGCGGAAGTCTGGAACAATTTTCAGAAATTCCCTCCCCTATACCAGCGGGTGCGGATTGATACCATACAGATCAAAAAGAAACAGCCGGAACTATTTCGGAGCAGGCTGCTAAAACTGATTGAAAATACCAAAAAAGGCGTTATGTACGGAGAAAGCTGAGTATTCTAAGCGAACTAGCGAAACTACTAAAAATATCGGCTACAGACGGCTATAAAGGCATGGGTTTCCAGCAAATTTCACAATAAAGGACACTATCTAACGGTGGTGCCCTTTTTTTCATGCCTTTTTTCGACCTATTGACTGTGGAAAGGTGGTGAAGCAAAGCTATGCCAGACCCTGCCATGCTGGATTACTTTTATGGCGATGAAGCGGAACAGTATACCTTCTACCGGATACCCAAGGTGCTGTTCACTGACCCCGGCTACCGGCGCATATCTTCTGACGCCAAAATCCTCTACGGCCTTATACTTGACCGCATGGGGCTGTCTGTTCGCAACGGCTGGCTGGACGATTTAAACCGGGTATTTATCTACTTCACTTTGGAGGACGCTTTGGAATATTTGTGCTGCGGGCATACAAAGGCGGTTTCCCTCTTTGGGGAACTGGATAAGAATGGGCTGATTGAACGGAAAAAGCAGGGCCAGGGAAAGCCCACGATTATCTACGTGAAAAACTTCATTCGCAAACCGGAAATCCAGACTTCCGAAAAACGGAAGTCTAAAGTTCCGCAAATGGGAAGTCAAGACTTCCAGAAAACGGCCACTAATAATACTGAGAGAAATAAAACTGAATTAAGTGATACTGACCTATCAATCTATCCGGCCAGGGAACAGGTGGAAAGCCATGGGCCAACAATAGATGATAGGATTGATAGGATACGGGCTTACCGGAGGTTGATTAAGCAAAATATTGAGTATGACATTACCAGGGAGCGCCTTGGCTATGACGCCGAAATCCTGGACGAGATATTAGACATTATGGTGGACACGGTATGCGGCACAAAACCCATGGTGCGGATCAGCGGCCAGGATTTTCCGGCAGAGGTGGTAAGGAGCCGTCTGTTAAAACTCAACTCGGAGCATATCAAGTACGTGGTGGACTGCTTAAAGTCCAACACCACAAAAGTGCGCAATATCCGTTC
>JAAWBS010000006.1 GCA_022792815.1 Hungatella sp.
GGAGAGATATAGAGTATGGTATGCGGTTTTGAGGGTATGTGCGAGGAGAGAGAGAAGAGGAGTGCGCGAGTGGCTCAGTGGTGGAGTATCGCCTTGCCAAGGCGAGGGTCGCGGGTTCGAATCCCGTCTCGCGCTTAGTGTAAACAGTGGGAAGTCCCGAAAAATCAGGGACTTCCCGATTTTTTTGTCGTGAAAAGAGATTTCTATTTATTAAATAATAAAAATATAAATTTATTGACATGTCTATTAGGCGGTGCTATTATACAAAAAAGAGGAAGTGATGGGCAGAAAACGCGGGGCGCAGAAGATTATGAAAAATTTCAGAGACCGATTAAAACAATATCAATACTATTTCATACCTCTTGTCCTGTTAAGTCTTATCGCTCCCTTTGTATCAATCATTACTTCGAATACGCTAGGGAATCTGACAGAATACCTGGCGCAGGAAGGACTTGCCTTCTGCGCAGGTCTTGTAGTTTGCGTCATTGTATTCTACCTACTTGAAGAAATTCTGGAATTTCTATTTTTAAACCAATGTGGCAGGCTTCAAGCTTATACTTATTCAGCCATGGAACAGAGTATTTATGAAGCATTGTCGACTCTTTCCTTAGACCATCCCCTCATGTCGTCAGTTGGTGATCTCTATAACCGTATCTCCAATGATACAAACGAGATTACGGAATTTTTGTCGGATACGATTCCCGTGATCATGAAGGAATTGGTAACGTTTCTGTTCACCCTGGTATATCTTTTCGTCATTGACTGGCGGATAACGTCCATCTACCTGATTATGGCAGCGGCCTCTGTAGGAATACAATGCCTCATCGGCCGGATCACAGAAAAGGCCGGTAAAATAGCGAAAGAGAAAGAAGTGGAGATGAACACGGCAGTACATGACATTCTGTCAAACCGGGTAATCGTAAAATCCTACGAGGCTTATGATTTTGCAGGACAGATCAGCTACGAAAAAAGTACAGAGGCGGCAAAGGTTCAGTGCCGCTTTAGTTATCTTGTTATGCCGCTGAGGGTGGTGGGAATTTTCTGCGGCATGTTCCCTATCCTCAGTGTATGTATATCAGGCTTGTATATGATTCCGAGACAGATGATAGAAATCGCAACATTTTTTTCTGTGTTTTACTTATGCAACCGGATGCTTCCAAGACAATTGCACTATGTGGATTACCTCATCAGTGCGGTAAAAGTCAAACCGTCTGTTTCAAGAATCCAGGAATTGTGGAGAGCAGAGGCAGTTGTCTGTGATGATGGCGGCATGCAGAATTCCTACGATACCTTTCCTGAAAAGAATGCCGTCAGCTTTCGAAAAGTCACATATTGCTATCCCGGAGAAACAAAAAATGCGGTTGATAATGTCTCCTTTCAGATTTCTGCCGGGGCTAAGGTTGCGTTTGTGGGAGAAAATGGCAGCGGTAAGTCTACGGTGTTAAAATTGATTGCAGGACTGAAAGTTCCGCAGGAGGGAATGGTTAAGGCAGGAGATTCGGTGATTACAGGTCAGTTTCCTTATATTTTTTCGGGGTCCATAGAGGAAAATATTGGTTATGGGGGCGGCCTGGCAAATGATAAAGACGGTTTCATGTCCACAGCTCTTGAGCTTGCAGGTCTGTCTTTCGCATTGTCCCATATGGAACATGGAATTCATACAGAGCTGAGACAAAACGGCAGCAATCTCAGCGGGGGACAGAGGCAGAGGGTTGCCATAGCCAGGGCTCTTTACAGCAGGGCGCCGATCTTGCTGCTGGATGAGCCGGTATCAGCTTTGGATAGAGAGGCCGCGCGGAAGGTGACGGCAGATATTTTAGAGAAAACCCCAGGGCGGACAGTCATTATGGTGCTTCATCAAAGAGAACTGCTTCCTCTATTTGAGCATGTTTACGAGTTCGCTGACGGAAAACTTACGGCCCATATCCAAAGTCAGGAAAGGAGAGAGTGTGAGATTTGATCATTCGTTTACGCTGTATTGGAGATTGATATCCAGGTGCAGACGATGGGTTCCTCTGTTCACCCTCTGCACCGTGATTTGTGGAGCTTCCTTTTTTCTCATCTTTTCCTCCATAGGAGTGCTGCTCTCCCAAATCGTGTCTGCTGCTTCAGGGAGCGGGGAGCCTGTGGTTCTGGAAAAGGTATTTTGGTATTTGCTGATGATTTTCATGTCTGCCCTGCTCGGCGGTTTTTCCATGTCGGGCTTTATTTATCTGGAGCAGCATATACGGCATAATTTGAGGATGGAGATGCTGGACAGATATCTCCATGTATCGGAGCCTGTGGCCGCCGCCTATCCGCCGGTGGAAATCCAAAACAGAATCAACTATGACATTCCAAAAAGCACGGATCTGATTGGATATCTCATGAGCGGATGGGTGTTTCAGCCGCTCCTTTCGGGAAGCCTTTCTCTGCTGCTTCTGCTGTTTGTAGATTGGAGAGTAGCCCTCTTGTGTGTAGGCTGTTCGGCTGTCAGTATGGGAGTCATGCATCTGGCTACCGAAAGGTTGAGGAAGCTGAATGAAGCTATGACAGAGGGAAGAAGCAGAGTCGTCTGTTTCCTGGAAGAATGTATCAGAGGGGCAGTAGAAATCCGCACATTTGGCCTCCATGGCCTTTTTAAAGAAAAATTAGATACACAACTTGCCGATATCGCCGAAGCGACGGCTGATTATCGACGGCTGGAAGGAATCAGAAGATCGGTACTTACTTTTCTGGCCGACTGTATTACCATAGTAAGCTTGTTGGTTCTTGGGGCGTTTCTGGCATCCAGGAACTATATAGAGTTTTCATTGATTATGTTGTCCCTACCCTTGTCAGATCAGATCGCCCAGGCCATGGTGGCTGTGGTAAATTTTCCGGCTATGGTCAGGGAAGGAAGTCCGAATGTAGAGCGACTGTTTGAGATTCTTGATCTGCAGATAGAGGAGACAGAAAAAGCTGCTACCCGTTCTGCAGATGAGCTGCTTCCCGGAAAGATTGTGTTTCAGGATGTTTCTTTTTCTTATGGACAGAGCCTGATTTTAGATCATTTTACGTTTCAGGTTCATCCGGGGGAAAAAGTGGCTTTTGTGGGAGAGAGCGGCAGCGGAAAATCCACGATTTTAAAACTTCTGTTAGGATTTTATGATCCTGATGAGGGGAGTATTTCCATAGGGGAACAGGTCTTGGGGAAGATTCCGTTAAGTCAGTGGCGCCGCCAATTGGCCTACGTTCCGCAGGAATTGTCTCTGTTTCACAGAAACGTCAGACAAAATATCAGTCTTTGCCTGGAAGAGGGGACAGAGGAAAAGGTTATTCTGGCAGCGAAAGAGGCAGGAGCGGATTCTTTCCTTACGAAAGGCAGATCAATCTATGAAGCAGTACTTGGAGAGCAGAACAGCGGATTTTCCGGCGGACAGCTTCAGAGAATCAGCCTGGCGCGGGCCCTGTATAAAAGAGCTCCGATCATCTTGTTGGATGAACCCACATCAGCCATGGACAGGAATTCGGAAGAGATGATAAGAGATGTGATTAGAGATCTGCCCTGTGACCAGACAGTCATTGCCGTGACCCATCGCCTGGAATTAACGACAGAGTTTGACTGCCTATATGTGATGGAAAAGGGAACGATTGCGGAGAAAGGCAGCCATAAAGAATTGTTAGAACAACACGGAATCTATGCCAGCCTGTGGGAGGCTCAGAAAGAGCACAATTGACATACGGATTGCACCGGCAATCCTATCAGCAGAGAAGCTGTAAAATGATGGGGGAAGTTCCAATCAATCAGGAACTTCCCTCTTTGTTGTTCTGGTTTTTAACCGCCGCAGTCAGCGACGAGCAGGGAAGAACCTTCTCTTCCCTGCTCGATTTTCACGGTCAGGAATTAATTCCCGTTAATACTTCTCTTCACATAGGTAGTGTGCAGAAGGTGATGTGCCTTCTCGCTTCCGGGCTTGCCAAGGTAGGTCTCATACAGCTCCTTGATCGCCGGATTCTCATGGGACTTGCGGATCGGATTATCTTGATCCGAATCGTAGAGCACCTTGGCTCTCAGGGCACGGATATCCACCGTGTTGCGGATGTAGCCTGGCTGCTGGGGCTGACCGCCGCCGTTGATACAGCCGCCGGGGCATCCCATGATCTCGATAAAGTGATAGTCAGCCTCCCCGGCCTTCACCTTGTTCAGCAGTTCTCTCGCGTTGCCGAGGCCGGAGGCTACGGCAACCTTTACATCCATACCGGCTACCTGGTAGGTGGCTTCCTTGATGCCCTTCATGCCGCGGACGTCGGTAAAGTCTAAGCTGGCCAGTTCCTCGCCGGTCAGGGTCTCCACTGCAGTCCTGAGAGCGGCTTCCATGACACCGCCGGTAGTACCGAAGATCACGGCAGCGCCGGTGCCCAGGCCTAAGGGAGCATCGAATTCCTCGTCAGGGAGAGCGGTAAACTTTAAGCCTACCTTCTTGATCATCCGGGCCAGCTCCCTGGTGGTTAAGGAGTAGTCCACATCGGGCACTCCGTTGGCCGCCTGGTCGTCTCTTCCGATCTCAAACTTCTTAGCCGTACAGGGCATGATGGACACGGATACGATGTCCTCCGGCTTGATTCCGCTCTTTTCAGCGTAGTAAGATTTGGCGATAGCGCCGAACATCTGCTGAGGAGACTTGCAGCTGGACAGATGCTCTGTCATATCCGGGAAATAGTGCTCACAGTACTTGATCCAGCCGGGAGAACAGGAGGTGATCATAGGAAGCACTCCGCCGTTCTGGACTCGATCGATAAACTCGTGGGCCTCCTCCATGATGGTAAGGTCGGCGCTGAAGTTGGTGTCAAATACTTTGTCAAAGCCGATTCTTCTGAGGGCGGCTGCCATCTTGCCCTCCACGTTGGTGCCGATGGGATAGCCGAATTCCTCTCCCAGTCCTGCGCGGACAGCGGGAGCGGTCTGCACGATCACATGCTTTGACGGGTCTGCGATGGCTGCCAGCACCTGGTCGATCTGGGACTTCTCCTGGAGAGCGCCGGTGGGGCAGACGGCGATACACTGACCGCAGGATACGCAGCTGGTCTCGCCCAGCCCCATGTCGAAGGCAGAACCGATGAAGGTGGCAAAGCCTCTCATGTTGGCGCCGATGACGCCGATGCCCTGGGTCTTTTCGCACACAGCCACACAGCGGCGGCAGAGGATGCACTTGGAATTGTCCCGGAACATATGGGCCGCGCTGTCGTCGATGCAGGAGGGAGTCTTCTCGCCGTCATAGTAGGCTTCATCCTCCACACCCAGTTCCTTACACAGCTGCTGCAGCTCACAGTTGCCGCTTCTCACACAGGAGAGGCATTTTCTCTCATGGTTGGAGAGAAGAAGCTGCAGAGTCTTTTTGCGGGATGCCAGTACCTTGGGGCTGTTGGTCCAGACTTCCATGCCGTCATTGATGGGATAGACACAGGAAGCCACCAAGCTTCTGGCGCCTTTTACCTCAACCACACAGATCCGGCAGGCACCAATCTCATTGATCTCCTTCAAGAAGCAGAGGGTAGGAATCTCGATATGAGCCAGTCGGGCCGCTTCCAGGATGGTGGAACCCTTGGGAGCGCTTACTTCTAAGCCGTTAATTTTAATTGTGATATTCTCCATTCCGATTCTCCTCCATTACTTTTTGTAGATTGCGCCGAATTTACATTTCTCCATACAGGCGCCGCAC
>JAAWBS010000037.1 GCA_022792815.1 Hungatella sp.
CAGGCTCATGCCCTTCTGGTAACGCATTCTCAGCACCTCCGGCTGTCTCCCTGGCAGAGAATCCACACAGGCCCACAGCTCCCGTCCCAGTTCCTCCTGCTGCCTCTTTTCCAGGATTTCCTCTTCCAGACAGCCGGGAGCCGCCACCAGATCCCCCACCGTGACGGAAATTCCCGCAACGGGGCCGTCCGGACCGGCCACGGGACTGTCCAGGCTTCCCAGGCTGGCCTTACGGATATTCGCTCTGATCTCCCTGACCTGCTCCATGGTAAGTCCCAGATAATACCTGATCTCTGCGTCTGATGGCTCCCGGCCGCAGGCTGCCGAAAAATCAGAGACAAACCGCTCATACCTCCGCACATCCTCCAGGCAGTGGACCGGGAGCCTGAAACAGCTGCCGCTGTTCTGAATGTAACGCACCATCCTCTGCCGGATCCAGTTCTCCGCATAGGTCAGGAACTTCACTCCGCGCTCCGGATCATAGCCGTCAATGGCAGGATACAGAGCCAGGCATCCCTCCTGCTCCAGATCCTCCAGCTCCGCCAGCCCTTTGTATCTCCAGGCTACGGTATGGATAAATCCCTTTACCTGGGAATAAAGCCGCTCCATGTTTTGCGCCGTGCCCTCCCCGGCCTTAATGAGTATGACAAGCTGTTCATTTGACATATCGCCAGTGCCTCCCCTATAATGGATTTACCAGCCAAGGCATCCGGAGAAGCGCCGGTCTGTACCAGCTCCGGGAATCTGCTGCCTCTCGGAGCTGTCTGGCGTCAAATCCAGGAAGGCAGCAGGCTCCGGCATATTGCAACGTTGCGTTTATTTGTCGGTTTTGGAAAGCAACGCTGCGTTTGGATTGACACTCGGATTTACTCAGATTAAAACAAGCCTTACCATTGGGGATTCTGGAGACAGGCAGCAGGCTGCTGCAAAGAAACAGAATCCGTTTCCGAACGCTGCGTTGCAATGGATGTTAAGATTTGTTAGGGTTAAACGCAACGTTGCCATTGGCGATGATCCAGCAGGAATGACGGAAACAGGCTGAAAATAGCGGATTCTTTGCCATTGGGAGGTATTCGTTTCGTTTTTGAAATGCAACGCAACGTTCGCTATTCATGTTTGTTTTCGATTTTATCCTTTCCCGGGCATGTCCGTTGCCTCCCTCATGAGCTCCTGTGCCAGTTTTGCATCAAGATATAAGACAGAAATGGAATGCTCTCCCTGCCTGCTGCCGTTGAAGACGTCCTCAAGCTCTTCCAATTCAAACTCTCCGAAAGTCTCTAAGATACAGCGAACGCTGCAGCCCTGTTTCTTTAATTCTGTTTGGATCCCTTCGATCAGATCTTTATCCGTTCCATGGAATGCGGGAGCCATGATCGTCTGTATCGGTCTGTGGAAGCAAGTGCCCCGGCTATCGCAATACTCCACCATAAGATTCCTTGTCACGGCGGGGATACCTACCGAACGGAGTAAGTCAGTCATCAGCATTCGCTCGCCACCTCGCTTTCCTCATGTTTTGTCCCTAAGGCTTTCATATGCTCTTCATACAAGCCCTTGATGTTGGTCAATACACAGACATCACCATAAGCGTTTACCAGCGCCTGGGCTCCCAGATCCGCAAGCATTCCTGCCAGCTGGAACTCGTCGGCCGGTTTCTGCTCCCTGATCTCCTCTGCGATCAGCCGGGCGGCCTCTACCTTGAAATCCCGGAAGATGATCCGGTTAAAATCTCCAAATATCATTATCGCTCTCCTCTCTTTACTCGTTGGGTTTCCTATATACAGCGGCTAAGTCAACGAGTAAACGAAAAAGCCTTGATTTAAGCGGCCTCGCTTTACTGGAGGCCCCCCCTCCAGTAAATAGAACCATTGAAAATACGGGATTTTTTATTTACTCGTTGACTTTTTCACTGGCTGTAAGGGAGGGCCTCCAGTAAGCGGATAAAATACTTCTTACTCTCCCCATATCCAATTGACCATGTTTTTATTTTTCCATCATGCTTTAAATCAGCTTTTGCATTTTTAAGTGAGTTTTTGCTGATATTCATTACCTTGGCCATCTCGTCCAGCTCCGACACTTCTTTTTCTCCATCTTTAAGGAAATCCAGTATGAAATTTACGGCCTCGTCCCTTTGGGGCTTCTGCCTGGTATTAAAGGATTCCTCTACCACAAAGTCCTTGTCCCGTTTGGTAGTATGGCCTTTAAAGACGATTCTTTCATCTTCAATGGCAAACAGTATGGTTTCCTCTAATGGCCCGTAATTTGATTTCTCATGGGTCAGATAACGCACCCCGGCTTCATTGGTATTCCCCAACATCAGCACGCTTCTTGATATGTCCCAGATGTCAGCGCTGTCAGCAATCCTTTTGCGTCCCCAGACTCCAGACTGCTTATTTGCATGTTCTACAATCAGGAAGCTTGTCCCATATTTTTCACCGTAGCCGATCAAGGGCGCCAGGCAGCTCCTCATTGCGTTCCTGTCGCCCATTCTGATCTCTGGTGGCACAAACGCCTGGATTGGGTCGAATATACACAATGCCGGCCTGTGGTAATCGAGTAACCGCTCCAGATAAGGGCTGTTAAATTTCACATCCTGGAAACGTTTATCCGCCACATCGATGGACAGAATGTTTGACAGGTCGGCTCCGTTCTTGCGCAACCGTCTTTTCAGGGTGTACTCATAGGAATCCTCTGCCGAAAAGAACATGACTTTCTTAGGCTTCCCCTTTGCCCAGTCTTCAGGGGCGTCGTACTCCAAAAAGCTCCCACTTCCGCTGCTTACCGCTGCTGCAATGGCACACCATACCGTTGTCTTGCCTGAACCGCCGTCACCAGCCAAGGACGTGATCTGATACCTTGGTGCATAACCCGGGATCAGCCATTCGGGCTGCTTTTCCTCTACCTTGTCCATAACCGCCATATCCAGGCTGTTGCTTCTGCACCTTTGAAAGCTTCCGGTTTCCGAACTATACCTTGCCCTGTATGGCCGTTCCTCCCTCCAGCCTCTATAAATGGCTGGGAATACCTGTTTTTCCAGCTCCCGATCTGAGAGGGGAGGACTGCAGCACTTTTCATTTTCGGCCCTGACTGCCGCCTGTATGGCCTCATCGGATAATCCTTTTGCTTTCAAGGATCCAATAAGCTTTATGAGCGTGCCTGTTCGTTGCCCCGTTGGGATACTTAATCTCAATTGAAATCCTCCGGCACCACCAAAAGAATCTGTCTGGCAGATAAAATCATACACGGTCCCGTTGGCGTTGGCTATTGGAGGCGGGAAGGGGCAGAGCCATTTATAAGTGTTTCCATTGGGGTGTATGCTGGGAGGGGCCACAATGTAGCCGCCTTCCCCTCTCACGTCCACGCCTGGGAGAAGATTGCTCCGGTTCCTTCCCTGGCCATAATAGAACATATGTATGCCGCCCCTGCCCGTCCTTACTGTTGCCGTCTTAGGAAAATCCGTCTTCCTTTGGACGAGCCATTTCCTGGCCTCCTCCGGCCCGTGCTTATTGTTTTTATCGTCCTCGTCCAGATCCAGAACCAGGAGGCCTCTCGAAACAGCTCCCGTGGCAATCCCGATATTGTAAAGGGGATTGCCGTCCCACCAGGCATTGATCTGTTGAGGGGCGGTTGTTGCGCTCTTGAAACCGTCAGACGTGGCAGGGACCTTATTATGCGGTTTCAGAGGAAACACTGCAAAGCCCAGAGCGGCGTATTTCATGGCCCATTCTTTCATGGTATTGTTTTTTAAGCTCATTCTTCTCTCGATTCTTAATAGATTTTCCTGCTGCTTATACTCCGGTAAGGTTGTTCAGGTACTGATCAATCTTTACTCGGTCCCAGAGGACGCGCTTCCCGACCTTCACTCTGGCCCCGATCTTGTCTCCAAGCTCCATGGCCTTGTTGCGTCCCAAGTTGGTGTAGGCCCGTAATTCTTCCGTATCCATTAGGCGATTTTTTCCTCCGGATACTATGGTTGGTTCCATGTTTGTTTTTCTTGCTCTCATTGCGTGTTCTCCTTTATCTTTATTTATTTATGTTTATATTATATATTTTATTTGATATTTGTCAATATATATTTATATTAACATCTTCTATTGACTTTCTTGGCAAATAATGATAGTATTTTCATAAACAATGATAAACTAAATATTTTTTGGGAGAGGTAAAAATATGGCCACATTTAAACCGGATAGATTAAAAGAATTGAGGAAGGATACAAATCTGACACAGAAACAATTTAGTGAGTCCATCGGGTGTACCATGGCTTCTTTATCTGCCTATGAAAACGGCTCAAAATTACCGCCTACCCAGACCCTCATAAATATATCGAATCAATATGGTTGTTCTATTGACTGGCTCATGGGACTAAAGGATGAAAAGGATTATGATAACTCGGAGAATACGATCAAGACATACTCAGATTATATTAAAAAGCTCTTCCTTCTCCAGTCCTCGCCAATCACGGTTGAAAAAGGTTGCGATTGCAGCAGCCCGACAAAAAATTTAGAAGGCTGCAAAGGTCTTGCGTTTCATGATCCCGTGATAAAAGTATTCCTGGAGAGCTGGGATAAAATATATAAGCTATATAGTGATAGCACTATTGACAATACAATATATGAAGCCTGGAAAGAAAAAATCATACGGGATTTTAAATATCCCATATTACAATCAGACAGTGACCGGGAAATCTTTTATCAGAACTGTAACCCCTTTGGTAGAGGTTTTGCTGAAGCTCCAGAATATGATTGTATTCTATCAGCTTTAGAGGTTGTAAACTTACCCATATTGAAGGATCCAGATTTTCTGAAAGATGGATCAGAGGAATAAGCTTCTTTTCTGTGCCTTTTCAAAATACAGAAACAGACCAAAGGCTCCCAGACAATCCTGGGAGCCTTAACCTTTGTTGTATTCTAATTGGGATAAGAACTTTTTCAGAGTCCCCACTGATCTCATAAATCAAGACTTCCGATCTCCAGTCATTGCATTGTGTCTCTGTACCTTTTTCTGTACCTTTTTAAAGTACAGAGACAAACAACAACAAACAAAAGGTTCCCAGGAAATCCCTGAGAACCTTGATTTTCAGTCCTGCATAAACAGTAAAAAACACAGATAAAACCGACACTATTCTAACAAGAGTTGAGTGCTAATTCTTCTAAAAAATTACAGGAGACCAAAATTGGTCTCCTGCCAAGCAATGACTGTCATCAGCACACTGCTCCCGTATGGGCTACAGTATGATTAGAATATGTTTCCCATGTCGGCTCATAATCAGCAGTAGCCTGATTTCCCCACATATCCCATCCCTCACGTACACCTCGTGCAAAAAGTTCAATTCGCGGACCCTGGCTGCATGCCTCGATGATTGGTATAATCTCATCTGGTTTACGGCTATGCTCCCTCTTCATTGCCCGAATCAGATTTATCTGTGATCTGGCAGGCTGCAGCGTTCGGTTAGGAGCACTTTTTTTCTTAATACCAAAAAGAATCAGCTCCGTAACATTTCTAAAATAAAATCCTACTCCTCTTCCATCTGGTCCACCATCCTTACGAACCTTTTCCCAAACAAGATTGCCTTTATACTCAAAGCCCCAGGCATCCATAACCGCAAGTCCATCCGGAAGCAGCGCATTGGGCACCCACAAATATAAATGCGCCTTATCCCCTGTTATGTATGACACAGGTAATGCCTTAATATCCTCTATTGTCATGGTCTCATACCTGGTAAGCCGCTTATGCTCCGGAGCGACTTTTCCTGTTCTGTTCTGAAACTGCCATGGCGGATCTGCATAGATCGTATTATATTTTTTCCCCTCTGTAAATGCCTGTAAATCTTTTATAGTACTCGCCAAATCTGCCATATTCTTCCACACATCCCTTTCCAATACCTATTGCTAAAATCGGACACCCACCATTGCGGCGTGAATCAAGTCTGTAAATCAGTTTTCCTATCCAAGTAGTACTGGCTCCGTATTTTTTCATCAAAAGCTGCCCGTTATCATCTTTTTCGTTTTTAAAAATATCGTTCAGATTTTCCGATCTTGTCACGATTACACCCACATCAATCAGCCCACATTCAAAATAGGTTCTCATCGCCAACAAATCCCGATCAAACGTCTGATCTTTGCTATTCCATTCCAAGTCAAAAGCAACTCTGTTTTTCAAAAAATCGATGTTATGTCCGTCAATATATCCGGTAATTGTCTCGATCTCATAGGGTTCGTCCGCAAATTTTCCTCTTCTCTGGACTGTCTGTCTCGGATATTTTTTTACGATTAAATCTCCGCTAATTCGTATCTCTCTCCACCCGTAGGGATATAAAGCATCATCGAATTTTTTGGGAATTGGCGATTCATTTCCTCCTGCCCTCTTTATATCTGTCAAAGTAAGACGTAATTTCCGCAGGCACTCTTGAATCTCTTTCCATTCTTCCGGAAACGCATCATGCAAAATTTCTAATGCATGTCCATAATTATAGAATTCAAATCTGTCACATATATCTGGAGCTATGTATTTTTCAAAATCTGTCATTTATCTCCTGCCTTTTCATCTGTATTTAAATATTTCTGTTCTGCTTCCTATATCATTGTCTATGATACCACACCTGAAGATCTACTTCAAGTTATACAAAATATTTCCCTTCTTACTCAAATAGCTGCTTATTACAGCACTCCTGAGTCAACCACTCTGATTAACTCAGGAGTATAAAACAGTGACATTTACCTAAGCCTGCACTCCGGTCTCCCTGCCCCGGATACGCTCACCGTGCCGTCAGCTTTCACGGTAATCACCGTCAGCCCGCTCTCAAGATCCACGTCTTTTCGATATCCGTCATCATCATAGAGCTCATACGTCCCCTCGGTCCTGACAAAATGCAGCAGGTTCAGCCTGGATGCATCGATGTCCTCCACACTGCAGCCGCCCTCCGACATGGGCACGATATGATCCGGGCGGACAAAGATCAGAACCTCGGACAGTTCTGCCTTCACGTAGTGGTGTCCTGCCCCGAGGAGCTCCTGGTCCGCAGAGGTCAGGCTCCGGAAGCGGTACAGTTTCATCTCTTCCGGAAGGTACACATACCGCCCTCTGGCATTCTGCCTGTAGACCGGGGCGATCATCATGCTCTCACCCACCATCATCTGGTCCTCCACCTCCGCGGCCGCCTCGTCCTCCGGGTACACGAAAGACAGGGGCAGGAACATCATGTCATCGGTCATGGCTGCCTTCACGAACTCGCTGTAGAGGTAGGGCAGGAATCCGTATCGCAGCCCCAGGATATTGCGGAAATCCTCCGGATGCCCAAACTGATAGAACTCCTGTCTCCTGGTCCCCTTGGCAGAGTGGTTCCGCATCAGGGGCGTGAAGATCCCCAGCTCCAGCCACCGGAGAAGCAGATCTTCCGTGGCGTCGGCCCCAAAGCCTCCCAGATCCGCGCCGGTGTAGAGGAACCCGCACATATTAAGGCCGGCCATCATCTGCAGGTTCATCAGCAGATGAGACCACCAGGAGCTGTTGTCCCCGGTCCACACGCCGCCGTACCGGTGCATCCCCACATAGGAAGCCCTGGAAAACAACAGGATCCTCTGATCCGGCTTTATGCTGTCAAATGCCTCCCCGGCCGCGCGGGTCATATGATACCCGTACAGATTGTGGACCTGGTCATGGCGGACTCTCCCGTCCCTGCTCTCATGGTAAAAGGACTGGTAGTCCTCCTTCCGGTTGGCCACTCCCAGCACCAGATTTTTCATGCCGAAAAACGACTTGATATCCAGTTCCTGTCTCCCGTAGTCTGCCAGCTTCTCAAACACTTCCTCCAGATAATCCTCCCCGTAGAACAGGGCCGGCTCGTTCATATCGTTCCAGAAGCCGTCGATGCCCTGGTCCAGAAGAATCTTATAGTTCTGTCCGAACCAGGCCCTGGCCTTCTCATTGAGCACATCCGGCAGATGCACCCGCCCCGGCCACACGCCGCAGACGAACTCCCTGCCGTCCTCCTTTTTGCAGAAATACCCGTTCTCCACGCCCTTCTCGTACACCGGATATCCCTCCTCGATCTTGACTCCGGCATCGATGATGGGCACCAGATGGATCTTCTGCTGCCTCATCTCCCGCACAAACCCGGGAAAGTCAGGGAATTTCTCCTGATCCACGGTAAAGTCCTTGTACCGCTCCATGTAGTCGATATCCAGGTACACGCTGTCCAGAGGCACCCCTTCCTCCCGGTGTCTGCGCACCACCTCCCGGATATCCGCCTCACACTCATAACCCCACCGGCTCTGCCCGTACCCGAATGCCCATTTGGGAGGAATATAGCTTCTCCCGATGGCCCTCCTGAATTCCCTCACGATCTGGCGCATGCTGTCTCCCTCCAGGAGATACAGGGCGAACCCTCCGGCGCTCACAGTCACCTTCATCTGATCTCTGTCACCATATCCCAGATCAAAGGTGACCTTCTGGGGAGCATCCACAAAGACCCCGAATCTCTCCCGCCCCTCAGTCAGAAAGAAGTTGTGGGCCGCGTACAGTTCCCGCCTGCCCTCGGTGTGAATCGGGTCATCGGTGCAGTCGGATTCATAGATCCAGCCCCGCTTGTTGATCCCCCTTATGTTTTCCCCAAGGCCGTAGATTCTCTCCCCCTCATCCATCAGACGGGTCAATGTGACACCGTCCTCCTTTACGGCCGCCGAAAAATAAGGGATCCCGCCAGGATTCTCCTCCAGCCTGACTGCCGGGATCTCCCCGCCCCCGGTTATGGCCTCCGTCTCAAACGGGGTTCCGAAAATAAATTTTTTGATCATCCCATTCTCTCCTCCTTCTCCTTTTTACAGGCCAGCTGTCTGGGTTCAGTTTACCATAGAAGTCAGGCTCCCACAACCTTTTCCCCTTGTTTTGGAAGCATTTTTCTTCCGGAAACACCCAGAAGCAAAACAGCCCGGAAGGCATCGCCGCCTCCCGGACTGTCTCTTCTGTTATACATCTTAATATTCCAGATATGCCCCCTTCATAGGACTTGCGGCGTGCTGGCTGAACAGGCGGAGAATGCCTTTCTTGTACTTGGGTTCTCTCGGTTTCCAGTTCTCTCTCCGCTTCGCCAGAATCTCATCGATCTCCTGAGGTGTCTTTCTCTCCCCCTTGACTCCGATGATGTTCAGCTTCCGCTCTATCACATCGATCTCGATTAAGTCTCCCTCTTCCACCAGGGCGATGGGGCCGCCGTCTACGGCCTCCGGGCTGCAGTGGCCGATCACCGGGCCTGTGGAAGCGCCCGAAAAGCGCCCGTCAGTGATCAAAGCGATGCTGCGTCCCAGCTCTCTGTCGCTGCTGATGGCCTCGGAGGTGTAGAACATCTCCGGCATCCCGCTGCCCCTTGGTCCCTCGTACCGGATAAACACCGCATCCCCTTTCTTCACCTTGTGCTTTAACACCGCGTCCAGACATTCCTCCTCACTGTCAAACGGTCTTGCGGTCAGCACTGCCCGGAACATCTCCTTCGGGCAGGCCGTGTGCTTGATGACAGCCCCCTCCGGAGCCAGGTTGCCTCTCAATACGGCGATGCTTCCGTCGGTTCCGATGGCTTTGTCGTAGGGGCGGATGATATCCTCACGGGTAAGCTCCACCTGATATCTCTTGTTAAATTCACCGAGCCACTTGTCACACCGCTCATAGAATCCATTCTCTCTCAATTCTTTCAGGTTCTCTCCCAGGGTCTTGCCTGTGACGGTCATGACATCCAGGTGAAGGTGCTCCCTGATCTCCTCCATGATGGCCGGCACACCGCCTGCGTAGTAGAATACCTCCGCCGGCCAGCGCCCTGCCGGCCGCACATCCAGAAGATACCTGGCGCCCCGGTGAAGACGGTCAAAGGTGTCCCCGGTCATTTCGATTCCGAACTCATGGGCAATGGCCGGGATGTGAAGAAGGCAGTTGGTACTCCCCGATACGGCGGCGTGGACCAGGATGGCATTCTCAAAGCTGTCCATCGTCACGATCTGGGAGGGACGCATCCCGGGCATATGGGCCAGCTTCACCGCCTGTGCTCCCGCCTGCCTGGCAAATTCCAAAAGGTCCGGGCTCGTGGCCGGCATCAGTGCGCTTCCCGGAAGAGCCAGCCCCAAAGCCTCTGCCATGATCTGCATGGTGGAGGCGGTTCCGATAAAGGAGCAGGCGCCGCAGCTAGGACAGGCGTTGCATTTGGCCCAGTTCAGCTTCTCCTCATCGATCTCGCCTCTCTGGAACTTGGCACTGTACATCCCCAACTGCTCTAAAGTCAGCATCTCCGGCCCCGCGTTCATGGTCCCTCCCGGCACCACCACAGAGGGCACATCCGCCCTGGCCAGGCCCATCAGGTTGCCCGGCATGCCCTTGTCACAGCTGGCCAGGTACACCGCGCCGTCAAAGGGGGTGGCGTTGGCGTGGATCTCGATCATATTGGCGATCATCTCCCGGCTGGCCAAGCTGAAATTGATTCCGTCCGTGCCCTGGCTCTCCCCGTCGCAGATATCGGTGCAGAAATACCTGGCTCCATGGCCTCCTGCCTCCTCAATCCCTTTTCTCACTTCCTCCACCAGAATATCCAGATGACCGCTTCCCGGGTGACTGTCCCCAAATGTACTCTCAATCATAATCTGGATCTTCTCCAAATCCTCCGGTTTCCATCCCGTGCCGATGCGCAGCGGGTCCAGCTCCGGAGCCAGTTTTCTCATCTTCTGACTGATTAATTCCATGATATTCCCCTTTCACTATATTTGCAAATAGGCATTTGCGAAACTCAAAACTCAGCTGAATATTCTCTCAACCCGGACTTTCCCAATTACCTAAGTATCCTCACACAAAGAACGATATGATCAGTGCCACCACAAAACCGGTTCCGCCCACCAGAGTCTCCATGACTGTCCAAGTCTTCAAGGTGGTCGTCTCGTCCAGTCCCACCAGGGACTTCACCAGCCAGAAACCGGAGTCATTGAAGTGGGAACAGATTGTGGCTCCTCCGGCCACTGCCGCCGTGGTACATGCCAGATACATAGGCGAAAGCTCTGCGATCCCCGGCATAGCCGCGATGATGCCTGCCGCCATGGTCATGGCCACAGTGGCGGATCCCACACAGATCCGAACCAGAGCCGCCACGATGAAAGCCACCACCACGATGGGAAGATTGGCCGAGGCCACCGCATTGCCGATGACATCACCCAGTCCGGAGTACTGAAGCATATACCGAAGTACGCCGCCGCAGGCAGTCACCAGGAGAATCAGACCGGTAGGCTCCAGGGACTTGGTCATGATCTTCTCCAGCTCTTGTGTGCTGTAGCCGTGCTTGATGCCCAGGATAAACATGGCGGCAACCGTGGCGATGAGAAGGGCCACAAAGGGCTCGCCTAAGAATGCCAGCACCGGCTCTGCGAAAGCCAAGGCTTCCACCACACCTGCCACAGACTTTAAGATAATCAGCACCAGAGGAATCAGGATGATGCCCACGATGGTGCCGAAAGCCGGAAGCTTAGACTCATCGATCTCCTCCTGATTCGCCACATGGTCAGGAACCGGAACATAGTACTTCTTTCCACAGATCGCACCCCATATGGGACCCGACACGATCATGGCAGCCACGCCGCAGAAGATTCCCACTAAGATCACCCATCCCAAATCTACATTCAGCATGGTAGCCACCAGAACCGGACCCGGTGTAGGCGGAATGAATGCATGCCCCACCGCCAGACCTGCCAGCAGGGGGATGGCGTAAAACAGAGAAGAACGGTTGGTCCTCTTGGCCAGTGAAAATGCCAGCGGGATCAAAATGATCAGACCCGCGTCAAAAAATACGGGCATGGCGATCACCAGACCGGTGATTCCCAGGGCCCATGCGGCCTTCTCGTCTCCAAAACGCTTTACCATGGTAACTGCCAGAGTCTGAGCTCCTCCCGACATCTCCAGGATAGCTCCAAACATGGACCCCAGTCCCACCAGCAGCGCGATCCCCTTCAGGGTGTTTCCGATTCCGTCATTGACCGCCGTCACAATATCGCTAAAAGGCATTCCCGCCACCAGACCGATGACCAGCGCTCCGATCAGAATCGAGATCATGGCATGAATCTTAAACTTGATAATCAGCACCAGCAAAAGCGCGAGTCCCACCAGCGCCGCGATGACCAGCCTCGTAGGGTCAAGCATCGTCTCAGTTCCCATAACAGTATCCTCCATACTCATTTTTGTTTTACATCAGACGTCTTATGTTTTGTGATTTTATTATAGTTTAGTTGGTAATTTCTGTCAATACATCTGATGTATTTCAATCTTTTTCTGCCTTTTACACAAAAAAACAGCGATTTTTCCTTTAAATCAGGTCTTATTTTGTGTATTTTTCACAAACAAGTCTCACCTTCTCTCTTGTCTTATCTTATCCCGTCCTTTTTTATTTTATCCCTTTGGATAAGGGTTTGTTTTGATTTAGGAATCGGGAGTAATCAAAAAATTTCTTCAGCAAAAACTTTTCCTTTATTCAATAGATATTTTAGTTATGTTGAAATGGCTTAAGAGATGGCAGAATAAATACGAAGAGAAAAAGAATGCCGGGAAACGACAAGGTTACCTGTCGTCTCCCGACACTTCCATCACCCCCATGACCTTCTCATAGTCCTCCGTCTTATCCCTCATGATCTCCAGCCCCCTTCTCAAATCCTCCAGGGAAACCCTGTGGGAGATCAGCTCCGCGGGGGCAATCTTCCCTTCAGACAGCCGGTCCAGGACGTAACGCCAGTCGTCTCCCGGCTCATGGGTAAAAGAAGAATTCCAGGTTCCGGTCACCGTCAGCTGGCTGCGAAGGATCTTCCAGTACCGGTCCTTTGACAGCAGCATGTCCGAGGCCGGGTTGCCCACCGCCACCAGCCTTCCGCCGGTAGCCAGGCTCTCCACGGCCAGATCATACGTCTCATTCTTCCCCACACACTCAAAAAACACATCCGCCCCCAGACCGCCGGTGCAGTCCAAAAGCCGCCTCCCCAGCTCCGGGTCCCGCGTGTCACAGTACTGGTCTTGCGAAAGCCCGATGCGCTCCGCCGCCCGTCTCTGGGAATCCTTGTTGCCCACGACAAAAAGGTTCTTCACCCCGGCCTCCCGAAGAAACATCACAAGCAGAAGACCGATGGTCCCCAGGCCGCACACGGCCGCCCTGTCCTCCCCGTTTATCCGAACCCGCCTCATGGCGTGGACCGCCACCGCCATAGGCTCCAGCATGGCCGCCTCCTCATAAGAGGCCTTATCCGGGAGTGCGATGAGATTCCAGACCGGGACCGCCGCGTATTTCCCGAAGCCTCCGTCCCGCCGGGAACCCAGATAGCTGTAATTCCGGCACAGCTCATACTGCTTCTTCCGGCAAAAACTACATGACCGGCAGGGAATCAGAGGGAAAATCCCCACCCGCCGGCCCAGAAGGCTTTTGTCCACGCCGGCGCCCGCCTCCACCACCTCCCCGGAAAACTCGTGCCCCGGGATCAGGGGATGGGCGTGGGCCCCGGTCCGGTAGATCCTGGGGATGTCGGAACCGCAGATCCCCGCCGCCTTTACCTTCACCAGCACCTCTTTGCCGGCCGGCTCCGGCACCGGCACTTCCTCCAGGCGCAGGTCGTTGACATCGTGTAAAACCCATGCTTTCATCCGGCACTCTCCTCCCATCTATACCTCCGCCTTTTTCTGCCTCCTCTTCTGCTCCGTCTTCCTCAAAAGCTCCGCCTTCCTGGTCCTGCCTTTCCGGTAGAAGGAGGTGACAGGCATGTTGCAGCAGGCAGCCGCCTCCCTGCCGGAGATCTCGCCGGCTGCCCATTTTCGGCACACTCTCTCGAAGTTGTCCGGCACCGGCTTTTGGGGCCTGCCAAATTGGACTCCTCTCAGCTTGGCGGCCTCGATTCCCTCCTGCTGCCGCTCCCGGATATTTTTGCGCTCATTTTCTGCCACAAAGGAGAGCACCTGCAGGACGATATCGCTCAAGAATGTTCCCATCAGATCTTTCCCTCTTCTGGTGTCCAAAAGAGGCATGTCCAGGACCACGATATCCACCTTTTTCTCCCTGGTCAGAAATCTCCACTGTTCCAGGATCTCCTCATAGTTGCGGCCAAGGCGGTCGATGCTCTTGACATAGAGAAGGTCGTCCTCCTTCAAATGACTGAGGAGCTGCTGATACATGGGGCGCTCGAAGTCTTTGCCGGACTGTTTGTCCACAAAGATGTTTCTTCTCGACAGCTGCATTCCGCTCAGGGCAAGTAATTGCCGGTCTTCTCTCTGCTCCTTCGTGCTGACACGGGCATATCCGTACATCTGATTCATAAGTTCTGACTCCTCCTCTTCTGTAAATGACAGGTTAAACCATTATGGGAAACTGCCGATTCATTTGTCGCTTCCTATAGTTTATCCTGTTCTGATTCTCAAGACCATATCTGGATAACGGTCAGTACACTTTCCTGTGATACAAAAGACAGACAAAACGAGGCATGGGAACCGATATCATGGTTCCCATGCCTCGTTTGGCCTGTCTTTCTTCTCTCGAAAGCAGCTGTCCTTATTTCTTGTTCTCGTACTCCTCGATCATCTCCTCAATAGACGGAATCTTCTCCAGCTCGTCCATCATCCGGTTATAACCCAGCCGGTCCAACTCTGCCAGATAGCTGTCCCAGGTGGAATCTACATCGATCTGCCCCAGCAGTGCCTGGGTGCGGTAACTGGCTACATAGGCATCCAGATCCCCCCTGATCTCCTGAAAGATCTGCTCATAATCCGTCTCGTTGGCCAGGTCTGCCTTGTAGGGCCTATGCTGCCATTTCAGCCACAGCCCGTCTGCTCCGGCTGACCAGTATTTCTCTCCGGCCATAAACAGTTCTTCCTCTCCTACCCATTTGGTTACTTCCTTGGTCTGTCCAAACTGACTGAAGCTCCAGGTTCCCTTGTCACCGGAATTCAGCTTGTTCAGTTTCACCGGCATCTCTCCCGCCTCATCCCATTTCCAGTCCACATCCTTTTCTCCGAAGAAGAGGCACGCCGTGATATCTCTGTCGCCTCCTCCAAAAATCGAGTAATTGAGGAACTCTAAGATCTTGGCCAGCTTCTCGTCATCCACATTAGCATTGACAAAGAATTTTCCGTAAGCGGGAGTGGGGTTGACCACGGCTCTAACTTCTCCTCCGTCAGGCTTTAAGCCGGGGGTAGCCAGGATCTTCGCATTGGGATCCCGCTCCAAAAGGGTGAGAGGCGGACGGTCCACTGCCCAGCTGTTCAGGGCGTTGGTGGAGCTGATCCAGTATCCCGCGGCCCCGGTATTTACCTTGTCCCACGCCAGGGTTCTGTCGTTGCTGATGATCTCCGGGTCGATCAGATTCCTGGCATACAGCTGCTGAAATCCTTTTAAAAACTTCTTGTATTCCTCCATGGCATAACTCTGTTCCGCCCTGCCATCCACATTATTGATGTCTTTGGTGAAACCATAGGCAGAATAAAACTGCCCGATCTGTCCGACTCTCCAGTCGGGAGCCGTGGCGCCCAGGGTGTCGTTGAGTCCGTTTCCGTCCGGATCCTGATTGACAAAGGCATCCATGATCTCCATAAATTTACTCAGCTCGATGCCGTCGTCTGCCACATAGAGCCTGTCGGAGACCTGTTCCACATTGACTCCTAAGTCGATGCCCAGATTCTCGATCCAGTCATACCGATAGTAATCACCTGGAAGATAATAATCCACAAACTGGAAGGTCAAACCAACCAGATGAGTAAAGACCTCCTCATTGTCCGGATCCAGCACCATCTTATAGATCAGCGGATTCTCCTCATAGCATTCGATCAGTCCGGGACAGTATTTCTCCACCATCTCTCTGGGAATCGACCGGATCAGCTCCTGTTCTCTCATCCATCCTGCCGTCTTTTCGTCCGTCCACATACAGTCAGGCATCTCTCCGGAGGCCAGAAGAAGATCGATGGTGTCTGTGGTCTCCGCCTTCTCCACGGTCAGGTTGATATTTAAGGCATCCTCGATCATTTTCTCGATATAGGAACCGTCTTCATAATCCGAATAGCACCAGTACCCGGTATAACTGATATCATAGATCTTATCCGGGTCCGGCTCTGCGTTGGCGCTCTCGGCACCTTTCCCGGAAGCTTTGGAACATCCCGACAGCAGCATCGCCCCACACAGCATCACCGACAGAGTCCTCTTTTTTCTTATCGCCATAATCTCCTCCTATTCCATTTTGCTCTGCGCATCCGCGCTCTCCACATGCTTTTAAACAATCTTCTCCAAATCCTTCCTGGGAATTCTCCGAATCCTGGTCTCTGCCAGACAGCTTCCTTCCTCGGGGCCTCCGCTGTTATAGGCCAGCAGCAGACAATCTTTCAGGAAAAACATGGCACAATAACAGTATCCATGATCCTCTTCTGTCTCGAAAGCGGTTCCCTCTGTAAAGGTCCTGCCGTTATCCCTGCTGACAGCGATAACATAGGGCGTCCGCCCTCCCGTGAAAATCTCCGTCTTCTTCTCACGCCCGTTGTACTCGGGGACCGGATTCCACACGGCATAGATCTCCCCTGTCAAATCCCGCTTCATGCTCAGGGGACTGTTGGGGGCCGTAAACCGGGAAGGCTGTGCAGATGTCCATGTATTCCCGTTATCCATGGAGAACATCTCGTATTGTCTTCCCAGATCCGTCCTTGCATATCCCCACAAGATTCCCGGCTCCAGCTCCAGGACCCCTGGTTCCTGAAGCCCGGAAGTACAGTGGGTCAGGTGGGGCATGGCACATTTTCCCTCAGCCGCCTCCCATGTGTTTCCGTCGTCATCGGAGTAGAAAAATACCACCTCCGAGCGGCTGTCCCAAAACGTTTCCTCATTCATATCGCCTCCTCGCCGGCCGGTTCGATGGGTCGCCGCAGGAATCAGGATCCTTCCGTCGGACAGCCGGACCACCCGGTCATTGTTTACCACGAAAAATCCTTCCTCCGGGGTGCACAAAACCCGCTCTGACCAGGTCTCTCCCCCATCACCTGACCGGCGCAGATACATCTGCATCAGGGTCTTGGTTTTTCTCACCAGATAAAATAATCCGATATCCCCGTTGTCCATGGGCAGAAGTGAGAGAGACATGATATTGACCGCTCTCTCCTCCTCGCAGGACAGCAGGATCCTGCCGTCCCCAAAGCTCTGCCCGCCGTCTGAGGACACTACGGCACAGATATCTGCCGGGGCCCAGTCTTCCTGTCCTCTCCCCTTAAATCTGCTGTAGACAAACAGGATCCTGCCATCCTTCAAATTCAGAAACGCACCCTCGCTGTTTCTTGGATTTTCTCTCTCCATCTGTGGCTTAAACTCTGCTACCACAATTCCCAACTCTTCTCTTCTCATTCTGTTTTATCCTTTCACTGCTCCTACCATAATTCCCTGGACAAAGTATTTCTGGAGGAATGGATACACCGCCACGATAGGAAGCACAACCAAGATGGTGGTGGCTGCCTTGATGGTATCCGGGTTGGTATCCACCATGGTACCGATGGCCTCCACCCCCGACGCCGCCGTGGAAGCGGAGGCTGTGATGCTGTCCAGCATCCGACGCAGCAGATACTGAAGGGTGGTCAGATTGGCAGAACGTCTGCAGTATACCATATTGTCAAACCACGCGTTCCACTGCCCCACCATCTGCCACAGGGCCACGGTGGCCAGAACCGGCTTGGACAGAGGCATGATGATGGAGGTAAAGATCCTCACCTGGGATGCCCCGTCGATACTGGCTGCTTCCTCCATCCCCTTGTCGATAGAGAAAAAATAGTTTCTGATAATGATCGTATTGTAGATGGAAAATCCCGACGGCAGAACGTATACCAGAAAATTATTCAGCATACCCAGCCGTTTCATGTTCAGGTAGGCAGGAATCATGCCTGCCGAGAAAAACATGGGAATCAAAAGCACTGCGGTGATAAATCTCCGAAAGGGCATGTCCGTTCTGGTCATGGAATAGGCTGCCATACAGCACACCACCACATGGATCGCCGTCCCCACCACGGTTCTCAGCACGGACATAAAAAATGCCATGATGATTTCATTGTCCTGAAAGCAGTATTTGTAGGCATCCAGCGTCCACACCTTCGGAAACAGGTTGAGATGCATGTAAGAAATATCCTGTGCCCTGGAAAAAGACCGGACCACCACATCCCAAAAGGGGATAAATATCGTGATGCAGAAGGCAATCATAAACACGGTGTTGCAGAGATCGAAAATACGGCTCCCTGCCGACTGCTTCATCTTAACTTTCCCTGCCATAGTTCTCTCCTTTCCTATGTCTGATAAGATCAGATGATCTTGTATTCCGGATTTGCTTTTCTCGCAAACCAGTTGGCTATCACCACCAGGGCCAGGCTTACCACATTCTGGAACAGACCGATGGCAGTAGAGAAATCATATCGGCTCTCCACCATACCTTTTCGGTACACATAGGTGGAAATTACGTCCGCTGTCTGATAGGTAGCATCATTGTACAGGTTAAAGATGGGATCAAATCCTACACTCACCAGACTTCCGATATTTAAGATCAGCATGGTACACATGGTGGGAAACATGGCCGGCAGGGTGATGTACAAAATTCTGTGGAATCGGTTTGCCCCGTCGATGCTGGCCGCATCGTACATGGTCGTGTCGATTCCTGATATGGTGGCCAAATAGATCACGATGCTGTAACCTGTGGTTTTCCAGAGATTGGTGATCAGGTAAATGGGCACAAACAGATCCTTCTGAGCCATAAAATACAGAGGTTTCTCCAGGATTCCCATCCGAATCAAAAGGCCGTTGATCACACCTCCGGTGGGGGACAAAAGCTGGTAGACAAAGGTTCCCACCACAACCCAGGAGAGAAAGTGAGGCACATACGTGATGGTCTGCACCACACTCTTAAATCGCTTTCCCACGATCTCATTGACCAGAATCGTAAAGATGATCGTGACGGGAAAGGTGGTGAGCAGTGTCAGAATACTGATCTTCAGTGTGTTGCCCAAAATCCGGTAAAAGTTGGGGTCCGTAAACAGCGCCCGGAAGTGCTTGAGTCCGACCCACTCGCTTCCCTCGATGCCCCTGGCCATCTTATAGTCCTTGAACGCAATGATCAGGCCCTCCATGGGCATATAGCAGAACAGGATCACGAGAACGATGGCCGGAAGCAGAAACATGTAAAACGGAACATATTTTTTCAATGCCTTTGCGCGATACATCATATCCTTCCTTTCTTAATTATAATATCTATCAAACGCTGTCTTTTCCGGAATCTGCATGCTTCCAGCGCCTAATATCTGTCTTTACCTTCTGTCCGTCTTGCTTTATAATGGATTTATGTAGGTATTATAAAAATTTTTTTCTTTTTCGTCCATGAACTGTATTGGACAAACCATGCACAAAATGATAGAAATTGATGACAGCGCTTTCAATAACCGACAAAGACTCAGGACAATCGAATTAACTTTAGGACAGGGGGATCGATTTATGTACATGAACTCCGGATATCTGAACAATTCTCTGGTAGATTTTAAAGATAAGACCAGGCCCCTGGTGGTGGGAAGCTGCGGTACCTATCGGCTTTATACAAGGCCCAAACTGCCCACCTACCGACCCAGAGGACGCATTGATTTTCAGATTCTCTATGTGGCCGCGGGGAAAGCCCACTTCTTTTTTGACGACAGGGATACGGTGGTGACGGCGGGACACATGGTTTTATACCAGCCCAAAGAAGTGCAGAAATATGTTTACTATGGGGTTGACCAGACAGAAGTGTTCTGGGTCCATTTTACGGGAAGTGAGGTGAAGAATATCTTAAAAAGCTTCGGCATTCCTCTTGTCGGGCATGTCTTTTACACCGGCAAATCTCCCGCCTATCAGCGGCTGTTTCAGGAGATGATCCAGGAGCTGCAGCTGTGCCGGCCTTACTATGAGGACCTTTTGTCCATGCTCCTTCGGCAGCTGTTTATCCTGATCAGCCGGCAGCTGGCATGCGGCCCCAAGCTGGCCGGATATGTACAAAATGAAATGGAAGCGGCTGTCCGCCACTTCAGTGACAACTACAACTCAGAGATCACCATCGATGATTATGCTGCCAGTATGCACCGGAGCACGGTCTGGTTTATCCGCAGCTTCAAACAGTACACCGGTGTAACCCCCATGCAGTATATTATCTCCCTGCGCATCTCCAATGCCCAGCGGCTCCTCGGCACATCGGAGTACAACGTGACGGAGATCGCCTCCATAGTGGGGTACGACAACCCTCTGTATTTCAGCCGGCTCTTTAAAAAGCAGACCGGCATGGCTCCCTCTGAGTATCGGAAAATCATTTCCGGCAGCCTTTTTAAGGAATCTTGAATTACCGCTTCTTTCATCTTCACTCTCTGCATAAACTTAGGAGAGAGGTGATCTTTATGCAGCCCTGTGAACTCACTGTGGCGATCTCGATCCTGGCCTGCTGTATCGCGGAGGGAAAATCCGAGGATGAGATCGCCCTCATAAGCTCTGTCTTCTCCCAACTGGGAGACACCTTAGCCACCCTGACGGCCCAGCAGGCCTTGTGTTCCCCCGGTAAAGAGTAACCGGGGGATCCTCTCCAACGGCTTAAAAAGCTCCGATGTCCTGAACTCCGTCTGCATTAGTCCGATACAGCGCACACTCCAGAGGATGGCCTTTTCTCGGCTCAAAATAGTACCACTTTCCTTCCAGCTCCTGCCATCCGGTCAGGGCATATCCCTCCTGGTTAAAATAGTATTTGTGGCCATTGATCACCTTCCAGCAGGATTTCAGATAACTGTTCTCAGTGTCCGCATACCACCACCCCTTCTGGTCCTGATTCCAGCTTACGGTGTACTTTGGCTCTTCCACCAGGCTCCAGTCCGGCCTGCCGTACCCGGCGATCTTTTCATAACTCAGAAGGTAGGACTTCTCCCATACTCCGCCTCCGTTGGCCACCACTCCCGCGCTCCCGCTTGTATTCCCCTCGATGGTATAGAGACGGTCCGATGTGACTCTCTCCACGATCCCCGTGTGATAGATCCGGACGGAATTCCTGAAAAATACCTGGTCTCCCTGTCTCGGCTTGTCTCTCCACAGCCCTTTCTCTTTATAGTAGCCGGCAGATGTGGGGGTGTAAGCGCTGAATCCGCCCCCCACCATCTGGCGGGCCAGGACCTCCCCGAAAGCTTTCACAAAACACCAGTCCACAAACATATCACACCATGGCTGACCCTGAAGTGCAGGATACAGATCCCGGGCATATTTAGTATAGTTGTTGCTGCCGCTGTTGTCGGTTTTGCTGTCCAGATTCTGGCTGTTCTTTTTCTCCAGGTAACCTACTTCCTCCTTGGCAATATGAATCACTTTCTCCTCTCTGCTCACAGAGATCACTCCTTTCCCAAGATGTGAAAACCCATGAAAATAGGATATAGCCGGCGGTCAAATCTTCCGCCTGCTATATCCTATGCAGGTTGTACCATATGTGTTATACTCCGTTTTTCTTGCAGATATCCGTCAGACAGCACCGGTCGCAGTAGGGTTTGGTCCTGGCAGTGCACACCTCTCTCCCGTGATTCACCAGACGGTGGCAGAAATCATTGCCCTCTTCGGGCGGAACCAGCTTCCACAGAGCCATCTCCACCTTCTTCGGTTCCCGGATGTCGTCCACCAGCCCCATGCGGTTGACTAGGCGGATACAGTGGGTGTCCGTGACGATGGCCGGCTTGCCGAACACGTCTCCCATGATCAGATTGGCACTCTTTCTCCCCACACCGGGAAGTTTCAGGAGTGCGTCAAAATCCTCCGGCACCTTTCCGCCGTACTGATCCCTCAGTATCTTCATGCACGCGCTGATGTCCCTGGCTTTGCTGTGCCCCAGACCACACGGCTTCACGATCTTCTCGATCTCCTCCACAGGGGCGTCTGCCAGTGCATCCACATCGGGATACTTCTCATAGAGTCCCTCCACCACCACATTGACCCGGGCATCCGTACACTGGGCTGCCAGCCTTACACTGATCAGCAGCTTCCAGGCCTGATCATAATCCAGGGTACACTCTGCCCCCGGGTATTCCTTTTTCAGGCGCTTTATGATCTCCAAAGTCCTCTCTTTCTTCGTCATCTTCGGTTCCTCTTTCCCTTTCGTCTTCTGAAATCTGCCGATCCATCCCGCCGGCTTCCCTCTCATTCTATCACACTGTACCCGTTTTTCCAATACACCTTTCTAACCGGTCACGGAAAACAGCCTCTCCCTCTGCTTCCTCCTCGTCACCGGCAGGGCGAACAGGAGTGCCTTGCACACATTGTCCCCGATCATGCAGAACCACACGGCCTGAAGATCCAGGCGCCACACCCTGACACACAGGAAGGTGAAGAAGATCCGAATCCCCCACATGCTGAAAGTCTCCACCACAAAAGCGTATCGGGTACGCCCCAGACCGTAGAAGATTCCCTCCAGCACGATCATCAGACCGAAGAAAGGTTCCGACAAGGCCACCAGCCGCAGCATGGAAGCCCCTAAGGAGGCTACCGTCTCGCTGGGCGTAAACAGGCGCATCAGGGGATATGCCACCAGATACAGAGTCAGCCCGCTCAGGCACATCATCCCCACAGTCAATGCCACACTCAGATATCCGGTGTTCTTCAGCTTCTCCTGGTTCTTCTCCCCGAGAGCCGCACCGGTGAGCGCCGAGGTAGCCGTGCGCAGCCCATACCCCGGAATATAGAAAATCGTCTCCGCTGTCACAGCGATGGAGTGGGCCGCGAAGATGGTGGTTCCCATACCTGACACCAAGCCGGCAAATACCACATATCCCATACAGGATGTCACAGTGGTCCCTAAAACCGGCCCTCCGATGACGGCGCACTCCTTAAGGAGAGGAATCTCCACCTGAAAATCCTTCCATTTCCAGGAAAGGACCGCGCTCCTCCGATAGGCGGCAAACATCAAAATCCCGGAAAGGGCATACGACAGGGCCGATGCCAGCGCCGCACCGGTCACCCCCATACCCGCACCATAGATCAGCCCGTAGTTGAGCACCACGTTGAGCCCGTTGGCGGTCATGCTGATGACCATAGGCGTCCTGGTATTCTGAGTCGCCCGGATCGAGGCCCCCAGGATCGTAGTCCAGGTCCTAAAGACCATAGGAAGGCTGATGATGAAAAAATACCTGGAAGCCTGAGCCTGAATGGCCGGCTCCGCCCCCATCCACACCGGAATAAAGGGGCTCAAAACAATACAGACACTCCCGGTCACCAGACCGCAGCCTGTAGCCAGAAACAGCGCCTGCTTGGACAGACTCCGGATCCTCTCCTGATCGCCGCTTCCCACAGCCCTGGAGATCATGGCCAGAATCCCAGTCCCGATAGCCCCGGCTATGCTCCCCACCAGCCAGTTAATGGTGGTGGTGATGCTCACCGAAGCCGTGGCCTGCTCCCCCAGCTGTCCCACCATAGCGGTGTCCACATACTGCAAAAGGGTGGCGAGAATCTCCTCCACCATCGTGGGAATGGAAAGGGTTAACAGCGTCGCAAGCAGCCGCCCCCTGTCCTTCCCCCTACTCAACACTTTTCGGGTCCCTGGAAATGTCACTGCCAAAATACTTCTCCGACAGCCTCCCCAGTTCTCCGGACTCTCTCATCTCACCGATGGCCTGATTTACAGCCTCCCGAAGGCTCCTGGAGTCCTCCCCCTTTCTCACCGGAATCACCACCAGGGAAGCCTCCTCCGTCAGGGCCGCGATCTTCAAATTCCTGTCCGGATGGGCTTTCATATAATCATAATAGGTCAGCTCTGCATTCAGCGTGGCATCGATCCGTCCCGAGAGCAGCAGCTCAAAGGTCTGATTCAGGTCATCCACCCCTGTCACCACTGCCCCGTAGCCTTCCGCCAGCTCCGCGTAAGTGCTGGAAATGGTGTTGGCTGTCCTCTTCCCCTTCAGATCCTCAAAAGACCGAATCTCCTCATTTTCTCCGTCCACCACGATGGCTGTGCGGATAAATGCGTAGGGGTCTGTAAAATCATACTTCTCCTCCCGCTCCGGGGTCACCTCCACCCCATTGACCACCAGGTCATACCTTCCCGCGTCCAGTCCTGCAAATAACCCGTCCCATTCTCCTTCCACAAAAGTAACCTTCACTCCCAGCTTCTCCCCGATCAGCCCGGCCACCTCCACATCATACCCCACCAGCGCATCACTCTCATCGTGATAGGTCCAGGGGGACCAGGTCCCCTCCATTGCCACCACGATCTCTCCTTTCTCCAGGATCCTGGCCAACTGGTCCTTCCCCTGATTCTCCCCGCCCCCAATCTTTTCTTCTCCCAGGCCTTCCGTCTGCTCCACCCTCTCTCCATCCAAGCTGCTCTCCCCTGTCTGTCCGCCTCCGGCGCACCCCGCCAGAGCCAAACTCACCGCACTGACCGCCAAAGCCCCAACCGTCATCCTCTTCCATCCTGATCTTCTCATCTCTCACTCTCTCCTTTTGTACAAATACTACTTAGGCATTTGCGAAACTCAAAACTTGGCTGAATATTCTGACAATATGTTCCAGGAAAAGCCATTACACCATGGAACTGAGACCATAAAAAACAGGAGGGCCCTCTGCCCGAGTGTTTTTTGTTCTACTGGGCTCAGTGGAATGTCCGGTGTACGAAGGCTTTGTATGGAATATATTGTCAGAATATTCTCTCAACTTTAACTCTCAAAATTAACTAAAAATATTCATGTTGATGCCCCCTTAAAAACTCCCTGGTCCTCTCCATCTTCGGCCTCTCGAAAAACTCCCCTGCGCCTCCCTCCTCCACGATCCTGCCATGCTCCATAAAGATCACCCTGTTGGACACATTTCTGGCAAAATTCATCTCGTGAGTCACCACCAGCATGGTCATGCCCTCCCTTGCCAGCTCCCTCATCACCTCCAGAACCTCCCCGATCAGCTCCGGATCCAGGGCTGAGGTGGGCTCATCGAAAAAGATGATCTCCGGATCCGCCGCCAGTGCCCTGGCGATGGCCACTCTCTGCTGCTGCCCTCCGGACAGCTGATGAGGATAATGGCCGTACCGGTCCGAGAGTCCCACCTTGTCGAGAGCTCTCCTTCCGATCTCCCTGGCTTCCTCTTTCCCCATCTTCCGGGCCACGATCAGTCCCTCCGTCACATTGTCCAGTGCGGTCTTATTGAGAAATAAGTTAAAATTCTGAAACACAAACGCAGTCTTTTTCCGCACCCGGCTCATATCCCGTCTGGACATGCGGCTCATGTCAAAGGTCTCCCCGTCAAACACCATAGTCCCCTCGTCCGCAGTCTCCAGAAAATTGATGCAGCGAAGAAGGGTCGTCTTTCCCGATCCGCTGGAGCCTAAGATCGCTGTCACGTCCCCCTTTTCCACATGAAACGTAATCCCTTTCAGCACTTCCAATTTCCCAAAGTTTTTCCTGATATTTCTGATTTCCAACATATCCTGTGTCCTCCCTCCTCGTCTTGAACCTGCTCCCGTCTACTGGTCGGACAGATAGAAACTCAGTTTCCTCTCCCCCACCTGCTGCAGCTTGGTGAGCACCGTGGAAAAGATCAGGTAGATCAATCCCACCTCCATATAGAGAGCCAGCGGTTCATAGGTCCTGGCCACGATTCTCTGAGTCGCCATAAACATCTCCGTGACCGTGATATTGGCTGCCAGAGAGGTGTCCTTGACCATGGCGATCAGAGAGTTGGAGAGAGACGGGAATGCCGTCCGCAGCGCCTGGGGCAGCACGATTCTCCTCATGATCTGCAGATAGGACATGCCCACGCAGTACCCGGCTTCCATCTGTCCCTTGGGCACAGACTCCAGGGCCGCCCGGATGATCTCAGCCCCGTAGGCCCCTTCATTGAGGGAAAAGACGATCACCGCCGACGGAAACGGATCCAGCACGATCCCCACCCCCGGCAGACCGTAGAAGATCACATAGAGCTGAACCAGAAGAGGGGTTCCGCGAAACACCCATATGTAAAATCTGGCCAATTGCTTCAGCACCTTCACATCGGCGAACTGGACCAGAGCCATGAACACCGCGATCACCATAGCCAGTGAAAAAGAGATCACGGTCAGAGGGATGGTCACCTTGATACCAGGCAGCAGAATTTTCCCAAAAGAATCCAGCAAAATGCCGGTCAGACGTTCACTTATCATCGCTTCTCCCATTTATCCTTTCTGTCGTTCCTTTCCGTTCCCCCTATTGTAACCGAAACAGCCCCCAATATCAAGTGCTCTGTTTCTATAAGGCTTCATGCTTTACAGGCATAAAAAGAGCCAGGCGATACTGCCTGACTCTTTTTGCCTGTAATCACGCCGCCTCCGTCCCCGCGCCGGATCCGGCTTCCTCTTTCTTCGGTTTCTCCGCCTTCTTCCAGGCATGCATGGCCAGTGACATGGCGATGACGCCGTAGGAGACAAACACACGGAAATACTCTCCGATCACCGCGTCGCCGAACAGCTCTTTACCTGCCAGAGGAGACACGATAAACAAGGTGTGGAACAGCACAATTCCCAGCAGGGCCTGCTTGTTGGTAGCCTTCTGAACCGAAGCTCCTCCCACCAGCAGAGCCGCGATGGCAAACTGGCCTACCTGGGTGTGAGCCCCGTAGGTGGACACGGTCCCCACATTCTGAAGGAAGATCAGCTGCCCCCAGCCTGCCAGAACCGTGGAAAAGATCATGGCGATGATACGGGTCTTATCCACATCGATTCCCGCCGCGTTGGCCACGGTGCGGCTCTGGCCCACGGTCCTCATGTTCTGGCCCAGACGGGTCTTCATCAGAATATTGTTAAAGCAGCACAGGGCGCCGATGCACAGGTAGGTCATGACCGGAAGTCTCACGGCGATCAGCACCTTGTACAGTACCGGCACATAGGTGAGTCCGTAGACCGCTGCCGCCAGGATGAGATAAGCGATCGCCTTCTCGACAGGGAATGGTTCTCCCTGACCTTCTTCCCCTTTTGAGGACTGAATCTTCCATCTGACCAGCCCCCAGCCCTGCCACAGAGCCGTGGCCAGACACCCTAACTCAACAGCTGACAGAAGCAGCAGACGATCCGCGGACAAAAACCGCTCCACCGGCTTGATGAACGTCAGACCGTAAACCGCTGCCGCCGCCACCGCCGTCCCGATGACGGATTTCCAGTTTACCTCCTGCTTTTTGACCAGCTTCACTGCCGTGGAACAGGCCAGGATGATCAGAAGCAGATAGAATGCCACCTCCACAATACTCAGCATGGGCACCGTATCCAGGGCATATTTCACTGTATCCTTCAAGTCGATGGTGTTCTTCACGCCGACTCCCGTGGGGATCATCAGAGTCGTATTGTTCATCTTGATCACACCGCCGAAGATGAACAGGAACAAAAGCTGATAGAGACCATCTGCGAAATATCCCAGCACCAGGCCGCCGATCATCTCATTTCCCTTCATATAATTGAAGAGCCGTCCCACCAGAAATCCGAAAAACGCGGCGATGGGAGTGGTCAGAAGGGCTGTGGCCGCAAAACCGCTGATCCCTGTCAGCCCCCAGTAGGTGGTCAGGAAGATGGCGATCTGAGCCGCCATGGCGCCGATGACGATACCGAAGTTCAGTCCCATGCCCGCGATGACCGGGATGATCAGGGAAAGTACGATAAAGGAGTTGCGGGCAATCCTGGTAAACAGCTCCGGGATCACAAAGGTCAGAGGCTGTTTGGATGCAATGGTTGCAGCCACACACAGGACAAGAAAGATGAACACTACCTTATTCTGAAAGAGCAAATCCCACACATTGATCTTTTTCTTATTCACGTCCTGAACCTCCTTCCACCTGGCTTAAGGCATAGATGATGATTCCGTTGGAGATAACCAGGCGGGCCACCTCCGATAAATTGGACTCCGGTATAAACTGGTTGGCCACCGGAAGCCCCAGCGCCAGGATCCCCTGAAACAGGAAGGTACCGATGAGCACATGGGTGATCTTGGCTCTCTTAGGGCTGGCGCCTCCGATGAGCACCGCCGCCACAGAGGTAAATCCCATCATCATAGGACCGTTGTACAGCTGCATGAAACCGTACCCCTGGGCATAGACCAGTATTCCCACTGCCGCCAGAACCGTGGACAGCACGGTTCCGATGAGCCGCATCTTATTGACATTGATCCCTGCCGCCGTGGCAAACATGGGATTGGCCCCTGCCGCGCTCATGGCGATTCCCGTCTTGGACCGCATAAACAGCCATACCAGAAAGCACATGAAGAAAAAAAACAGCAAAAGCCCTGTGGGGATAGTCAGATCTCCTATCTTGATGGCCAGAGTCTTGTTCATGACATTGCTGAAGGAAGCCGCTAAGGAAATAGTATTTCTCAGCCCCTTTCCCGCATTGGGCCAAATCAGCTCTCCGTCTGTGAAGGGGAGGAGCATCCACCACATATTCATAAACGCGATGATAGAGAATCCCACATAGGTGGTGACCGTCATCTCCGAACCTTTTACCCTGTTTAACAGAAGACCGTAGAGATATCCGATTCCCACTGCCAGCACCACACCGATGACAATGGCAATGAGGATCGCCACCCACATGGCAAAAAGAGGAGAGATTGCTACCAGGGCCGGATATTCCGCAACTCTCAGCTGGATGACGATCAGACCTCCCAAAAGTCCTCCCACGATACCCATGGAAATACCGAAATTTAAACCGATCCCACACTGTACCGCCGGCACCATGGCCAGGGCCAGGATTCCAAACATCCCCCAGCGCCTCAGACAATCGCTTAACAGCTGCATAAGATTCATGTGAAAGCCTCCTGCCGCTGCCACCAGGAACAGGAAGAACGAGACAATGATGACTCTTGGCAGACCGAATCGGCCTACCAGAGGTTTTAAGGGATTACGCATCTTTTTTTCCTCCTTTCCAGGCCCCTGACATAGCCAGACCGAAATCTGCGTCCGAGTCATCCGGTTTCAGGATACACGCCAGTGTTCCGTCAGAGACGATCCCGATGCGGTCTGCCACCGAGCGCAGTTCCATGAGCTCAGAGGACACGATGATCACGGTCATCCCCAGCTCTCGGTTCAGCTTTGTCAGATACTCTAAAACCAGCTTCTTGGCTCCGATATCGATCCCCCTGGTCGGTTCCGACACAAACAGGATATCCGGTTCCAGGGTCAAAGCCCTGGCCAGACAGACCTTCTGCTGGTTGCCTCCCGACAGAGATCCTACCGGCTGTCTGATCCCGGTACAGCGGATGTCCAGAGTCTCCACCATCTCTTCCGCGTGCTTCTTCGCCGCCCCGGAGTCGTAAAGATTCATCCAGCCGATCTTTTTTAAGAACTTTTTATTGGTCTGCATGGCCGAAAAGATAATGTTCTGCTCGATGCTCTCGTCCAGCAGAAGCCCTACTCCTCTTCGGTCCTCAGACACAAAGGCCACTTTGTGATCCAGGGCATCCCCAAGTCTGCCCAGATTCAGCTCCTGTCCGTGGATCTTGACCTGACCCTCTGTGGGATAAAGTCCCATAATCCCGTTGGGGATCCCCAGCTTTCCCTGGCCTGCCAGGCCGCCGATACCGAAGATCTCCCCCTTGCGGATGTCCAAATCGATCCCCTTCACCTGCTCGCCGGGCATATTGACTTTATAGTTCCTCAGCGATACCGCAGGTTCATCATCCCGGATGGTTCTGCCGTCCTGGGTGGTATCATCCACCAGCTTCTCCATCTTCCGTCCGATCATCAGCTCGGCGATCTCCACCACATTGGTGTCCTTGATCTCTTTCCTTGCCACAAACTCCCCGTCCCGCAGGATGGTCATGGAATCTGCCACAGCCATCACCTCATCCAGTCGGTGGGTGATAAAGATGATGGCGATCCCCTGGGAAGAGATGACCCGCATGGCCTCCAAAAGACGGTCTGCCTCTGACTCGGTCAGTACTGCCGTAGGCTCATCGAACACCAGGATCCGGATCCCCGTCTTGTCAAGCTCCCTGGCGATCTCAATAAACTGCATATAACCCACCGGAAGCCCGGCCACTTTCACATACTCCTCGATCTGAAGCCCGATGGTCTTTAACGCTTTTCTGGCATCCCGCCTCATGGCTTTAAAATCAAGAGACTCCATAGAGCGGCCGAAGATACGGCTTACCAGATTGGGATTGCTGATCTCCCTGCCCACCTTGATATTCTCAGTCACGCTGAATCCGGGAATCAACATAAATTCCTGGTGCACCATCCCGATTCCAAGCTCCATGGCCTTTAAGGGAGTATCGATCTTCACCGTTTCCCCTCCCACCTGGATGGTTCCCTCGTATCCGCCGGTGGTGTGAATCACAGGCATACCGAACAGGATGTTCATCAGGGTCGATTTCCCTGCTCCGTTTTCTCCCAT
This sequence comes from Hungatella sp., assembly GCA_022792815.1. Classification (GTDB taxonomy): domain Bacteria; phylum Bacillota; class Clostridia; order Lachnospirales; family Lachnospiraceae; genus UBA3402. The sequence goes on from JAAWBS010000037.1 coordinate 30,375, forward strand.
AAGAGCATGGATCTCACCGGGATGAATGTGGAGATTCACTCCTTTTAATACCCGGTTGCCATAATACTCTTTGGCAATGCTGTCCATTTTCAGGACATAGGTTTCATTTGCTTTATCCAAGTCACCAACCTCTTTCCTTTCATATGTTCCGATGTCCCGCCTCCTGCGGGACACGAAATCCGCTCAAAAACGATGAAGCCTTTGAGAGGTATTTTAAAAACCTAGGATAGCAGAAAGTTCTGCCAACTGATGTCCTAAGACCCCCGTTGGCAGAACTTTGGATACCATCTACTTATTATTACTCAAAAGTAACGAAATCAGACATTACCAGGAAATGGTTCTCTTTTGCATTGCCGTTGTCATCAACATAGTAGTCCATGGTCATGGAAGCATCTGGCGCAAACTCCTCTGCACACTCCTGAATCGTATCACGCAGAACCTGCTCATCCAGAACCGCGCCTGCCGTCTGGCCTTCCAGAACCTTCTTGGCATACTCTACACCTGCGCTGATGAACAGCATGTTGCAGGGAACTCCCCAGGTGGATACGCGGCCGCCCATGTTATACTCCGTAACCTTGGCCTGAAGCTGCTCCATCATGTAATTCACATCTGCCTCATGGCCTGCCATATCGATGTTGAGGGCTGCCGGAAATGCGTGGAACGGAGACGGACAGCACTGCAGGGAGTAGATCGCACCGTTCTCAAATACAGAACGGATCAGAGGCTCCTGCATACCGCAGTTGGTGGTGAAGAATACGGTGTCCTTGCCATACTTCTCGATCTGGCGGGGAACATCTTCCAGGATGAACTGCTGAGCGCCGGTGATACCAGAATCACCGGTCGGATCCGGAGCAGTCACATCTACCAGTTCAATATTGTTCTCTGCACAGTATTTCTTGAAATTCTCATGACGGGCCACGATCAGAGCATAGCTCATGTGACGTGGGAAGGAATAATGGATCATGGTCTTGGCGCCCTGCTTTGCGGCCTGAGGCGGAAGGACGATACCACATCCCGGCTCGTCGACCTGAAGGACGATGTCAGCCTTGGGGTTGATGACACCCGGATCCTCACCCGGTGTGCCTATGATGAAGATCATGTCCGGACGAGTCTCACGGACCTTATCGATGGCTGCCGCTGTGCCTGGAATGGCCTGACACCAGATGATCGCCTTCACATCCGGATCGGAAGCCATAGCCACGGTGTTGGAAATTACAGTCTCGGTCTCAGTGGTAAAGTTATCCGGATAGGTAGAGGTGACGATCATATCGCCGTATTTCTCTTTCATCTTGTTGGCCTGAGTGATCTCCTCATCGCCCTGGGATGCCGTACCGGTAATAATACCGATCTTGAAGTTTCCAGCCGGCGCTGTAGTCTCGGCCTGTGCCTGAGTCGTCTCCCCGGAACCTGCCCCGGTAGTCTCTGCCGCCGCTGTAGTGGTATCTGCCGCCGCAGTGGTATCACCAGGCGCCGGCGCCGCCCCGCGGCAACCGGCCAGAGAAAGAACCATAGCAGCCGCAAGTGTCAGACTAAGTAATCTTTTTTTCATTACTGTCTCCTCCTTTTTTATACTTGGCTTTATCTCATATTCCTAAAAAGAATATCAGAGCAGCCAAACTTTACTTTATCGCCAATTTACTACGATAAAGTGGTTCTGATTATATCACATATTTCCGTCTTTGTCCAGCAACATTTGTACGCCAGAGGAAGATTTTGGAAGTTTTTTTTGTATTTTATAAAAACATCCTATTTTTTGAGGGCTTTTGGGAAACTTTTTCCAAAATAAAAACTTCGGAGAACTGCTGTCTCCGAAGTTTTTATCTATGATTAATACTTATCACCTGCCGAATAGTTCATCGCCTCATATCCGGAATCTTCATATCCGCTGCTGTAAGACGGTTCCAGCGCCGCTGTCGGCATCTGTCCGATTCCTCCGCCGGATTTTAATTTGAAGAGGCTTACCTGCTGTCTCATTAGCTGTGCCTGGCTGGACAGCTCCTCGCTGGCCGCCGCACTCTGCTGCGCCGTAGCGGAGTTGGTCTGAATAACGCTGGAAATCTGATCGATTCCCACAGTAATCTGGTCGATGGCAGCCGACTGGGTGCTGCTGGCCTCGGAGATCTTGTCCATAAGTCTGGTGACCTCCTTAGCTCCCTCCACTGCCTGAAGCAGTGTCTTAGCCGTCTCGCTGGCGATACTGGTGCCGTTCTGCACGGCCTTAATGGAATTCTCGATCAGAACCGCCGTGTTCTTGGAGGCCTCGGCACTCTTGCTGGCTAAGTTTCTCACTTCGTCTGCCACCACCGCGAAGCCCTTGCCGGCACTGCCTGCCCTGGCGGCCTCCACTGCAGCATTCAGCGCCAGAATATTAGTCTGGAATGCGATATCCTCGATGGTCTTAATGATCTTTCCGATCTCATTGGAACTGCTGCTGATGTCCTCCATAGCGTGAATCATATCCTGCATCTTCGAATTGCTTAAGTTCATATCTTCGCCCACAGAATTGACCTTCTTGTTGGCATCATTGGCATTGTCGGCGTTCTCTCTGATCCGCTCAGAGATATCGGAAATAGTGGCAGCCAACTCCTCGATAGAACTCGCCTGCTCCGTAGCACCCTGAGAGAGAGCCTGTGCTCCGCTGGACACCTGCTCGGAACTGCTGGATACCTGAGAGCTGCTGTTGCTGATCTTGGCCATAACCTCGTTCATACGGCTGGCAATAGCTCGGAAGGAAAGAAGAACCTGATGGAAGCTGCCGATGTATTCCTGCTCACAGATGGAATCCACAGTCAGATCGCCCTTAGACATCTTGGCTAAGAACTGATTCTCGTCGTCCACAATCGCCCGCAGCTTCCGGATCACCTCACGGAACTGGTCTGAAAGCACTCCCAACTCGTCCTTGGACTCGTATGTAATCTTCACATCCAGATTGCCCTGAGCCATCTGGATCGCCGCTCCCTCAATCTCGGAAACAGGCTGACGGATACCGCGGATAATTACCATAGAGAAGAAAACTCCAATCAAAATCACTGCTACCATCAGCCCTACCTGAATGATAATGGCATTTCTATAGGTGGAATTGCTCTCCTCATAAGCCTCAGAGCTTCCTCTGGTATTAAAGGAGGACAAATCCTCCAGTGCCGTCGTCACCGCTGCATAAGCGGCACTTCCGTCTGTGCTGTCTAAGAGAGTCCACGCTTCTCCCGTCTGGCCATTCTTCACCAGCTCAGAAAACTGGGAATCTATCTTCTTATAGGCAGCCCATGCACTCTGCAGCGTCTCATAAAGCGTCCTTCCCTCAGCAGTACTTACATACTCACCATAGGAGGAGACATAAGAATCCATATTGCTGACTTCCTGAGCCACTTTCCCGGAATAGGTCTGGGCCTTGGAATTATCTTCCGCAGTCACATATCGCACTTCATACAGCCTGATATCGGAAACCGTAGTGTGCATCCGGTCTGCCAGCGTACAGCTTGGCATCCATTTTTGTGCGATGATATTGGTTTCCCCATTTAAAGTACCCATAAGCGCAAATGATACGAAGCCCAGAGCAAGCATACCGATCAATGCAATCCCTGTAAGCAGATAAAGCTTATAGCTGATTTTCAGATTCTTAATTTTTTGTCCCATGACATTCTCCCTTCGTTATTCCATGTAGCTTTTTTACTTTTTCAGTGGTTTCTCAACTGAAATTTTCCTATCAATGACTTCAGCATCTGGGCCTGACCTGCCAGCTCCTCACTGGCTGCCGCGCTCTCTTCCGATGTGGCGGAATTGGACTGAATCACCGTAGAGATCTGGCAGATACTGTCCTTGATGTGATTGATCGCTGTCTCCTGCTCCTGAGAGGCCTCGGAAATCACTTTAATCTGACTGGTCACCTTTCCGGCTCCGTCTACCACAGAGTGGAGAGACTGCTGGGTCACATCCGTAAGTCTGGAACCGGTCTCTACCATACGAAGGGTCTTATCAATCAGTTCTGTCGTCTCTTTCACCGCATTCGCACTCTTGGCTGCCAGGTTTCTCACCTCATCAGCCACCACCGCAAATCCCTTGCCTGCGCTTCCTGCCCTGGCGGCTTCCACTGCCGCGTTCAGTGCCAGGATATTGGTCTGGAATGCGATGTCATCGATAGTCTTTATAATATGCTGGATCTCACCGGAGCAGGCGCTGATCTGACTCATAGCCTCTGTCATCTCCTGCATCTGGTTATTGCAGAGGTGAATCTGCTCTCCCACCTTGTCAGCCTCCGTAGTGGTGATGGAAGCACTCTGGGCATTGCTGTTGATCTGCTCTGTAACCTGTTCGATCATATGCAGCAGGTTATCAACCTCCGAAGCCTGCTCTGTGGAACCCTGAGCCAGGGACTGAGCTCCCATAGCCACCTGATTGGCACCGGAATCCACCTGGCTCGCCGAGGAGTGAATCTGCTCCATGATACTGCTCTGCTCCCGGCTGATCGTCTCGATCGCCTTCTGAATCTGAACAAAATCACCTATATAATCGATTTCACTCTCACTGGCTAAGTTACCTGATGCAAGGCCCTGAAGCACTTTTGTGATATCCGAAATATACATCTTCAGGTTCCTCACAGATGTGTTAAGCGTATCTGCCAGTTCACCGATTTCGTTGTTATCCTTCACATCGATCTGGAATCCCAGATTTCCCTGTGCCAAGTTTCTGCTGGCCCCAGTGATGACCTGAATAGGTGCTGCGATCCTTTTCATCACATAGGTGAAAAGAAGGACACTTACAATAAGAATAACGACAATTGTAAACACGGAGATAATCTCTGTCTTGGAAACCCAGCCAAAGAGACCTGTCTGATTCGCCGCCACCTGGTTCTCCGTAATCTGAGCCACCTGATCCAAAAGAGCAACCAGTTTCTCCACATTGGCCTTGGTCACATCCAGATACATCTGTTTGGCCTGATCCGGGTCTGACTGATTCAGGTCCAGAATCGTCTGCGCTGACTCATGGATCGCCTGATGGATCGGTTTCATCTCCTCCATCAGCCGAAGAATGTCCTTATCAGTAACAGCAGAAAGATCAGAATCGTAAAACCACTTTCCAAGGACGCAGCCCTTGTAATCTTTACTTCCCGTAAACTCTGTTCCCATGGCAACGGAGGAACACAGATTCTCCACCCAGCCATAATGGGCTTTCTCTGCCGTCAGAACCAGATTGTGGATCTGAGTGGACTGTTCTGTAGAGTTGCTGTAAGCTCTGACTTTTGTCATTCCGCTCATGGTCACGATGCCGCTGACAATCACACACACAAAGATAAGGGCAATTCGTACTACGATCTGCTGTTTTATACTCTGCCTCATTATTATTCTCCTCACAAACAATTATTTGCCTTAAAGCAACACCAATGTACGGAGGCACTCATGCCCCCGTACATTTATCAATACTTTCCGTCATCTCCGTAGAATCCGCCGGAAACCATCGAATCCGAGCCGGAGGCATACCCTGTCCCGCTCTGGGAAATCACAGGCGCAGATGCCATGTCGGAATTGCCTTCCAGTTTGAACCTGCGCACCAGTTCTTTCATAATCTGAGCCTGACTGGACAGTTCCTCACTGGCAGCTGCACTCTCCTCGGATGTAGCGGAGTTGGTCTGAACCACACTGGAAATCTGATCGATCCCAACGGTAATCTGGCTGATGGCATCTGCCTGCTCTTTGGAGGCTCTCGCGATAGAATCCATCATCTCCGTAGCTTCCTGAATCCCTGTCATCACCTGCTCCAAAGACCTAGCCGTCTCATCTGCAATCCGTTTGCCATTCTCCACAGCCGTAAGAGAATTCTCAATCAGAACCGCCGTATTCTTGGATGCCTCCGCAGACTTGCTGGCCAGGTTACGAACCTCATCAGCCACCACAGCAAACCCTTTTCCTGCCGCACCTGCCCTCGCAGCCTCAACGGCAGCGTTCAGTGCAAGAATATTGGTCTGGAATGCAATGTCCTCAATGGTTTTGATAATCTTTCCAATTTCACCGGAAGAGGCATTGATATCTGCCATGGCTGCCAGCATATCCTGCATCATACGATTTCCCTCTCCCGCAACCTCGCTGACCATTACAGACTTTCTGCTGGCTTCCTGAGCTCCCTGGGCATTTTCATTGATACGGGTCGAAATATCGTTGATAGAAGCGGCCAACTCCTCCACAGAAGAGGCCTGCTGCGTAGCACCTTGAGAAAGAGCCTGTGCGCCGGAAGACACCTGATCCGATCCGGAAGCCACCTGATTGGCAGACTGATTCAATGTGGTCATGGTGGTATTTAAGCTGCTCTTAATCCCTCTCATCGCGTGAAGAATCTTCTGATAATCTCCGATATACATGCTTCTGTCAGTAGATTTGGCTGCAAAATCTCCACCTGCCATAGCAGTAAGGATTACCTCAATATCTTTAATAATCTTGCTGATTCCGGAAGTCATGGAATTCATCTCTTCTGCCATCTCTCCGAATTCGTCGCCTGCCTTATAGTCAATATTCACAGACAAGGTGCCCTTTGCCACTTCTTTCATAGCCGCCTGAATCCGCTTGACAGGGGTAAGAATGTTGCCGGTAAGGGCCAGCGCGATAAACACAGTAATAACGAATGCAACGGCTGCAACGGCAACCGATACTGCGATGAGGGCAGCCTGCATGGTCATAGCGTCTTCATAGGAATCCTGGCTTTCCTTTCCCATCTGTATAAAAGCCTGCTCCAGAGTACTTATATATCCTTCAATCTGAGGGTTATACTGGGTAAGTACCAGTTCCTGCGCCACCGCGTTGCTCTCCGGAGTGTTTAAGGTGGCATACTCGATAATCTGGAGTCTGGTACTCTTATTCTCATCTAATCCTTTCTCAAACTCTTCGAGAAGGGACACGTTGCCGCCATAATTGGCATATATGTTGTCAAGCTCTGTGTGGACATCATCCATGTACTGGTTTACTGTGTCCAGCCGCTTTTTTGTTTCGGCCGTATCCGACTCCAGCACTCCCAGCATAAGTTCCTTTAACGCCTCCTGCAGCCTCAGCTGAATCTGGTAGACACTGGTCACAGCTTTAAAGTCGTTCATGTAAAATGACTGATAGCTGGACCTTGCTCTGACGATTCCAATGGTTCCCACAACCACCGACACCAGAAATAGTGTCAAAATGATGCCGAACGACACTACGAATTTCTTGCCAACCTTTAAGTTCTTCATTTGTTGCTCCTCCTTGACTGAGTCTTTTTACCCCAGGCCTCCCAGCAGAAAATTGCATGAACAAGAGAGGGGGATTCTATCACGCACTCTTTTACACTATATCGGCATTTTTTCTTTTTTCATAACACCCCTTCTATATTTTTTATAGTTTATTTCCTTATATCGGCATATTTTTAAGAAAAATAACATGTTTTTCAAAAAAACTTTTCCAAGCCCTTAATAAAAATCTTTTTTCGCCGATAGAAACGTTAGTATGTTGCGGTCTGCTGTATTTTCGCAGATTGTCTGATTTTCATGCAATATAAAAAAGGATAGGTGGTGTATAGAATGGATAATGGTATGGAGGGTATGCTGGACACATACCTCTTTGAAACAAATTCCCTTTTAGACCGGTTGGACGAGATGCTGGTGGCTGATGAAAAGCTGGGTGATTTTTCTCTTGATGATGTAAACGAGATTTTCCGTATCATGCATACCATCAAAGGTTCTTCTGCCATGATGGAATTCGGTTCCCTTGCCGAAATCGCGCACCATATAGAGGATCTGTTCTTCTATATCCGTGACAAAGGCATCGACTCTTTGGATCCTCAGCACAAGAAGGAACTCTTTAACCTGATGTTCCGCTCCGAGGATTTCCTTCGCGGACAGGTGGAAAAGGTGGAAAGCGGAGAAGCCCTGGATACGGATCTGGATTCTTTTTCCGCCGATATCAACAATTTTCTGAAAAAAATCAGCGGAGCTGCCGCAGAAGAGCCTGCTGCGGAGGCTTCCGCACCCAATGCTTCTGCCCCGGCCGCCAGCGGAAATCTTCCTGACGACAAGACAGCCGCATGTTTTATCCATGTGTTTATGGAGGAAGGCATCGGTATGGAGAATCTCCGGGCCTACATGATTATCAACGCTGTCAGGGAATGCGGCCTGGATTTCCGCTACTATCCGGAACATTTAGAAAGCGATTCTGAGGCTGCCGCCGCGATTATTGAGGACGGCTTTTTCATGGCCTTTGAATCGGAAGAGACGGCCAACAAGGCCACGGACGTGTTGAGGACCCAGAACTACATACGTTCCTATGAACTGGCGTCTGTTCCGGAAGCCGAACCGGAACCGGCTCCGGCTGCTCCCTCGGAAGTCAAACCCGCTCCGGCGCCGGCTCCCGCTCCCAGCAAACCGGCAGGCAAACCGGCTCCTCCTGCAAAACCGGCTCCGAATGCGCCTGTAAAGCAGAATCTGATCAGCGTAAACTTAAACCGGCTTGACAGCCTTCAGAACATTGTGGGCGAGATCGTCATCACCGAGTCCATGGTCACCTCCTCACCGGAGTTAAACCAGTTAAGCCGCGATGCCTACGACAATTTCATGAAGTCCGCCCGTCAGCTGCGCAAGCTCACCGACGATCTTCAGGACATCTCCATGTCCCTTCGTATGGTTCCCATCTCCGGAGTCTTCCAGAAGATGACAAGAATCGTCCGGGATATGAAGCAGAAGCTGAATAAAGACGTGCGCCTCACCCTGATCGGGGAAGACACGGAGATCGACAAGACCATCGTGGACTCCATCCAGGATCCCATCATGCATATGGTCCGCAACGCCATGGACCACGGGATCGAGGACGATGTTCAGGAGCGTCTGGCCGAGGGTAAGAGCGCTCAGGGCGAGATCATCCTGTCTGCCACTCACACCAGCAGCGAGGTGGTCATCACCATCGCCGACGACGGCAAGGGCATGAATCCTGAGAAGCTTCTGGCCAAGGCCCGCGAGAAAGGCCTTCTCACCAAACCGGAAAGCGAATATTCCAAGAAAGAAGCATTGGGCCTTGTTATGCTGCCCGGCTTCTCCACCAATCAGGCGGTTACGGAGTTCTCAGGCCGTGGTGTAGGCATGGACGTCGTTAAGAAAAACGTGGAGGCCGTCGGCGGCGTGGTGGCTCTCTCCAGCGAGGAAGGGAAAGGCACTACCTTTACCATGAAGATTCCTCTGACCATGGCCATCGTGGACGGTATGCGTGTGACGGTCGGCGGTTCCATCTTCACCATCCCCATCGCCAATATCCGCCAGTCCTTCAAGATCACTCCGGACAAGATTATCCGGGATGAGAGCGGAAGCGAGATGTTGGAGCTGATGGACAGTTTCTATCCGGTGGTCCGCCTTCATCAGTTCTTTGGCATCGAGACCGAAGTTCTGAATCTGGAGGACGGCATCGTGTTGTGGGTAGAGACCAGCGACCGCTCCTTCTGTCTGTTTGTGGATGAACTGGTAGGCGAACAGCAGGTGGTGGTAAAACCCTTCCCGGCATTTTTGAATTATTTTGAACTGAAGAATTTTGGTATTACCGGCTGTACCATCTTAGGCGACGGCAATATCAGTATCATTCTGGATATCCAGGGTCTCCATGCGGCTGCTCTGGAGAATGCATAACGAAAGGGAGGAACCAATATGTCTGAAGAGCTTATGACCCAGGAGTTTGAGGAGATATCTGAGGGAACAGAAGATGCATCCACCGTGGAGCGCTGCCTCACCTTCGAATCCGGGGAGCTGGTATTATACATCAGCACCAAATATGTAATTGAGATCATCAATAACCACACCATAACACCTCTGCCGCTGATGCCCCCCTACATCAAAGGCATCATCAACCTGAGAGGTCAGGTGCTTCCCGTGGTCGATATCAAGCAGCGCATGGGAAAGGAGCCGGCCAACTATTCCTGCGGCAGAGACAGCTGTATCATTGTCCTCGACATTGATTCTGTCTCGCTGGGGATTATCGTGGATTCCGTGCGGCAGGTGATCGATATTGATTTGAAGAATGTCCGCCCCATCCCGCTGAAGCGTCAGCAGAAGCTTCTCGACGGTATGGTGACCATGGAAGACGGAAGCGTATTCATGTCCATCGACTGTCAGGCACTTTCGGTTCCCCAGTAGGGGGAAGAGTCCTGGGAATCAGGATTCTTTGTCAGAAAGCTCTGCCCTCAAGGCGGTGCCCAGAATGAAATAAGACAGGGGGGATTGCGATGCTGACACTGACAGACAGTGATTTTCAGCGCCTTTATCACTATATCAAACAAAACTATGGGATTGACTTGAGCAAGAAGAAGCAGCTGATCGTAAGCCGCCTCTCCAACACATTGTCTTCTCAGGGCTATCAAAATTTCTCGGCTTATGTGGATGACATCCTGTCTGGCCGTGACTCGGATATGGTCACGGCCATGCTGAATAAGCTGACTACCAACTATACCTATTTTCTTCGGGAGGAGGATCATTTCAAATATCTCTGGGACGTGATTCTGCCGGAGCTTGAAAAAAAGCATGCCAAAGATAAGGTTCTGTGCATCTGGAGCGCAGGCTGTTCCTCAGGGGAAGAGCCCTACACCATCTCCATGTATTTAAAGGAGTATTTCGGCGCACAGGCCTCCCAGTGGGATACCAGACTTCTGGCAACGGATATCTCCCAGAAGATCCTCAACACTGCGATCACTGCTTCCTATAATGAAGAAGGTCTTTCCTCTCTCCCCGCTACCTGGAAGCAGAAATATTTTGTGAGGAAGGACGGGGGCGGATATACGGTGGCTCCCGCCATCAAACAGAACGTCATTTTCAGGCCTTTCAATCTGATGAATCCGATTCAGTTTAAAAAGAAGTTTGACTTGATCTTCTGTAGAAATGTTATGATCTATTTTGATCAGGACACCAAGGATGCCTTAGTCCGCCGTTTTTACAATGCTACCCTTCCGGGAGGCCATCTTTTCATCGGTCACTCTGAAGGTTTGACCAAGGCTACCTGTCCTTACGATTATGTCCAGCCGGCTATATATCGTAAAAAAGCCACTTGAGAAGATCAGTGGAAACCTGCAGTTGTCAGAGAAAGAAGGTCTTAACTTATGCAGCAGAAAATTCGTGTGATGGTAGTAGATGATTCTCTTGTATTCCGGACATGGCTGATTCAAAACCTCAATGCGGATCCCCGTTTTGAGGTGATCGGATATGCGGTCAACGCCCTGGATGCAAAGAATAAACTGCCCCTTCTGAAACCGGATATCATGACTCTGGACATCGAGATGCCCGGGATGTCAGGGCTGGAATTCTTAAAGGAGGTTCTTCCCTCCCACCCTGTTCCGGTGATCCTGGTGTCCTCTCTCAATGTTCGTGTTTTTGATGCCATGGCCGCCGGAGCCGTCGATTTTGTCCGGAAGCCCGAGGAAGGACATCGGGACTCTTTCCTGTTGACCTTGAAGGCGAAACTATCCGTCGGCTCCAATGCCCGTGTCCGACTTCCCTTCCAGGCGACAGCGGCTCCCACTGTCCACGGAACCGCTGCCGCCCACTCCCGTTTTACCTACACTCCCGGTGCCGCCGCTTCTGGCGTAGACTTAGTTGCCATAGGCGCTTCCACAGGGGGGACTGAGGCTATCCTGGAGGTAGTCCGTCAGTTCCCTGCAAAGATGCCGGGAATCGTTATCACCCAGCATATGCCCCCCGGCTTTACAGCCATGTATGCAGAGCGGTTAAACCGCATCTGCAAGCTGGAAGTGAGGGAGGCCAAGCACGGAGATAAGGTTCAGCCCGGTCTGATTCTCTTGGCTCCCGGCGGGTTCCAGATGCGGGTGGTGCGTATGGGAGTCGGCTACAGCGTCAGCTGTACTCAGGAGGCAAAGGTCAGCGGTCATCAGCCGTCCGTGGATGTGCTCTTCGATTCCGTGGCCTCTGTGGTAAAAAATCGGGCCATCGGTGTGATTCTCACTGGGATGGGCGCAGACGGCGCCGCCGGCATGCTGAGGATGCGCAAGGCCGGAGCCTACACCATCGGCCAGGATCGGGATACTTGTGTGGTCTACGGCATGCCTATGGAAGCCTATAAGATCGGTGCTGTATGCCAGCAGGCTGCCTTGAGCACCATTCCTCAGATAGTCATGGCACAGTTAGCCAAAAGGTGATGATGAAGATGTCCTCTAAGATGACGAATCGCAAACATCCGTCATATGGATACCCATCAAAGAACCAGGGGTCCGGAAAGCAAAATTCTGCTCTCAGGCCCCCTGGTTCTGGTTCTCTGTCCGGTATGGTACCGCCTCCTGGAAGGCCCCCAAAGCTTAAGGAGAACACAAAAAAAAGCAGAGCAGAACGTCTGCTGACCGGCAGCATCTTTGCCACTGCCGCCGTCATGGGTGCCAGCCTGTTCGTCTATTTCCGCCCGGTTACAAAGGAAGAGCTTCTCTCCGCGGCAGATTCTCTCCGCACTTTCGTGACAGAATTTATACAAGCTCCAAAACCGCCTCCCGAGGAGACGGTCATGGAGCTCGTCACCGAGGACCCGGAAACCACTGTCTCCGAAAGCGCCGAGGAGATCTCTCACATGTCCCGAACCACGGAGCTGGGGGATATCTCCGACATGGATGCAGAGCCTGTGTTTCCTCCCCAGGACACCATCTATTCCTGTATGCTGGACACGGCCATGGGGCCTCTGCTCTACTACAACCAGGGAGATATCCGCTGGAAGGACTATCTCTACGGCGGCTCCGACCGCATCGCCAAGTACGGCTGCGGCCCTGTCTGCGTGGCCATGATTATCAACAGCTTTTCCTACCAGAGCGTGACCCCTGTGGAGATGGCCGACTGGTCTGCCGAGAACGGCTGCTATGCACGGCAAAGCGGCTCCTACCACAGCTTGATCCCGAAAAGTCTGTCCGCCTTTGGCCTGAAGGTGGACAGTGTCACGGACCGAACCGTGGAAGAGTCCACTAGACTTCTTCGCTCCGGTCACATCCTGGTAGCTCTCATGGGCAAAGGAAGCCTGACGCAGAACGGCCATTTTATTATCATCGCCCAACTGGCTCCAAGCGGCAATGTCTACATCGCCGACCCGGCCAGCTATGAGAACAGCACCAAGGAGTGGGATCTCCAACTCCTTATGGATGAACTGAAGCGCAGCTATGACAGCGGAGGGCCGCTGTGGGCGGTGTCGTTTCCGTCAAAGGAGGAAGGGGTGAGCGATTCTTAGGGCTCACCCTTTTATAATTTAATGGAAAGCGTTTTTACCTACTCTTTGACCCACTTTTCTATCACACAAGTTGCTCTTTCTTTTCCTCTGCCCCTGACGGATCCTCCGGCATCACATGAGCATTCTCTGACCACTCCACCGCCTTGAGATCCGCCTCTTTGCAAAGTCTTATAATCTCCCCAGCCGACTTATCACGAAAGGTAGCCGATATCATTCCCGGTACAATCATAGAAAGGACTCTATAAGAAAAAACAGGCCACAGATTCATCTTTCATGAATTCATAGCCTGTCATGTCATCTCTCTTATCACTTTATGGAATTAGAATTCTTGATCTGTCTCAACTCATCAAACACCACATCGTTGAGGACCTTAATGTAGGTTCCTTTCATCCCTGAGGATCGGGACTCGATGACTCCGGCGCTCTCGAACTTGCGGAGAGCGTTGACGATAACGGAACGGGTGATCCCCACCCGGTCAGCGATCTTGCTGGCCACCAGGATCCCCTCGTTGCCGTCCAGCTCCTCGAAGATATGAGTGATAGCCTCCAGCTCGGAGAAGGACAATGTACTGATGGCCGACTTGACGATCTGGATCTTCCTGGACTCCTCCGCGTTCTCCTCATTGACCGAGCGCATCATGTCAAGTCCCACCACGGTAGTCCCATACTCGCTTAAGATGATGTCGTCGATGTCGTACTGACTGTCCGTCTTATAGATAAACAAGGTTCCCAGCCGCTCTCCGGCGATATCGATGGGCGTGATGATGGCCTGATACTTTTTCACGTTCTCCTCCGCGAATCCCAGTGTGGCCAGATTCACATTCTCCTTGGTGGAGAGGATACTCAACAGCCGTTCGTTGAGCATCTTATCGACAAATCCCCCCAGCTGGTCGTCGATCAGTTCCTCGATCTCATCTACCCCGGGCCAGGTGCTGATGCCGAGAACCTTCCCTTTCTTGCTGATAACCAGGATGTTGGAATCCAGAATCTCGCTTAATACCTGACAGATATCGTTAAACACCACTTTATTGGAATTATTATTATGCAATAATTTCCCAATTTTTCTTGTCTTATCCAGTAACTGTACACTCATTTTTCGAAAACCTCCTTCTTGCCCGCCAAAAAAGAGCTACAACCCTATAGTAATACAAGAATTGTATCATATCTGTCAAAAAATAACAATACTTTTTGAAAAAAATACATTTAATCCTTTTCTTCCCCAGAACTGTCACGCAATTTCGTCGAATAACCGCATTGCTCGTTGCTGCACAATAATTTATTGCCTTTTTCTACCATATAACTGCCGCACTCCGGACACAGAGTCTTGGACGGCTTCTGCCATGACATGAAATCGCACTCCGGATTATTCTCACAGCCATAGTACTTTCTGCCCTTCTTAGTCTTCTTGAGGACCACCTCCTTGCCGCATTTGGGGCAGGGCACTCCTGTCTTCTCGAAATAGGGCTTGGTGTTCTTGCATTCAGGAAATCCCGGGCAGGCCAGAAACTTGCCGTGAGGACCGTATTTGATCACCATATTGCGGCCGCACTGGTCACAGATCTCCTCGGACACCTCATCGGCGATGGTCACGGTCTCCAGCTCCTTCTCCGCCTTTTTCACTGCCTCGTCCAGATCCGGATAGAAATTGCGGACCACTGTCTTCCACTCCACAGTTCCGTCTCCCACCCGGTCTAAGAGATATTCCATGTTGGCCGTAAACTGCAGATCCACTATGCTGGGGAAGTTGTCCTTCATGATCCGGTTTACCACCTCGCCCAGCTCCGTCACATACAGATTCTTGTTCTCCTTGGCTACATACCGCCTGGCGATGATGGTGGTGATGGTAGGGGCATAGGTACTGGGGCGGCCGATGCCCTGCTCCTCCAAGGCTTTCACCAGGGAGGCCTCCGTATAGTGGGCCGGCGGCTGGGTAAAGTGTTGACTGCTGTTCAGCTTGGAAAGTTTCAGCTCCATCCCCTTCTCCAGCTTCCCGAGAAGGGCATTGGATTCCTCCTTCTCCTCGTCCTCCACATACACGGACATAAATCCGTCAAAGGCCAGCTTGGAAGCGGACAGAGTAAAGTCATACTTTCCGGCCTGCACCTTCACCGACAGGGTATGGTACAGAGCCGCCTGCATCCGGCTGGCAGCGAACCGCTTCCAGATCAGCTGATATAGGCGGAACAGATCTCTCTGGAGGGAATCCTTCACCTTGGCCGGAGTCAGGGTGATATCTGTGGGACGGATGGCCTCATGGGCATCCTGGATCTTCCCCCCGTTCTTCTTCCCTGCCTCCCCCGAGGTCACATAGGACTCCCCGTAGGTCTTGGCAATATAGTCTCTGGCCGCCTGGTCGGCTTCCTCCGCCACTCTGGTGGAATCGGTACGCAGATAGGTAATCAGACCGATGGTGCCGTGCCCCTTCACTTCCACTCCCTCATAGAGCTGCTGTGCCAGGCGCATGGTCTTCTGGGTGGAAAAATTCAGGTTCTTGGAGGCCTCCTGCTGAAGAGTACTGGTGGTAAAGGGCAAAGGCGCCTTCTTACTCCGCTCTCCCCTTTTCACTTCGCTGACCACATAGGACACCTGCTCCAGATCCTTTAAGATCTGATCTAACTCTTCCTTCCTGTGGATCACCATCTTTCCCTGACTGTCGCCGTGGAACTTGGCTGTCAGAGCTTTTTTGCTGCCTGTCTGCAAAAGTTCTGCCTCCAGATTCCAGTACTCCTCCGGGATGAAGGCATTGATCTCCTCCTCCCGGTCACAGATCATGCGCAGCGCCACAGACTGTACCCTGCCGGCGCTGAGACCTCTCTTCACCTTGGCCCACAGAAGAGGGCTTATGCTGTAGCCTACCATCCGGTCTAAAATCCGCCTGGTCTGCTGGGCATCCACCAGATCCATGTCAAGCTTTCTCGGCGTCTTTAAAGAGGTTTTCACCGCATTCTTGGTGATCTCGTTGAAGCTGATGCGGTAGACCTTTTTATCCTTCCTCTCATCCTCATCGTCCAGCTTTAACGCCTTCATCAGATGCCAGGAGATGGCTTCTCCCTCCCGGTCAGGGTCAGTAGCCAGATAGATCACGTCTGCCTTCTTCGCCTCTTTCCGGAGCTTGGCAAGGATATCGCCCTTCCCGCGGATAGTGATATACTTGGGCTCAAAATCATGATCCGTGTCGATGCCAAGCTGACTCTTCGGCAGGTCCCGGACATGACCGTTGGAGGCATCCACTTCATAATTAGAGCCTAAAAATTTCTTGATCGTCTTTACCTTTGCAGGTGATTCCACAATTACCAGATACTTTGCCATGTCGACTCCTTCTTCACAACTTTTTTGCGTAATAGTGGCTTGCTGTCTGAATAATTCTCCCCTTAAGTTCCAGCTCCAGGAGCAGAGTCAGGCACTCTCCCAGAGACAAGCCGCTTTCTTCTACAACTCTGTCGATAAATTTTGGTTGTAAATCCAAGCAACTATACACCATTTTCTCATTCTTTGCAAGTCCATTCTCGATTTTTTCATCAAGTATTAACTTTTTTTCCATATGAATTCGAAAAACTTCCAGAATATCCTCCGGAGAAGTGACGATTCCTGCCCCCTGACGGATCAACTGGTTGCATCCCTGACTTAAAGGATCCATGACCCTTCCGGGCACCGCAAAAATCTCTCTTCCCTGCTCCAATCCGCAGTCCACAGTGATCAGGGAACCGCTCTTCTCCCTGGCCTCCACCACCACGACCACATCGGACAGGCCGCTGATAATCCGGTTGCGCATGGGAAAATTTCTGGCCGCCGGCGCCTTTCCCGGGTTCTGTTCGGAGATCACACCTCCCCTTTCAGAAATCTCCAGATACATAGAAAAATGACTCCTGGGATAGCAGATATCCACCCCGCACCCCAAAACCGCATAGGTATCCTCTCCAGCCTTCAGGGCTCCTCTGTGGCCCGCTCCGTCGATCCCCAGAGCCATGCCGCTGACCACCTGAACCCCTGCCTGTGCCAGAGCCCCCGACAGATACTCTGCCATCTCTCTCCCATAGTGGCTGCAGTCCCTGGCTCCCACGATGGCCACTGCCGGCCGATGTTCGTCGGGCAGCCTGCCTTTCACAAACAATCCCAAAGGGCTTCCGTGAAGAGGCTGCAGCCGTCCCGGGTACCCCTCCTCAAGAAAGGTGACAAACTCGATGCCCTTTTCTTTCATCTTTTCGTATTCTTCCCGGCTCTTTTCCAGGCTGTTTTTGTTCCGGTCAAACTCCTCCCTGGCTCTGTCGCCCAGAAGTCCCAGACCGGCCAGTTCTTTTCCTTCTATATTATATATCTTCTCAAAGGAATGATACCTGTCCCACAGCCGTCTCATGGCCACCGCCCCCATGGAAGGGAGCCCTGACAGCCAGAATAGATACTCTTTCTCTCTGGTCAGTTGTTCCAATATTTTTCCTCCAGACTGCGGTAGCTGATGGCTTCGCACAGATGTTGATGGCTGATCTGCTCTTTCCCGTCCAGATCCGCGATGGTCCGAGCCACCTTCAGGATCCTCCCATATGCCCTGGCACTTAAATTCATATTCCGGTAAACCTCCCGAAAGAACTGCTGGTCCTCTTTTTCCAATCCGCAATACCGCTGAATCTCGTCTCCCTTCATCTCGCTGTTGAAGGTAAGACCGCTTCCCAGAAATCGTTCTCTCTGAACCCCTCTCGCCCGCTCCACCCTCTCCCGAATCCGGGCCGATGACTCTTGTGGTACCATCCCCTTTAGCTCGTCAAAGCTTATAGGCGCCGCCTCCACGCAGATGTCGATCCGATCCAGAATCGGTTTGGATATCTTTCCAAGATAGCTTTGCACCTGCTGCTGTGTGCAGTGACAGCGGCTTCGGTCCGGGTAATAGCCGCAGCGGCAGGGATTCATGGCAGCCACCAGCATAAAGTCTGCGGGAAACTCATACCTTCCACTGACTCTGGACAAAACTACCTTCCGGCTTTCCAGCGGCTGGCGCATCATCTCGATCCCCTGTTTGGAAAATTCGGGGAACTCGTCCAAAAACAGGACTCCCCCCGAGGCCAGAGACATCTCCCCGGGTATGGGATTCCTTCCGCCTCCGGTGAGAGCCGTACCGGTGATGGAGTGGTGAGGGCTGCGAAAGGGCCTGCGCCTTAACAGCTTCCCCTGCTTTGGGAGCAGCCCGCAGATACTGTAGACCTTGGAGATCTCCAGACACTCGCCTGGGGTACAGGAAGGCATGATGGTGGGGATCCGCTCCGCGATCATGGTCTTACCCGTCCCCGCCGGGCCGATATACAGAAGATTGTGGTATCCTGCCACCGCCACTTCTGTGGCCCGTTTCATCAGAAACTGTCCCTGCACTTGGGCGTAATCCACAGAGTACCCTTCCTGTTCCCGGTCCTCTTCCGTCTCATCTTCTGACTCCAAAATCCTGTCCGGATCCTGCAAAAATTCTGTCATCTGCCTCAGGGATTCCACCCCTATAATCTGAATCCCTCCAATGGCACTCCCCTCCGCGGCGTTGTCCTTCGGAAGAAAGCACCTGCGTCTCCCCTCTTCCCTGGCCTTAGACACCAGGGATAAGATCCCCCGGATGGGCTTTAACTCACCGCTCAGCCCCAACTCTCCAAAAAGTACGGCGTCCCCCAGAGCAGTCATGTCCAGGGCTCCATATGCCCCCAGCATCCCCACGGCGATGGGAAAATCAAAGCCGGTTCCCCCTTTTCTTATGTCAGCCGGTGACAGATTCACCGTTACCTTCTGAGGCCTGAAATGATATCCGGAATTCTTGAGGGCAGTCCGAACCCTGTCCTGAGCCTCCCTCACCTCCGAGGACAGAGCGCCTACCATGGTCATGCCAGGAAGCCCCTCCCCGATATCCACCTCCACGGACACAGAATACCCGTCCATGCCCCGAAGGCCGATACTATTCACTTTACAAAACACCCAATCCCTCCCTCTTCTCTCGTTCTCATAGCTCTACAAGGAATAAATGGTACAGAAGTCATGTACCAAGAAGCGCAGAACCTGCGCCGGTGAACCGCAAACGGGTTCGTGAATATGAGATCCTTGATGGATTTGAGATGTCATAAGCTCCGGACACCAAACTGTCACTGCTTTCATCTCTGTCGAGATTATATCGTATTTAAGGGAAAAAGGCAAGAGGGAGGCATAAGAAAATGTCTATGTGATGTGGAATTGTGTCACTATTCACACCATGACAAATCACTCCGCTGATTGGCCATGAGCCGGTACCGTTATGGGGTCAACGCATATGCCCCATCGCCGCAGACGATTTTAAATGGGCATGCGCAGTTCCGTTCACAGAACACCTATGCGAATCCCGGTATGAATTTGGGCTTACACGCAAGCTTGACCCGCAAAATTCATATCGGATTCCATGCCCTGAACCGTCAGGTAAATTCCGTCATATAGGGCCTGAACCGCAGGGGGAGATGGCCTCTCTGACATACGTAATTGGTCCGCTCCGCGATGGCGATGCGGTTGTGAAAGGTCTTCCACAATTGCTCAAACTCCTTCTGGTCGGTTCCTGCCTCCAGACGCTCTCTCCACTGGTCACTGCCGGTCCAGACCACTGCCCACCCGCTGCCGGCCCTGTGGACGATGGCCTTCTTTCTCCCCTCGTCATAGATAATCCAGTTCTCCTCGGGAAGCCGGTCGGCGAAGTGGGGGGCCATCAGGAGAATCACATCATTCTTCGGGCCGACACTGCACACGAGGACTCCGTCTCCGGTCCTTGAAAAACGGGCAAACTCGATGAGAAGATGGGCCTCATTGCCCACGTTCCGGTCCATGCGAAACACCTCATATACCGCCGGAATCTGCAGCATGGCCGTAATATCCTGCTTTAAGTTGAGGGCATAGACAAGAAACCGGTAGATCCGATCCGCCTTCTCCTCTTCCCGGCTTAAGGAAGCCCGAAACACCATCTCGTAGGCCGGCTCCCCTGCCGTCCGCCTGATGGACTCCGCCACCTTCTCCGTCTTCTCCGGCGTCTCCTCTGCCTCTCTGTAATCGCAGAACATCTTAAGGTTGCCCCGGTTCTCCAGCTCCAGAGCCACATTGGCATGGCCCAGCCGGCTCATCCACGCATCGTAGACGCCGCAGAGAATCCCTTCAAAGCTGTCATGGCACACAAATACAGTCATATCATCATCCTCCTAAGAGCGTGTGTGAACACTGCTTTTGTCAGATGTGGGTCACCGTTTTGCTCCTACATCTGCCCCAGCACCGCTGTCTCCACATCCTGAACAGTGGGGGGCGGCGACAGCCAGCCGTCATCAAACATAGACATCTGCCGATAGCTTCCCGATGTACCGATATCCCACACCTTCCGGCGCTCCTCTCCCACCAACTGGCTGGTGATAAAGTCCTGATCCACCTTCACCGGGTACATCATCCGTCCTCTGCAGGTGATAAAGTACACTGCCCGCTTCAGCGCGACCCCAAGCTTCTTTAGGTCGGGAAAATCCAGGGCTGCGGCTCTCCTGGCCGCCACGATCCTCTTCGCCGACTTGACACCGATCCCCGGCACTCTGAGGATGGTCTGATAGTCTGCCCGGTTGATCTCCACGGGAAAGAGCTCCAAGTGGCGCAGAGCCCAGTCACACTTAGGGTCTAAGAGCACATTGAAATGGGGCTGTCTCTCCGTCAGCAGCTCATCTGCCGCAAATCCGTAAAACCGTAACAGCCAGTCTGCCTGATACAGTCTGTGCTCCCGCAAAAGAGGCGGCCCTCCCGGCAGCACGGGAAGACGGCTGTCATCGTTGACACGGACAAAGGCGGAATAGAACACTCTCCTTAAGTCATAATTCCGATACAGGGCCTCTGCCACCTTGATCATCTGATAATCGTTCTCCGGTGTGGCTCCCACGATCATCTGGGTGCTCTGGCCTGCCGGCACAAACCTCTGCCCTCTCTCATAGGGAATCATCTCCAGCTTTCTGGTCCGTATGCCGTTCTGAATCTGCCTCATAGGCCCCAGGATCCTGGTGCGTGACTTGGATGGGGCCAGGCTCTTTAGGCCCTCTGCCGTAGGAAGTTCCAGATTGACACTCATACGGTCCGCCAGGAACCCCACCTTCTCGATCAGCACCGGGTCCGCACCGGGGATGGCCTTCACATGGATGTACCCGTTAAACCGGCACTCGCCTCGCAGCTTTCTCAAGGTCTGGTAGATCAGATCCATGGTATAGTCCGGGCTGTGCAGAATGCCGGAGCTCAAGAACAGCCCTTCAATGTAGTTGCGCCGGTAGAACTCCATGGTCAGGGTGCAGACCTCGTCAGGAGTGAAGGCGGTGCGCACCACATCATTGGAACGCCGGTTGACACAGTATCGGCAGTCATAGATACACTGATTGGTAAACAATATTTTAAGAAGAGAAATACACCTTCCGTCCGCCGCAAAACTGTGACAGAGCCCGGCCGACACCGCATTCCCCAACATCCCTTTCTTTCCCTTTCGGTCCACACCGCTGGACGTGCAGGACACATCGTACTTGGCCGCATCCGACAGGATCGCCAGCTTTTCCTGTAAATCCATCTGTTCCTGAATCAACATCTCTCATCCTCCAAGTGCAAACATATGTTCTTTCCCATTATACCATTTGCAACTGTAAAATGCAACTGTTTTTAGAACATTTGTTCTTGATTTATTTCCGGCCAATGGATTTCTGCCCTCGCATCAAAACAGAGGGCGGAGAAAGACTCCTCTCTCCGCCCCCTGAGACTGCTTCTTTGCCGCTTTATTGAATCTACTGCTCATACCCTTCCGGGTTATTCTTCTGCCATCTCCAGGAATCCTGGCACATCTCCTTGATCCCTCTCGCAGCCTTCCAGCCGAGCTCTGCCCCGGCCTTCGACGGATCCGCGTAGCAGGCAGGCACGTCTCCGGCCCGGCGGTCCTTGAAGACATAGTTGATCTTTAAGTCGTTGGCCTCCTCAAAGGCGTTGATCACGTCCAGAACGCTGTATCCGGTTCCCGTGCCCAGATTGTAGATCCACACGCCGCCCTCGCTCTTCTCCAGCTTCTGGAGAGCCTTCACATGGCCGTCCGCCAGGTCCACCACATGGATGTAGTCTCTGATACAGGTTCCGTCCGGTGTATCGTAGTCATTGCCGAACACGCCCAGGCACACCAGCTTGCCCACGGCCACCTGAGTGATGTAGGGAAGAAGGTTGTTGGGGATTCCCTTGGGATTCTCGCCGATCCTTCCGGACTCGTGAGCTCCGATGGGGTTGAAATACCGAAGGAGCATGATCTGCCACTCCGGATCCGCCGTGTGAAGATCGGTCAGAACCTGCTCCAGCATGCCCTTGGTGCGGCCGTAGGGATTGGTGATCTCGCCCTTGGGGCACTCCTCCGTGATGGGCACGAAGGCGGGATTGCCGTACACCGTGGCGGAGGAACTGAACACGATGCTCTTCACCCCGTGCTTCCTCATCTCGTCACAGAGAATCAGGGTTCCCGTGATGTTGTTGTGGTAATACTCCAGAGGCTTAAACACAGACTCACCCACTGCCTTCAATCCGGCAAAATGGATGACGGAATCAATCTTTTCATTGTCAAACACCTTCTTGACCGCCGGCTGGTCCAGGAGATCCACTTTATAAAAGGTTACCTTTTTCCCGGTGATCTCCTCCACCCGGTTCAAGGATTCCTGACAGGAATTACAGAGGTTGTCCAGTACCACCACATCGTACCCTGCGTTCAGCAGTTCCACGCAGGTATGGCTGCCGATATATCCGGCGCCGCCAGTTACCAAGATTGCCATATCGTTTTCCTCCATTTCTGATGGCTCTCTATAAAGAATATGAAGCAAGCCTTCCCCTCTATTATAAAGGGGAAGGCCCGGAAAGACAATGCTATTTTGTATCCTTTATTTATAAAATTATCTTGTTTATTTGCACAATTTCTTAAACTCGTCAGCCACAAACTGCACCTGAGTTCCCACGATAACCTGCACGGAATTCTTGCCTGGACGGATGACGCCGGCCACGCCTGCGGACTTGATCTTCTTCTCGTCCACGCCCGTGTAATCCTTGATCTCCAGACGGAGTCTGGTGATACAGTTGTCGATGGAGGTGACGTTGGCAGCTCCGCCTACGCCTTCCAGGATGATCCTGGCAACCTCGGTAAAGTCGTTGTTGGCCAGAACAACCTGAGTCTCGTCGTCGTCGTCCTCACGGCCGGGAGTCTTTAAGTTGAACTTGGTGATCACAATCCGGAACACCAGATAATAGACAACGCCTACCACCACGCCGATGGGGATCAGGA
The DNA here is from genome assembly GCA_022792815.1 of Hungatella sp. Lineage (GTDB taxonomy): Bacteria > Bacillota > Clostridia > Lachnospirales > Lachnospiraceae > UBA3402. The sequence continues at coordinate 53,864 of JAAWBS010000037.1, forward strand.
ACCAGGGGTTCTGAGCCAGCGGAGTGAAGGAGCTGAGCACCATATCCACGGCGCCGCCGGAGAAGGAGAAGCCTGCACGGATGGGAAGAGCCACGGTGATGCCTGCGGTAATACCGGCCAGCAGAGCGTGTACCACGTACAGTCCGGGAGCCAGGAACATAAATGCGAACTCAATGGGCTCTGTAACGCCTGTGAAGAAGGAACAGAAGGCTGCGGAAAACAGAAGGCCGTAAGCCATTTTCTTCTTCTCGGGTTTTGCGGTCTGATACATAGCCAGACACGCCGCCGGGAGACCGAACATCATGAACGGGAAGAAGCCCGTCATGTACATACCGGTCTGACCGAAGACGCCGGTGTTGCCCCAGAAGTTGCCCAGGTCATTGATGCCCGCCACGTCAAACCAGAATACGGAGTTCAGTGCGTGGTGCAGTCCGAAAGGAATCAGCAGACGGTTAAAGAACGCGTAGATTCCTGCGCCCAGAGCGCCCATGCCGATAAACGCCTTGCCCATGGCCACCAGTGCACCGTACACGATGGGCCATACGATAAACAGAACCAGGGAAGCCACGATGGAATACAGGGCCGTAAAGATGGCCACCGCTCTCTTGCCGCTGAAAAACGCCAGGGCGTCCGGAAGCCTTACGCCTTTGTACTTGTTATAGCAGGTAGCGCCGATGAGACCGGAGATGATACCCACAAACTGGTTCACGATCTTGCCGAAAGCCGGGTCTGCCTCTTTGCCTGTGATACCTGCAACCGTGCCGCTGCTGAGAAGGGTGGTGATCATGTACATGGACACCAGACCGGCCAGTGCAGCCGCGCCGTCGTTGTCATCTGCCATGCCCACGGCCACTCCGATGGCAAACAGCCATGACATATTGTCAATCAGCGCTCCGCCTGCCTTGATGAGGAACAGACCTGCAGAATACAAAAATCCTCCTGCCGTAAAGCCCTGAACCTCGCCTGCCATGGCAGCCGGCGCCAGTATGTATCCGATACCCATGAGAATACCGCAAATGGGCAGACACGCTACGGGAAGCATCAACGACTTACCAAGTTTCTGAAAATACTTCATCATAATAAAAACTCCTTTCCTGCGGCCATAGGACCGCCTGCTTGGTTTATTTAAATCCCGGTCGGGATCTAAATCATAGTGCCGTTCAAAGCTTTTTCAATCTCCTCCGAAATCTCCTGCTCCCGCGCTCCCTCTGCTGTTATGATAATCTCGTCGCCATATCGGGCTCCGAGAGACATGATTTCCAGAATGTTTCCCCCATCTGCAGTCTCTCCCCGATATTCCAGCGTCACTGAAGTCTCACTGTCTCTGCATGCCATGACTACCTTTGCGGAATTCCTGGCATGAATTCCCTCCAAATCCTTTAGTACAAAGATCCTCCTGACCATAAAACCTGCCTATAACTCAATGATCGGATCCAACGCCTTCACTTCCATGCCGCTGTGGCACACCATATTGGGGAAGGAAGGAGTATTGCAGATGATCACCGGGGTGGTCACATCGTACCCCGCCGCCTTCACCTGCTCCAAATCCACTTCCACCAGCGTATCTCCCGCCTTCACCGCGTCCCCCTGGGCCACACAGGCCCGGAAGTACCGGCCTTTTAGATTTACCGTGTCCAGCCCGATGTGGACGATCAGCTCCGCACCGGAGTCCGTCTTTAAACTGACTGCGTGGCCGGTCTCAAACATGACCGCCACCGTACCTGCCGCCGGAGCCACGATGGTCCCGGACGTGGGGACGATGGCCACCCCTTTGCCCAGAATCTCCTGGCTGAAGGTAGGGTCCGCCACCTCGCTCATGGGGATGGCCTTTCCCGACACAGGCGCCAGAATCACCTTCTTCTCCTCCTGCCCGCCAAACAGCTTCTTCAGTGAACCAAACAAGTAAACCGCCTCTCTTTCTCTACACATGCACCCTCTTGATGTGCACGGCTAAATATGACACTTCCTCATCAGTTACATAATGCTCATACTTCTCCCGGATATAATCCCGGATCTTTAAACTGCACTTATATTCCTCCGGGTACATCCCGGCGATCATGCGGGAGAACTCCAGGTTCTCTCCGTTAAGCAGCTCCCTGCAGTAGATCCGCTCTGCCAGAAATCTCAGATGGGTGATCAGCCGCTCATAGCTCAGAGAAGTCTCATCCAATTCGATCTGAAAATACTCTCTGATGATCCCCATGACCTCCTGAATCAGGTTGGTAATGTCTATGGTGTCCCTCATCTTGATATTATATTCCGCATTGACGATGTGAAGGGCTATGGAAGCCGCCTCATCCGCCGGAAAATGAATCCCAAGCTTTCTCTCGATCAGGGCTATGGCGTATTCGCCCACCAGGTATTCCTCTTTGTAAAAATTCTTCACTTCCCGAATCAGCGGGTTGGTAAACATCATATTGTTCTGATACCGCTCGATGGAGAAATTAATGTGGTCCGTCAGGGTCAGATAGATGCTGTGGTTCAGCTTTCGGTTGAGCACATTCTTCGCATAGTCAATGATCTCCGCGGAGATCTGCAGGTGCTCCAGCGGCATCTGAGCCAGAAGGTTCCGGAACTTGGTGACGGTTCCCGGGTTGTCCAGGCGGAAGATCTTCTCCACCTTCTCCTCCGGGATCTCCATCCCCTTTTTCATGTGGTAACCGACCCCTCTTCCCATGATCACCACCTCGGCTCCCTCCGGATCCATGGCGCTCACCACATTGTTGTTGATGACCTTATCGACTTTCATATTCCCAATTATCCTTTAAAGAAAAAAACCAATTTTGAACCATGGCTCTCTAAGAAGTCATATTCAAAACTGGTTTTGCCTGCTTATCAGTTACAATCCAATCGATATGTTGTTATAGGTATAATTTAGCAGATTTTTACAGGATTGTCAATTGTTTTTTATTTTTTGTTTAGATTTTCTTAATAAGTTTTCCATTGAGAGAAAATTTCTTCCGTTTTCTTCTCTTTAGAAACAGTTTCCTGATCCCACGGCAACTTATACCGCCTCTAAGAAAAAAGCCATAGATTTTACTCTATGACTTTCTCCCCATCTACACCCTTTTCCCTATGATCAGCACGTCCTCCTCCAGATTGTGCATCTTGACAAAGCTTTTCCCATCATGAAAGTCCACATCCGGGTAGAGAACCTTTCTCTCCGCCAGATCGATCACGATAAACCGGTACCCGCTGTAATCTCCCCGAAGCCTTACAGTGGTGTTGGAAGGCACATAGATGAGCACAAAGGAATCATCCTCCGACCTGGCCACCCGGATTTCCTCGGTCCCGTTTTCACAGACATCGATAATGGGAATCAGATGATCCCACTGATAAGTCTCAAACAGGTATTTCAGATATCCGTAATCCCAAGCTCCCGGAAACTTTACCGCATCCTCCCAAGGCATAGGCGCATCAAACCCCTCTCCCAGAAGACTTCCAAAAGCCTTTCCTGCCTTGTGCCAACTCCACACCCCGTGAGCCCCATAGGTGATGCCTGCACAGGCTCCGGACAGGATACTGAGCCAAGCCGCACGCCGGATATCTCTCCTCGAGAACCGTCCGTACATCCGGCGGCTGAATCCCATCTGTTCATAACAAGGTTCACTGTTGATCACAGGCTTTTTTGGATATTCATCATAATACCTCCGAGCCAGAAGATAGGGCATAGCCGGATTTTGGGCATTGTGTCCCGACTGATACATGTAAAAGTCCATCTGATCCAGGAACACCTCCGGGATTTCCTCCAATCGTCCCTTGATGTGAAGAGTCTTTAGGGTATCCGGACTAAGCTGACAGATCCTGTCCATCACCTTCTTGTAGTAGGCGATGCTTCGGTCCGTATCAAAATCCGTATCCCCGCTGATGATATAGACGGGCTTAAACTCGTCAAACGTCTCGTACTGCTTATCCACCAGCTCCTCGAGGAAATCGTACTCCATCACATTGCAGTCCTTCAGCCTGCTGGCCCAGGTGTCCGGCACATAGTTGCTCCACAAAAGCACTAAGGCCAGCTCAAATCCTTTCTCCGCCGCCATGCGGCACATCACCTTTGCCCGGTCAAAATACTCCTGATTCCAGGTGCTGAACCGAAACACCTGATTGTCCTCGGTAGGAAACGGATACAGATTCAGATCCGACCCGGACCTGTCCCACTGAGGCAGAGTATTGATCTGAAGCACGTTGAATCCCTGGTACTTCCTCTGAGTCAGATAATACTCCCACTCCTCCAAGGACACATTGGTAAAGGCACTCCAGACGGTATCTGCCAGATAAAAAAACGGTTTTTTATCCCTCTCAAAGCTTCTTTTGTTTTTGCTGACCGTAATCATAAGAAACTCCTCTCCTCAAAACTCAGTCTTCCTGCCCCTGCTGCTCTTCTTTCAATGCCATGGCATCCGCTTTCTTCAGAAACGGCAGATATATGGCACACCCGATGACCACCAGCACGATCTGCAAAAGGGCAGCTCTCCATCCCCCGGCGATAAACCCACTGGCCACCACCGGCATGCCGAAAGGCACCTGAACACCGCTTAATTTGGGCACCAGGCCGATCGCCATAGCGCCGTAAGCCACAGCCACCTGAACCAGCGGCACGGTGATGAAGGGGACTGCCATCAGGGGATTCAGCACCATAGGCATACCGAAGACCACCGGCTCGTTGATGGTAAAGCAGCCCGGAACCAGAGATAACTTTCCGATGGCTTTGTGCTTCTCGGCCTTGCAGAAGAATACTAAAAGGATGCATAAGGACAGGGTTCCTCCCGCTCCTCCGATGCCGGCAAACAGGCTGTAAAAGGTCTTTCCTAAGATATTGGGCAGCTGAGAGTTGGGGATTCCGGCCGCCACCGCCTCCATCTGAATGGTGTCAAGAGGCAGATACAGGGCATTGATAAAGGCCGAGATCACCAGAGAACCGTGGATCCCGAAGAACCACAAAAACATCTGGAACAGCACCAAAATCAGCAGAGAGAACACATTGTTGCTGAGGCTCTGTAAGGGAGCTGCCAGGATCGCATAGATCATTTCCGCAAAAGACCCCCATGGAGTGAAGGAAAACACGACAGCCACGGCCACAAAGACACAGCCTGCCATAATGGCCGGAAACAGGCTGGAAAATGTGGTGGCAACCACAGGAGGAACACTCTCCGGCATCTTGATGGTAAATCCCTTCTGCTTAAACAGAACATAGAGCCTAGTGGCAGCCAGGGAAACGATCATACCGGTGAAAAGACCTTTGGCTCCCAGCCATCCGATATCCAGATAACTGGCCCCCTCCACATTGGCCATGGGGGTCACGATAAGGAAAGCAAACAGGGAAATCAGTCCTGCCGGAAGGCCTCCCTCGTGAAACTCGTCGGCCAGGCGGTAGGCAATCATAAATACAGCATACAGTGTCATACAGCTGGTTGTCAATGTAGAAGTCGCCATCAGATAGGGACGAACTCCCGTGTTGCTTAAAATATCTTTCCAGCCCGGAATTGGAAGCACTGCCACCAGAAGGGCCAGAGACCCGATCATCAGGATGGGCAGAAGAGCCATGAGTCCGTTGGATATGGATTTCAAATACTTGTTTCCCTGAACTGCTAATGCGATTTCCTGAACCTTTTCCATAAATTAACCTCCATTTCTGGTATCTAATGTTGTCTGACCGTTTTTCCTCCGGCCAGTGTTATCGCTACGGCTTCCTTCCAGCCCCGATACCGGTCCTCCATGTCCCCTCGGCTGGCTTTTGGCTGGAAACAGGAAGCCCTGTGCCCATTAAAAATCTCATTCTTGTCATAGATTCCGGCCCGGATTCCCGCCATATAAGCGGCGCCGATGCCGGACAATTCCTCTGACTCAGGGACTTTGACCGGGATTCCCAGCACATCACTCTGAAACTGCATAAGATATTCGTTTTTCGTCGGCCCTCCATCCACCCAGAGCTCTCTCTGCCGGATTTGGGATGCCCTCTCCATGGTAACGACCAGGTCCGTGATCTGGTAGGCGATACAGTCCAGAGCCGCCTTGACGATTTCCGCTTTTCCCGTAGTCCGGCTCATGCCCAGGAGAGAGGCGCGGGCCTCTGTATCCCAGTAGGGAGCCCCTAGACCCGTAAAGGCAGGCACCAGATAGGTCCGGTCCTCCATGTTTGCATCTCCGGCCAAAAACTCTGTCTCCCACGGAGAAGAGATCAGCCCCAAGCTGTCTTTCAGCCATGTGATCACCGCACCCGTATAGTTGATGTTGCCTTCCAGCACATAGACTACATGGCTGTCCACGGACCAGCCCAGAGACGTGACCACATCCGGCGACATCACCGGGGCGTCCCCGATGTTCATCATCACTGAAGAGCCGGTGCCGTAGGTAGCCTTGATCATGCCCTTCTCATGACACCCGTGTCCGAACAGGGCCCCTTGAGAATCCCCCAGAACCCCGAAAATCGGAACCGGATTTTCGAAAAACCCGTCAAAATCCGTCTCGCCGAAAAATCCGTTGGAGTCTGTCACCTCCGGAAGACACTGAGGCGGAATCCGAAATCTGCGGCACAATTCCTCATCCCACTCCAAAGTCAGAATGTTGAACAGCTGAGTTCGGGAAGCGTTGGAGTAATCTGTCCGAAACTCCTTTCCCCCTGTAAGCCGGTACACCAGCCAGGAATCTATGGTGCCGCAGCACAGACCGCCCTGCCAGGCCTTCTCTTTCGCTCCCGGCACATGCTCCAGGATCCAGGACCATTTGGCGGCTGAAAAATAGGGGGACAGCTTTAAACCGGTCCGTTTTTTTACCATCTCCGATGCCCCGTTCTCCGCCAAGCGCCTGCAGATCTCGGCTCCTCTGGCACACTGCCACACCACCGCGTTGCACACCGGCTCCCCGGTAGCCCGATCCCAGGCTGCGGCGGTCTCCCTCTGGTTGCTGATTCCCACCGCCCTCACCAGCGAGGGGTCGATCCCCGCCTTTTGGACCACATCCCGTACAGCCTGGATCGCATTATAATAAATCTCCATCAGATTGTGTTCCACCCAGCCCTTGTCATTGACGATCTGAACGTGAGAAAGGTCGGATCTGGCAAGGATTTTTCCGCTTCCATCAAAGATCAGAGCCTTGGTCCCCTGAGTACTCTGATCGATTCCCAGTATGTAGGAATCCTTTGGGTGTCTCATGGTTTTTCGCCTCCTTTCCGGCTTTTCCGAGCAGTTATGTCACCTCAGCTTCTTCTCAGAAGGGTCTCCATCTGTCCGGCTATTCCTGCGGCGTTCAGTCCATAATAGTCGAAGATCTCCCTGGAAGTTCCTGAAATCACCGGCTCATCGGGAAGAGACATATTTACCATCGGTCTGGGACAGTTTGCCCCCAATACCTGGGCCACCATAGAGCCAAGCCCGCCGAAGGGGGAATGCTCTTCTGCCGTTACCACTGCCCTGGCATTTTGGGCCGCTCTGATAATCGCTTCCTGGTCAAGGGGTTTTAGACAGTACATGTCGAGAACGGTTACGGATATCTGTCTTGCCGCCAGAATCTGTGCCGCCTCAAGAGTCGGTTTTACCATCTCCCCGCAGGCGATAAGCACCCCATCTGTACCCTCTCTCAAAACCGCAGCCCTGTTCATAACAAAAGGACAGTCGGATTCCTCATAGATATCTTCCACCGGGTTTCTCCCCACACGCACATAGGCCGGCTTTTCGTCCTGTAACAGCGCCTCTATCAGTTTCCTTGTCTGGTGACGGTCGCTGGGCAGGTACACCCGCATGTTAGGGATGGCGGACATGGCGGCGATGTCCTGAGCGGAGTGATGGCTCATACCCAGAGCTCCGTAGCTGACACCGCCTGAGATTCCGATCAGGGTCACATTGGTGTCAGAGTAGGCCACGTCCACCTTGCACTGTTCATAGCTTCTGGTGGTGAGGAAACAGGCTGGGGAGGCGGCAAAAGGCTTCTTGCCGCATTTTGCCAGTCCCGCAGAGATCCCTACCAGATTCTGCTCTGCGATTCCCACCTCCACAAACCTGTCCGGGAAGACCTGGGCAAAATAGGTCATGGACGCAGAGCCTCTGGAGTCACAGCACAGCACCACAATGTCTTTGTCCTGGGCTGCCTTTTCCATCAACACTTCACAGATAGCCTGGCGGTTAGGTATTTGATTCATGACAGCACGCCTCCTTTTCTCTTGCAAAATCTGAGATAATCTGCTGATATTCTTCCGCCGTGGGCACTCTGTGGTGCCAGCCGGCCTGGTTCTCCATCACGGGAGAACCGCAGCCTTTCACCGTGTAGGCGATGATAACACTGGGCTGTCCCTTTGTCCTTCCCGCCTCCTCAAATGCCCTGTGAAGCTGATCCATATCATTTCCGTCGGGCACGGAGATCACATGCCAGCCGAAGCTTGCCCACCGCTCTTCTTGACTGTCCTGAGACATGACTTCCTCTGTAGAGCCGGAGATCTGGAGGCGGTTTCGATCCACCACGGCGCAGAGGTTGTCCAACTTATAGTGGCCGGCGGCCATGGCTCCCTCCCACACAGAGCCTTCCGCCAATTCTCCGTCTCCCATAACCGTGTAGACTCTTGAGGTCCGGCGGTCCATCCTGGCCGCCAGGGCCATGCCTGTACACACCGAAAGCCCATGTCCTAAGGAGCCGGAATTCATCTCGATCCCAGGCAGTTTATTGTTGGGGTGGCCTATGTATCTGGTGCCGAACTTGGAAAAACCGGCCTTCACCTCTTCCAAATCCAGAAAGCCTTTTGATGCCAGAACCGCGTAGAGAGCTTCCACCGCATGGCCCTTGCTGAGGACAAACAGGTCCCGGTTGGGGTCTTCTAAATTGTCCAAAGAGATGTTCATCTCCCTATAGTACAAGGTAATCAGGATGTCTATGACGCTCATGTCGCCGCCAATATGGCCTGCCTTCCCTTCCATGATGATATCAACCACATCTTTTCGCAGATCGTAAGACAATGCTTTTAAGTTCTCCATAGTCATTCTCCTCTGATAAAGGCTTTTACCTCTTCTTCTATGGGATCGTAAAGATCCGGCCTGACCTGAATGTACTTGCAGGCCTCATAAAGGCTGGGAACCAGATCCATGTGAACTCCCACACAGTGATGAATGTAGGGACCGCATACCAGTTTGTCCTCCAGCCGCTTTAGATTCTCCACTTCCACCCACACATAGGTCCCCTTAGTGTAAGGTCCGTCGATGCCCCAGGCTCTCCCCAAAAGAAGGGAGTACTCACCGTTATCCCCGTCGAATCGGCACAGGGTCATCTGACCATGTTTTGCCTCTGCCTCCACGGCACCCGGATGATTGAATGCCAGAGGATAGCCGATGGAAGGCTTTTCCTTCGCCACGGAAACAGGCCACGGACCGCAGTGTTGAAGCAGCTCTCCGTTTTCACAGTCCGGGTGACGGACGGTCCAGTCGGCAAAGAAACTTCTGGCCTCTCCCATGGCCGCCGCCTCTGCCATAAGAGCCGTCACCGCTCCATGGATATCGGTCTCACAGACCACAGGAATCCCCTCCTCGTTGAGAAGGGAGTTGGCGGCGCAGGGCATGATCCCGATCTCCGCCTGAAGAGCATTCCAGCACTGGATGGCGACAGCACGGCATCCATACCTATCTGCAAGATGTTTCATGGCCACCTTCAGGGCCGCCACCTGGTGAAGCTCCTCCGGCTTGATGCAGACGTTCATGGAACTGCGGCAGTAAACCATGACCTCCTCCACCTCTGTCCCCTCGGCCTTGGCCTTCTCCATCTCCTGCCTAAGCTCTGTCATAGGGATAGGCGCCAGCTGAATGTTGAACTTCTCAAGCAGCTCTCCCTCGTTGCACATGGTACTCCAGAAGTCAAAGGGCCTGGGTGCGATCTGGAGGATTCGGATATCCCGGAACACCTTTACAATATTGCAGACTCTCAGGAAATTATCGATCCCCCTCTCAAATTCCGGGTCTGTCAGACGACAGTTGCACAGGTAGGTGAATGGAACCTGAAATCTTCTCAACACCTTTCCCGTGGCAAAGAGACCGCACTGGCTGTCTCTGAGGCGGACACCGTTCTCGTCTGGTCTCTCGTCCCTGGGCCCCCACAAAAGCACCGGCACATTCAGCTCCTTGGCCAGCCTTGCGCAGACATACTCCGTGCCGAAATTGCAATGGGGAAGGAAAAGCCCGTGTATCTTTTCTCTTCTGAACTTCTCGGCCACAGCGCTGCGATCTCGGTCGTCATAGAGCAGTCCTTCTTCATTGATGTCATCCAGATCCACCAGCTCAACTCCCAACTCCTTTAGACGCTGCCTGGTCAGCCCCGCATATCTGACTGCATCTGGGGCACTGAATATGCTCCTTCTGGTAGGAGCATACCCAATCTTGATCCCATTCATGGTGAAATCCTCCTTGCTTAATTATTCAACAACTATTAAATAACTATAGTTTAATTTTACTTAATATTAAGCAAGTTGTCAAGTGGTAATTCAAATAAAATTTAGATAATTATTAAAATAAAATTTAATTACACGTCTCAAACCAGGCTGGTTGGGATCGGCCCCTCAGTCTCCTTGTCTTGACTGCTGACGCTATATTGTTATTGACGAAATCAAACTTTTTATGTATGATTAATTATTATTTAACTTTCTTGAATAGTATAAGTTTTGCGGGACTCAACCTTGACTTCCGCAATTATCTAGTGTTAATATCAAACATGAAAGGATTTGCCCCCTATGTCCATATCCGCAAAAGAACTTGCCCGAAAACTCAACATCTCCGCCGCCACAGTCTCCATGGTCCTCAACCACAAACCGGGAATCAGCGAGGCCACCAGGCAGATGGTGTTGAACGCCGCCAAAGAGTACGGATACCAGTTTAAGAAAGCTTTAGAGGATCCGGACACACGCACCATACAGATCGTAATCTACCACAAAAACGGCCTGATTCTGTCAGACACTCCTTTTTTTAACCATGTGATCGAGGGTATCAGTTACCGGTGTCAGAGTCTGGGGTTCACCCTCCATATGTCTTATTTTTATGAGCGGGATTCTATGGAAGAACAGCTGGAACATCTGCGGGAGCTGGATGTAGACGGGATTTTGCTTCTGGGAACTGAGATGGCAGAAGAAGATTTCGCTCCATTTACCACCTTGTCCATGCCTCTGGTGGTTTTGGACAGCTATTATGAAGGGATTCCTTTCGACAGTGTGGTGATCAACAATGTCCAGGGAGCTTTTGCCGGGACCTGCCATCTGGCCAAGCTGGGACACAAAAAAATTGGCTATCTTCGCTCCAGCTTTTCCATCCATAATTTTGAAGAGCGGGCTGAAGGGTACTTTAAGGCTCTCCGGGTCTTCGGCCTTGACACCTTCCACCCCTATGTATGCCGGATCTGTCCGGTTCCGGACAAGGGTTATGAGGATATGCTCCGCTATCTGGAAGAAGACCCCCTGCTTCCCACCGCCTATTTCGCCGACAACGATATCGTGGCCGGAGCTGCTATCCGTGCACTAAAGGTAAAAGGGTTCCGGATTCCTGAGGATGTGGCGGTCATAGGCTTTGACAATATCCCCTTCGGATCCCTCATGGAGCCGCCTCTCGCCACTATGGAAGTAGAGAAGCAGCAACTTGGGATTCTGGCCGTGGATACCTTAAACCGTCGGATCCAGAATCCCAACGGAGAGCTGGTGAAGGTGGCGCTGGGGACTAAGGTGATTCACCGGACAAGCGCCGGCTGACTTCTGTGTACTCTGCCCGTATGTCGGTTCTTTCCATGGCTCCTCCGGCCCTCCCAGGGCCAAAGCCTTCTTCCCAGCACCGCCACATAATCGAAGCCCAGCTTCTCTATGACAGGCATCAGCAGGCTGGCCATCATCCCTGCTGCTCATAATGGCAGTATTTTAACAGACCAAAACTTTCATGTCAAAATTCTCTTCCTGTCTCATCACTCCACCCACTCTGCCGCCAAAAGCCAGTCTCCGTCTCCCTTCTTTTCCGGCAGCCCTAAATTTCCGTCTTCCTTTGTCTCTTTCTCCCCTTCTTTTGTCTCCTCCCCGGTTCTGGGGTCAAACCACCACAGACGGTATCGTCCTGCCCTCATCCCCCCTGCCACTGCTCCTCTCCGGCAGGTGTCTCCATAGTAGACTGCCGCTCTGGTCCTCTCCTCATTGACCGTGATGAGAGGTGATTTCCTGGCAAACAAGGCCGTGTCCTCCTCCCCATAACCTGTGTAGGGGAGCATCTCCCAGAAATGAATCTTCTCATAAAACTTCTTCATGTATCCCATCTGCCTGCCGCCTACTCCGTCGATAGCCTCATACCAGGTAACATCAAAGCGGTTGAACAGAGCCATAGGATTCTTCTGACCTTTTTCCCACACACAGTCCCAGATCCCCTGGGCTCCGTATGTATAACCGCAGCCGCCCAGCTGGATACTCATATAGGCCACTCGCCTCAACATGTCCGCCGTACACAGACGGGTTCCCATCTCCTCAAGAGTGGAGCAGAATTCGTAGAGGGCCTCCCCCTCGATAAACGGCTTGTCCGGATATTTTTTCCTGAATTCCCGGTAGTGGGATGGGCTTATGGCATAATCCCCATGTCCTGCCTGATTCAGGGTAAAATCAAACCAGTCCTCCTGCTGATAATAATCGGCAAACGGCCTCTCATTGGTAGAATGAGCGGTCTTAAGGGTGCCGTAACCGTCGATGGAGGCGAGATAACGGGCCACGGACTGCCATCCTTTTAAATACTCCGAGCGGAGAGGTTCCCCGCTGTACCCGGCCACCTCCCCTGCCAGAGTCCACACCACCGGGAGGGCTCCATACCGGGCCACCATGTAGCGGGCTAAATTTTTCTGACGGTCCACCTGACCTTTGACAGACATAAACCAGGCAAACCCAAGGGCATTGACCAAACCCAAGTCTGCCAGAGCCCTCATGCGGCGATCCAGCTCTTTCTGATAGAACTCGATGTTAGGCAGGTCTTTCCCGTTTTTTTGTCTCCAATAACGCTCCTCGCCGCCCATAGCCTGATCACTTCGCAGGTTGGTCTGATACACATTATAGCCCTGCTCTGCTCTCCTCCTCGCCATACCCAGAAACATGCTGTCCATATCCGGATGGTTGGACTGATCCCAGGACTCCCGCCAGGCAAATTCCCAGTGAGTATCTCCCAGCCAGAAAAAAGGGGTCCCATCGTCATAGACCAGATACCTGCCTGACGGATGGACTCTCAAAAATCCGTGGCGGTAAATGTCCAGGTCACCTGTATAGGCTCTGCACTCCAGGGTGCCTGACAGCCCGTCAAGCCCTGTGTCCTCAGGCGCCTTTAACACCCAAAGCCAGGTCCCCGTCTCCGTGGGAGCAAAAGCCACCTTGTAGGATCGCCCTCCGTCCCAATAGGCCTCCCGCAGGATCCTGCGGCCTGATGGGCCTGTAAAGACCGCCATAATCCGCACATCCAAAAAGGGGTTGTCATACTCCCGGCTGCTCTCAAATTCCAGAATCTCCTGCCGCCACCGACAAACACTCCTCTCCTGTCTCATGATCTTGCCCCCATTCATTGAAGTCCCCTCCTCTCTGCCAAGGAAACAGCCAGATGAATCAGCTCCTCCGCGTCTTCCCTACACAAAAATCCTTTGCTCACCTGCTCTTTTGTGTCCTCCGTCACCAGCCTCCGATAGTGGTCCAAGGTGCCGTAGAGCTCCCGCACCATGGCGGCAGAAAATCCCTCCTGATATCCGAAGAGTCCGTCTTGCTCTGACTCCGGATCCACAAAGCTTAAGCCCTTTTGGATGCGGCTGGTACTGTGGTATCTGCCTGTGGGATAATTGAGAAGACAGGTGCGCAGGCCGCCTATGGTATTGCCGAACGCGTCCTTTCGGTTCTCCCCCTCGGCATTCGTAAGGATCCGCTCACAGTGTCCCGGCGCCGCCCCGGTTCGAACCCACCGAAACAGATTGCGGAAAGCAGCGGCAAACAGCAGATGGGAGGGATAGTCATTGCCCTCCTCGTGCTCCCCCCTGTATGCGGGCAGATGGTTGATCCGCTCTAAATCCGGATCCTTTTCATAGTAATCCACATAACTATACATTGTGTCATGGCTGGCTCCTGTGACCTCGTAGAGCCGGTAGAGGAAATCCGGCCTGTCGCTGTCCTGACGCATAGTCCTCCAGCTTCCGAACCGCCCGTTCTCGCTTTCTGTCTGGACGGCAATAAACGGCTGGGATACCTTCTCCACCCGGTACAGCCTGTGACTGTAAGTCCTTCCCGTCTCATACTGATTTACCGGAGTCACCACCCGTCTGACACCGCCTCCCGCCAAATACCCGTCAAAAACACAGCCGTCTCTGGCCACCTCCGGCCTGTAAGCAAAGCTGTTCACATACCGGAACAGATAGCAGGCAGACTGAGACCAGCCGGTGAGATAAAGATACTCTCTCCTGTAATCCCTAAGAGGATTTTTCTTGTCGTCAGAGCGAAGCAGCCAGGCTAAGTCGGTCAGCATATCCCAAAAAAGCCCTGTCTCATAGCGGATGTCCAGATCAGGAAGGTTGCTGTTTCTCCGAATCGTCTCCTCCATATCAAAGGGAAAAGGGATGTCCCGGTTTGGATTGTTCCAGGACAGGATACCATATCGGGTCGGATCAAACTCTATCAGTTTCGGGATGGTGTTGGGCTTGCTGGTAATCCCCACATAGATATCCCCGTTCCGCATAAATTCCCGGTGGCCTAAGATCCACATGCGGTCAATCTCCATAAAGGAGGTAGGGTTGATGATTTCGACCACTATGTTGCCGCTGCACCTTTTCGGATCCGACGGTGCCCGGACGATAAAGCGGTTTATGTACGGGGCATCTTTGGTCATGACCTCCACTTGACCGGCATGGTCCTCGTCGTCAGCCCCTTCCCGTGTCCGGTAGACATGGGCGGTACCGTACATGTAGTATTCCTGTTCCTGATAACCTTTTTGGGAAAGGCGGCAGTATTTTTCTGCACTGGCAAATGGGTAGCTTTCCGGTGTAATGGGAATCTCCTGAATCTTCTCTATCATGAGATGGCCTCCTTTTTATAAATTGTCTGCTGTTGAAAGAAGTATAAGAGTTAAATAACTTAATTACAATAGATTCTTAAGTAACTTTACTTAATATATTACTTAATTATTCCGGTTCGGTCTTGCGCTTTCTGCAAAAATCTCTTATACTTACCGTATAGAAATCACAGACAAAGGAGCCTTATGATCATGTCCGTCACTGCCAAACAGATCGCCCGACAACTAAATCTGTCAGAAGCTGCCGTGTCCATGGCTTTAAATCACAAGCCTGGTGTCAGCACTCAAACCAGGCGTCGGGTTTTGGAGACCGCCAGAAGCTTGGGTTACGATTTTTCCAGAATCTCCTCTCTGAGAACCGCCCCAGGCTTGATCTATTTTATCTACTATAACAAACTGGACATCTTCACCATGCCCTTTTTCAGGGAATTGATCCGCGGTGTGGAGGAAACTTTTGATGGATCTGGATACCGTCTGAGTCATCAGCATATCTATGCCGTAGACGACGTAGAAGAACAATTAGAAAGGCTTTCTATTCACGGCTGTGACGGGATCATCCTGCTGGGAACCCAGATGACCAGGGAGGATTTTGCCCCCTTCGCCTTTTTAGACCGGCCCATCGTCCTTCTCGACACCGGCATCAGCTCCGTCAAGGCAGATTGCATTCAGATTAATAACATGGAGGGCGCCCGCACAGCCACGGACTATCTGATCAAAAAGCGGCGCAGACAGCCCGGATATCTTCGCTCCGTCTGCCCGCTCCATAATTTTGAGGAGCGGGCGGACGGGTTTTTCAAGGCCATCCGGCAAAACGGCATGTCCCCCTCTCATTCTGTCGTCCACCGCCTGGGCTCCACGGTGAATGCCGCCTATGCGGACATGCTGGCAATTCTGGGCCAGAAGGAGCCTTTGGCCTCCTGCTACTTCGCAGACAATGACGACCTGGCCATCGGCGCCATGAAGGCTCTGAAGGAGCAGGGATATCGTATCCCTCAGGATATCAGTCTCATCGGCTTTGACAATACCCCTTTTTCTGCCTATGTGGACCCGCCCCTGACCACAGTCCATGTTCCCAAATACTACATGGGACAGTTGGCGGCCCAGCGGATGCTTTCCGTGTTAAAGGCAACTGAATTTCACTCGGTGAAGGTGGAGGTCAACACCAATCTGATCATCCGAAAGTCGGTTTGAGCGTGGGACAAGGCTTGTTCCTTTCCACAAACTCACCTGCTTCACGGAGAAAAACGTCCCATGATTCCGGTTGTTTCTCATATTCCTGCAGAGATACCAGGACTCAGAATCTGACAAGGTAAGGGGGATGGAGAAATGGAAGCAGCATGAAATATTAGTCACAGACATTAAAATTCGTGCCCCCATACTCCAGAATCCGGTCTGCCATCTCCCGGCCGTAATCTTCTGCAAAATCTCTCAGCACCAGCTCACTCATCTTCTCCCCCTCGCTCTGAAAGACGGCGGCTGCCACCTCCCGGTAAGCCCAGAACGAGTGGGCGCAGTGGTACTCAAAACTTCTTAACCCCTCCGGAAACTTGCCTCTCTCAGCGCCCTCCCCGATCTTCCCTCGGGCCAGCCGGTGGATACAGCAGTCGCCGGTGTGAAGGGTCTGGTCCACCACATAATTCAGTTCCGGGTTAAAGCCTGTCGATATGGCGCTGTCCAAGTGTTTACAGTACTCCTTCCCAGCCTCCGAAAGGCCCATATCCCGAAACTGGAGATACCAGGGGCACTGAGTAATCTTAAGACTCCCATCCGGAGTCATCTCCGACCGGCTCTGACAGCCTTCCGCTGCCATGTCCTCGGTTCCCACCCACTCTCCATAGTAGTTGTAGGCAGACTGAGTCAGGTATTCCCCCTGGCGGATAGCCCGCTGGGCCATCCGTCTTCCTCTCTGCATACCGTAGTATCGGGTCCCGTGGATGAACGCGTTCAATCCTCTGTCTCCGAAGGTCTCTGTCAGGTAATAGTAGTATTTTGCGGCAATGTACGCGTGTGTCTTCTCGTTGAATCCCATTTCGATTCCTCCCGTCAGTTGGCTTGATTAATATTATAAATGTAATAGGACGGCTGCAAAACGGGCTGGGCAAAATTATAATTTTCAGGTTCTCCTATCTCCCCACCCTCTTTTCCTGTGGTATAGACGAAAGTATACTGGGCGCCGGAAGCAGAACCGTAAGCTTCCGAACGTATTGTTCATGCCCTTGTCGCCTACTTTTGTCGAGATCTCCGTCCCCTAAACCACCTGAATCCCTTCCAGACTGGGAAACGCACTGCTTGCTGTAAAGGCGGCTGCCAACATCAGCACTGCTGCTTTTCTCATCTTCATACTCAGTGCTCCTTTGTCATCTTTTTCTTTATCCTAACATGTTTCCGACCACATGGCAAGTCCTCACTCTACCTTCTGATACGTCCCCCTGGCCACATATTTTCCCTCATACTTCCTGACAAGTTTCCCGTCCTCAGCTGCCAGTTTCCCCCGCAGATACACCTGTGCGGGCCTCCCCTTCACCGGAAATCCTTCATAAGCCTGATAATCCACATTGGCCGTCTGGTTCTCACGGGTAAGCACCCAGGAGGCCTCCGGATCCCACACCACCAAATCCGCGTCGCTCCCTGCCGCGATACACCCTTTCTCAGGATAGACGCCGTACAGCTTGGCCGGATTCTCCGACAGCACCTGACACATCTGTTCCGCGGTCAGCAGGCCCTTGGCCACGCCGTAAGTGTACAGAAGCACCGGCCTGGTCTCCACCCCGGCCATGCCTCCGGGAATCTTGGTGAAATCCTCCCTCCCCATGTCCTTCTGGGCCAGAGTAAAGCTGCAGTGGTCCGTGGAAATGGTCTGGATCTGCCCCTTTCTCAGCGCATTCCACAGTCTGGTCCGGTCCTTCTCCCCCCGGAGAGGCGGGGCGATGACATACCGTCCTCCCTCAAAACCCGGCAGGTCGTAGAGACTCTCGTCCAGGAGCAGATACTGGGGGCAGGTCTCAACATACACTTCCTGCCCCCGCTCCCTGGCATATTTTACCTCCTGAAAGCCGATTCCGGAGCTCAGATGCACCACGATCACCGGCGCCCCGGCCAGAGCCGCGATTTTCAACAGCCTGCTTACAGCCTCCGCCTCCACTGCCGCCGGCCGTGTGTTTTTGTGAGCACAGGGCCCTGTATTTCCCCGTGCCTTCTCCTCCTCCACCAGAGCCTTGATGACCCCGCTGTTCTCGCAGTGAACCCCGGCGATGCCTCCTAAGTGCCGCAGCCTTTTCAGCACCTGGTAGATGGCCTTGTCCTCCAGAATCATGTCATCGTAGGTCATGTACAGCTTAAAGGAGGACGTCCCTTCCTCTATGATCGACTTCAGCTCCTCGGAAACGTCCTGATTCCAGTCGGAGATGGCCAGATGAAACCCGTAATCGCAGGAGCTGACCCCGCCCGCCTTCCTGTGCCAGTTTTCCAGGGCCTTATGAAGGCTCTCTCCTTTATACTGAGTGGCAAAATCAATGACCATGGTGGTGCCGCCGCTGACGGCCGCCCTGGTCCCCGTCTCAAAATCATCGGCCGTCACCGTCCCTGCCACCTCCAGATCAAAGTGGGTGTGAGCGTCGATAAATCCGGGAAAAATCCATTTTCCCGTCACGTCCACCACCTGAGCCCCTGTCTCCGAAAGATCCGTTCCCACCTGCCTGATCTTCTCTCCCTCTATGAGTACGTCCGCTTCCCTCCAGCCGTCGCCGCTTACCACGCGGCCTCCTTTTAATAATGTCTTCATCATGTTCCTCCGGATCTTTCCAATCGTGTCTGTCTCTTAAAAGAATTCTGTTCTGCAGGATTCTCCGCCGGCATCGGGCCGCCTTGGCAGCATCAGCCTTTACCGCCGCAGCGCGCCCCGCATGCAGTTCCTCCCGTGATACAAAAAAAGAGAGGACAGGGATCCTGATCCTCTGCCTCTCCGTTTTCTGACTACTGTCCTAAAATATACTCTGCTGCTTTGGTGCCTGAGATGCGTCCGAAGACAACGGCAGCGCTGTAGGCTCCGCTTGTGCTGGTGACTTCACCGGCAGCGTAGAGTCCCTCTACCACTTCCTTGTCCGTGGTCAGCACCTGAGCGTTCTCATTGGCCAGGACGCCGCCCTTGGTCATATGGTTGGCAGCCTCCACCTTCACGCCGTAGTAAGGCCCTTCCTGGTCAAAGGCGCGCTTGCCTTCCGGAACATTGCTGTTGTACTCGTCCACCGTGGCCTGAAGCTGGTCTCCGTCGATGCCCAGCGCCTGGGCCAGTTCTCCGATGGTCTCGCCCTGGGAATAGTAGCCCAGTCCCACATGCTTTCTGATGCGGTAGAAGGAGTCATATCCCGTCTGGTCTGTGATATAGAACACAGATCTCCCGGTCTGCTCCAGAATGGTCTTGCCCCGGTCCAGGCTGGTTCCCTCGTGAACCATCAGCTGGCCTTCTGCGTTGACCTCCAGAGACAGGTCCGCACCGCCGGTCAGATCGCGGCGGGGAACGATGATGTTGGCGAACACGCTCATGGTATCCATGTGATCCAGAGCATATCCCTTCTCCTCAAACACCTTGACAAAATCGCCGGTGGCGCCCATCTGGTTGGACGTGTTCATCACCTCATAGCCCGGGGCGTACTCGGCCAGCAGGTCCTTGTTGTTGCAGAAACCGCCGGTGGCGATGATCACCGCCTTGGCGTTGATGTCGTATGTATTGTTCTTGTTCTGCACCTTCACTCCCGTGACTTTTCCGCTTTCGTCCACGATGAGGTCAAAGCCCTTGGTTCCCGTGCGCACATCGATGCCCAGCTCTTTTACCTTGGCCTCCATGCCGTCCAGGATCTCCTCACCTGCGTAGGCATCCGCCTCCGCCATATGGTTGGTCCCGCCGTAGTTGTAGTTCAGCTCCACGCCAAACCCTCTCAGCCACTCATCCAACTCCCACTCGCCGTCAGCCCACGCCTGAATCCGCTCCGGCGAATCCCAGCTGGATTCCTTGCTGGCGATAAATTCTTCTTTTGTCATCTCGTTGCCGGCTTCGATCATGGCTTTGGAATTGATCAGGTCAAAGAAATTCATGTCGAATTTGCCGTTGCCGCCCAGGATGTCCAGCTTCTCCACCACGATAATGTCCGTCAGTCCCGCGTCGCTGGCCGCGATGGCAGCTCCGAGTCCTGCAGGGCCTCCGCCTACGATCACCAGATCCGTAGTCACGGGATCCAGCTCTTTGGCCTCCTCCTGGGGGCCTGCGGTGGTCATGGTGATCTCACCGAAATCCGTTCCCGCCTCTTTTGCCGCCTCTGCCACGGCCTTCTTCACCGCAAACGAGGTGAAGGTGGCTCCTGACACGCTGTCCACTACCGGGGACTGAGCTTCGAGAATCCGCTCCTCCAGCACAGGCAGCATCCGCTTCTGTACCAGGCTGGTCTCGTTGCCTCCTGTGATCTCGATGCCGGTCATCTTGCCGCCGGCCACCGTCAGAGTGACCTCCACGTCTCCGCCGTAACCAGATCCTGTGGCCACATAGGTGCCGTCCTTCAAGCCTTCCTCCTGTGCCGAAGCCTCGGTGGAAGCCGGTTCTTCAGCTGCGGCTGTGGTAGCAGCCTCGGTGGTCGGCTCTGTGGAAGCTTCCGTCTGAGAAGTCTCAGGAGACGAACAAGCTGACAGCAGCACAGCGCCTGCAAGCAGCAGGCTCAATGATTTCTTCATAATGTTATCCTCCTTGGATTTTATGGACTTTTCCGCGATTCAGGATAACATTTTTTAAGATACCTGTCAATCATATATTCGATTTTTACATTTTTTTAATTTACTTTTACTCGTTCTCTGTCAATTTTTTAAATTCCTCCTATATGCCGGCCTGTTATCCGGGCTCAAAACGTCCCCTCTGCCCCGACTACCCCAGCAGATACCCATAATCCCGGCACACGGTCTCCATGATCCGGCACAGTTCCTCCGGAATCCTTCCGTCCGGCTCCTTGGCCTTCACCACATACTCATGTCCCAGATATCGGACCCGGCACGTCGTCTCCTCCCGGTCCAGCACCACGAAACCCTGGTTTTTGCTGTCCCCGAAATCCCTCTCATCGGCAAAGAGCGTAAACTTATCCAGGTAAGGGGCGCTGTCGTAGGGGCAGAAGCTTCGGCAGTTTCCGCACTCATTGCACATAAAGTCCGCATGGATGATCTGATGTCTCTCCATCCCCGGCACCACAATGGCTATATTGGCCCGGTTAGGACAGGCCTCCACGCAGTTCTCGCAGATGTCGGAGCAGCCCAGGCACCGCCCGCTCTCCTTCTTGTCAGCCCTCTCCTCCACAAGGACTCCTCTCCGACCGTAAAGACCGGACAGATCCGCTGCCTTGTCGTCAAAATCCCGGGCAGCCGGAGCTTTTAGAATCGCCTCCGCCGCCTTTTTGGCATCCCTCATGGCCTCCACCACCGTGGCCGGTCCCCCCAGGCCGTCTCCGACCACATAGACTCCCTCCACGCTGGTTTCTAAGGTGTTCTGGTTCACAACGGCTCTTCCCCGGTCGTCGACCGCGATTCCCCAGGATTTCAGAAGCTCCACGTCCACCTTCTCGCCCACTGCCCCGATGACGACGTCAGCCAAAACCTCCTCCGTCTCCCCGGTGGCTTCCACTCCTCTTCTGCCGGATTCGTCCGGATCCGACAGCCTCATCACCTGGCACAAAAGCCGTCCGCCTGTCAGCTTCACCGGAGCCAGAAGCTCTTTAAACTCCACTCCGTCCTCCAGGGCCATCTTAAGCTCCTCTCCGTCCGCCGGCATATACCGCTTGGTCCTCCGATACACCAGATACACATGTTCCACGCCCGTGGTCCTCTTGGCCGCCCTGGCCGTGTCCATGGCCGTGTTGCCGCCTCCGATGACCACAACGTGGGATCCCAGATCCACATGGCCGTCCTTCTCCTTAAACTCTGCCAGGAAATCAAGGGCGTTTCTCACCTCCCCTTCCTCCAGCCTCAGAGTCCCGGGCTTGGAGGCGCCCATGGCCAGAATCACCCGGTCAAATCCCTGATCCCTCAGCTCCTGGATGCTCTCCACCCTGGTATTCAGCCGCACCTGGGCCCCGTAAGCCGTCACCAGGGCCGCGTCTTTCCCGATGGCCTCATCTCCGATGCGGAATCCGGGAATCACATGCTTCACCACTCCCCCCAGACTTCCGGTCTTCTCAAAAATCACGGCAGGCATCCCGTTCTTCGTCAGATAGTAGGCCGCCGCCATACCTGCCGGGCCTCCTCCCACGACGGCCGTCTTAGGCCCTGCCAGCTCCTTCTTCTTTCCGGCCACAGTCTCCATCACCTTATCATACCCCTTCCTGGCGCACTCCAGCTTCACCCGGCGGATGTTGACCGGCTCCTCGTAGAAATTCCGGCTGCACCGGCTCATACAGTTGTGGGCGCAGATGGTTCCCGTGATAAAGGGAAGGGGATTCTTCTCCGCGATCACCTCCAGGGCCTCCTCGTACCGGTCCTCCCCGGCCAGCTGGAGGTAGGCGGTAATGTCCTGATGGATCGGGCAGCCCTCCTTGCAGGGCGCAAAGAAACAGTCGCTCAGAGGAACCTGCCGCTTCACCTTCCTGGAGGGCAGAGGCTTTCCGTCTTTCACATGGCGGGGGTGAGAGACGGCCTCACAGGCGATCTTCTTCGCCTTCTCCACGTCCACCCCGGCAAACACGGCGCCCTCCTGATTCAAAAGTTGGGCCATCTGACCAAGTCTTTGATACCCGCCCGGCTTCAGCAGCGTGGTGGCCACCGTCACCGGCCAGATTCCCGCATCCACGATCTCTTTTATATTGAAGAAATCCGCTCCGCCGGAGTAGGAGATCCGCAGCCTCCCCCCAAACTCCCCGGCCAGCTTTGCCGCCAGAGAGACAGACAGGGGATACAGAGATTTTCCCGACATGTACATCTCCTCGCTGGGCAGCTCCCTCTGCTTTACGTCCACCGGGAAAGTGTTGCTGATCTTCACCCCGAACTCCAGCCCCTTCTCCTCTGCCAGGGCCATAAGCCTTTCAAGCATAGGAACCGCGTCCTTGTACTGAAGATCGTCCAGGAAATGGAAATCCCCGAAAGCCACATAGTCATACCCCATGGCGTCCATGGTCTCCCTGGCAAACTCATACCCAAGAAGGGTAGGGTTGCATTTGATAAAGGTGTGAAGCCCTTTCTCTTCTATGAGATACACGGCGATCCGTTCAATCTCCTGGGGCGGGCAGCCGTGAAGCGTGGACAGGGTAACCGAGTTGCAGATTCGGGAAGAGATTCCCTCCACGTCCTCCCGGGTCACACGGTCAAACAAGTGGAGATTCTCAAGAAGCCAGTCCCTGCATTCGCCAAAGACCCTGTCTTCTGCCGCCTCCATCATAGTGTCAATAAACGTGTTCACCTTGGGAGATTTGATCCCTTCCAGGTCATAGCCCACGCTCATGTTAAACCGGAACCCGTCCATGCTCCCCAGCCCATACTCCTTCGCCATCACATGGAGCAGAAACCAGGCCTTGATGTACTCTGCCTGAGCCTGGGGCACATACAGCTCTGTGGACCACTCGCAGTTGTAGCACTCGTCATCCGCCTTGATACAGGGCTTTGCCACCGGCAGGTCCTCCCCGTCGATGAT
The DNA here is from genome assembly GCA_022792815.1 of Hungatella sp. Lineage (GTDB taxonomy): Bacteria > Bacillota > Clostridia > Lachnospirales > Lachnospiraceae > UBA3402. The sequence continues at coordinate 77,534 of JAAWBS010000037.1, forward strand.
CTGCACCGTCTTCAGCTCAAAGAACCGGCTGCCTCCATAGTAGGCTGCCGCGAGATTCTGGGCCAGCTGCGTGTGAGGCCCCGCCGCCGGCCCCAGGGGAGTCTCCAGCTTCCTCCCGAAGATCGACCGGTTATACCTCTCCTCAGCCACAAATCCCCGCTGCACTCCAAACACGGTTCCGCTCTCTTTTCTCTCAGTCATCATCCATCTCACCAGCTGGGGAAACGGAATCGGGGTCATACGATCTGACATGATAATGTCCTCCTTAATATTTAGTCGTTTTTGTCCAGGATGGCGGCAGACGGTCCGGCAGACCAGGCTTTGTGGGGAATCTATGGCTAGAATGTTCTCACAGCCCGCCCTCCTCCGCCCGCCTTCACCCGTTAATGCTTCTCTCCAGTTCCTTTGCCGCCTGCCTGCAGTCGGCCATGATCTTCTCCTCATCAAGATCCGCGAGAACCCGGTCCTTCATCAGCACCTTCCCGCCTGCCACCGTCGTCACCACGCTTCTCCCGCTCATGCCGAAAAGCACATGACTGTTTACATTGTTCTCGTCCATGGGAGTCAGGGGAATGTAGTCCAGGACGATGACGTCCGCCGCCGCCCCCTCCTTCAGCACTCCCAGGGGCCGGTCAAAATACCTGGCCGCAATCCCGGCGTTGTTCTCAAACAGCATGAGCGGCACCTCGCTCCAGGCCGCGTTGGCATCGCACAGGTGATGTTTGTGGAGCACATTGGCCACCTTGTAGGACTCCAGCATGTCGTGGGTGTAGCCGTCGGTCCCAAGGCCGGTCAGCACCCCTGTATGTACCAGTTCCATGGTGGGGGGACAGCCGCAGGCGTTGCCCATGTTGGACTCCGGGTTGTGAACCACGCAGGTATCCGTCTCTCTCAGAAGCTCCATCTCGTGCTTATTGATGTAGATACAGTGAGCCGCCAGGGATTTCTCCCCCAGAATTCCCCGGTCCATCAGACGGTCGATGATCCGCTTGCCGTGAACCCTGAGACAGGCGTGAAGATCCTCGATGCCCTCCGCCACATGGATGTGATACCCGGCTCCGGACGGCTTGTGGGCGGCGCACAGCTCCATGGTCTTGTCGGAGATCGTAAAGGAGGCGTGCATCCCCATCATCCCCGCGATCATGCCGCTGTCGTCTGCCTGTGCATGGCGGATGAACGCTTCATTTTCCAGCACAGACTCCCTGGCTTTGTCCTCCCCGTCACGGTCCGAAACCTCATAGCACAGGCAGCTTCGGATTCCCGCCTTCTTCGCCGCCTCCTCAATCCGAAACAGAGACCCGCCGATGTGTCCGAAACTGGCATGGTGGTCGAATATGGTGGTGACTCCGTTCTTAATACAGTCTATATATGTGGCCACAGCGCTCAAATAGGTCTGTTCCAGGGTCAAATGTCTGTCGATGGTCCACCACATCCCGTCCAGAATGTCCAGAAATCCCCTGGGATGATACCCATGGATACTGAGCCCTCTGGCAAATGCACTGTAAATGTGCTCATGGATATTGATGAACGCCGGCATGATCACCCCGCCCCTGGCATCGATCCACTCCCCCTCGGGGTATTCTCTCCTCATCTGGTCCGTCTGGCCGACTCTGACGATCTCCGGTCCGTCCAGGACCACTGCGCCATTCTCCATAAACGGCCGGTCCTTGTCTCTGGTCACCAGCCTTCCGTTACCGATCACAATCATAGCTTCTCCCTTCCGCCACCTTACCGGCTCACCTTCCTAAATTTTTTCAGTTTTCCTAATTTAAATTTTGCACACAACGATCCTGCCGGGGCCCCGGAACAATTAGAATATTCTATGCAATTTAGAAGATTTTCCAATCTCCTCTTATACAGAATGCACTACATTTGCTCTGCTGCCATCAATATATCATTGTTAATCAGAAAAAGCAAGCAGAAAATACAAAAATTTTTAGATCGCCTAAAAAATTTTTAGAAAACACTTGATTTCTATTTTTTTTGTGGTATGATGGACTCATGAACAAAGCGTAAAGGAGGTATGACACATGGATAACCTGGAACTGCTGAGACAGCTGGCCCACGGTATTGCCTCCCAGTTCGGCACTTCCTGCGAGGTGGTCATTCACGACCTGAAGCAGGAAGACTTGGAAAGCTCCATTGTACATATTGAAAATGGACACATCAGCAGCCGCAAGCTGGGGGACGGTCCTTCCGGGATCGTGCTGGAGACCCTGACCAGGGACCAGTCACAGATCACCGACCGGCTCTCCTATCTGACCAGAACCGACGACGGGCGGATCTTAAAGTCCAGCACCCTGTACATCCGGGACGAGGACCAGAGCATCCGATACATCTTCGCCTTAAACTACGACATCACGGGTCTCATCACCATGGACCAGGCTTTAAAATCCCTGATCGCCACAGAGGAGACCGAGGACAGACAGCCTAGCCGGATCACCACCAATGTAAATGATCTTCTGGACTCTCTCATCCAACAGTCGGTGGAGCTGGTGGGAAAACCGGTGGCTCTCATGACCAAGGACGACAAGGTGACCGCTGTCCGCTACTTAAACGACGCAGGCGCTTTCCTCATCACCAAGTCCGGCGACAAGGTTTCTTCCTATTTCGGAATATCCAAGTTTACGCTCTACAGCTATTTAGATTCAGGAAAAGATGCAAAAAGTAAGAAGATGGAGGGATGATTATGGAACCAATCAAGTGGGCCAAAAACCACATGCCCAAGACCTCGGACCTGCAATTGCAGGTCATGGCTCTGTCCCAGGTGGAAAAAGCCAGAGCATTTCACGAGAGTTTTCCCCAGTACGCCCGGACTCCTCTGGCCAAGCTGGATCAGATGGCAAAGCACTTAGGGCTGGGGGAAGTCTATGTCAAGGACGAATCCTACCGTTTCGGCCTCAACGCCTTCAAGGTGCTGGGCGGCTCCTTCGCCATGGCCCGCTACATCGCCTCTGAGACCGGCAGGGACGTGGCAGAACTTCCTTACTCCGTCCTCACCTCCGACAAACTCCGGGAAGAGTTCGGTCAGGCCACATTCTTCACCGCCACCGACGGCAACCACGGCCGGGGAGTGGCCTGGGCGGCAGCCAGACTCAGACAGAAGGCAGTGGTCCACATGCCCGTGGGCACCACCCAGACCCGTCTGGAGAATATCAGAAAAGAGGGGGCTCAGGTGGACATTACCGACATGAACTACGACGACTGCGTGCGCCTGGCCGCCAGGGAAGCCGGGGAGACCCCGAGAGGCGTCATCATCCAGGACACTGCCTGGGACGGCTACGAGGAGATCCCCGCCTGGATCATGCAGGGCTACGGCACCATGGCCATGGAGGCTGCCGATCAGCTGAAAGGCTACGGCTGCGACCGCCCCACCCACGTGTTTGTCCAGGCAGGAGTCGGCTCCCTGGCCGGCGCCGTGGTGGGATATTTCACCAACCTTTACCCGGACAATCCGCCGATCTTCGTGGTGGTGGAGGCCGAGGCTGCCGCCTGTCTCTACAAAGGAGCCGTGGCCGGGGACGGACAGATCCGTATGGTGGACGGCAGCCTGGAGACCATCATGGCCGGTCTTGCCTGCGGCGAGCCCAACACCATCTCCTGGGACATCTTAAAGAACCATGTGTCCGTATTTACCGCTGCCCCCGACTGGGCCGCTGCCAGAGGCATGCGCATGCTGTCCGCCCCCCTAAAAGGCGATCCCCAGGTGGTATCCGGCGAATCCGGCGCCGCTCCCTTCGGAGTCCTGGCCTCCGTCATGACCATGGACGAATACAAAACACTGCGGGATTCCATAGAACTCAACGAGAACTCCAGGGTGCTTCTGTTCTCCACGGAAGGAGACACGGACCCGGAGCGCTATCGCAGCATCGTCTGGGAAGGAAAAGAGCGCTGACCTGCGCCGTCCGTCTCCCGCCTGCCGGCCCTGTCCTTCTGCCTTTCCGGCCGGCAGGCAATTATTAGAAAAAAATTGTAATATATTAATATTTTAATATCTTAATAAATAATCACTTTCAGGAGGTATGATCATGGATTTCAACAAAATCAAAGAAGCCGCCCGGTCCTACGAGAAGGACATGACCCAATTTCTGCGGGACATCGTAAAATTCCCGGGAGAGAGCTGCGACGAGAAGGCCCACATCGACCGGATCGCCCAGGAGATGAGGAAACTTGAGTTCGACAAAGTGGAGATCGACCCCATGGGCAATGTTCTGGGCTACATGGGAACCGGAACAACGCTCATCGGCTTTGACGCCCACATCGACACCGTGGGAATCGGCAACCGGAACAACTGGAACTTCGACCCTTACGAGGGCTACGAGAACGACTCCCAGATCGGCGGCCGGGGCACCTCCGACCAGCTGGGCGGGATCGTGTCCGCCGTCTACGGCGCCAGGATCATGAAGGATCTGGGGCTCTTAAACGACAAATACACGGTTCTGGTGACCGGAACGGTCCAGGAGGAGGACTGCGACGGCCTCTGCTGGCAGTACATCATCAACGAGGACAAGGTCCGCCCGGAATTCGTGGTGTCCACAGAGCCCACTGACGGCGGAATCTACCGGGGTCAGAGGGGCCGCATGGAGATCCGGATCGACGTCAAGGGAGTATCCTGCCACGGCTCTGCCCCCGAGAGAGGCGACAACGCCATCTACAAGATGGCAGACATCCTCCAGGACGTCCGGGCCCTCAACGAAAATGACGCGGCGGATACAACCGAGATCAAGGGACTTGTGAAAATGCTGGACGAGAAGTTCAATCCCCAGTGGAAGGAAGCCCGTTTCCTGGGCCGGGGCACTGTGACCACCTCCGAGATCTTCTTCACCTCACCCAGCCGCTGCGCTGTGGCCGACTCCTGCTCCGTGTCCTTAGACCGCCGCATGACCGCCGGCGAGACCTGGGAGAGCTGCCTGGAGGAGATCCGCCGGCTGCCCAACGTCAAAAAATACGGCGATGACGTCACCGTCTCCATGTACGAGTACGCCCGTCCTTCCTACAAGGGGCTCACCTACCCCATCGAGTGCTACTTCCCCACCTGGGTGATCCCTGAGGACCACAAGGTGACAAAGGCTTTGGAGGAGGCCTACAGGGGACTTTACGGCGACAGCCGCATCGGCTCCGACGAGACTCTTGCCATGAGACAGGCTCGTCCTCTCACGGACAAATGGACCTTCTCCACCAACGGAGTGTCCATCATGGGCCGCAACCAGATCCCCTGCATCGGATTCGGACCGGGAGCCGAGGCTCAGGCCCACGCTCCCAATGAGATCACCTGGAAACAGGACCTGGTGACCTGCGCGGCGGTGTACGCGGCGCTGCCGGGAACGTACTGCAAGTAGTCTTTTTGGAGAGGCCGTCCCGCGGCAGCCCGCGTAGAACGGACAGAACATTTAAAAAACGTTTCACTTAACACACGCCCCTGGAAGGGGTACTTGAAGGAGGTTATTTTTATGAAAACTTTACAGGATTACATCGACAAACTGAACTCTCTGAATTTTAAGGACATGTACAACGGCGACTTTTTCCTTACCTGGGAGAAGACGGACGAGGAGCTGGAGGCGGTGTTTACCGTGGCCGACGCGCTGCGGTTTATGAGGGAGAACAACATTTCCACGAAGGTATTTGAAAGCGGTCTGGGCATCTCTTTGTTCCGGGACAACTCCACCCGCACCCGCTTCTCCTTCGCCTCTGCCTGCAATCTGCTGGGGCTGGAGGTTCAGGACCTGGACGAAGGGAAATCTCAGGTCGCCCACGGTGAGACCGTGAGAGAGACTGCCAACATGATCTCCTTTATGGCTGACGTCATCGGAATCCGGGATGACATGTACATCGGCAAGGGCAACGCCTACATGCACGAGGTGGTCGATGCCGTGACCCAGGGCCACGAGGACGGGGTCCTGGAGCAGAAGCCCACTCTGGTGAACTTACAGTGCGACATCGACCACCCGACTCAGTGTATGGCTGACATGCTCCACATTATCCACGAGTTCGGCGGCATCGAGAATCTGAAGGGCAAAAAGCTGGCCATGACCTGGGCCTACTCTCCTTCCTACGGAAAGCCCCTGTCCGTTCCCCAGGGCGTGGTGGGACTGATGACCCGCATGGGCATGGACGTGGTTCTGGCTCACCCGGAGGGCTATGAGATCATGCCCGAGGTGGAGGAAGTGGCCAGAAAGAACGCGGAAAAATCCGGCGGTTCCTTCCGGGTGTCCCACGACATGGCAGATGCCTTCCAGGATGCCGACATCGTGTACCCCAAGAGCTGGGCTCCTTTCGCGGCCATGGAGAAGCGCACCGACCTCTACGGCAAGGGCGACTCTGACGGAATCAAGGCTCTGGAGAAAGAACTGCTGGCTCAGAACGCGGAGCACAAGGACTGGTGCTGTACCGAGGAGCTGATGAAGACCACCAGGGACGGAAAGGCTCTGTACCTCCACTGCCTGCCCGCCGACATCAACGACGTCAGCTGCAAGGACGGCGAGGTGGAGGCCTCTGTCTTCGACCGCTACCGCACTCCTCTGTACAAAGAAGCCAGCTTCAAGCCCTACATCATCGCCGCCATGATCTTCCTGGCCAAATTCGAGAATCCCGCCCAGATCTTAAAGAAGCTGGAAGAGCGGGGAATGGACAGAATCTTCAAATAGAGCACCGCGCCGCCTGGGCGAAGCGCGCCATAACCACAGCCATGGTGATCAGGTCCCCAAAGGCCTGATCCCATGGCTGAAATAAAATAACCATGAGAAGGAGATCTGCTTTATGGAAAAGAAAAAACGAATCGTCATTGCCTTGGGGGGCAACGCTCTGGGAAATACTCTTCCCGAACAGATGACGGCTGTGAAAATCACCGCCAAAGCCATCGTGGACCTGATCGAGGAGGGCTGTCAGGTCATCGTGGCCCACGGAAACGGGCCTCAGGTGGGCATGATCAACAACGCCATGGCCGCCCTCTCCAGGGAAAATCCCGCTCAGCCAAACACCCCTCTCTCCGTGTGCGTGGCCATGAGCCAGGCCTACATCGGCTATGATCTTCAGAACGCCCTGCGGGAAGAGCTGCTGAACCGGAACATCGAAAACATCCCTGTGACTACCATGATCACCCAGGTCCGAGTGGACTTAAACGATCCGGCTTTTCAGTCTCCCTCCAAGCCCATCGGCCACTTTATGACCGAGGAGGAAGCCAGGGCCGCCGAGGAACAATACGGCTATGTCACCAAGGAGGACTCCGGCCGGGGCTACCGGCGGGTCGTGGCCTCCCCCAAGCCGGTGGAGATCATCGAGACCGGGGCCATCCGCTCCCTGGTGGAGGCAGGACAGATCGTCATCGCCTGCGGAGGCGGCGGAATCCCCGTGACCTTGAAGGACAACCACTTAAAGGGCGCCGCGGCGGTCATTGACAAAGACTTTGCCAGCGAACTTCTGGCAGAGGAGCTGGACGCGGACTTTCTGATCATCCTCACCGCCGTGGAGAAAGCGGCCATCCGCTACGGAAAGCCGGACCAGCAGTGGCTGTCCCACATCACCACAGACCAGGCCCGCAGATATATAAGCGAAGGGCATTTCGCTCCCGGCTCCATGCTTCCCAAGGTGGAGGCGGCAGTGAAGTTTGCCGAGTCCAAGGAAGGGCGCACCTCTCTCATCACGTTACTGGAAAAGGCAAAGGAGGGAATCCAGGGGAAAACAGGAACCCGCATTTCCTCCCCCATGTAAGACAGGAGGCGCCCTATGATGAAATCCAAGAAACCTGCTGCTTCTATCTTTCAACTGGACGGCGTGCCCGCCATGTCCCAGGCTTTTCCTCTGGCTCTCCAGCATGTGGTGGCCATGATCGTGGGCTGCGTCACTCCCGCCATCATCGTGGCAGGAGCCGCAGGCCTTGACGGCACGGACCGGGTGTATCTGATCCAGGCGGCGCTGGTGGTATCCGCCCTCAGCACCCTTCTCCAGCTGTTTCCCCTGATCAAGAGTCCAAATCACCGGACGGATCACACGTTCCAGCTGGGGTGCGGGCTGCCTGTGATCATGGGAGTCAGCTTTGCCTATGTGCCCAGCATGCAGGCCATCGCCGAGAGCTTCAACGTGGCCACCATCCTGGGAGCCCAGCTGGTAGGGGGAATCGTGGCAATCCTCGTAGGCCTGACCGTCAAGAAGATCCGGCCTCTGTTTCCCCCCATCATCACGGGAACCGTGGTATTTACCATCGGCCTCTCCCTGTACCCCACAGCCGTCAACTACATGGCCGGCGGAACCGCAAGCCCCACCTACGGTTCCTGGCAGAACTGGGCTGTGGCCGCCTTCACCCTGGCCGTGGTCACGGGTTTGAATCATTTTGCCAGGGGGATCCTGAAGCTGGCCTCCATCCTCATGGGAGTCATCGCCGGATACATCCTGGCAGCGCTTTTCGGCATGGTCAGCTTTGCCAGCGTGGCTGAGGCCGGCATGTTTCAGTTCCCCTCCCCGCTCCATTTCGGCCTCACCTTCGAGCCGTCTGCCTGTGTGGCCATCGGCCTGCTGTTCGCCATCAACTCCATCCAGGCCATCGGCGATCTCTCCGCCACCACGGTGGGAAGCATGGACCGGGAGCCGGAAGATAAAGAACTTCAGGGCGGCATCGTCATGTACGGGATCACCAACATTCTGGGGGCCCTGGCCGGGGGACTTCCCACGGCCACCTACAGCCAAAACGTGGGAATCGTCACCACCACCCGAGTCATCAACCGCTGCGTCCTGGGAGGGGCGGCCCTGATTCTTTTGGCCGCCGGTCTGATCCCCAAGTTCTCCGCCCTGCTGACCACCATCCCCCAGTGCGTCTTAGGCGGCGCCACGGTGTCGGTCTTCGCCTCCATCACCATGACGGGAATCAAGCTGATCACCTCGGAGGAGCTGAACTACCGCAACACCTCCATCGTGGGCCTGGCCGCCGCCCTGGGCATGGGGATCTCCCAGGCCTCCGGAGCACTGGCGGCATTCCCCGCCTGGGCTACCACCATATTCGGAAGATCCCCTGTGGTGGTGGCCACCATCACGGCGGTGGCTCTGAATCTGATCCTGCCCAAGGGGCGCAAGCAATAAGATTTTTCGATCTGCTAAAAAATCCGGCAGTCTTCTCTTTCGGAAGAATCTGCCGGATTTCTGACATCCTTAGCACGACGGAAATCTTTTTGCCGTGGGATTACTGTTCTTTTTTGCCCTTCTCCAGAAAACACCCCTCCTCGTGGGAATCAATAACTCCCACCGCCTGCAGATAGGCATAGATGATGGTAGTGCCCACAAATTTCATGCCCCGTTTTTTCAGATCCTGTGACATCTGATCCGAGAGCCGGGAGCTGCTAAGCCCCCTCTCCCGGACCACCTTTCCCCCGGTCCAGTGCCAGACATAATCCGAAAAGCTTCCGTACTCTCTCTGAATCTCCCGGAAAATTCTGGCGTTATTCACCGCCGCCCGGATCTTGAGCCTGTTTCGGATAATCCCCGGATTCTCCTGCAACTTTGCCATCCGCTCCTGGTCATAGTCACAGATCTTCTCCAGGTCAAAGTCATCGAAGGCCTCGCGGAAAGCCTCCCGCTTGTTGAGCACGCACTCCCACGACAGACCTGCCTGAAAGGACTCCAAAATCAGCATCTCCAGCAGCTTTTTGTCGTCATGGACAGGGACTCCCCACTCCTCATCGTGATAGCGGATATACCGGTCATTTTTCGGGTTTGCCCACCAGCATCTCGTCTTTCCGTCCGCCCATTCCATGTGATCTCCTCCTTCGCATCTGTTATCCCAGGTCCCCTTCGATTCCCAGCCACCACCGGAGCACGTCCTGAATCTTCTCGTCCCAGTACTTCCACTGGTGGTCTCCCGCCGACTCTTCCCATGTCAGATCAAACCCCAGCTTTCTCACATGGTCCCATGCCTTCCGGTTATCCTCGTACAGAAAATCCTCCGTCCCGCACCAGGCGTAGAGCCGGGGAAGAGCCTTATTCTCCGAGATCAGTTTGTCCGCCAAGGCCAGCAGATCATTGTCTGAGCCTTTCAGCTGTTCCGGATCTCCGAAGATCCCTCTGAACAGCGTCTCCTTACTGTCTCCCCTGTGTCTGTGATGATCTGCCCCTATATCCAGAGCGCCGGACAGGGAGGCCGCCGCCCCGAAGGTCTCCCCTGCCCCCAGTCCCAGCTTCCAGGCACCGTAGCCGCCCATGGAAAGTCCCGCCGCCAGAGTGTCCTCCCTTTTATCGGACATGCGCGGGAAGAATTCCCGACAGATACGGGGAAGTTCCCAGGAGATAAAGGTCCAGTAGTTTAGCCCATAGGTCGTATCCGTGTAAAAGCCAAGGTGGGTGGTGGGCATCACCACGGCGATCCCCAGTTTGCTCACATACCGCTCAATGGATGTCCTTCTCTGCCAGATGGTCTGGTCGTCGCTCATGCCGTGGAGGAGATACATGGTCTTGTACTGTCCTTCCCCCGCTTTCCCCTCCATCCCGATCTGTCCCTTGGTCTTCTGAGGGATAATCACATCCATATCCATGCACATTCCCAAAACATCCGAAAAAAAATCCACATGCATCAAAGCCATCTCTCGATTCCTCCTGATTCTGTCATGTTATCGGGGCCTGTCTCTCCTGGTCCGCGGAGGATGAGTCCCCTGCCCCCTGTGGGGCCCTCTCCGCTTTGCAGTCCTATGCGCCGGATGAAACGCAGCGAACCTTCATCGGGCTTCCGTCCAGAACCGCCTCTGCCAGCCTCTCCCCCTGGTACCGAAGCTTCAGAGAGAAAAACGGCGCCTCCTCCTTGAGAAGCCTGAAAAAGATCTTGTCCCCCTCCCAGACAGGGAGATCGCACACCTTCTCTTTGTCCACCCACTGGAGGACTCCCTCGTCGCATTCCCTCTGCTCCCCGGTCCAGCCGTCGGCCGTGTAGAGACACAGATACTCGGTCCCCCACTGATCGGACACAAAGGTCACCAGCCCCCGGAACCGATAGGAGGTCAGCGTCAGCCCCGTCTCCTCTCTTACCTCTCTCACCAGACAGTCCTCCGGACTCTCCCCTGCCTCCACATGGCCGCCTACTCCGATCCATTTGTCCCGATTCTCGTCGTTCTCCTTGGAAATCCGGTGGAGCATCAGATATTGTCCGTCCCTCTCCAGATGACACAGAGTCGTCATCCGGCATGCCGGCGCCGTCACAGAGCCGTCCCCCTGGAAGGGACAAAGAAACGCTCCGTGGAAATCCCCTCGCAGGCAAGAAGCCGGATCTTCTTGTCCAGCCCTCCCGCGTAGCCGGTCAGACTCCCGTCGGCCCCTGTGACCCGGTGGCAGGGAACGATGACGGAGACCGGGTTGTGCCCCACAGCCCCTCCCACTGCCTGGGCCGACATGTGATCTCTCCCCAGCTGTTTTGCCGTCTCTGCGGCCAGCCGGCCGTAAGTGGTGACGGTCCCGTAGGGAATCTGCAGCAAAAGGTTCCACACACACATCTGAAAAGGGGTCCCCGTCAGGTGAAGAGGCGGGGTAAAGTCCGGCTCTTTTCCTCTGAAATAGACGTCCAGCCAGTGCCGAGCCGCTTCAAAAAACGGCAGCTCCCTCTCCTCGTGTTCCGGATCCAGATTTCTGGCATAATATTTCTGTCCCTCAAACCAGAGCCCGGTCAGGCCTGTCTCGTCTCCGGCCAGAAGCATGACGCCTATAGGCGACTGATAGACAGCCGTACATTGTCTCTCTTGGTGTTTCATCAAAATTCTCTGCCTTTCTTTTCCGCAATTTTCATCTGTCCCGTATGCCACAGTGCCAAACCTATGAGTTTTGAGTCCCTTTTGTGATCTTTATCCACGCCCGGTACACACGCTCCTCATCATAATCCGGGGCAAAAGATTCGGCAGCCCGACAGATTATCCCGATCACCTCGACAGGCTCCTCCAGATCCTCCGCAATCCGGGCCGGGGTCTTCTCCTTTCTCAGCTTTCTGCAGCACTGATCGATCAGTTTACGGTCGGTTCCCTGAGTAATCCCCTGGGAGATCCCCTGACCGATCCCCTCCTTTAAGCCCTTGTCAAAAATCATCTTTCCTATCTGTGTCATCTCAATCTCCTCCTCGATTCTCTGCCGATAGCTCTCATCGATGATCTTATCCGTGAAGGTCAAAAGTCCTGCCAGTACCTCCACGGCCTCATGGTGATCCCTCATCTTTTGGGTCAGCGCCACAGTCTTTAGAATCACTTCCTGCTTTCCTTCTGTTCCTTTCACCGTCAGAGGCAAGGTCATCAGCCGGATCCTGTCTTCCCCGTCCAGCTTCTCTCCCCGCCTGATCTTCTCCTCCAACTCCCGGTAGACTCCATATTATTATACTGCATTTCTCCTTAAATCCGCAAGAACAATATCCTTATAAATCCCAACGCCCTGTCCCACTGTTTTCTGGTGAATCGTTCTGTGAAATCACGTGTGATAAAAAGATCAATCGGAATCCTGTCGGAGAGAATCTCCGCCAAAGACTGGTTTTAGTATAGCCCTTTTCTTGAGCCTTGTCAATGAAAAACAGACCGGAAGAAAAAGCTCTTCCGGCCTGTTTTTATCACCTTATCTGTATCGTTTATCTGATCCAGGCTCCCTGGTCATCCACCTGATATCCATCCGGTGTCACTTTGGACTGATAGAGCGCACCTGCGGGCATTCCGGGATTCTCTGTGGTTTCAAATCCCCAGATGCCGTTTTGATATCCCCAGCCGCTTGCACCGGTGGGCGACGGATTGAAATAATACCACATTCCGTCGATCTCAAGCCAGCCAAGAGCCATGGCCCCATCGGGTTTCAGATAATACCAGTAACCGTCATGACTCTCAAGATGCCATCCGGTCCTCATATCACCTTTTGCGTCAAAACAATACCACTGCTGATTCACATATTCCCAGCAGTTTACAGCATATCTTCCGTCCGGACGGCGATATCTCCAACGTCCGCCTACTCTCACCCATCCGTCTTCATAATCAGAATCGTCGTCATCGCTGTCGTCCTCAGACTCCGTCGGCTTCGCCGGTTCTGTAGGCTTCTCCGGCTCGGTAGGTTTCTCCGGTTCTGTGGGTTTCTCCGGCTCAGTAGGTTTCTCCGGTTCCTGCTTCTCCTCCTCATTGGCCAAAACCACGGTTCCGGTCATCGTCGGGAAGAAGGTCAGTTTTCCTTCTTCTTTGCCAAATTCAAAGGACAAGGGATACAGATCACCTTTCTCGTCGATCATGGCTGCCAGAATCGTCTTCTCCGGATCAACGGATTCCGGAAGACTCATGGTCACCATATAGGGGATCTTCTGTTCCAGACTGGACCGCGTCTCCTCGTCTTCCTTTTCCCAGAACAGCTTGCAGCCAAACTTAAACAGACTTTCCGGATCCACTGTCTTGCCGCCGATCTCCGTGATCTCCTTGTCGGATACTCTGCCGTAATCCGCCAAAGAGCCGGACTTTCTCGAAGCCCCGGATGGTGTGGCGTACCGAGTTTCGACAGCAGATCTTCTCTTGGCTACGGAAGAGGTAGCTTTCTGAGCCTCCGCTTTTTTCTCCGCTGCTGACGGGGTAGCCGTCTCGATCCCTACAGGATCGGGCGCATCCTCTCCGGTGAGCACCAGCACCGCTGTGGATGGCTGCTCCTTATAATCCGGAGAAATGTTCAGCACCATGCCTTTGGCAACGGGCTTCAATGCCTCCATGCTCTTTCCTATCGGTTCTACCCGCTCGTCTACCGGAGCCCCTACTGCCTCCCGAACTTCTATGTACAGATCAGCCAGCTTCAGAAGGGCATCCATCATATATTTCACCAGGTTATCACTTTCCGAGTTCTCGGCGGAGACAATGGCAGCCTTTACCGCTTTCTCCGTCTCCGGATCATCGGCTCCCAGGTCTTCCATCGCTTTCAATGCCTGGTCGATCTTTACCTCCAGCTTCTTCACATCCTCCGGCAGCTCTGTGATCACCACATCCCCTCCCAGAGAAACGCTTGCATTCAGAGTCAAATCGGATTCTGTCTTTGCCGTGACGGTCAGGGCCTTATTTTCCTCGGTCGGATCGATCCACAAGATTCCGTCATCGTCTATAGTGGTCCCGGCAGACAGAGAACCGTCGCAGCCCTTCACGGACCAGGTAACCTGACCCATATCTCCCAGATAGTCACGCACCTCAAAGATCCGGCTTTCTCCCGGTCTCATCATCGCTGCAGATGGGTGAATGGAGGCAGCCAGCTGTACCTTGGCCATAGAAGCAGCTCCGTTCGTTCCCTTCATCTGGAATGTCAGCACTGCGCTGCCGTCTTCCAGGATCTCACAGGAGACATTGCCGTCCAGTGCTGCCTCAGAGACCACAGGCCTGTGAAGCGTCACCCGGATGGTTCCCTTGTTCTTCATCGTCGGGTCGGAGACCGCCACGGTCAGCAGTCCGTCTTCCTCTTCCTGAAGCATAACAGAAGCCTTCTTGTCACAGGTCACATCTCCAGCCGTAGTCTCTTCGTCCTCCCAGAAATTGATCCCTGTGATCCCCAGTTCTTCATGATGAACCGCCTGGGCCTTGGAAGTATTCATGAGAATGGCTACCTTGGGCGCCTGAGCGTAATCCGCCGTCTCGTCTGCCGTCTTTCCGGGCAGCAGCACGTATCCGTAAGAAGCATTCTCAGGATTCACCCCATGGTCAAGCCACATCTCCATATAATTCTGTGTGCTCTCCCCCTCAAAGGTTCCCACATCTTTCCAGCTTCCCGTAGTCCGGGCTTTGCGGACATTCAGTTCCGTATTCTCATAGGGGAAGTAGTATCCGGTTCCGGACGTCTGGTTCCCCTCCAAATGGGCCCATGTCACATGTTCTGCCAAAGTCCCTGTCACATCTGCGGTCCCTGCAACATAATCTTTCACATCTGCCGCTTGGGCCGAAAGTTCCATGACAGTTCCGTCTACAGTCAGATGATTCCCTCCGTCCTCGCTCAGCTTTCTGTTTTCCACCGTGGTCTCCACGGAAAGATCCATGCCCGAGTTGGTGATGCCCGCACCCAGACAGACGATCTCGTCGTCAAACATGAACCAGGATTTCTTTCCCCTTAAGTTGGGGGCATAAGCGACCTCCCCACTGTCACCGCTCTTGCCCTTGCCTGCGATCACACCGCTGAAGGCCATTCCGCTGATACCGTAGTCTCCTATGGCACTTCCTCCCACCCAGCTCTGGTCGGAACGGAAATCACCGCCCTGGAGGAAACCGGAGCTGTCCGGTTCACCGTTGCCGATATTCATGGGAACCACCGTTGTCCCCGGCAGTCTCAGGGGATTCACCGTGTTCCAGTAATTGTCCGTATACTGGTCATCCTCGTCGTAGAGATAGGTCATACCGTTTCCCTGATGCCAGCCGAACTTGTTCTCATCGTTCATGATCTCCGTATTCTGGATCCGCTCCGAGTACATAGACAGCGCGAACAGATAGGAGTCCCGCCTGTGGACCGCTCGGTCCATAAGTGGGAAGGAGCGATGCATGGAGGGCACATAGCTCTCTATGGAGTCATCCTGAAGGATCTCCTGAGCTTTCCGCTTGATGGCCATATTCTCCACGCCTACAAGACTGTCTAAAAAGCCCGGATCCTCCTCCATCCAGTATTTCATGGCAGACAGCACGGTTTCTTTTGCCTCCTCGCTGAGGGAGTCCACCATCTGCAGGGTGATGGCCATGGCCTCCCTTCCTACCGCCCGGTTGCTGGAGCCTGGCCTCGAGACAGAACGTCCCTTTAAGCTGTCCAGCATCATGCCTCGATAGATAGAATTTCCAAAACCTTCCACAATATAGTATTCCAGATTCTGGCGAACCTCATCCGGATACTGCCACGGCGTTCCTCCGATGAGAGAAGGAATCTTGACTCCGCCTTTCATAAACTCGATTCCGTAAGCCCCGATATACGGCACATGGCTGTGATCGAGATAGGAACCGTCGGAATAGAAACCGCTGGTGTAACCGCTGATAGGCAGATTGGCACTGTCTTCCACCTGCTGGATCACAAAGGTCTGGGAGGATGCCAGCATTCCCACATATACCAGCTCATTGTCTTCTCTCAATGCCCCCAACCCTACGGCTGTGGTAGAACAGTCGATGATATTGGCGCCCTGGGCTTCCCGGTATCCCTGGGCATGGGTACTTCCGATTCCGATCGCTCCCTCATGGTACGGATCCGGCTGGAAGAAATACAGTCCCTCCGTGTAGGTCATGATCTGCTCCTCGGTCAGATCGTCATAGAGAAGGATCAGAGCAGGAATCAAATCCTTGGGAATTCCGATCTCCCACGTCCACCAGTTGTCGGTCTGGCTCTTTGGCGTGTAACATACCGTGCACAGATAATCCAAAATACAGATCATATCCTGAAGCATCTCCTGATTGCCGCAGTACTGGCTTCCTTCTGTGCTGTAGGCTTTTGCCATGGCAAGGACTTTCTTAAATGCAGGGCGGAATTCCACCGCATCGTCCTGATACACAATGTCTTTATTTCCCGCTGCTCCTACGTCCTTGGGCCACGGAATATCCGGACAGGAATTCTGTCCTTTATATGCATATTCATCCCAGGCGGTTTTCGCCTCCTGATCAATAGCCTGCAGGATCTCCGCCCCGCCTTCTGCCGAAGTGATGTCGCTTCCGATCAGAGACTCTTTCCACACCTGGCGGATCTTGGCGTAATCGGCATCCGTAACCTGGGGAAGATTTGCGGGATCCTCATAGAGAATCACTGTGGGATACACTTTTTCCTTTCCGCTGGTATCCCTTGCAACGATGACCAGATTGCCCTTCTCTTTGGCAGTCAGCGTCACATCACCGTTTGATAGTTTTTTTACGTTGATCAGATGGTCAGCCGGCGTGTCTCCCGCCTTTCTGGTTCCATCCGTCTCCCCGTCTTTCAGTTCTCTCTTTTTTGTGTTGCTGCCCACGTTCCGGATATAGGTGCCGTCCTTCTTCACGAATTTGGCGCTCCAGGTCACATCCCCTGACAGTTCGTCCGGTTTACTTAAGTTCACCACATCGCCCCGCACCATAGTAATAGAATCACCGGTTACATATTCTGGTTTCTTTAAGTTTACTTCTATAGCCACCGGCCCGGACATCTTTGTGCCATCCAGGGTCAACGACAGATTTCCTGTTTCCACCTTGGACTGGATTACTGCCTCCGGATCGCTTATGCTGCCTACAGACTCCGCCATAAGATCCGCAGCCACTTCGATGGTGGAGGAGGTATCCGTTGTAAGCTTTGACACGATAACTGTGGCCTTGTCTCCCGTCTCGGATTTCCTGATATACACGGAGACAGGCTGGTTTAAACTCAGATCAGCTACTGCACCGGACAAGTCCACCGAGCCGGCAGTCCACTTGTTCACAGCCATAAGTCCCTCAACCTGGCTTTCGGCCGCCTGCAGGTCCTTGGTGTTGCTCAGGACCTTGTTTTGGGTTTCCACTTGCGTACTATTAGGGAGAGTCTTCTGATCTCCTCCTCCCCCTAAAGTATACTGATACACCCCGTTAATCGGTTCTGTCCACAATTCGAACCTGGCTACCGTTCCATCTACTGTAGGAAAACGATAATATACATTCGAATTCTTGATGGTATCACTAAAAATATATCGCCATTCCAACGGCTGAGTAGTTCCAACATCCTTAAGACCACTTGCGCTTAACCAATTACGAGTTGTATGGGTTCCTTTCGTCGCCGTATCTACAATATCTTTCCATGAATATTTAGGATTCTCATCAACTGCAGCAGTCAATATATAGCGATATCCATTATTAGGGTTGGTAAGACTTGCTCTGAGATTGTTATCCACAGCCACATTATCTACCACATTGATAATCCGGTCTGTACCCCCCCCCCACGCTACTTTCCAGGCCTGCCCCAAGACAGACCACTTCGCTGTCAAAAAGGAACCAGGACTTCACCCCGGCGACTTCTCCGGACATCCGGATCCCTGCTACTCCGCCGCTTCCGTCCCCATTGTCAAATGCTCCGTCCACCGTCATATTGGCCGGTCTCACTTGGTTATTGCTGTCCAGAAACATGGTAGCTCCTGGGCTCATCCCATCTGCCGTATTCCAGTCCTTCGTATGGTCACTGTTGCAGGACAGCAGTACTGTCCCCGAATCCAGATCAAGTGCTGCCCGATACCCATTGGTCTCAACTGCAGATGACCTGCCAGTTCCGCTTCCACCCTCCGTCGGAGCAGCCGCCGTGTTTACCGAACTTCCCACAACCATCGCCGCGGCCAAAGCCGCACTGACGGTTCTGCGTATTTCTTTACGAATATACATGGTTCACCCTCTCCTCTTCCATTTATTTGTCCCTTGCCCCGCTTGAGGCAATTGCGGGACTTAAATCCCTGGCGTCCCGCAGCCTTTGTCTTTGCAGCTTCCTACCACTGCAAAATCGTCATGTGATCCGGCTCTCTGCCCAGATCGCACACCATGGTTCTCCCCAGGCCATAGACCCCGCGGATGCCGTTATAATCAGCCTGATTCCCCACCTCCTGGTGCAAAAGCACCAGACCGATCTTCCTGCTCCCCGCCTCGATCACATACCCCTCCGCCTCAGAAGGCGTCAGTTCTCTCCCGTTGACCCCGTTGACCACGGTCTCCTCCGTGATGTTTACCGGCTGGTCTCCCCGGCGTCTCACAAGAAACGTCGTCAGAGTCCGAACCTTCTTCCCGCTGACCACCAGCTCCTTCGTCTGTCCCAGCTGATTGTAATGTCTGGAGACAGGCGCCGTCCCAAGCTCCACGGATGCTTCCTCTCCCTCCGCAAATGCTCTCATCACAAAGCTGCACTTCTCGCCCTGGCCGAGGACTCTTCCTTCCGCCTCAGACAGCCCGATGGTCTCGCCGAAATGGAAACTCTGGATGATTTCCTCCGGCATAGTCCCGTAAAACGTATCGCTGACAGCCAGAATATCCCAGGCCACCTCCACGATACGCCGCCTTACAAAGATTCCCCGGTCCGCGTACCCTCCGTGGGCTCCTTCCACAAAGAGATATTCCCCCTTCTGACATGCGTGATTGGGAA
Organism: Hungatella sp.; assembly: GCA_022792815.1. Lineage (GTDB taxonomy): Bacteria > Bacillota > Clostridia > Lachnospirales > Lachnospiraceae > UBA3402. Next base: position 96,563 of record JAAWBS010000037.1, read on the forward strand.
AACACTGAGGAAGCGCCTCATAGTTCCAGGTGTTCTTGCTGTCCGCATACTCCATCCCTCTGATCATAGGCACATTGTGGGCTCGTGCCGCCTTCAGCTCATAGCGGACGGGAACATCGATATAGGTATATCGGCCGCTGTCCGTCATCACCTCCTCTCCGTCCATCCAAAATCCGATATGTAATTTGTCCTGGTGTCCGTGGCCGCCGCCTAAGGGTCCGTTGATGAAATACAGCATGTTTGCATCCCTCTCCCAGCTGCTGCGCATCACCACCTGGCCGGAACTGGGCAATTCCACAAGACCTGCCTCCTGTTCCAGGGCCTTTAACCCCCGGTATTCCTCAAACCCCTCCTGGCCGAAGAGCCAGATGCTCTCATAATCCAGGTTCTCAAAACCTCCTGCCTTTAAGCTGCCGCTCTCCAAAAGCAGAGCCGCCTCACTCAGCAGGTCTCTCACATCCGTGTCGTCCGAATCCCCGATCATAGGCTGACATCCGGCAGGAGTCTTGAGATTCATGGTGACCGCAGCCATCTTCCCGATCACCTGAATCTCCTCCTCGGAAAAAGGCTCATCCCCCCAGATCTCGGCCACCCGCAGCACTTCCAGATAGGCCATCAGAACCTCATTGTGATACATGGGAGACGCCTCCCACTGCATCCCGTCATCCATGATCTGGACATGGAGGCCATGTCTTAAATACCACCGGGACCGCTCCACGTACTCCTCATTGCCCAGAAGGAAGCCCAGCAGATACAGCCCGGCAAACTCCATGACGCCCCAGTTGCTCTTTCGGGAAAACCCGGTCTTCGGATTGTCATAGAGCCGCTTTGCGTGAACCTCCAGCCCCTCCAGAAATGCTTCCGCTGCCTCCTCTGTCACCGCCGGGCTGTCCGCACACAGGGCCATGGCCCGCACCCAGTAGTCCGCCCGAAGGCCCGCCTCCAGAGTCCTCCAGACCAGACCCTCATTTTCCTCTGTCCAAGGCACTCTCTTCACCCAGTCCTGAAGCTGGCTCACCAGCTCTTTAACATACATCTCCTCCCCGGTCAGTCCATAAGCCTGCCCCAGGCAGATCCAGTAGCGATGCCGGTTCATCTGGTAGGCAAATTCCGGATCCTCATGAAGCACGTATTTCCAGTCGATCTCCCCCGTAAAGCGGACCGGTTCCTGAGTCTGCTCCATATCCCAGGGCAGCTGGAACAAAAAGGTGTGGCTCAGCACCTCATCCGCCGTCTTCATGGTCCTCTTACAGTCCTCCGGCCAGTGCTCTCTGCTCAGCTTGGCGCACTGCGCCCTCTTTTCGGCGCTGACCCCCATCTTCTCCCGAAACCGATTCCACTGTGTTCTCTGTCTCTCGTCCAACATGATCACTCTCCTTCTCGCTTCTTCTCCCACAAAAACGGATCCTCCAACCGATCCAGATACTCTTTTAACAGACTCCGAAACTCCGACACCTTGGGATCTTCACATCCCCTCTCGATGACCCGGGGATGAAGCTGCCACGGGTCCTGTCTGTCATCATACAGGTATTCCTTCTGCTTCTCCCCCGGCATGTAGCCGTTGGTGATCACATAGGTATAGTCCCGTGTCTTGATCCCCCGCCACCCGCAGGCCTTGTGGGTCAGTCCCAGCTTCGCGTAAGCCGAAACACTCTCCGCGCTTCCCGGGTAGGAGCAGAGAAACATGTGTTCCGGCCCGCTTTCTTCCCTCCCCAGCAGGGAGGCGGCATGGCTGATTCCCTCACAGGTATCCGGCACCGGCAGTCCAAGATACTCAAGCAGCGTGGGCATATGGTCCGGACTGGCAAAGATCACGCCGCTCTTTCCGGGTGTGATCCTGTTTTTCTGCCTCATCATCAGAGGAATATGTACCGACTCCTCATACCACACGTTCTTGCTCATGAGCCCGTGGGAACCCATCATCTCCCCGTGGTCTGCAGACAGCACAACCAGGGTATTCTCCTCCATCTGACTGTCCCTCAGATAGGTCAGAATCCGCCCAAACTGCTCGTCGATGCCACAGACAGCGGCAAAATACTGCCTGGCGATGACTTCCATCTCAGGAGTCCGCTTCTCCTTCGGCACATTAGGCCGCCACCGGATCTCTAAGTCACGGAATCTGTCATAATACCGTTCCGGCACCAGCTCATAGGGCAGATGAGGCGGATTGTAGGACAAAAACAGAGCAAACGGCTTCTCTCCCTCTCTGTGGCTCTCCAGATATTCCAAAGTTTTATCCGTCTCATATTCCGCTGACCATTTCCCCGGACGAATCTGCTCCGGCGCGTCTGCCCAGTAGTGGGGATCCAGGTGATCATCACAGGCCCCGTAGGACAGCCAGTAGTCAAAGCCCTGCCGCCTCTCCCCGGGAGGCGTATAGGCGTCCCAGTTTTGGGCTTTCGACTCCGGGTGACCGGTAAAGTTCTGCTCCGACGCATCCAGATGCCATTTCCCGATATACGCCGTCTCATATCCACTGTCCTTTAACACGTTTCCGATACAAATCTCCTGGGGCTTTAACATCAGCTTCTCCTCCAGGCCGATCTTGCAGTTGGTCCACAGCCCGATGGAAAGGGGATACTTGCCGGTCATGAGGCTGCCCCTGTGAGGCGTGCAGAGGGGAAATGTGCTGTAGGCGTGGTCAAAAAAGAGGCTCTCTCGGGCAAATCCGTCCATATTTGGAGTGAGCACCTGATCCTGACCGACGCAGCCCATGGCGTGATACCTCCACTGATCCGCAAAAATGTAGATCAAATTTGTCTTCATAGCCGATCCCTTCCTGTTACCAGTACATCTTCCAGTCCGAAAGCATTCTTGTCAAAGCTTCCATATAGAAGTAATCACCCCAGGTATTGCACTCGTCCACCCCTCTGTTGGTGCAGGTGTTTTCTTTGGAATCTCTGGCATAAGTTCCGTGAAGCAGGATGCCGTTGGACTGCTTTAAGTCCCTATTGCCGCAGTGGGTGATCAGGGCTGCCATAAGCCGGTCTGCCACCTCCCGGTACTTTTTCCCACGCTCCTCATCCAGATATTTTACCATCTCCAGGATTCCGCACACAGCCACCGCCGCCGCAGAGGAATCTCTCGGCTCCGTGCTTCCGGTGTCGAAATCAAAATCCCAGTAGGGAACCAGATCCTCAGGAAGATGACGGATAAAAAAGTCCGTCACTCTGCAGAACAGATCAATATAGGATTCATCCTTCAGATAATGGTAACTGAGTGCTATCCCATAGATCCCCCATGCCTGCCCGCGGGCCCAAGCCGAATTGTTCCGATTTCCCTGGTGAGTCACACCATAAGCCGGCTCCCCTGTCTCCATGTCGATAAAATAGGTATGGTAGGTAGAATCATCCTCTCTCAGGACACACCTCATGGCAGTCCGGATATGGTTCTCCGCCATCTGGGCATAGCGCTTCTCCCCCGTCACCTCGCTGGCCCAATAGAGAATAGGCAGATTCAACAGGCAGTCGATGATCAGGCGATACTCGGAAGCCTCTCCCACATTGCCCCATGCCTGAAGAAACTTCCCGTTCTCCCGATACCGTTCTGCCAGATGATCCGCCGCCATCAGTGCTGCTTCCTTTCCCTTCTCGCTGCCTGTCAGCTTGTAAGCCGCCACACAGGAAAGGCTGAAAAGAAATCCCATATCATGGTGATTCACGTCAATTTTATTCTGAATCCGATCGAGGAAGCTGTCCACCTGAACCAGCGCCGCCTCCTTAAAAGCCTCATCCTTGGTGTACTCATAGGCCAGCCAGATGGCTCCTGTCCAGAATCCTGTGGTCCACTCCACATTCTCCGTGGCCTCATAAAATCCGTCGAAACTGTTGGATGACGGAAACTTCTCCGTAAATACCGGAAGATCTGCCCTGACGATCCTGACAGCCTCCTCCATGGCCTCCCTGACCATCTTCTCGTCCGCCGCCGGATACCCCATGACCGACTCAAACGTCTGCGCCATAACTCGTTACTCCTTTCGTTTTTGAAATATTTACTGAACTTTTTCCGGGAAGAGATTGGGGGATCTGTCCCAATTAGAGGAAGATCCCTTTTCACCAATCGCCGTCCCAAAAAGTTCTACCCCTTAATACCGCTTGCCGCCACGCCTTCCACAAAGAACCTCTGACAGCTGAGGAACACGATCACGATAGGAATCAGGGAGCACACCGACGCGGCCATGATCCAGGCATAGTCTGCCCCGTACTGGGAGATGAACATGCGGATACCAAGCTGTACGGTCTTCAGCTCTTTGGTCTTTAAGTAAATCAACGGACCCATGAAATCATTCCACACATTGGTGAAGGTGAAGATGGTCAGGGTCGCCATGGCCGGTTTGCCCAGAGGGAACACGATCCTGCGGAAGATTCCGAACTCGTTCAGTCCGTCGATCCGGGCCGCCTCGCACAGTTCATCGGGAATGCTGATGTAGAACTGCCGGATGAGGAACACCCCGAACGCCGAGAAGGCCTGCATGAGGATCAGTCCGATATGGGTGTCGTTGAGACCCATCTTGGATACCAGGATAAACTGAGGCACCATGTACACCTGCCAGGGCACTGCTATGGTGGTTACATACATGAGGAAGATCAGGTCTCTTCCCACAAACTTACACTTGGTAAATCCGTACGCCGCAAAACAGCTGGTGCACAGCTGAACGATGGTGGTGATGATGGTCAGCTTGGCAGTATTCTTGAAGAAGATCACCAGAGGCAGCTTCTTCCAGATCACGCTGTAGTTCTCCGGGTGCATGGTCTCGGGCCACCATTTCATGGGGATGGAAAATACGTCCTTGTTCAGCTTCAGGGAAGAGATCACCATCCAGTAAAAAGGAACCATCATGGCGATTCCCAGACAGATCAGAAGAACGTACAGGATTATTTTTGTTGCTTTTCTCTTTGCATTCATGACGTCTCTCCTCCTATAAGTCTTTGGACCACTTCTTCTCGCCGCTGAACTGGATCAAAGTGATGGTTAACACGATGGCAAACAGCACGATGGCGCCTGCACTGGCAGGTCCGAATTCCCAGCTGGTAAATGCCTTCTCATAGATGTAGTTGACCAGTGTCTTGGTGGCATTGCCCGGGCCGCCGCCTGTCATGACGTACACCAGGTCAAAGACCTTAAAGCACTGGATGGTCAGCATGATCAGTACGAAGAACGTGGTGGGGGTCAGCATGGGCACGGTGATGTACCACAGCTTCTGCCAGCCGTTGGCCCCGTCGATGCCGGCCGCCTCGTAGAGGGAAGCAGAGATGCCCTGCAGCGCTGCCAGGTACACGATCATGTAGTAGCCCATATATTTCCACACGCTGACGATGGACACGGCCACCATGGCCCAGTCTTTGTCCACCACCCATCTCGGGGGATTTTTCAGGCCGATAAACTTTAAGATCTCATTGATGGGACCGAAATCCGGCTGAAACAGCATGTTCCAAACAGCGCCCACGGCCACGATGGAGGCGATATAGGGAAAGTAAAACGCAGTTCGGAAGATGGCCACGCCTTTTATCTTGTTATTTAAGAGCACTGCCAGCAAAAGAGCCAGCACCAGGGTGGGCACCACAGTCATCAAGGCATAGCTGACGGTGTGTACCAGGGTTCCCCGGAAGATCCTGTCTCCGAAGATATCCACAAAATTTGCCAGCCCCACAAACTTCATGGGTCTCTGGGAACCGTCCCAGCTCATGACACTCAGCACGAAAGAGAAGATTACCGGTATGAAGACAAATATGGTATATCCGATCAGATTAGGGATAATAAACATATATCCTGTCAGATTATTCCGGATCTTTCTTCTCTGCTTGGAAGTAAGAAAAGTCGTCTTTTCTCCGCTCATATGCAACCTCCTTTGGATTTTAAGATACTCTCGGAACCTCTTACTTGCTGAAGGGATCCCGAGAGTATTCTCTGTTAATGGGGTATTAGACTTAATTCCAGCCTTTGATTTCTGCAACTCGCTCAGTCAGTTCCGCAATTCCCTCGTCCACACTGTAGGAGTGGATCATAATCATCTCATGTACCTCGTTCAGCACGGTACGGATCTCTTCAATCTGAGGATCCAGCGGACGGTCAAAGGAATAATGTACATATCTCAGAGCCTCTACATTGCTGTCGCCTTCCGGGAAACGCTCTGCGGAAGCGATGGTCTCAAGAGCGGCGTCAGACGGAATACCGGTAAACACGCCCTGCTCTGCCAGAATCTCTGCAGCTTCCTCAGAAGATGCAAACTTGATGAAATCCCATGCCAGGTCGGCCTGATCGGTAAATGCACTGATTGCGATGGGAGTAAGAGCTCCTACCGTGTAGCCTGCCTCTGTATCCTTGGAGTGAGGAATGGTAGCCACGCCCCAGTTGAAGTTGGTCTCGCCTTCTTCCTGTGACTGCATCATGGTTGCGATAAACCAGGTGCCCATGGGCATCATAGCGCACTGCTGATTCTTAAATACGGAAGAATAGTGGATGTTGGCTGTCTTTAATGTGGAGTAATCCTGGATGTAGCCGCCGTCCTGAAGTGCCAGAGCATCCTCATACCAGGACTTCATGAAGCTGTAATCCTTCTCCACAACGGTGTTCTTTCCATCCTGCACTGCCCAGTTGGTCACCAGTGCCTGCCATGTATGGTTGTGAGTACCGTACACCTTGCTGCTGCCCTCGCCGCTTGTCATCTTGGCTGCCAGCTCATAGTACTCTTCCCAAGTCATATCGTTGGAGGGATACTCCACACCTGCTGCGTCAAACAGGTCCTTATTATAATAGAGAACATACCAGTCGTTTCTGTAGGGAAGGGCATAAGCTTTTCCGTTGTACATCAGCTGCTCTGCCGCCCCTTTATAGATGGACATGTCAAAGTTGTCTTTCGCGATAAAATCGTCGATGGGGAGAAGCTGTTCCTTGTCCGCCATCTGAAGCATGGAACCCATGTCCTTCACCCAGATTACATCCGGATCCGGCTGCGCCGCGGAAAGGCTGATTCCCAGGGAGTTGTTATACTCGTCTGCAGAAGTGTCGATGATTTTGATCTCCACATTGGGATTTTTCTCCTCATATGCGTCGATGACTGCCTGGAACTGAGGGCTTGACTCGTTGTCCCAAGTGGTTACGGACAAGACCTGCTTCTCGCCGGAAGCCTGAGCCCCGCTGTTGTCCCCGCCTGCGGCCTGTGTTCCGCTGTTGTCCCCGGAAGCGGCTGTGGTCGATGTCTGGCCGGCTGCGGTTGTCGTATCCCCTGCTCCGCCCTGGTTATCGGCTGTTTTCTGGCCGCTGCAGGCTGCCATACTGCTGCAAACCACTGCTCCTGCCATAAGTGCTGCGATCCATTGTTTTTTTCTCATGATAATCTTTCCTCCTCTTTCGATTGCTCATCTGATGGATTCAGTTTATCAAACATTTTATGGTTTCTGAATCCACTATTTTCGGATTAAGATTTCTTTTTTTGAGATTCCCCTCTTTCACGGCAACAAAAACATATACTATTTTTATATTCTGTTACTATTTATATGTATTGTATATATTTTCTCTTGTAAGCGGCCTGTTTTTTATGTATGATATGGTGAGAAAGGAGGGTTTCCATGAAAAAAATACCAATCACTTTCCGAAAACGATTGATTTTGTACAACCTTCTGATCATCGTCTGCATCGCGTTTACCATCAGCATCTATACCTATTCTTCCTATAAAAAGGAGGTTATTGCCAATGAAACCGCAAGCTCCGTCAGCCGGCTCCATTCCCTCTCCTTCCGACTGGAGATGGCCTGTGACGAGATGATCAACATCGTTCAGAACTGTGCCGGGCGCAAATCTCTGTTCCTCACGTCCGTTCTCTCCGGCAGCGAGACCCGCTCCAACAAGCAGACCGGGATCTATGCCTCTGATGTGCTGAAAGATTTGTGTGCCGTCTCCGGCTACAACCAGTACATCTACAAGATCACGATGTATGAGGAGGACTCTCTTTTTATCCAGGCCGGCACTTCCTCCGGCAGCTACAACGATGCCGACTGCCTTATGGCTGCCCCCTGGTTTGAGGAGCTGCTGAACAAAGATATGAGAGAATATACCTTGACCTTGAAGGACAACCCTTTCAGCGTAAACACCATAGCCACCCCCAAGCTTCTCCCGCTGATTCGGCCTCTTCAGTACTCCAAGAAGGACCTGCCTACCGAGGCCTGGGTCTGCCTTACCGTGTCCCCGAAACTGTTTCGGGATGCCTTAGAGCTGCTGCCCGAGGGCAAATCGGTCTTTGTCATGACCGACGACCGTTCTGTGGTGGGCAGCATGAACATGGAGGATTTCTCCATGGAGGAGATCGGAAGCCGGCTGGATACTCTGCCGGCTCAGAAAGGCCATATGCGCACCAAACTTTCCGGTCTCTCCTGTGTCTTTACCTGGGAGAGACAGCCCGTAAGCGGGCTGATCCTCTGCGAAGTCCTTCCCTTAGACCAGATGCCCTTAAATCCCAGGGCCATCAACGCCACCATCGGGCTGGTGTTTGTGTCCAGCATCGCCATCGGCTTCATCCTGTCGCTCTCATTTACCCGGTATTTAACCCGGCCCATCACCCGGCTGACGGATCACATGGAAGTGATCTCCTCCGGAGATTTCCGACCGAATCCGGATATTGAGACCGACGATGAGCTTGGGGTCATCGGGCGGCAGATCAACCGGATGTCCTCCCATGTCTCTGAGCTGATGGAGAACCGGATCCGTGACGAGCAGGAGAAGCTGGGGCTGGAGATCAAGATGCTTCAGGCACAGATCAACCCCCATTTTCTCTACAACACCTTAGATTCCATCAAATGGATCGCCACCATGCAGCACAATTCGGGGATCGTGAAGGTGGTCTCCGCCCTCTCCTCCCTTCTGAAAAATATGGCCAAGGGCTTTAACGAGAAGGTGACGGTCCGCCAGGAGCTGGACTTTCTCGACAGCTATGTCACCATCGAAAAGATCCGCTACATCGAACTCTTCGACGTGGATATTTCTGTGGAGGACCCCTCCCTCTACAATGCGGGCATCATCAAGCTGACTTTACAGCCTTTGGTGGAAAACAGCATCTTCTCCGGCATCGAACCCAGCGGAAAGCCGGGGCTCATCCAGATCCACGTCTTTGCCAGGGATCAGGTGCTCTATATCCAGGTCCGGGACAACGGAGTCGGCATGTCGGAGGAGAATATCGCCCGCATGCTCACCGACACCTCCCGGGTCACCAAGCATTACATGAGCGGAATCGGCCTTCCCAATGTGGACCGCCGGCTCAAGCTGGTATACGGGGAGGAATACGGTCTCCACATCGAGAGTCAGATCGGAATCTACACCTGCGTCACCGTATCCCTGCCGCTGGAGTTTGTATGACACCAAGCTCAGCATGTCATGCCTCCACAGATATCCATGACTTTTAGACCTGCAACAATATGAACAGGAGTTTCTTATGTACCGAGTGATTTTGATAGATGATGAACCTTTGATTCTGGCAGGCATCGCCTCCCTGATCTGCTGGGAGGACCATGAGTGCGCCATCGTAGGCGAGGCCACCAACGGCCACACAGCCATCGACCTGATCCTGGAGGCCAGACCGGATATCGTCATTACGGATATCCGCATGCCGGTCATGAACGGTCTGGAGGTGATCGAGGCCTGCAAGAGACAAGGCTGCGAGTTTTCCTTTATCTGCCTTACAAATCTGGAGGACTTTCAGCTGGCCAAGCAGGCCCTGCGCCTGGGGGCCACAGACTATCTGGTCAAACTGGATCTGCAGCCCCAGGCCCTGATTCAAGCGCTGAACCGGGCCAAAGAATACTGTTCCCGCATGGAGAGTCACCACAATAAGAAACTGTATGACCACCTTCTGCAGGACAACAAAAAACAGCTGGAATACACTTACTTCTCCCAACTGATCCAAAACCCGACAGAGGCCGACTTTGGTCTCAATCCGGAGATCGCCGCCAGCTATCCCGTCATTTACCTGATTCTGCTTCAGATGAAACCGGAGCAGATTCTCTTCGGTCAGGCGGGAAGCTATGACTTCCAGTTTATTGCCAGCCAGCTTCAGGATGTGGTCTCCGGCATCGCCTCCCGCTATTTTTCCGGCTATACCATCCTGGAGCCTCAGAAAGACACCAGGCTCCTTGTGGTTTCTCCCAAGGCAGAAAGCGACAACAGGAAATCCCTGGCAGACTTCTGCACCAAGGTCAACGTGACTCTGGGCACTTACTTTGCCCTCACCGCCCTCTTTGGTGTCAGCCGGAAGAAGACGGAGCTCTCCCTGCTTGGCGAGGCCGCCGGGGAAGCCCGGTCCGCCCTGGACCACTGCTACTATGATTCGGCTTCCCGGATCGTCTTTTACGGGGATCAGGATCTAAGGCAGCAGCCCTCCACAGAGCGGGAATTCAACATTAATTTCCTGAAAAAGCCTATGTCAGCCGCCGTGGCGGACAACAAAAGCCAGGACTTAAGAGAGATCTTCTCCCAGCTCTCCCAGCTGTTTACCCAGTACAAGCCCAATAAGACCCAGGCAGCCAGCGCCTGCATCAACATCTATACTTACCTCCACGACCTTTTACAGAATGAAGGCTCGGAGAACAATGCGTTTCCCTACACCATCGACATCGCCGAACAGCTGTCTCAGCTGGGAAGTCTGGACGATATTTTGGCTTGGCTTGACAGCTTCTGCGAAAAAGTCTGCGCTCTGCTGACTGACCGGAAAGAAAATCGTTCCGACCGGCTGGTGTATCTGGCCAAACGTTACATCCATGAACATTACACGGAAAAACTGACTCTGTCGGATATCGCCGACTATCTGAAGATCAGCTCCGGACACTTAAGCTCCACCTTCAGCCGGTATATGAATCAGACGGTCTCAGACTACATCGCCGAGGTAAAGATCGCCCACGCCAAAGAGCTGATCGACTCCGGCCAGTATCTGATCTACGAGATCGCGGATCAGCTGGGTTTTGAGAACGCCTATTATTTCAGCAAGGTATTTAAAAAGGTTACCGGTATGTCCCCCAAAAACTATGAGGGGTTACATAAGCAAAATCATTCTTAGGAGGTCTCTTCTTATGGGAAAAAAAGTGATACTGATCATGACCGATACCACCCGCACGGATATGCTGGGCTGCTACGGCAATCCGGATATGGATACGCCGAATCTGGACCGCCTGGCCGCAGAAGGCATCCGCTTCGACCAGGCTTACACCACCCAGCCCGTGTGCCAGCCTGCCAGGTCTGCCATCTTCACCGGCAGCTATCCTCACTCCTGCGCCGGCTGGTCCAACTGCATGGGGCTGTCGGACAATGTTCAGAACATCGGACGCCGTCTAAAGGATCACGGCATCCACAGCGCCTACATCGGCAAATGGCACTTGGACGGCGGAGACTACTTCGGCCTCGGCCGATGCCCGGACGGCTGGGATCCGGATTACTGGTATGACATGCGCAATTATCTGGATGAGCTGACCCCCGAGGAGCGGTATCTGTCCCGTCAGACCTCCTCCATGGAGACCCGCGACATCCCCGAGACCTTTACCTACGGCCACCGGTGCTCTGACCGGGCCATCGGTTTCCTCCAAAATCATCAGGACTCGAAGGAAGACTATTTTCTGGTGGTCTCCTACGACGAGCCCCACGATCCCTGCCTGTGCCCCAGAGATTTCTGGTCCAAGTACGAGAACCTGGAGTTTCGCCCCAGAAATAATCTCCACGACACCCTGAAGGACAAACCGGAGCACCACCGCATCTGGGCGGGGGACAACTACCTAAAGGCCGCATCCCCGGATTTCCCCATGAACTTCAAGTATTTCCTGGGCTGCAACAGCTTTGCTGACTACGAGATCGGCCGCGTGCTGAATGCCGTCGACCGATACGCCCGGGATGCCGTCGTCATCTACACCTCGGACCACGGCGACATGCTTTACTCCCACTCCCTGACCCAGAAGGGGCCTGCCATGTACGAGGAGATCACCCATATCCCCCTGATCGTGAGGGGATTCGGGAAAAATCAGGTGAACAAAAACCCGGTGTCCCACATCAATCTGGCTCCCACCATCTTCGACCTGTTCCAGGTTCCAAAGCCAAAGGTGTTTGAGGGCAAAAGCATCTATGAGGAGCTTGAGACCGGACATCGGACCAATGACTATGTGTTTATGGAGTTCGGCCGCTACGAGGTGGACCATGACGGCTTCGGTGGCTATCAGCCTGTCCGCTGCGTCTTCGACGGCCGCTATAAGCTGGTGATCAACCTGATGACCACCGACGAGCTCTATGATCTGAAGGAAGACCCGGAGGAGATGAACAACCGGATCCTGGACGGGGTTCTGACAGAAGAAAAAAAGCGTCTCCACAAGGCGCTTTTGGATAACATGTATGACACCCGGGATCCCTTCCGGGGTTACTACTGGGAGAACCGGCCGTGGAACAGCTATCCGGATGACAAAACCTGGGACAGCCGCCGGATGACCAGACAGCGGGAAAATGAGGAGTATGAGCCCCGGCAGTTGGACTACGGCACCGGGCTGACTATGACAGAAGCGTCCCGGAAAAAGGGTGTCTGTGTGTCCAGATAGGAGTGTGACAGGGAATATGGCATCTCGATGGCTGAAATAATCGGAATCAACAGAGAAAGAAGGAAACCACATGAATATCGTCTACGCGTCCAATGAAACTTATGTCCGGCACATGGCTGCTTCCATGGTATCTTTGCTGGAACAAAACCGGAGAGCCGGACAGCTGACCATCTACGTGCTCTCCATCGGAATCACCGAAGAGAGCCGGGAAAAGCTTTCCGGGATGGCAAAACAATACGGGCGGAAGCTCTGTTTTATTCAGCTCTCTGATATCCGGGAGAAATTTGGGTTTGACGTGGATACACGGGGATTTGATATCAGCGCCATGGGGCGGCTGTTCGTAGGGCGGCTGCTTCCCGAAAAGGTGATCCGGGTGCTGTATCTGGACTGTGACACCATCGTGACAGAGCCTCTGGGAAAGCTGTGGAACCAGGATCTTCAGGGAAAGGTCTTAGGAGCCGTCATGGAGCCCACCATCTATCAGGCGGTGAGAGACGACATCGGCCTTGGGGAGAAAGACCCCTATTTCAACTCCGGAGTCCTCCTCATCGACTTAAAGCGGTGGCGTGAGACTCAGGCGGAACAAAGGCTTTTAAACTTTTACCGGTCCAAAGGCGGCAGTCTCTTCGCCTGCGATCAGGACACCATCAACGGAGGATTGAAGGGAGAGATCTTCGCCCTCTCCCCCCGCTATAATTTCTTCCCCAATTACCGGTATTTCCCCTACCGGGAGCTGGTCCGCTGCTGTAAGGCCTACAGACAGGTGGGGAAAACAGAATTTCTGCAGGCCAAACGCCGGCCGGCCGTCATCCACTATGCCGGGGATGAGAGACCCTGGCTTTCCGGTAATCTCAACCATTACCGGAAGGCCTACGAGAACGCCCTTGCCCTGACTCCCTGGGCAGGCGCCGAAAAGGAGCGGGGAAAGGAGTGGTATCTGCTGGCCTATCATCTCATGGATTACCTCACCTGGATCTGCCCGCCTGCCAGACGGGCCATCAGCCGGGCCTTCGGCATGAAGGTGGTGGAGGCCAGAAGGAAGGGCTGAAGATAAGGGTAATGACCCCCCGCCGTCTCACTCCTTCAGCTGCAAGACAATCTCCCCGTCCTTGATGCAGTAGTTCTCAGACACTCCCAGAGACTGCATCCACTCCCGTGTCTCAATCGTCCTCCAAGGGCCGGTGTCATATCCCTCCCCCTTGTCGTTATCCCACAGCCACTGGGGAGTGGGCCACAGACAGACCCTGGGGGATATGGCCTGATATACCGGCTTGTCCACTCCGTTCTGGCCGTGATGAGCCATCTGGACGAGATCGGCCTTCAGCAGCTCCTCAGAATCCTTTAAAAGGCGATAGCCGCCGTCATACCCCATGTCGCCTAAAAACAGGATAGTCTGTCCGCCTGCCTTCACTGAGTACACGATAGAGCTGTTGTTAATCGGGTCGCTGTCCAAGGCATATCTGTCATTGAGCACCGTGATATGGATGTCTCCCGCCTCGATCTCAAATCCCTTTTTGATGGTGTCACACAGGGTACCTTGGGGAAGCTTCCGCAGTTCCTCCATCAGAGTCGATACCGTGGGGGCATCCTCAGGCGCCACCTCCTCATACCAGCTTAAAGGGGCAAAGGAATAGTAGATTTTATCGATGAGAATCTGGTCTGCCCTCTCCCGCAGAATGTGCCTCAGGGCGCCGATATGATCCGAATGGGGATTGGTGATCAGCCACACATCCACTTTTTGTCCCTTTCTCTTTATGGTCTCCAGCAGCTGGTCCCCGTCATCGTCCCATCCTCCATCGATCACCACAGTTTTTCCACCCTCCGAGTGGATCACCACCCCCAGCATCTGGGATCCTCCGGCGCCAGACAGCATCGTCAGTTCCGCGCCGGAGGCTTCTGACTCCTCTTTCTCCCCGGCAGTCTGAGTGATCGGTGTCTCCTGCCCAGCCTCCTTGGAGGCCGCCGCTCCCGGCCCTGTCACAGCCATCGCTGTGGTTAACAACATAGAAAGTACTATGCTTTTTATCATCTTCTCGCCTCTCTCCCCATCGATTAAAAGGAGACCGTAAGCTGCATCTTAAACCGCTCTTCCCCGTACACGGCGTGGGGGATGTCTTTAGGCATGATCAGGGTCTCCCCCTCCTTCAGCACAAACACCTGACCGTCCACAGTAAATCTTCCGGTCCCCTCCAGCACTGTCACCATGGCATCTCCCCCCGCCGCGTGAGTGGAGATCTCCTCCCCCTTGTCAAAAGAAAAGATCGTCATACTGACCATTTCATTCTGCACCAGTGTCCTGCTGACTACCTGGCCCTCCTGGTAAGCCACAAGGTCCTTCAGCTGAAATTTCATCTGTTTCTCTACATTCTTATACATCTTATTCTCCTTTTTGCAGCCTCTCTGATGAGTACTGCCTGTGATGTCTCCGGAATCTTCCCCATGGACAGGGGCACCGCCTGACCTACAGCCTGCACTCCAACTGGCAGTCATAAGGCTCTCTCTCGACGTGTCCCTGGTGATAGAGTACTGCCTCCACACATCCCATCTTCTTGTAGAAGGCCTGGGTCTCCACCGCCGAGTGGGCAGAGATATACAGCTTGGCGGCGCCATGATTCTTCGCCCACTCCTTTGCCATGGCAAAGAGCTGTCTTCCGATGCCCTCACAGCGCATGTCCTCGGACACATGGATGCTGGATAAGTCGAGATACTTGTGCTCTCCCCCAAACAGCCCCGGCTCCACGGACACGAATCCTTTCAGCCCCCCGTCACAGAAAGCGCCGCACACCAGCCCGCCGCTCTCGACGGTATGTCTCAGGCAGGAGATCAGCACCTGATACTCCTCCTCGGTCCAGTCATCGATAAAAGGGGCATCCTTGACGAGCCACTGCCCCTGTTCCTTTCTCCAGCACTTGGTCACCGTCTGATGACGGACAAAATCCTGAAACAGTTCCCGGCAGAGTTCTTCTGCCTTTAAGTCTCTGTAACAAATCTTCATCGGGCTTTCCTGCCTCCTTCCCGTGTTCTGACTATTTTTCTGCACTCCGGGCATACTTTCCTTATAGATTCGTGCCAATCTCTGCAATTCATCGGTCCGCATCACAAAAAGGGCCCTCATCAGCCCGGAAACGAGGTATTTTATGGAATCCATCTGGACGAAAACCTGCAGCCTGCCCGCCTTCCCTTCCCTTTCGGAAGATAAGAACGTCGATGTAGCCATCGTCGGAGGCGGCCTGACCGGCCTTCTTGCCGCCCGCCTGTTAAAAGAGAGCGGCCTTTCCGTCGTCGTACTGGAAAAAGGCTGCCTCGGCCGCGGGGCCACCGGCTTTACCACCGCGAAGATCACCAGCCAGCATGGGCTGATCTACCACAAGCTTATCAAGACCATAGGGCCTGGTCCGGCCCGGCAGTACGCCGCGGCCAGTGAGAAAGCCATCGACTCTTACCGACATCTGATTGAAAAAGAGAACATCGACTGCGATTTCTCCAATCAGCCGTCTTACCTGTACAGCACCTTGGATAGTGATATCCTGAGACGGGAAGCGGACAGCGCCAGCCGCCTGGGACTGCCGGCTTCCTTCACGAGGAAAACCAGCCTTCCGTTTCCGGTAGCCGGCGCTGTCCGCTTCGAACATCAGGCCCAGTTTCATCCTTTGAAATTTATAAAGGGGATTCTGCCGGGTCTTACGGTCCACGAACATTCCGGAGTCACCAAAATCCGCGGCCACATCCTTCAGGTCACCACTCCCGGCGGCACACATCAGGTGAGAGCCGAAAAGATCCTGCTGACCACCCATTTCCCCACCAAAAATATCCCCGGATTTTATTTCCTGCGGCAGCACCAGGAGATTTCCTATGTAGTGGCTCTGAACCATGCCGGTTCTTTAGAGGGGATGTATTACTGCTGCGACCCAAGCGGCCATTCCTTCCGCTCTCAGGATCAGGTTCTGCTCTTCGGCGGTCTGGGACACCGCACCGGCAAGCTCCACCCAGGCGATGCCTACCGGGCACTTCGGCAGACAGCCAGGCAATGGTATCCCCAGGCGGAGGTGGCCGCCCACTGGTCCAATGAGGATGCCCTCACCCACGACGGAGTCCCCTTTATCGGGCCATTCTCCGTCTGGACTCCCCACATCTATGTGGCCACCGGCTTTCAGAAATGGGGGATGACCCACGCCATGACCGCCGCCTCCATCCTGGCAGACCAAGTTCTTGACCGCCCAAACGAGGCCTGTCAAGTCTATCACCCGGTCAGACTGAACCTGTCTGCCGCGCTCCCCTTTCTGTCCGACATGGGAGCCTCCCTGTTCCATCTGCTTCTGCAGAAACCATTCGCTCCCCATACCAGAAAACGGGCTGTCGAAAAGGGATTCGGTCCGGTCTGCCCTCACATGGGCTGTACTCTTTCCTGGAATCCGGCCGACAAAACCTGGGACTGCCCCTGCCACGGCAGCCGTTTCGACGCAGACGGCAATCTTCTGGCGGAACCGGCGACCAGGGCTATGGGGAAACCGCAGAAACAAGGTTATGGTATGGATTACCATTGAAACTACAGCAAGTTAATCGGACTGAATCTCTCCCGTATGGGTGTAGGAGAACCGGACCCAGTCGGAGCAGGACTCCTCATCACCGTCAGTCTTGACCGTCCTTATGGCAAAGTAATAGGTGGTGCCCTTTTGCAGCTTTGTCGCTGACGTTTTGGGGGCTGTCTTAGAAGACTCTTTCCACACTTCCCCGTATGTGGAATCCTTATACAAACGCAACTGATACTCCGTCGCTCCCGGCACCTCATCCCAGGTGGCCTGCATGGCATCTTCCCCGGTACAGACCGTTTTGATGTTGGCCGGCGCGGCGGGTTTATCGGATCCCGCCTCGCCTGTGTGCGTGTAAGTGAAGGAAACCCAGTCAGAGCAGGACTCCTCATCACCGGCAGTCCCGACCGCCCTCACGGCAAAGTAATAGGTGGTGCCCTTTTTCAGCTTTGTCAGTGACAGTCTGGGGGCAGTTTTGG
>JAAWBS010000038.1 GCA_022792815.1 Hungatella sp.
GCCGCTGCAGATAACACTGCAACTAATTTCGTCTGCTTTCTCATAATGAATGCACTCTCCTTTTTCCTTTTTTGGGCCTCTTATTTCGAAAACCCTGCTTGCATTACGAGGTCAATTATACTTCCTATAATGGAAATTATCGATCGGCCAGAGAATACTGGAAAAATAGGGGGAAAACGGAAAGATAACCAATTGAAAACGCCAACAAATTCAGGCCAGAGAGGAGGCAGCAGAGTGTCCCAAGAAACATCTCAGAAATATTACAGACATTTACAGAAGTTCTTTCCATTAGCATACGCCAAAGCCGGCGTGGGAGCCGGTGATGAAATGATAGAGTTGTGTGGAAGTTCTTTCCATTAGCATACGCCAAAGCCGGCAGGAAATCAAGCTCTTTTCGTTTTCCATAATCCGCTTCCATAATCCGCTCAATTCAGCCCGCATCGGCTTCTCCAGGCAGCCGGATGAGAACCTTATAGCCGTGAATCTCAAGGTTAAGCAAAAATTAAGAGAAAAAAGAAAACTTTACACATTTCACGGAGTTGTAATGTTTATCCATCAGTGATATACTTTCAGACGAGGGTTCGGGAGCGGGAAAGACCGGTCCGAATCGATGAGGTCAGCGAGAGGAGCACCAGGAAGGCACAGAATGGATAAAACGGATAAAACTACATGGTTTCGGGAAGTTGCAGCCCCAACCATTGGATGCTATACTATACGAAAGCAAGAGACGATCCTTTACCAGAACCGACAGGCGGATGACAGGCCGCCGCGGGAATATGGATAAGATAGATTGCTGCAGAGAAATACAGAAGGGCAGGAATGAGAGTGAAAAGATACGACCAGTACAAGCGCCTGATCCGTTTTTTGGCAGGCATAAGCTTGATAGCCATAGAATCTGTAATATTTATGTATGTGTGGATTTACTGTTACAATGATCAGATGGAGATGCCATATCAGCGCATGGGACATTACTTTCTGGCAGCTGTGTATGCGGTGATTCTGTACGTGTTCAGCTCCATGTACGGCAGTCTGAGGCTGGGATATTTAAGAAGCGGAGAGTTGATCTATACCCACACCCTGGCTACCACCTGCGCCAATGCGGTGGCCTATATCCCCATCGTCCTGCTGGTAAAACATTTTCGCTCTCCCATGCCATTGGTGTGGCTGACAGTGGGGCAGTTTGTGGTGATCGCGGCATGGGGGTACGTGGCCAATGGCCTGTACAGGCGGGTCTATCCCCCAAGAAAAGTAATCATGGTCTATGGGGAGCGGCCTATGCAGGAGCTGATGGAGAAGATCTACAGCAGAGCTGACCGATTCGTCATCAGTGCCAGCGTCCGCATTGAGCCGCAGAAGATGGAGGAGGTAAAAAAACTCCTGCTGAAATATGAAGGGGTGGTAATATGTGATCTGCCATCCGTGGTCCGCAATGAATTGCTGAAATTCTGTTACGGGCATTCCCTGAGGGTCTACACCATGCCTAAGATTTCCGACATCATCATCCGAGGCGCCGAGAATATGCATTATTTTGACACTCCTCTTCTCCTGGCCAGAAATGACGGATTGTCTGTGGAGCAGGCGGTGATCAAGCGGATGATGGATATCCTGGTGTCAATGTGTATGCTCATCATCACATCGCCGATTTTTGCCCTTACGGCTCTGGCCATCAAACTCTACGACAAAGGGCCGGTGTTCTTCTATCAGGAGCGGTGCACAAAGGACGGAAAGATATTTTCCATCTGCAAATTCCGCAGCATGATTGTGGATGCGGAGAAAGAGGGAAGGTCTATTCCTGCGACCCAGAGAGATCCCCGTATCACCCCGGTAGGTTCCTTTATCAGAAAGGTGCGTATCGACGAATTGCCTCAGCTGCTGAACATTTTAAAAGGTGAGATGAGTCTGGTGGGGCCCAGGCCTGAGAGGGTGGAGCATGTCAGGCTGTATTCCCAGGAGATACCGGAGTTTGCCTATCGGCTCAAGGTCAAAGGCGGTCTCACCGGATACGCTCAGGTCTATGGAAAATACAATACCACGGCCTATGATAAACTGAAGCTGGACCTGATGTATATTCAGAACTATTCCCTGCTTCTGGACATAGAGATCTTGTTTAAGACGGTAAAAATCCTCTTTGAAAAAGAGAGCACAGAAGGGTTTTCCGAAGCGGTTTCAGCCAAAGTGGGACAGGAGACGAACGGCTATGGGGCGACGGAGATATTGGCAGATTCCGAGGCGGAAGCAATCCGGAGAAAAGGAGAATCAGAGGCCATATGAGAGCAGTGATCGTGACCAGTTCCAGCAGCTACGAACCGAGAGCAGACTTGGCGGCAGATTGTCTGAAAAAACTGGGATGGCAGACCGTGATAATCAGTACGGACTTTGTCCACAGGGAGAAAAAGAGAAGGCGGGAGTCCAGAGAGGGCTATCGCTATCTAAAGACCATACCATATCAGAAAAATCTATCCGTAAAGAGATTGTGGTCCCACCGCGTATTCTCCGAAAAAGTCTTAAAAGAGCTGGAATCCATGGAGCCGGATCTTCTGTATATTCTGGTTCCCGCCAATTCCCTGGTTCGCTGCGGAGATATTTATAGACGAAACCATCCCAAGGTAAAGGTCATTTTTGATGTGATTGACCTGTGGCCCGAGGCTCTTCCATTTCGAAACATGAGCGGCAGCCTGCCGGTGCGGATGTGGAGAAGTCTGAGAGATGACCACCTGAAGGCCGCGGACTTGGTCGTGACCGAATGCCGGCTTTACAGGGAGATCCTGGGCCCCAGGCTGAAGGGGATCGAGACCAGAACCATCTATTGGCCGAAAATGGGAGAAAGCCAGGCTTTCACAGAAGAATCACTTCTTTGGCAGAGTGAGACAGAGGAGCTGCGTCTGTGTTATCTGGGGTCCATCAATCATATCATAGACATTCCGTTTATCGTGAACATGACAGTGGAGATGAAAAAAGCCTGTGATGTGGTATTCCATATCATCGGAGACGGTGAGAGCAGGCAGGAATTACTTGACAGACTGAGGGCGCAGGGGGTCACGGTAAAATACCATGGAGCCACCTACGAAGAAGAAAAAAAGAGGGAGATTCTGTCACAATGTCACTACGGAATCAATATGATGAAGCCGGAAGTAACCGTGGGCCTGACCATGAAATCCGTGGAGTACCTGTACTGGGGCCTTCCGCTGCTCAATACGATAGGGGGAGATACATGGAGATTTATAGAAGAGAGTCAGGCCGGATTTAACTGCGCAGAAGACAGGTGGGGGGAACTCGTCCCCAGGATTAGGGCAGGAAGACAGGACACCCGGATGCGGGTCAATGCCAGGAAATTATATGAACAATATTTTTCACCGGAAGCATTTGCGGCGGAGATGGAAGCGTGTATCGGACAAGTGGTAAAACAGAGCGGAGAATAGACGCCGCTCTCAGCCGATTTTTATAGGAAACGACAGATAACTTTGCCGTTTCCTATTTTTTTGCCAGAATGAGGCGGACGATTTCCGTAGTCAGAGGTTCTTTGGTTATGAGAAGAAATACTCCGTAAAAGGAAAAGAACAGGAGTGCGGACAGCACCAGAGTCACGAAACTTCCAAGAGACAGAAGAGGGACCCAGAGGGAAGCGGCACATCCCAGCATGAGGGCAGGCAGAATCTTAGCCACGCGGATCTGGCGCAGGAGGCCGGAGATCTCCGACTTAAGGGCCTGGTATTGCATGATGAGCACCAAAAATTCTGCCGTCACGGTGCCGATGGCGGCTCCGCTGGCCCCGAAGGAGGGGATGAGAAGCATATTTAAGATCAGATCCGCCATGGCGCCTGCGGACACGGAGGCCAGAACCACATGCTCCCGGCCCAGAGGCACCAGGATCTGCAGGCCCATGATATTAGTCAGGCCGATCAGCAGCAGAGTGGGCATGATGATCTGCATGGGGCGGACGGCGCTCTCATAGGCGGGTCCGGAGAGAAACAAGATGCCCTCATGGGCGAAGAGCGCAAAAAACACGGCCAGAGGAGCGGCGGACAATACTACGAAATTCAAGGCTTTTGCGCAGATCCTGCGGAATTCCTCCATCAGACGGTGCTCCACATAATAGGTACATCGAGGAAGAAGGACGGCGCCCAGGGAGGTCACGATGCTGACCAGAATTGATTTGATATTCATGGCAGCGTTGTAATAGCCGACTTCCATATCATCGGTCATAAAGCCCAGCATGACCGTATCCAGATTGGTGTAGATGGTGGTCGCGCAGGACATGGAAAAGAAGATGGCGATGGCCCGCCCATGCCGCTTCAGATGATAATTACCGACAGGCTTAAAATCGATCAATCTCCGTGCTGCGATCAAATTCACGATGTTGGAGGCACCGGCCGCAAAAACAGAGATCCCTCCATAGATCACATAATCCTCCTGCCGATGGATCAGCAGAAAGATAGCCGCGAGAGCGGCCAGTTTAAAGATAATGGCCCGGACCGTGATATAGGTGTACTGCTCTAAACCCTTGTACAGCCATTCCATGCCGATAGCGGACAGCAGGATGGTGGAGCTGATGATGACATAAAGACAGCGCTCCTCCCGAAGCCGCGGGACCGTAAACAGCATGACAAACAGTACCACATAGGAGAGAAGCCCCATAGCCAGGTTGATAAAGAGCAGTTCATGGGCAGTCCGAGTCAGCTCCCTGCGGTCATCCCGGACCCTGGCGCAGGCCCGGATCCCATAAGTCGGAATCCCCAGCTGGGCAAACATATTGAAATAGGTGACCAGCGATGTGGCAAAAGACACTTTTCCGGTGCCCGCCGGCAGCAGGATCCTTGAGACATAGCGGAAGGTGATCAGCGGAAAAATGAATGAGGACATCGTCAGGATGATGTTCATCACAAAATTAAATTTAATGGATTTCATAATTTTTCAATCTCTCATAAGAAGGTTTTCGGAAGATTTTGTATAACTTTAGCATGAGGGGATAACAGCCATGGTCATACAGAAATTCATGGAGCCGATGAAAATGCCTCAAAAGAAAAACCTTACCCCTGTTTTTCACGGAAAAGTCCTGCTCCAGGAACCCGGCTTTGCAATAAAAGCATTTTAGATGCTGCCTTTTCACATAGACATTGAGAAGCACCTCCCCCAAGTATCCAAACAGTCTCTGATGCTGCCGGTCATACTGTGTGATATCCACCGAGTCCTCAACCAGCTTAAGGACATCAAACAGCCATTGACAGTAATCATCAAAAACCTTCCCGGAGGCAATGAACATGTTGTAGTAGGAAAGATTCCGGCTGTCCAGCACCTGCCCGAGACACTGGGAATACTCCGGGAAATATTCCCGTATCACATGTTCCATAGCAGAAATATCCTGTTGATAGACATATTTTTCCAGCTCCTCCCTTGCGGTATCCGGATAGGGCCCGTAGGGCTTAGTCAAGATGATATCATATGGCCCCTCCAGCGCGGCTCGGATCGCCGCCGCCTCGAGACACTCGTCTGCCAGAAAATCCCTGTGCAGCTTGAAGATGGGGATCATGGTATCTGAGGTGAATCTGGTAAAAAACCTTCGATAGTGGCACAGCCCCTTGATGGCGGCATCCGAATTCTTCCAGGCCCAGTAGAGCGCTGTCAGTTCACTATAGCAATAATTTTTATCTGAAATATTGTCGCCGAAATTATCATGCAGATATCCGTCCCACAGCTCCTTCTGCGCGCTGCAGTTGACCTCCAGCTTCTCGCAGTATTCCGGAAGCCGCCAATCGATGGGCCTGTGGGCGGCGACAAATATACATATGTTCGATCTGTTCATATATCGTCTCCTGATAGTTGGTAACCAATACAGAGCCATTGATCGTTTGACCCCAACATCATTATATAGACTTTTCCAGGGGGTTACAAGGGATTTTCGACCTGAATCTGCGGTTTTTCGGCCTATTTTAGGGCAGATGGAGCCTTGGAAGCGGGAAATTAGAGATAATAGTTAAAAATGGGATAATAAAACTATTGACGGAAGGGAGATATGAGGGTATACTCAGTACCTAGGAAGAGATGAGAGAGGGAAATGTAAGGTTATTCATTTTTTTTGAAACATAAAGTTCAAATAATATTTATTATTTTAATTCAATTTATTGTAAGATGAGTGTCATAGATAAATAAAAAATGTCTGGGAGATAACAGATGGGAAATATGATGTCCGAAAAGAAAAATTTACTGATTTATGCACATTACTATATCCCTGATGCCGCCTCTACAGGTCAAATCATTCAAGAACTTGCCGAAGGAATGCTGGGGCGGTTTCATATCACGGTCATTTGCGTTGTCCCTTCATACCTTGGAACGATAGAAAAGGAGTACAGAACAAAGAAATATTACAGAGAAGAGATGAATGGGGTAAAGCTTCTCCGTATTCGTGTTCCTGAGTTTAACAAATCAAATAAAATAAGCCGGATCAGAAATATTTTATCCTATTTTTTCGGATCGATACATGCCACATTGAAAGTGGGAGAAATGGATTATATTCTCTCCATCTCACAACCCCCCATCTTGGGAGGACTTTTGGGTGTATGGGGGAAATGGATAAAACATGCCAAGCTGATCTATACGATTCACGACTTTAATCCGGAGCAAATCCTTGCTACAGGCTATAGTAAGAATAGGTTGTTGCTGAAAATGATGATGTCTCTTGATAAATTCAGCTGCAGGAAAAGTGATCTTATTATCACCGTAGGACGTGACCTTGTAGATACGATACATAACCGTTTTAGAGGAAAGGCGATTCCAAACACGGTAATGATTAATAATTGGATTAATGAAAGAGAAATTTATCCCATAGCCCCGGATCATCCGAAACTGATGAATTTTAAACAACAATATGGTCTCTGCGGAAAATTTGTCTTTATGTATTCCGGCAACATGGGCCTCTACTATGATCTTGAAAATTTGATGAAAGTGATCGGGAAGATAAAACCGGGAACGATGACTCCTGACGGCCGTGAAGTGATATTTGCATTTGTCGGTGCAGGTTCCATTCTGGAAAGGCTGGTACAGTATAAAGAACAAAACCATCTGGATCATGTAACGTTTATTCCGTATCAAAATAAAGAAGATTTGATTTACAGCTTAAATGCAGGAGATGTGCACTGGGTGGTCAATGCCAGAGGGATAAAAGGAGTTTCCTGTCCAAGCAAATATTATGGGATAGGTGCCTGTGCAAAGGCCTGTCTCTGTGTCCTTGAGTCGGGGTCGGAGGTACGATCGATCATAGAAGAAGTAAAAGGAGGACTATGTTCTGAGCCTGGCGATTATGCTGCAGCGGAAGAAAATCTCCGGTGGTTTATCAATCATGGGGACAGTGGGGAAGTTGCTGAGATGGGAAAGAGAAATCGAGAGAATCTGTTGAAGAATCTGACTTGTGATATATCCATAAAGAAGTACATGGAAGAAATCTTAAAATTGTGAGGCCAATAGGATGGGTGAAAAGATACTGCTGACGGGAGCTTCTGGTTTCATCGGAACGAATCTTTTGGAAGATCTGATCAGTAAGGGCTATACCGTTAGAAATATAGATTTTAATGAACCGAAACGGTCAGAGCGAAGGAATGTATGGAGCAGCATAGATATTACACAATATAAACCGTTCAAGAAGGCGGTGCTGGATTTTGCCCCTGATTATATTATCCATCTGGCAGCGCGCACCGATTTAGACGGAAAGACGTTGGAAGATTACTCGGCCAATATTATTGGGGTAGATAATCTTTTAAAGATTGCTGATAAGCTTTCCGGGTTAAAAAAGATTATCATCACTTCCTCAAAGTTTGTCACACGAAATGGGTACTTAATTAAAAATCAATTCGATTATTGTCCACACACAAAATATGGGGAGAGCAAGGTGGAGACAGAAAGGTGTGTCTGGAGAAACCCTCCCAAATGTGATTGGTGTATCATCCGCCCGACTTCCATCTGGGGACCATGGTTTGGTGTCCCTTACCGCAACTTTTTTGACATGGTTATGCACCGTTTGTATTTTCATATAGGACATATCAAGTGCCGCAAAACATATGGCT
Source organism: Hungatella sp. (assembly GCA_022792815.1). Taxonomy (GTDB): domain Bacteria; phylum Bacillota; class Clostridia; order Lachnospirales; family Lachnospiraceae; genus UBA3402. Next base: position 8,055 of record JAAWBS010000038.1, read on the forward strand.
ATATTGGCAATGCAGTGTATCAGATTGAGAGACTTCTATTTACGGAAACCTCAGATGAAGAGAACAAGGTATTTTATATCGGCGACGAGCCTGCATATGAAATCAACGAGTGGGCCGACGAGATTGCTCATGAACTTGGATTTAAGATCCCGGTTATGCCGGTTTGGCTTGTAAAGGGTCTGGCAGTATTTGGGGACTTTTTAGGATTGTTTCATATTCATTTTCCGATGCAGTCATTTCGTTTTGAAAATATGACAAACGACGGAATAAACGATATGGCAAACACGTATAAAGTGGCACCGGAAACGCTCTTCACAAGGCTTGAAGGAACAAGGGAAACTCTTAAATGGATTAAGGAACACTCGAGGTAATTGTCATGTCAGAAAGCAGTTCCATGCTCAGATTAATAAATCCCAAGCCATATACCACAGTGATGATATATGATGTCCATGCCAGCGAATCAGGTGCTCTGGCAATTTTAGATGATTTATATCACCAAGTATGTGTGTATCCGGACAAGACGATAAATTGGATTTTTATAGTCAGCACACCTGAATATGAAGAAACAGACCATATCAAGGTCAGAAGATTTCCATGGGTAAAAAAGAATTGGGGATACAGGTATTTTTTTGACACAGTCATGACAAGGGGACTTTTAAGAGAATTTAAACCAGATCAAGTGTTTTCTCTGCAGAATAAAGGGATTTCATTTTATAAAAAGGAACAGCTGGTATATCTGCACTTACCCTTTATTTTGACAGATCATAAATTCGATCTCAGGACAGACGGAAAGAAATTGTGGCTCTATCAAAACGTGATAGGCAAGAGTATATTCCGATCTCTCCGCAAGGTCAACAGGACCATCGTCCAGACCCGCTGGATGAAGGAGGCGCTGATGAAAAAGGCAGGAGTGCCTGATAAAAAGATTACTATCCTGCAGCCTGATATTTCAAATAATCATATTATGCAGTACACAGACACGTATGAAAACAGAAAAAGATTATTTTATCCGGCCACAGCGTTTACCTATAAGAATCATATGACGATCCTTAAGGCATTGGACTGCGCACAGAAATCAGGATTCGAAGACTATGAGATGATATTTACGATCACAGCCCATGAGAACAGATATACACAGGAGCTTAACAAATTTGCTTTGGCACATGGATTAAGGGTGACATTCAGCGGTCAAATACCACGGGAACAAGTCTTCAAAATGTATGCGCGGTCGATCCTTATCTTTCCGTCCTATGTGGAATCTTTTGGCCTTCCTCTTCTTGAGGCAAGGCTCAGCGGCACCTATGTGCTTGCAAGTGACTGCCCCTTTAGCAGAGAAATTTTGGATGGATATGATAGAGCAGATTATTTCCCGGAGACGGATTATAAGTGTCTTGCTGCAAAAATAATTGGGGTTGTAGGGAGAGGATAATATGAATAGGAAGATCGGGATTTTATCTGTCTATAATCACAATTACGGCAGTATTCTCCAGGCCTATGCGCTGCAGCAGGTTCTTGAGAATATGGGACATGACACGGAGATTTTAGTCTACAAAAAAACAAATTATGTTAGCCAGGCAGCCAGGCTGCTTTATTACCCGCTTCTGAAAGCCACGGCGAAAAGAGTGTGGAAAGATATTTATTGTAAGTTTTTTCACAGAGACATATATGGCGGCGTATTAGCCGGCAGGGAGACAGCCTTCTGCGAGTTCATACGGAAGAATATGCATTTTTCTGAAACCTATATAGGGAGAAGTGCGTTGATTCGTGCCTGTGATAATTATGATTGTTTTGTGTTGGGGAGTGATCAGGTATGGAATCCCATGAACCTCGGCGGTGATTATTATACCATGACTTTTATTGGAAGTGAAAAGAAGAAAGTAACCTATGCTCCCAGTTTTGGCGTGGCAAGGATTCCTAAAAATCAGGAGAAGAAGACAAAACAATATTTAGAAAGAATTGATTTTATTTCTGTAAGGGAACCAGAGGGGCAGAAGATCGTGGCCGACTTAACCGGCAGGACCGCAGAGGTTGTAGTTGATCCGACGTTGCTGGTTGATAGGGAATTTTGGGATTTGAGAAAGGGAGGCCGGCTGATCAGTGATTCCTATATTTTGTGCTATTTTATAAGTCCAAACCCTTCCTACAGAAAGTTTTCGGAAAATCTCAGGAAGAAAACCGGTTTAAAAATTGTGAGTATACCTCATGTGGATGAGTTTGTCAGAGCTGATGTAGGATATGCGGATTATGAACCGACTGAGATCGGCCCATTCCAATTCATTAATTTGATCGCCAATGCTGCCTATGTCTGTACAGATTCTTTTCATGGTTCTGTGTTCTCTGCTATATATGAAAGAACATTTTTTACATTTACTCGATACCAAAATGATGAAAAAGATTCGACGAATTCGAGACTATATTCCTTTTTAAAAATGACCGGATTGGAAGACAGATTGTTCAGACCGGATCAGCCGCTTCAGGACAGAGATTTCATTTCGATGGAATTTTCCTCTGCGAAGGAGAGAATGGAAGGATGCAGAAGGAGATCTATGGATTATTTAGAACATGCATTAAAGGATGAGAGATAAAGGATGAGAGATGATTGAACTTATTCGGAAAGAAGATTGCTGCGGATGCACTGCCTGTGTTTGGGCATGTCCCAAATCGTGTATAACAATGACAGCAGATAAGGAAGGTTTTTTATACCCGAGTATAGCTGAAAAGGAATGCGTTCATTGCCGAAAGTGCCAACAGGTGTGTCCGATTTTGCATAATGAAAATAGACAGATAACCGTCAGCGGAAATATGAGTAAAGAGGAATATACCCGCAATCGGATAACCGCTGAAAAGAAGATACCAGACAGTTATGTACTGTATTTACGGGACAGTTCTGTCCGCAGAGACAGTACAAGTGGAGGGGCTTTTTCCCTGTTTGCAGAATCTGTGCTGTCCAGGGACGGAGTCATTTATGGTGCTGCCATTGATCGGAATCATCAGATCAAGCACATGAGAGTCAGCTGTCCACAGGACCTGGACAAACTGAGAGGGGCAAAATATGTACAATCCCAGCAGGACGGAATTTATGAGCAGGTCAGAGATGATCTGGCAGTCAACAGGACTGTGCTATATACAGGGACTCCCTGTCAGGTTGCCGGCTTATATAAATTTTTAGGGCGGGAGTATGGCAATTTAATTACCATAGATATTTTTTGTCATGGCGTCGGCTCTCCTGGTTATTGGAACAACTATCTTTCTTATATGGAGGATCACTATAGATCATCGATTCGAAGGATCAAGTTCAGAGAAAAAACATACGGATACCACAGCGCCTGTATGGCCGTATCTTTTTCTAATGGCAAAAGCAGTCGTAAGGATCATGACAATGATCTGTTTTGGACGGCGTTTTCCAAATGTTATATCTTTCGGCCCTCCTGCTATGAATGCCGTTTCAAGCAGATTTTGCACAAATCAGATTTTTCCATTGGAGATTTTTGGGATGTCTCCGGGCTGCCCCGTCAGTATGAGGAGGCAGACGGATGTTCTCTTTTATTATGCCATACACAGAAGGGCAGAGACCTTCTTTCCCAAATGGGGGAAAAGGCAGAGATGGAACCGATAGACTTGGAAAAGGCATTGATAATAAATGGAGGTCATCAGGTTTCCATGCTGATAGGCAGTTCCCACAGGCCGGAGAAGAGAGAGGCTTTTTTGGAGGAAATGGGGGAGACACAGATCGATGATCTGGTAAAAAAGTATATACCTGTCTCATGGAAATATAGGATAAAAGCGTTGATAAAGCCGGTTTTGTATAAAACGGGAACCCTTGACAGAATCAAGCAGTTGAGAAGCAGACTGATTAGGAGCTGATAAAGATGTTACCGAAGATATCTGTTATTACCATATCTTACAATAGTGTCGGGACGATCGAGGAGACCATTAAAAGTGTTGTGAATCAGGGGTATGAGAATTTAGAGTATATCATAGTCGACGGAGGTTCGACAGATGGGACCATCGAAATCATAAAAAAGTACGAGCCTTTTATCCATCGTTGGGTTTCAGAGAAGGATCATGGGATCAGCGATGCGTTTAACAAGGGAATCCGTCTGTCTACAGGGGATATCATAGGCATTGTAAATAGTGATGATCAATATCTTCCGGGGGCATTATGGAAGATCGCCGAGAGCTATTCTCAGGAAATCGATGTATACCGAGGCTCGATTCTTATCGTGGATAGCAAAGCCAGTGAATCCTATACCTATGAGCCGTCTATGAAATTTGGCATGTTACCGATTTATATCAATGTATGCCATTTGCCCACATTTATTGCAAAAAGGGCATATGAGATTTATGGGGATTACGACAGAGATTTTAAATTGGCTATGGATTTGGATTTGCTTCGGAGATTCTATAGAAAAGGGGCAAAGTTTAAGAGGATTAATGCGGTTTTGGGACAATTTAATGTGGGAGGGCTTTCCACAAAGGCCGGAATTGAGAATGCTTATAAAGAGCGGGAGAAAGTCATATTAAAGAATGGAGGAAATCACTTTTGGGTGCTTATATACAGGTGGTGTCTGGCAGCCATTGATTGTTTTAAGTGGATAATAAAAAAGATGCCTCGAATTAATTATAAGGCGATACGCTATGGAAACAGGTTATAGGAGAGCACAATATGGCAAAAAAATATGAGACGAGATTCTTTGAGTATTTTGTGGTATGGGCTATGATTATGTGCTCAGGAACCGTTGTATTTAATATAAAATATAATTCGGAGTTTATCCCTTTGTTTGCTGTGCTTTCTGTGTTCTTGTGTATCAGAAAATATGGGATTCGAATCAGAGCAGTAAATATCAAACACTTTATTGTGCTGCTTGCCATCATTTTGACTAACTGCTGCGCACATATTTTCAGCGGTATGGCATGGAACGGAATTATTCAGATTTTATTGTATATTGTCGGGACATGGATGGTATTGTCTGCTATGGATTTAGAGAGATACCGATCCGTGTATATTAACATAGTAGTTGTCATGGCGCTGATATCAATACTTGTCTTATTCGCAGGAGATTTTAATCTCATTCCGACAGAACAAAAAAATATAAACGGAAAATTTTATTTAATATCATTACTGCATGTAGTAGGGTGGGACACTACTCGTTTCAGCAGGATTTGTGGCTTGTTTCACGAACCGGGAATGTATCAGATCATTTTAAATACGGCAATTCTGTTTTGTGGGAATCGGCTGTTAACCAAAGTTGACAACATCACAATCATTCAGACATTGATATTGACAGGTACTCTCTTTTTAACTCAGTCAACCAGCGGCTATATCGCATTTGCTGTTATCGTATTTGCTGTTTGGTGGAAGATTAAAGATATCAAAATGAAAAAGCAATGGCGATTTTTTTATCTTTTATCCTTTCCGATGCTCTGTGCAGCGCTGTTAAAAATATTGACAAGCAATACGATTATCAATAAATTCAGTACAAAAAATATTTCCTTTCGAATTCGGTCAAATGATCTGCTTTCCGGAATCAAGGTCATATGCTCCAGGCCTATTCTGGGATACGGATATTCGTCAGAATCCTATTTGAAAGGGATATCGGCTTTTGGAATAGAAGATATGTCCAATGGGATGATCGGATTTGCAATTATGTTTGGGGTATTAGCGCTGACAATTGTGTTGAGCTGTCTGCTTGTTAATGTCAAAAAGCAGCATTGGAATATAAATAGTAATTTTGTGGTTTTATTCTACTTGATCGAAGCGTCGGTTGAGAGCTGGATCTTTTTCCCGGTTTCGCTGGCAATGATATTTTGGAGGGAGGACAAAATTGGAAAAGCAGATAGAGGTAAGCAGAGAATCTTTTTTACAAAAGGAAGTCAGAGACGACTTCATTGTTGATGAACAGAGAAAAAAGCTTTGGAAGACCATGCTGGATATCTTTGAGTGCATCACATCTGTCTGTGAGAGACATGACATCCGCTATTTTTTAATCTCCGGTTCTGCTCTCGGTGCGGTGCGTCATAAGGGATTTATCCCGTGGGATGATGATATGGATCTGGGGATGCTCAGAGATGACTATAATCGTTTTATACAGTATGCCAGAGATGAGATTAAGGAACCCCTGTTCCTGCAGGATGGATTCAATGACGGAAATCATATCTGCGGACTGCTGAGGATACGCGACAGCCGCACTACAGCGATCATAAAAAACGATTTTTATAAGGAGTGCAATAATGGGATCTATGTGGAAATCTATCCCTTTGATAATGTCCCATCCAATGTCATAAAGGCAAAAGTTCAGGCTTTCCTCAGCCATTTGTTATATCATGGACTCCTTGCAGATTATTATGGACCTGCAAGTAAGATGCAGTATGTAGGCCGCGGACTCGTTCGAATGATAGGAATCCGAAAAGCCTATCAGCTTTGGCAGGGTGTCTGTCAGAGATATAATGGAAGGAATTGCCGTGACGTTGATACGGTCGCTTTGCCGCGCTGGTATGCAGAAGGCATTTATCGCATGCCGAGAGAGTGGGTTTCCCAAAAGAGAATGGCGTCCTTTGAATACTTGACAGCCTGCATTCCAAACGAGGCAGAACGAATGCTGAAACTGCAGTTTGGCGACTATATGGCTCTGCCGCCGAAGGAGAAACGGGGCGCTGAACATGAGCACCAGGTCTATTTTGATCCGGATACTCCCTACACGTCTTACAGAAATTCGGATACGGTAAAGAAATATTTGGATCTGAAATGAAGCGGGAGTCTTTATGAGTAAAAATAAACTTATGAAAGCAGGTTTGGGATATACCATAGGGAATTATCTGCTGAAGGGTCTGGCCTTTTTTTCTATCCCGGTGTTTACCCGATTGATGAGCACCGAGGACTATGGGTTATTCAATACCTTTGCCGCATATGAGTCCATTAGCTTTGTATTGATTGGCTTGGCTCTCCATTCTTGTATAAAAAATGCAAAGTATCGATTTGCAGAGACATTTGATGATTTCTTGTCAACCTGTATGACATTGATGATGATGAGTTTTGTGTTTTGGCTGATGCTCCTCAAACTTTTTGAAGATGTGATACAGGTAAAACTGCGGCTTTCCGGGTTAGAATCTCACCTGCTTGTGGTCTGCAGTATGGGAAATGCCTTGGTCACCTTTTATACGACGTATCAGGGGCTGGAATATCGATACAAATCTTTTTTGGCTGCCTCATCTATGAATGCAGTCCTAAATTTGGTATTGTCTGTAGTTCTCATGAAGACAGTGTTTATAGATAATCCCTATTTAGGACGTGTATTTGGTACCTGCATTCCGTTGGTTCTGCTTTCCGTTTTTGTGATTCTATATTTTTACAGAAAGTCTCCCCCGAAGCTTTCTAAAATATATGCTGACTATGCGCTTAAGATCAGTATACCGATTATCCCTCATGGGATTTCTCAAGTGGTTTTGTCACAGTTTGACCGCATTATGATTCGGACGCTTTCCGGTGCTTCTCAGGCAGGCCTGTATAGTTTTGCATATAACATTTATATGATCATTCAGGTAACCGCTTCCTCGTTAAATAATGTTTGGGAACCCTGGTTTTTTGAAAAGATGAACGGCGATGACCATAGTTCCATTAAAAAATATGCAACGCTGTATTCCACATTTATTATGTGGATGTCGTCTTCTGTTTTGATTGTTTCTCCGGAACTGATCAAGCTGTTAGCCGCAAAAACTTACTGGGACTCGATCTATGTTGTGGTTCCCATTGTCATTGCCGGGTACTTTTCATTTCTTTATACCATACCGGTGGCGGTTGAATATTATTATGAAAAGACAAAGTATATTGCATTGGCTACGGGGAGCGCTGCCCTTATCAATATTGTGCTGAATGCGGCGTTTATTCCATGTTATGGCTATATCGCCGCGGCATATACAACATTGGTGACTTACATGTTGTATTTTATGTTTCACTATATTCTTTCTGTAAAACTTTATAAGAGATCCATATTGGAAGCCAGGATCCTGCTGATTAATATCCTGTTTGTGTTTGGAGCAGGGATATTTACATTGATGGAATTAAATTCTTTTGTCATCCGGTGGGGGAGTCTGCTCGTTATTTACCTGGTCACATTTGGGGTTTTAGAGAAAAAGTTTCATTTCATAAGGCGGGGAATGAAGATTTTGGAAAGGAGAAAAGATTTATGAGTCACGTGTTGTCAAGGGAACAGTTTGAGATTCTCGAACTGCTTATTACAAAAGGACAGAGTGTTCCCCAGGATCCAATGAAGGATGAGGTTCTGAGCGCTTTGACTGAGATGGGCTATGTTGAGAATGGGATCATTACCGCGGCAGGGAGAAATGCTATGGAGCCCTATCGTGTGAAACGGGCAGTCTTTATTGCGGCCGGAGTGGGAAGCCGGCTCACACCGATTACAGTGAATACACCGAAACCTTTAGTCCGTGTAAATGGGAAGAGAATGATTGACGGCCTGATCGATGCCTGTCTGGCGGCCGGAATTCAGGAGATTTATATTGTCCGCGGATATCTTTCCGAGCAGTTTGATCAACTGTTATATAAGTATCCTATGATAAAGTTTATCGAAAACCCGGCGTATGGGGAAGCCAATAATATTTCTTCTTCCGTTTGCGCCAGATATTTACTTACCGGCGCCTATGTGTTTGAGGCAGATTTACTGATCAGAAATCCCAAAATTATCCGCCCTTATTGTTATTCATCTAATTTCTTGGCCATCAAAAAGGATAAAACCGATGACTGGTGTTTTTTGGCGGAAGGAAATGTGATTGTAGAGGAAAAGGTCGGCGGTACGGACTGCTGGCAGATGGTAGGTATCTCTTACTGGGACGAGACGGACGGCCGTAAACTGTCTGATGACATCCAAAAGATATATGATGGTCCCGGAGGAAAGAGCCTTTATTGGGAACAGGTACCGTTGGTATGCTGCAAGGATCGCTATCGGGTAGAAATACGTGAGTGCCATGAAACAGATATCGTCGAGATCGATACCTTTCGGGAACTGACGGTGATCGATCAGACTTATCAGGTTTCAATTTAGATGAGGAAGGGGACATGATGATGGAAATAAAAAGAAACATTTTGTTGAACCCAGGGCCGTCTACAACGACGGATACGGTAAAATTGGCACAGGTGGTTCCTGATATCTGCCCGCGGGAGCAGGAGTTTGCCGGAATGATGAAAGGATTGAGGGAGGATTTGTTGAAAATCGTTCATGCAGATCCCGCAAAGTACACGTCCGTGCTGTTTTGCGGATCAGGAACCATCAATATTGATGTCTGTATCAACAGCCTTCTTCCGGAGGGAAAAAAGGTCTTGGTGGTCAACAACGGTGCGTACAGTACCCGGGCCGTTGAAATATGTCAGTATTATGGTCTGCCTCATATTGATTTAAGGTTTCCTGTTGATCGGCTTCCTGATCTTTCTCTGGTAGAGAAGACATTGCGGGAGGATCCTGACATTGCTCTGGTTCATACGACACACCATGAAACGGGAACTGGGATCCTGAACCCGATCCGTGAAATCGGTGCTTTAGCACACATGTATGGCGCTGTCTTTACCGTTGATACAACATCGACTTTGGCCATGCTGCCGATCGATATGGAGGAGAGCCATATTGATTTCTGTATGGCCTCAGCGCAGAAAGGGCTGATGGCTATGACCGGGCTGTCCTTTGTCATCGGAAACAGAGCGGTCATTGAGGAGTCAAAACATTATCCGAAGCGTTCTTACTACTGCAATCTCTATCTCCAATATGAGTTCTTTGAGAAGACAGGGGAGATGCATTTTACGCCGCCGGTACAGACGATCTATGCCTCGATCCAGGCCTTGAAGGAGTATTTTGCAGAGGGAGAAGAAGAAAAATGGAAACGGCATACCCGCGTATTTCGTGCAATCCATGATGGTCTTGATGAGCTTGGATTTCGGGATGTGATCAGGCGGGAGTGGCAGAGCGGTCTTGTCGTCTCTGTGCTCTACCCGGATGATGTCAACTGGGATTTTGAAAAGATCCATGATTATTGTTATGACTGCGGCTTTACGATTTATCCCGGAAAAATCTCGACAACCAATACATTTCGCCTCTGTGCGTTAGGGGCCATCGACGAGCAGGATATCAAAGACTTTTTCGTGGTTCTAAAAGAGGCGTTACATACGTACCACATACAAATACCGGTACCATATAAGGAGACGATGGGATGAAAAAAGTGTATACATGTTTTTGTACGGATGTGATTCACGAGGGTCACCGGAATATCATTCATGAAGCCGGAAAGTATGGGGAAGTGATCGTAGGGGTTCTCAGTGATGAGGCCATGATTCGGTTTAATCGTTTTCCTACTGTAAGCTTTGAGGAGCGAATGCAGATCGTGAAGGATATCGGGGAAGTCAGCCAGGTAATGGTGCAGAACGACGTCATGTATGACAGGGTTGTCAGAGAGATTCGGCCGGATTATGTGATTCATGGGGATAATTGGCTGGAAGGCCCCATGAAAGCCATTCGGGATAATGTCGCTTCTCTTTTAAGCACATACGGCGGACAGATTATCGATGTTCCCTATACCTGCAATGAACGGGTGAAAACCATTGACGATCGGATCAAAGCGAAGCTGGCTATGCCGGAATACCGCAGAAAAAGGCTGCGTCAGCTGATTGAGATCCGTCCCATCGTCAAGGCGATCGAGGTTCACAGCGGTATTACAGGCTTAATTGCAGAAAAGACCATTGTAGAACATCAGGGTGAGCTGGATCAGTTTGATGCCATGTGGATCAGCTCTTTGTGTGATTCTACGGCGAAGGGAAAACCGGATATTGAGCTGGTGGACATGACCTCCAGATTTCGAACCATCGATGATGTGACGGAAGTGACCACAAAGCCTATTATCTTTGACGGTGATACAGGAGGACAGACAGAGCATTTTGTCTATACCGTGAGGACTCTGGAGAAGATGGGGGTATCTGCGGTTATTATTGAGGATAAGACCGGTTTGAAAAAGAATTCCCTGTTTGGGACTGAAGTGGAGCAGACTCAGGATTCCATCGAGGGGTTTAGCGCGAAGATCGCGGCCGGCAAAAAGGCTCAGCTGACCGATGACTTTATGATTATCGCCAGGATAGAGAGTCTGATTCTGGAGAGGGGGATGGAGGACGCTCTAAACCGGGCACAGGCATTTGTGAGTGCAGGAGCGGACGGGATTATGATCCACAGCCGGAAGAAATCGCCTGCAGAAATTATAGAGTTCTGTGATCGGTTCCGTGAGGAGGATAAGAATACCCCGATCGTGGTGGTCCCCTCCTCGTTTAACAGCATTACCGAGGCAGAGCTTGCAGACCATGGGGTGAATATCGTGATTTATGCCAATCAGCTGACCAGGAGTGCATTTCCGGCCATGCAGAAGACGGCAGAGGATATTTTGAGATATCATCGGGCACAGGAAGTAGACAGCAGACTTCTTCCGATTAAGGATATTATCACCTTAATTGATGAGATTTGAGGAAAGGTTGACACAAAGATGATTTTATGTTCAGAAGAAGGGGGAAATAGATAAATTGAAGGCTGCAAAATTGACAGAAATTATCGGGGCTGATTTTTATACAGGGGTTCCGGACTCACAGCTCAAGGCATTGTGTGATTATTTGATGGATACCTATGGGATTTCTTCCAGACATCACATAATCGCTGCCAATGAAGGAAACTGTGCGGCCCTTGCCGCAGGCTATCATCTGGCTACGGGAAAGGTACCTGTGGTATATTTGCAGAATAGCGGGGAGGGAAATATAATCAACCCCCTGGCGTCGCTCTTAAATGAGAAGGTATATGGGCTCCCTGTCATTTTTATCGTTGGCTGGCGCGGCGAGCCGGGGCGCCATGATGAACCCCAGCATATTTATCAGGGAGAGGTGACATTGAAACTTCTTGAAGATATGAATCTTAAAACATTTGTTATCGGAAAAGAAACATCGGAGGATGAATTGACAGCAGTTATGTCAGAATACCGCGGGATTCTCTCTTCCGGCAGAAGCGTCGCATTTGTTGTACGCAGGGGTGCAATTTCTTTTGACAGAGAGATTACGTATAGAAATAATAACACAGTGGTTCGGGAAGAGGTTATCAGACATGTTGTAAAGGCGGCCGGGGAAGATCCGATTATTTCCACTACGGGAAAAGCCAGCCGTGAACTGTTTGAAATACGCACGGGAAATGGACAAGGTCATCAATGCGACTTTTTGACCGTCGGCTCTATGGGCCACAGCTCATCTATTGCCTTGGGAGTGGCGCTTCATAAGCCTCAAGCGAGAGTTTGGTGTATCGACGGAGACGGGGCCGTGCTGATGCATATGGGCGCCATGGCTGTCATGGGAGCGGTGAAACCTGAAAATGTGATTCATATCGTAATCAATAATGGCGCTCATGAGAGTGTGGGCGGCATGCCGACAGTTATGGCTCAGATCGATCTGATCGGGATTGCAAAGGCATGTGGTTATCCGAACGCCGTCAGCGTCAGTAGATTGGAGGAACTGGACTCGGCATTGGAAGCATGTAAGAAACGGAAAGAACTGAGCTTTCTTGAAGTGAAATGTGCTGTCGGTGCAAGAGAGGATTTGGGCAGACCAACGACTACGGCGCTGGAGAATAAGGAAAACTTTATGAGGTATCTGGAATCTCTGTAGGAAAGCTCATCTGAGTGACAGGGGAAGAGAGGTATGGATAAAAAACTTAAATTGGAGAGAATAAAATAGACGGAGGCTTTCATGATTTTTAATTCGGTACAGTTCTTGATTTTCTTTCCAGTCGTATTTATGGTTTATTTTTTACTCCCACCTGGAATAAGATATATTTGGCTTCTGGTAAGCAGTTATTATTTTTATATTTGTTGGAATCCCAAATATATTATTTTGATTTTATTTTCCACTGTAATTACTTACATAAGCGGCATTGTTATGGAGATATTGAGGGAAGGGAAAGGGGACATTCGGTTAAAGGGACATGATCTTAAGATATGTGCTGCCATAAGCTTTATACTCAATTTATCAATGCTGTTCTATTTTAAATATTTTGAGTTTGCGGTATCCACACTCAACAGGATCTTTGGGATAATCGGAGCGGAGGCGGAAATCTCATCTGGAGATATGATACTTCCGGTAGGGATTTCTTTTTATATTTTTCAGGCATTAGGATATACGATGGATGTGTACCGAGGAGAGATAAAGGCAGAAAGAAACTTTTTGCGGTATGCGCTTTTTGTGTCCTTTTTTCCGCAGCTGGTAGCGGGTCCTATTGAGCGTTCGAAAAATCTCTTAAGGCAGGTGGATAGTCCTACTTATTTTGATTTAGAAAATGTCAGACAGGGATTGCTTACCATGGCTTATGGACTTTTTATGAAGGTGGCAGTCGCTGATCGTCTTGCCGGTATCATTGATCCGATTTATGGTGATTGGATTAACCACACAGGAATGGACCTTGGGGCTGCAACAATGCTTTTTGCGGTTCAGATCTATTGTGATTTTGAGGGATACTCCCAGTTGGCTATCGGCAGCGCGCAGGTTTTAGGCTTTCGGATAAACCAGAATTTTAAAACGCCATATCTCAGTACCAATATTCGGGAGTTTTGGAAAAGATGGCATATCTCTCTGACAAATTGGTTTCGTGATTACTTGTATATTCCATTGGGAGGAAGCAGAAAGGGACGAGGTCGGAAATATATAAATACTATGATAGTATTTCTTATTTCCGGTTTATGGCATGGAGCCAGTTGGCATTTTGTGGTATGGGGGGGTAAATGGTTTTTATAGTATCATACAGGACAGTACAGAATCTGTGAGAAAAAAAGTCTATCGTTTTTTGAAGATAGATACAGAAGCATTATTCTGGAAATGTTTCTGTGGATTTGTTACGTTCTTTTTGATTGATATTTCATGGCTGCTTTTCCGATCGCCAGGAGTACGTCAGGCTATATCCATATTATATAAAATATGTAATGGCTTTAATCCCTGGTATTTTTTCTCTGACGATTTTTATAATATTTTCGGCTCGGCAAAAAATTTCTCCATAATTGTATTTTCATTGGCAGCTGTTGTGGGTGTTGATATGGTTCGAAAAAAAGGTGTCAGCCTTAAAGAATACCTGCTAAAGCAGCAAATTGTTTACCGCTGGTCGATTTATTTAATTCTTATTTTTATCATTATGCTGTGGGGAGCATATGGAAATGATTATGAGCAGACACAGTTTATTTACTTCCAATTCTAAAGGAAAAGTCATATTCGGCTGCAAGGCAATTCTTATGTTTTTTATGATTTGGATATTTTGTTTTCATTTTGTGATGCCGCAGTATTCGGGCGGATATGATGCGTCGCTGATTGATAAGGTTGACCGATTGAAATCCATAGATGGTCCCAAGATTGTATTAATCGGAAATTCTAATCTGTCCTTCGGGATTGATTCAGAAAAATTGGAACAGGCTTTTGACATGCCGGTCGTGAATATGGGACTCCATGGAGCTTTGGGGAATGCATTCCATGAAAATATGGCAAAAATAAATATACATGAGGGGGATATCTATATCATTTGCCATTCGAATTTTTCAGATAATGGGATGATTGATGATAAGGTTCTCGCCTGGAGCACGATTGAAAATCATTTTGGTCTATGGCGCCTCTTAAGCCGTGAGGATCTTTATCCCATGGCTAAGGAATATCCCGTGTATCTAAAGAAATGCTTAGAGCTTTTTATATCAGGAGGCGGAAATCAACTGCCAGGAGGCTGCTATTCCAGAGACGCTTTTAATCAATATGGCGATATTTCATTGGATCGCACAGAATCTTTGTATACATTTGAATCACCAGTAACTCCGCCATCCATTAACGATACTGCTGTCAGCAGAATCAACCGATTAAATGTATGGATGGCTGAAAGAGGAGCAGTACTTTTAGTCGCCGGATATCCTATTGGAAAAGGGGAGCTGACGGATCCGGAAGAATCCTTTATGAAAGCGCAAAAGGAATTATCAGAACGTTTATCATGCCCGGTGATCTCTGATTACAGAGATTACATGTTTGACTACAGCCTGTTTTATAATACGGATCTTCATCTGACAACAGAGGGAGCCGCATTGAGGACAAAACAGCTGATCGAGGATTTGCATAGGTGGATGAATCATAACAGTGAGAAATGATGCGTTCAGAAAAGGGAGGGGGAGAGGAATATGCAAGTAACAAATGATCAAGGAAATAAAAAAGCAAGATATGCATATATAGATGTACTGAGATTTCTGGGGATTTTTGCTATCTATTTAGGACATATAAGTTCTCCGTCAGGACCGGTAAACAAATTTGTATTTTTGTATCACGTTCCGCTGTTCTTCTTTGTCTCTGGATGTATGGATATAAATAGAGAAATGGTACTTGAGGGGCAAGGAGAGAATCCTTATTCGTATAAACGGTACATAAAAAGTATTGTCCATGATATTAAAACATTAGTATTTCCGTGGCTATTCTTTTCAATATTTTCCATGATCGTGTATGTTTTAAACAATGGATTTGATAAAGAAAAGGTAATTTTAAATTTAGAAATTATTATGAAAGGATGTATCAGAAATCAATTTTTTGCAGGTTCATTATGGTTTTTTACATGTCTGTTTATTGTGAAAATAATATTTGGCTTAATAAAATTATTAAAAAACAGACTCCTGATATTTGTCATCTGTTTGCTGCTTTTTTATATTTCTGAGTATGGATTGCCGCACAGGCCATTGGTTAATCCGCAATGGTATTGGAATACAGATAGTGCCATGTACTATATAATCTATTATGGAATAGGATTTTGCCTCTTTCCGAAATTTAATAGTTTGTTGGCGGGAAACGATAGAAGTGAGGGAAGAAAAATAAAAAAGGCTATGTTTTATGCGATTTTCGTCTGGGGGGGGTATACTCGGCACTGGCCTTTTTGGGAAAAGATTTATTGAGAATGTGGCAGAATCTGTATCTGTTGGGAAATTTTATCATAGTAATAAGAAGTCTGCTGATTATTTGCTTTCATATTGGCCTGGCTCATGTGTTACAGAGTGTGGAATTTTATAAAGATATAGGAAGGAAAACCTTATATATGTGCGGGAACGAATACATAGTTAAAATATGCATATCCGCATTAACGGGTTTGTTTGGATTCTCCATAAAGGGCGGAAATTATATAGCGGAGATTTTATATGTTTTGATTCTGCTATATATGGTCGACCGATTTTTAGTACCTGTGGAGAGTTTATTGATTGGAGTAAAAAGGAAATTAAAAGATAGATAAGACTGAGCAGAGTTACGATCTGTTCAAGTCTCCCCTCCTGTGCTATGATAGTCATTAATACATACCATCTTTGCCCAGCCGCAGGCAAAAGCAGCCGGCGTTCACGCAGGCCTGCCGCAGCACGAGTTGCTGTTGTATGGGACTTTACAGATGAACCGGGAGGAGGAATATGGAAGCGATGCAGGTGATCGATTTTATTAAGGCAGTGGTCCAGCCGCCGGGCCAGCTGATAGTGGACGGCTTCCTGGCAGAGAAGGGGGCCAGGATTCAGGAGGAGATGCGCCGGAGGGCGCTGGACAAGAAGATCGAGGATCTCTGCCTGCGTCTGGAACAGGACGGTGTGGGAACGGTCATTGAAACCGATGCATTTCAAAACTTCTGCAGGAATTACCGTGTCTGTGAGCAGATCGGTCAGTATGTTTGGCATCCGGAAACCCAAGTTTCCCGAGAGAAGTTTTTCGAGGAGCTTCTGAGCCGATATGCAGACAGCGGGGCAGGGGAGAAGAGGAGAACTGTCTCTTCCGGCGAGGAGAGACAGATTCTTCGTTTTTTTGATGCCGTTATGACATGTTACAAGGAGGCTCTGCATGAACTGATGTCTGACAGTGACCGGGCGGCTGTGGGCATGGTCAATGAGAGGGTCTTTGCGCTCGAAGGGCAGATGGAGCAGGCACTGTCTTTGCAGACCGGGCAGATTAAGGAGCTATTGTCTTCTCAGACCGAGAAGATAGGACAGATGTTGGCTTCGAATGACGGGCAGGGGCGGATGGAGTCCGTGCAAAGCGCACTGAGAAACACGGCGGCCGGAAGTGAGGCCGCAGAGCCGGAAAGCCCGTCAGCAGCTGTGTTTCGGAGAAGATTCAGAAGGCGGTTGTTTCTTGAGGAGAAAGACAAGCCTGCGCTGAATCAGGTATTTCTCTGGCCGAAGTGCCGGGCCGGAGGGCCGGAGACGGTCGACGGGCTTGAGGCGACGGAGGCCTTTTTGAGGGGGTCAGAACCCTGGCTTTTGGTGGTGGAGGGTGTGGCGGGAAGCGGAAAGAGCAGCTTTCTTTCAGCGCTTTCAGAAAGATATCACACATCTCAGTACATCTATAAATCTCTTCGGGACTTAGGGGGTGGAGAGAAAATAGATTTCCGCAGGGAGCTTCTCGCGGAATGCAGTCTGACGGCAGATGATATGGATAAGATTCTGATCTTAGACGGTTATGATGAGATCCACCATCGGGTGAATCAGACTGCATTCTGGGCGGATATGAAATGGTTTGAGGAGCATGGGTATAAAGTCATCCTGACCACCCGCCCGGGATATCTGAAAGTGCCTGAGACGTGGGGAGATTATGCAGAGATCAGCTTGAGACTGTTTGATGAGGAGCAGACTAAGGAGTGGCTGTCCCGCTATCAGGAGGCGGGAGGGAGGATTCTTCCCGAGACGTTCCGGGCATTGACCGAACCCCAGCCCGATGAAAAGTACGACGAGATCAGGCGGATTCCCATCATGCTCTATGTGATCGCCAACCGCAATATCAATGTGCAGACAGTGACTTGTATGGGTGAGCTGTATGAGAGGGTGTTTGAGGGGATGAAGCGGGACAAGGCAGGCCTGACTGCCGAGACCCTGGACCGCCACTATCTCATCGCCCAGAAGATTGCCTACGAGATGGAGCGAAAAGGGGTGCTGGCGGTATCCTCCGAGACGGCCAGGCAGTGGTGCGGCGACCTGTTTGATGAGACCTTTTTTTCTTCTGTGTACATTGAAAACAGTATTATCGAGGGAAGATGGCTTCTGGAATTTGTCCACAGATCCATCCTGGAATTTTTTGCGGCCAGATGGATCTTCGGGCAGCTGAGAGGGGAAGAAAACTTGAGGATTTTCGGGCAGGCGGGAGGAAACGGGGCTCTGGAGATTTTGGGACAGGCGGGAGGAAACGGGGCCCTGGAGATCCTGGGGCGCAGCTATCTGTCGGATGAAGTGCTGGAGTATCTGAAGTATTTTATGGATGTCACCCGTCATACGTCAGCCGAGGAGGCGAGGCAATGTGTCAGGAAGGCATTTCACGATTTTATGGAGATCGGGATCCTGACTGACGGTTCTCTGTCAACAGAACTGGCGGAAGCAGAATATGATATGTTGTTCTGCAATCTGGCTGTCCTCACCAAATTTGCCCTGAACCAGAACATATTGGGAGAGGTCCTGGAACCGGAATATTACGGAAAGAATCTTTCTTTCCTGATTCGGAATTATTTACATAATGGCCTGGCAAAGCCCTGGTCCATGAGGAACATATTTGAGGGAGAGGATCTCTCTAAGCTCTACGAGCCGACTCATCTGGGATTTGCAGGACATAACCTGGAGCGGGTCAGATTCTGCAATTGTACTCTGCGCCATGTGGATTTTTATGAATGCCGGCTTAAAGGGGCCCGGTTTGAACATGTAATATTCAGGCGATGTGATTTTGTTGTGGCTAATTTGACGGACGCCCGGTTTGTCGGTGTGGAGTTTGACCTGGTATCCCTCGATAAGATTCGATTTTGCGGCGTCTGGCTCTGTCAGGTTAAGATGCCGCAGGGAGCTTTGGAAATCCGGTATTTTGATCATGCGCATCTGTCAGAGGTTCAGTTTTCCTACAATACATTGAAGAAAGTATCTTTCGAAGAGTCTGAGCTGACGGATGTGGTCTTTGACCACTGTTTTCTGAATCGCTGCACGTTTCGCGGCGCCGTGTGGAATCAGGTGGAATTTCGAAATGTGACACTGAAAGGATGTGATTTTTCTGAGGTGGATGCAGAGCGGGGGTGCTTTAGACACTGCAAGATAGATGGGGAAACCAGGGCTTCCAATCCGGGGCTGTTTTTGTGAGTACGGGGCCTCGAGAGGAAGTATGTCAGCCAAGCTGGCCGGGGCACGGCGCGGCGAGTAGGGAAGAAGGACCTTCTTTACTCGATTGAAGGCAGTGACCTCACAGCGGACAAATCTATTGACATGCCCACCGGATTGGCATACAATACTTGTACAAAAAGCTGATTGAAGCAAAGGGTGATGAGATGGCGGGGAAAAAGATATATGAGATTATGCATATTGACAGAAGAGTTGCCAGGATCAGCGAAATGAGGTGAATCTGTATGAAAACCATCTGGATGCCACGTTTGTGGATATCGCTCTGAGAGGGAGACAGTATACGGTTCAGAATGAGTATTTGGCAAGGGACCTATCTACCGGCGGCTGTTTTCCGAAAGCGTGGCAGAGGACAGAACATGGTTTCCGATTGATGAAAGGCGGCGGAGAGGATTCGGTGGAGAGAGAATTGCTTGCCAGTCAGATATGTCGATGCTTTCAGGTGTCTCAGGTGCTGTATGAGAGGGATCATTTTGACGGAGAAAAGGTCAGTGTCAGTGATAATATGACATCGAGAGAATACTCCATCGCCTCGATGGAAGCTTTTGCAATCTATGCGGCAAACCAGGAGCGGGATGTGAAAAAGTGGATTCTTTCGCTGGATGAGCATAACTATTATATGATGAATATTGTGGATTATCTCATCGGAAACACGGACAGGCATTGGGGGAACTGGGGAGTGTTGGTCCAAAATTCCAATCATAGACCGGTAAGGCTTCATGATCTTATGGACTTTAACCGGGCATTTCACTCTTATGGGGACTTAGACGGCGCCAACTGTCAGACTGTGTTTGGTCAGCAGATGAGCCAGAGGGAGGCGGCTGTATGGGCAGTAGCGAGAATTGGTCTGAATCAGATCAGAGAGGTAAAAAGAGATGCGTTTTCTCAGCTGCCTCAGTTCTATGAGATGTTTTGCAGAAGGTTGGAATTATTGGCTGTAAAGGGGTAGGCGGATATGGAAAAACGTGTTTTTAATGTGAGCGGTGACTGCAAACCGGATCTTCACTATATGGTAGATATCACATCCAAACTTGAGCAGATCAGGGCTATGGTGGACAATGGGCAGTATTTTGCGATCAATCGAGCACGCCAGTTTGGCAAGACCACGACCCTGCGGGCCTTAAGCGGGTATCTGAGACATGATTATTATCCGATCTCTATGGACTTTCAGACATTCGGGGCCGGAGAATTTGAAAATGAGAACATTTTTGCACTGTCATTTGCAAGGTCATTTTTGCGCATATTAAAAAGAGTTTTTGATCCGGAGGAAAGGAAGCGGACGGAGGCTGTCAGAAATCTTGAGAACATCGTGGAGGCAGAGAATCCGCGTTTTAGGCTGCAGAGACTGTTTGAGGAGCTGAGTGATATCTGTGGGACTGCAGATAAGCCTGTCGTACTGATGATCGATGAAGTGGACAGCGCTTCCAATAATCAGGTTTTCCTGGATTTTCTGGCGCAGCTGCGCGCATATTATATCGACAGAGATGTCCGGCCCACCTTTTGGTCTGTTATCTTGGCAGGGGTATACGATGTGAAAAATCTGCGGCAGAGGATCCGCCCCCAGGAGGCCCATAAGGTAAACAGCCCATGGAATATTGCCGCCGATTTTAAGGTGGAGATGAGCTTCTCAAAAGAAGAGATCAAAGGGATGCTGAGACAATATGAGAACGATTGGGATACAGGGATGGACGTGGAGAAAATAGCCGGACTGCTCTATGACTATACCTCGGGATATCCGTTTCTTGTGTCAAGGCTGTGTAAGATCATAGATGAAGACGTCAGCAGGGAAAAGCTCTTTTATTGTAAAAGTGCAGCGTGGACAGAGGCGGGGTTTCATGAGGCGCTTCGCATGCTGATGGCGGAAAAAATACCCTGTTTGAATCCCTGGCCGGAAAGCTGACAGGCGATACGGAATTAAACGCTATGCTGCAGGCCCTGCTTTTTAACGGCAAGAGTATTGTCTACAACGCGGATGACCCGGCCACTGATATGGCTGTCATGCTGGGCTTTGTCAAGAATCATCATGGAAATGTGGTGATTGCAAATCGTATTTTTGAGACACGGCTTTATAATATGTATTTGTCGGCGGGAGAGCTTCAGAGGCAGGAGATTTATAAAGCCTCCCTGCTGGATAAGAGCCAGTTTATTGTATCCGGACATCTGAATATGAGACGGGTTCTGGAGAAATTTGCGGAGCATTTTGATGAGCTTTACCATGACAGTGATGAGACATTCGTCGAAGAGGTTGGAAGAAAATATTTCCTGCTCTATCTCAAGTCTATTATCAATGGGACAGGGAATTATCATATTGAGACAAGGACCAGAAGTCTTGGACGGACTGACGTAATTGTAGATTATTGTGGGCAGCAGTTTGTGATAGAGCTTAAAATCTGGCATGGCAATGAGTACCATATGCGCGGGGAAAGGCAGCTGCTTTGTTATCTGGATGACTATCATATTGATAAGGGATATATGCTCAGCTTTAACTTTAATAAAAAGAAGCAGATTGGGGTTCATGAGATCGTAATCGGCGATAAGATCTTGATCGAGGCGGTTGTATAAGGAGGGTAAGACGGATGATAAAGGAACCTTTAATCTCCATCATCATCCCGGTGTATAAAGTAGAGAAATATCTGGGACAGTGCATGCAGAAGGTATTGTCACAGACATATGGCAATCTGGAGATCATCCTTGTGGACGACGGCTCCCCGGATTCCTGCGGACAGATGTGTGAGGATTTCGCCGAAAAAGATTCCAGGGTCGTGGTGATTCACAGAGAAAACGGCGGGCTGTCGGAGGCGAGAAATACGGGGCTTGATGCGGCAGGGGGAGAGTATGTGGCGTTTATCGACAGCGATGACTATGTGTCGGATTACTACATCGGGAACCTCTATAAAGCGCTGAACGGGTTGGACGCTCAGATGGCAGTCAGCTGTTATGAGGCGGTCTATGATCAGACGCCGCCTAAGACCTGCGCTGCCGCTGTGAAGGATTCGGAGATTCACTTAGGCTCGCCCAAGGAGTGCCTGAAGAGAATCTGTTATCAGAATTCCGGCATCGAGATATCGGCGTGGGGAAAGCTGTATCATCGTAGCCTGTTTTCGGATATACGCTATCCCAGAGGTCTGCTATACGAAGATATCCCTGTGACACCGCAGCTGCTCCATCGCTGTTCCCGGATCGCGGTGATTCCCAATGTGGATTACTATTACCGCCAGCGCCGGGAGAGTATTCGATCCAACTCCTTTCACCCCCAAAAATTAGTTGCAGTAGAGAACACCAGAGAATTGATGGAATTTATCAATGCAGCTTATCCTGAGATCCAGCTGGCAGGGGAGTGCCGGTATTTCAGCACGGTATCTAATATCCTTTTCCATATTGACAGCTCCGAATATCAGGATGTCAGAAGAAAACTGTGGGCGGAGATATGCAAGTATCGGCGGGATATTTTAAAGGATCCGGAGGGACGAAAAAAGGCGCGAATCGCTGCCGTCATCTCATATTTTGGATATGATTTTATGAAGTTTGCTTTTGGAGTCATGAATGCTATGGGAGGAAAATCACATTGAGTAAGATAAAAGACCGAAATATCTATATCTGTATGCTGCTGTGTCTTTTGACAGCTGCAGCTTCTCTTGGATATTATATGATTTCTGACAGAGGAGTTTTCACAGTAGTGGCAGATTTTAATACACAGCAGATCCCATTCCTGACAGCGATGAACCATTATTTGAAAAATGCGTCCGGCACATGGTGCTGGAATGCGGATTTGGGGACTCAGCTTATTGGAGGGTACACATTCTACAATATCGGAAGTCCCTTTGTATGGCTCACATTTTTATTCCCCAAGACATTGGTTCCATATCTGACAGGTTGGCTTTATATATTGAAATATATGGTTGCCGGCCTGACTGCTTATCTGTATTTGCGGATGTTTATTAAGAATAAAGAGTATGCGGTTGGGGGAGCTCTGGTGTATGCATTTTCGGGATTTCAGAGTACCAATTTGCTGTTTTTTCATTTTCACGATGTGGTGGCATGTTTTCCGCTGATGTTAATCGGTTTGGAAAAGATGATTGCAGAGAGAAAAAAGGGGCTGTTTATTTTTGCAGTATTTCTGAACTGCATGGTCAATTATTTTTTCTTTATCAGCGAAGTGATTTTTTTGATCTTATACTATATCGTAAGATTTTGGAAAAAGGATGTGGTTTTGTTTTTTAAAGATGCCGTTCTCTGCATGTTCTGCGGAATCGTGGGGACAGGGATGGCGGCGTTCCTTTTTCTGCCCTCGGTGCTTTTTATTATGGGAAATCCCAGAACTCAGTCTTCCTTCCATCTCAGGACGCTGATGTATTACGGAGGCCATCTTCTGCTGGCCGTGAAAGGGTTCCTGCTCCCGGGAGAATCTATGGGGAATCAGTCCTGTATTGTGCCGGAGCACTGGTACTCTGCCGATTGCTATCTGCCTATGATCGGAGGTGCACTGGCCTTTGCTTATATGCTGAAAAAGAGAAAAGACTGGCTGACAAAGTTTTTGCTGATTTTATGGATTATCTCCTGTTCGCCGCTGCTTGATTCTGCCTTTTATCTGTTTACGGAGCCCTATAAACGATGGTGGTTTATGTTTTCTCTGATGTTGGCGGCAGCGTCAGTAAAAGTACTGGATGAAAGGGAAGAATATCCTGTGAAAGCGGGAATCTTGATCAACCTGACCTTGTTGATTCTGTTTGGATTATCGCTGCTATATTTGGAGCGGTCTTCTTGGATGGAGACAACTGTGATATTAAGAAAACAGGTATTTATCATAAACTATGTGATCGCCTATCTGGGGCTTGGCTTAACCTGGATTTTTTGTCTGGGAAGACGGCAGATGAGAGGAAATGTGTGGAAAGCATTTCTTGTATGTTGCTGTGTTTTTTGCGTTGCTACTACGTTTTATGGGTTATCCCTTTACCGACAGAACGCAGAAACAGGGAGGGACTACTTAAAGCATTATCAGGCAGGGCTGCAGCTGAAAAAGTTAGATGATCAATATCGATATAACCTGACAGACAATGTCCTTACCCTCACTGGGGAGGCAAGTGGAGTCGGATCATTTAATTCAACTGTCAGCAGCTCTATCAATGAATTTGATCAGTTGTTCGACTTTGAACGGCAAAATGTCAGCATGATTCCGGATTCTGTGCCTGGAGTGAGAGAACTGTTGGCTGCCAAATATCGACTGACCAGAGAGGCTCCTTCTGTTGGGGAAGCGGCAGATGTATTCAGTGTGGATGAGACGAAATACTATGTGGCAGAAGATCCTGTCTGCCCCATCGGCTTTATGCTGGATACCTATATTACCAAAAGTGAATTAAAAGCGCTTCCTGTCAGCAAACGGGGTATGGCTATGATGGACAATCTAGTTGTCAGCGATGATGATGAATCTGTTGTGGCAGACTATTTAAGACACAATTCAGATGTAACTGATACAGAAGGCAGCGGTGAGATTTCAGCGATGGTCGCCGCTGCTTTGGAAAACAGGGTAACCGACTTTCACCGTCTTCAGTCAGGATTTGAGTGTACGGCTAGTCTTGATTCTAAACGGGCTGTCTTTTTCAGTGTCCCATATGATTCCGGCTGGTCTGCCTATGTGGGGGGGGACAAGGTGGAAATCCTTGACTGCGGCGGTTTGATGGGGATTCTACTTGAACCCGGGGAATATAGGATATCATTTCAGTACCAGGTTCCAGGATTTAAGACAGGAATAGGCATAGCGATTGTCTGCTTTGCCGTATTTGCATGGTCGATTTGGGATACCAGGAAAAAAGGCGTGTATCTTCCCCTTGCACAATTCATCGCGGATTGATATGATGATACTAGGATCAAAAGTTTAAAATCTAACTACAAGGAGGCTGTGAATTTTGAAGTCTTTAAAATCGTTATATCTGAGGAATCTGATGTCGGATCTGTACCGCAGACGCGTTCCTGTGGTGTGTTTTGCCGTTCTATGTACGCTGTTTTTTCTGTTTCTGGGTTATCGGAACGTGAATCCGGAGGTTTTTTTATCGGAGGAGCAGCGGCAGGAGCTTGAGGAATATAATACGAAGATAGAGGAGTATGACACGGCGCTGACCGAGGTGGCGGAGAGCCTGAAGCTGGCCAATACCCAGGTGGAGCAGCAGCAGCGGTATGTGGATCAGTCCATCTATATGAGACTGGATTCCCAGAACATCCAGGTGGCGGCAGCCCAGTATGCTGTGGAGACAGGCGGCAATGTGGGGAATATTCTCTCGTCCATTGTCTATTTTATCAATGAAGGAGGCCTGAAGGCGGCTCTTTCCGAGGAATACGGAGATCTGGACGTGGAGTACTGGAGAGAGATTTTAGGCTGTGGGACCAGCGGCAATGTGCTCAACATTACGGTTCTGCATTATGACGTGGAGACGGCCAAGAAGATCTTGGAAATTGCGGAACAGAGGATCATGGCTTATGTACCGGAAGTAAGTAAGGCTCAGGGAGAATTTAAGCTGAATCGGATGGATATGTCCAGTTATTCCAAGGCGGATGCCGGTGTCACATCTAACCAGAATAATCATTTGAATACCCTGAAGAATTACCGCAGCAATGTGGCGGATTTTAACACGAAACTGATCTCTACCAAGACCAGCAAGGAGAATTACATCGAGAAAAATGAACCCGATTTTCTGACCGAGGCCAAGGCTACGAAAAAGGATCTGGTAAAATACGGACTGGTCGGTATGATCTTCGGCGCTGTTCTTCCATGCTTTTTCTTTGCTATGGGTTATATTTTGGACAACCGACTGAGGAGTAAGGATGATCTGGTGGAGTCAAGGCTTAATGTTTTGGGATGTTACCGATCGAAAGCACAGGACCAGAAGGACCTGGAACGCAGCAGGATCGCCGTGCAGCTTCTGGCAGGACAGCAGAACATTTCTTCTATTTACCTGGACTGTCTGAATGACGATGAATTGACTTTGCAGGTGGCAGAAGGTTACCGCAAAGATCTGGAGAACGAAGAGCTGTCTGTAGTTGTGGGAAAACATGTGTGTGAGGACGGGGAGGAGCTGAAAAATATGGTGTCCGGTCGCACCGCGATCCTCATCGCTCAGACCGGAAAGACCACCTATACCCAGTTGGAACAGCATATGGAACTGTGCTGCCGGTTTTCTGTGGAGATCCTCGGTTGTCTTGTGATCGAATGAGGGAAGGCCCGGAAGGTGAAGGAATGAACACTGTAAAAACAATGTTGAAAGACTGTCGGAATATCAGCGGAGAGAGTCTGTTTCTTTTGGGATATATGATCTATCTGGGAAGGGCGGTGTGGACCAGTACCATGTTCCCGTTTCCCGGAAGGATCAGCACCCTCTGTCTGCTGTCCGCCATGGTGCTCATCACACTCAAGATCGTTTTTTTTGACCGGTATTCAGTGACGCTGCTGTTTGGAATCATAGCCCTTGTGCTGTGTGCCGGCGGGGTACTGGCTTTGGGTCATTATATGAATGCCGTATTCTGGCTGCTTGTGGTGATGGGAAGCAAAGATGTGGATTTTGGGAAAATGTTAAAGAGCTATCTTTTGGTGGCAGGTACTATCGTGTTTTTGGCATTTTGGTCTTCTATCATCGGGATCATTGAGAATCTGAGATATCATGGAGGCAGAGGAGTCCGCAATTCTTTTGGAATCATCTATACCACCGATTTTGCTGCCTACATCTTCTTTCTGCTGCTGATCTATTTCTATTTGAAAGGCCCTGCCCTGAGAGTATATCATTATCTGGGAGCGGCTGTGCTCTCTGGAGTGGTATACTATTTCTGCAGGGCAAGGGTCGACTCGATCTGTATTCTTATGGTGGCCGTAGTCTTTGGAATCCACGGATTTCTGGAACACACCAAATATGCTCTTCCAAGAGTCCGGCGCGGATGGAGATGGATATGGAGGACATTCGGCCTGTTCTCCATTCCGTTTTGGGCTGCCATGTCTGTAGCAGTGACATATTACTTTAAAGAAGAAAATGCCTTGCTCGTTTGGCTGGATAAGTGGTTTTCAAACAGACTGACGCTGGGAAAACAGGGGTTAGATGAGTTCGGTTTCACGCTGTTCGGTCAGACCATAGAGATGAACGGAAATGGAGGCAGCACTGAGTGGCCTGAGAATTATTTCTTCATCGACTGTTCCTATGTCCATGTGCTGCTGCGGTTTGGAATTGTATTTCTGCTGATTCTGGTTAGCGCCTATGTGGTCTGTTGCTGGAGAAACCGTTGTGATATCTATTTCCTGTTTGCTATCGCGCTGGTGGCGATCAACTGTGTGATCGCACACCATATTCTGGAGGTGGCCTACAATCCCTTTGCCTATGCGCTCCTCACGGTTCCTCTGGGTAGAGCGGCGGCAGACAGCCTGCTCTGGAAGGATATAGGAGGGAGAAATGGGTAAAGAACGGATGGCGTATCTCGATATCGCAAGGGGGATCGGCATGGTCTGTGTGATTTTGGGTCATCTTATTCTCTGCTTTCATCTGACCCAGGAGGAGATCCCCTCCGCGATCCCCCTCTCCGCCTGTGCCGCCGCTTCTCGGCTGTCTTCGCAGACTGAGATATAGACCTTAAGCTTCGGTTCGGTTCCGGAGGGCCTCACGACGACAGAGCAGTCTCCCTCCAGCAGAAACCGGACCACATTGGATGGCGGAAGCCCGTCCAGTCCGTCCCGGTAATCCAGAAGCTTTACGATCCTTTTGCCGCCCAGATGGGTGATTTCACCTCGCAACTTCTCCATAATCAGTATCATCTGCCCTGCTCCGTCTGCCCCCTCGAAGTGATAGCAGTGCTGAGTGTCCAGACAATACCCGCAGGTGCGGTACAGTTCCTCCAGCTTTTCCCATAGACTGAGACCTTGAGCCTTGTAAAAGGCTGCCATCTCGCAGATCAGCAGGGAGGCCACCACGCCGTCTTTATCCCGGACATAAGATCCGCTTAAGTATCCATAACTCTCCTCAAAGGCAAAGAGAAACGAGTCTGTCCGTCTGTCCTTTTCCAGGATTCCCAGCTGTTCCCCGATAAACTTAAACCCAGTCAGCACGTTGACGGTCCTCACCCCGTAGCGGGAGGCAATCTTCTCCGCCATGCCGGTGGTGACGATGGTCTTCATGAAGATCGGATCTTTGGGCATGGTGCGGTCGGCCGCACGGCTGGCGCAGATGTAGTCTAAAAGCAGCAGCCCAGTCTGATTGCCGGACAGAAGGCGGTAGACTCCGCAGCCGTCGCGGACCGCGATGCCTGCCCGGTCACAGTCAGGATCCGTGGCGAGAACCAGATCTGCCTCTCGCTCTGCTGCGCAGCGGATACCAAGTTCCATGGCCTCCGCTACCTCCGGGTTAGGGTAGGGACAGGTGGGGAAATGTCCGTCAGGCTCCCGTTGTTCCTCCACCACCATCACATCCTCATATCCGCTTTCCCGGAGGGCACGGATCACCGGTTCCAGTCCGGTTCCATTTAAGGGGGTGTAGATGACGGAGAGAGGGCTGGAAGACCTCAGAGACTGGCCTTTCACGGCTTCCACATAGGCCGTGAGGACTTCCTCGGGGATATAGCGGATAGAGCCGGTGCGGATTCCATCCTCAAAAGATATGGTTTTGCAGTCCTCAAAGAGATCCAGCTTTTCGATCTCCTTAAGGATCGCCTTCGCTGCTTCGGTCGTGATCTGGCAGCCATCCGGCCCATAGACCTTGTAGCCGTTGTAGACGGCCGGATTGTGGGAGGCAGTGATCATAATGCCTGCCCTACATCCAAGCTCCCTGACTGCAAAGGACAGACATGGGGTGGGCATCAGCCTGGGATAGAGAAAGACCTCCAGGCCATTGGCTGCCAGCACGGAGCAGGCAGTCCTGGCAAATAAGTCCGACTTGATCCGGGAGTCATAGCTGACGGCGACCCGAGGCGTTCCACTGTCGCCCTTTTTTCTGCCCGCCGCACCTTTTCCGCTTTCAGCCGCACTGGCCGCTGGTGCCACGACTTTCTGGCCGTCCATCTGCCTTCCCGCCGCCGCACGGATATAATCCGCCAGTCCTTGGGAAGCCTTGGACACGGTGTAAAGGTTCATCCGGTTGGTTCCTGCGCCGATGATACCTCTCAGGCCGCCGGTTCCGAAGGCCAGATTTTGGTAGAAGGCATCCGTTACGGCCTTTTGATCGCCTTTCATGGAAATCAGTTCCCATATCAAATCCGGATCGGCTGTGGCGCGGAGGCACCACTGTTCATACTGTTGCGTAATCGTATCCATCTTTTTCCTCTCCAGCCGGGTATTCTGCGAAAAGGAATTATCCCAAAGAGAATTTCTCCTTGTCATGTACATTAATGTCTTTTCCCAGCTGTACTTCTATCAATTTTAATTCGGTCTCCGCAATCACCGTGTGGCGGCAGCCGGCCTTCATGGAGATCACATGGCCCGCCTCGATCTCCTGGTTCAGCCCGTCCACCACGGCCCGGCCTTTTCCCGAGATCACATGCCACACCTCGTCTCGGTTCTTGTGGCTGTGATAGTTCATGCGGTGTCCGGCATTTAAGGTGACCTTGATGGTCATACTCTCCGTCTCCACATCCAGAACGCGGAAACTGCCCCAGGACTTGTCGGCAAACATGATCTGCTGGTCGATCTTGTCCACAAAGGGCTTGATATAACTGGACTGGCCCTTGTCGGAGACAAGGATTCCCTCCGGGCTGGCGGAGATCACCACATCCTGGAGCCCCATGGCGAGGACAGGTACGTCCAGCTCATTGATGACGTGGACATTTTGGCAGTCTTCATCCATCATGGCCTTTCCTATGCTGCTCTCTTCCATGGCCTCTGTCAGAGTGTTCCAGGTACCCAGATCCTTCCACTGGCCGGCGAACCGCATCACCTGGATGGCCGGTTCCTTTTCCACCACCGCGTAGTCAAAGCTGATCTTTTCAAGGGTCTCATAGCGGTCAAACAGGCTCTGATAATCCGCAAAGCCTATGAGCTCTCTGGCTTTGTCCAGGACATAGTTCAGCTTGTACGCAAAGACTCCGCCGTTCCAGAGCGCTCCCTGGCGGATGTATGCCTCGGCGGTCCGGACATCCGGTTTCTCCTTGAAGGTAGAGACAGGGCTGACCTTGTGACTGTCTGCCGGTATGATATATCCGTATTTCTCGCTGGGGTAGGTGGGTTCGATTCCCATGAGCACCAGATTGGCCTGGCCTTTCGCTGCCTGTGCTCCCAGTTCCTTTAATGCAGTAAAATAATCGTCTTCCACATAGGGGTCCACCGGACAGACTATAACCGCCTCGTCTTCAGAGACCTTCCGGACATCATGAAGATAGGCCGTGGCCAGCGCAATGGCCGGAAAGGTATCCCTTCGGCAGGGCTCCACGGAGATGCCTGCCTTTTCCCCCAGCTGATTGTGGATCGAGGAGACCTGAGCCTTGGAGGTGGCGATGGTCACCGTGGCAGACGGGTCCGCCTTGATGATCTGCCGGTATACCCGCTGCACCATGGACTCATATTCCTCGGTCTGAGTCTTAAATATTTTGATAAACTGTTTGGAGCGGATGTCGTTGGAAAGGGGCCACAGCCGCTTCCCGGATCCGCCGGACAATAAAATAATATTCATAGGATTCACCTTCCTACCGCTCTGCCCTCATGGGATTATTCAGGAAATCTTCGTAAGCCAGGCGGATGCCATCCTCCAGCTCAGTCTTGTAGGTCCAGCCCAGGGCAGCGCTCTTGGACACATCCAAGAGCTTCCTTGGGGTGCCGTTGGGCTTGGAGGGATCCCAGCGGATCTCGCCCTCATAGCCGATCACTTTGGCTGCCAGTTCCGTCAGCTCTTTGATGGTCAGCTCCTTGCCTGTGCCTGCGTTGACGGTCTCGTTGCCGCTGTAATGGTTCATCAGGAAGACGCAGAGGTTGGCCAGGTCATCTACATAGAGAAACTCCCTTAACGGGCTGCCGTCCCCCCAGCAGGTCACGTAGGGCAGGCCTGCCTCCTTGGCCTCATGGAACCGCCGGATCAGGGCGGGCAGGACATGGCTGTGGGTGGGGTGGTAATTGTCGTTGGGGCCGTACAGATTGGTGGGCATGACGCTGATATAGTCGGTGCCGTACTGCCGGTTCAGAAACTCACAGTATTTCAGACCGGAGATCTTAGCCAGGGCATAGGCCTCGTTGGTTTTCTCCAGTTCGCTGGTCAGAAGACAGCTTTCCTTCATAGGCTGAGGCGCCATGCGGGGGTAGATACAGGAGGAACCGAGAAATTCCAGCTTTTTGCATCCGTTTTCCCATGCGGAGTGGATCACGTTCATCTCCAGGATCATGTTGTCGTACATGAAGTCTGCCAGTGCGCTCTGGTTGGCCTCGATTCCGCCTACCTTGGCGGCGGCCAGGAACACATACTCCGGCCTTTCCTGTGCAAAAAAGTCCTCCACCTCCTGCTGACGGCACAGGTTCAGCTCCCTGTGAGTCCGGGTGATCAGGTTGGTATAGCCCTGACGGTTTAATTCCCTGACGATGGCAGAACCCACCATTCCCCGGTGTCCGGCTATATATATTTTCGAATCTTTTTCCATCATAACGTCTTCTTCCCTTCCCTCTTTGCAAGTTCCCGGTCGTGTTTGGCCATGATCTCCACCAGCTGCTCGTAGCTGGTCTTCTGGGGATTCCATCCGAGAACCGTTTTCGCCTTGGTCGGGTCTCCCCACAGATTGTCCACGTCCGTGGGACGGAAATAGTCGGGGTTCACGCAGACCAGCATCTTCCCGGTCTTGGCGTCATAGCCCTTTTCCTGGAGCCCTTGGCCCTCCCAGTATAGCTCATAACCGTTGGCTTTAAAAGCCCTTTCCGTGAAATCACGGACCGTGTGCTGCACCCCGGTGGCGATGACGAAGTCTTCCGGTATCTCCTGCTGAAGCATGAGCCACATACACTCCACATAGTCCTTGGCATAGCCCCAGTCTCTAAGAGAGTCCAGATTGCCCAGCTCCAGATGATCCTGAAGGCCCTCCGCGATCCGTCCCGCGGCCAGGGTGATCTTTCTGGTGACAAAACTTTCTCCCCGTCTCTCGGACTCATGGTTGAAGAGGATGCCGTTGACGGCGAACATGCCGTAGGCTTCCCGGTATTCCTTGGTGATCCAGAAACCGTACTGCTTGGCCACTGCATAGGGACTGTAGGGGTGAAAATGGGTGTTCTCGTTCTGAGGCACCTCCTCCACCTTGCCGTACAGCTCGGATGTGGAGGCCTGATAGAACCTGGTCTTCTTCTCCAGCCCCAAGACGCGGATGGCCTCTAAGGCGCGCAGTACTCCTATGGCATCCACATCGCCGGAGTATTCCGGCACATCGAAAGATACCTGGACGTGAGACTGAGCTGCCAGGTTATAAAATTCGTCCGGTTGGACAATATTGGTGATTCGGATCAGGGAGGAGGTATCAGACAGATCTCCGTCATGGAGCGTGATCCTCCCGGACCGAAGGAGGTGATCGATCCTGGATGTGTGGGAGATAGAGGCTCTCCTGGTTATTCCGTGGACTTCATATCCTTTTTCTAAAAGAAATTCCGCCAGATAAGAGCCGTCCTGGCCGGTAATTCCTGTAATCAATGCCTTTTTCATGGTCTTTCATTCCTTTCAAGAGTTGTCATAGGTCACATTGTAAACAACCTGCCCCTCCATTTCAATCCACAATCTTGATTTATACTGGTATAATCTTGACTTGTGTGCTATGATGATACCAGGGGAAAAGGTTCCGTGTGACATGCCTCCATGGCAAACCAGGATTTTGAGAGTCCCGGAATACCTTTCCGACCTGCCAAAACCATGAAAAGGACAGCCCGACAGAGAGGAGGATTTTATGGAACCGCTGTTTCAGGGAACGCTTGTGAACGCCAATCGAATCATCTATACCCCGTCCGGTTTTGCCAGGACGAACCTGCTTCATCTGCAGGAGACAGGGGAGCTGGAGGCTATAAAACCCCACACCAGCAGCCGAAACAACCTGGCCTCGTATCTGTTTCTTCTAATTATAAGGGGGTCCGGAACTTTGACCTATAACGGTACTTCCTACGGTCTGAAAGCGGGTGACTGCGCCTTTATCGACTGTAAAAAGGCTTACTCCCACCGGTCTTCTAAAGAGACCTGGACGCTTAAGTGGGTGCATTTTTACGGGTCTAATATGAACGGAATTTATGAGAAATATGCACAGCGGGGGGGGAGAGCGGTGTTTCACCCGGAGAAGCCCCAGGTGTTTGCGGACCTTTTGGAGCAGCTGTTTCGCATCGCCGGTTCCGAGGACTACATTCGGGATATGCGTATCTGCGAGAAGCTGACCAGTCTTCTGACTCTCCTCATGGCAGAGAGCTGGCATCCGGAGGACAAGGTCCGGGTGGGGGCGAAGCGGCAGTCTCTCCTGCACGTGAAGGATTATCTGGATCAGAATTACAGGGAGAGAATCACCTTGGACGGCCTTGCCGGCCATTTTTTCATCAATAAATTCTACCTTGCCAGGATCTTCAAAGATCAGTTCGGACTATCCATCAACAACTATCTGTCTCAGATCCGGATCACACACGCCAAACGTCTTTTGCGATTCAGCGACATGACGGTGGAGCAGGTGGGGCATCAGTGCGGAATCGACGAACCGGCCTATTTTGCCAGGGTGTTTAAGAAGGTGGAGGGGATCACTCCGGGGGAGTTTCGCCGGATGTGGCAGGCAATCGAGTAGGGAAGAGTTTTCCCCTACTCGCGCGCCGGGTCCTGGTCAGCTTTGCTGACAAAATTCATCTCTGGGCCCGTGTGCATAAAAAGAGGAGCCCGATTGATCGGACTCCCACTCACAAGATGCCGCTATGTTTTGTCACTGGCTGTCTATTATATTTCGTTAACATGATGGTCATACATCTCCGGTGTAGGGAATGCGTACTCGCTGTTGTCCATGCGAAACTCCATAACCTCCTCCACCGAACAGTTTAAGATGGTGCACAGCACGCCGATGGTGTGTGTCGATACATATTGATTCTTCTTTAAGCGGTTGATCTGACCGGAACTGAAGCCATA
The DNA here is from genome assembly GCA_022792815.1 of Hungatella sp. Classification (GTDB taxonomy): domain Bacteria; phylum Bacillota; class Clostridia; order Lachnospirales; family Lachnospiraceae; genus UBA3402. The sequence goes on from JAAWBS010000038.1 coordinate 42,320, forward strand.
TTTGGTGATCAGGCGATATTGGCTCACGTTTTTCTCCTTCATGGTTTTCCACAACGGCTCATAAGTAATCATTTGTAATCCCTCCTCCCTAGATTCTATTTAAACGCCCTTGTTAAGATAAACATATTGTCCACAATTGGAATATAATGGAAATATTGGATAAGAAAGGGTATTCATTAGCCCCTGGAGGGGGGGAGAAAAAACCCAGGCTGAGAAAATGCCCGGGTTTGGAACTATCATAGCATGAAATTCCACCTCCTGCCACCCCTTCAAATAATTCCCCATTCTATTTCGACATTTTGTCTGTCCAATCCCCTTAAAATATGATAGAATGGTAGTTGACTTACGGCTGCAAAGCTTGTAAAATAAAGAAACCTGCGTAATTTACGGGAAATTTCCATAATTGAGGCGATTTCCGGCGGTGAGAGAAGCTAATTGCGAAAGAAATCTTTAATAAAATCGTAAAAATATATGAAGTGCCGGAAAAGTAAGGTATTGAGACAAAATCTATGCTATAATTGATACCGTCAAATACGGCAATTGCAGGAGTAGAGGGATGTATCAAAAGAGAAAGGCCTTTGAGAATATACTGATTTTAGGTTTGGACTCCATGAGTCTGGCCGTCAGCCTGGCTATCGCGTCATTGCTGCGGTATGGGGTGATTTTTGGAAGATTTGAACACGGAGACCAGATGTGGCTTATGGTGTTCATGCTGGTGCTGTACGCAGCCATCAATATTTTTGTGGATTTTAACGATCACTTTTTCCGTCGAGGGCTGTTTCAGGAAGCAGAGAATGTGATCAAAGCGGAGGTGCTGTTCAGTCTGGTGCTGGTACTGGTGCTGTTCCTGATTCATCGGTCCGGCGAGTTGTCCAGAATGATCTTCGGTTATTTTGTCATCGTGGATACGATCTTAAAACTTGCGGCGAGAGTGATCTTCAAGCAGTGTATGGTGAAGGGATACCGGATGAGCAAATACAGCAGCCGGCTGCTGATTGTGACCACATCGGATCGGGCCCAAAGCGTGATCAAGGATATCCTGGATTACAACGAGTGGAACCGGCTGATCGTGGGGATCGCTCTGACAGACGGGACGGTGAGGGGGGAGATCGAAGGAATCCCGGTGGTGGCAGACAGAGACTCTCTTTTGGATTATGTGATACATAACGGTGTGGACGAGGTGTTTATCATCGATGAGGAGATGAGAAGAAGCCCTCTTCTGGAGACCTGGATTCGAGAGATGGAGCAGATGGGGACTATCGTGGATGTCAATATCGACGTGTTTGACATCGCCCATTCCGGCAAGAAGACCCTGAACCGGGTGGGGAAGTATGCGGTGGTGACATTTGCCCGAAATTTGTTTTCCACCAGGGAGATGGCGGCCAAGAGGGCGTTGGATGTGGCAGGAAGTCTGGTAGGCATGGTGATTTTGGGAATCGCCACCATCTTTGTGGCACCGGCCATCAAGCTGGATTCTCCGGGACCGGTATTTTTCGGACAGACCAGAGTCGGGAAGAACGGACGGAAGTTTACTTTCTATAAATTCCGTTCCATGTATCAGGATGCGGAGGAGCGGAAGAAGGCTCTGATGGCCTCCAATGAGATGAAGGGCCTGATGTTCAAGATGGAAGATGATCCCCGTATCACCAGAGTGGGCAAATTTATCCGAAAGACCAGCATCGACGAGCTGCCTCAGTTCTGGAATGTGCTGAGAGGCGATATGAGTCTGGTGGGAACCAGGCCGCCGACGGTGGACGAGTTTGAGCAGTATGAGGCAAAGCATAAATGCCGTCTGAGTATGACTCCGGGACTTACAGGGATGTGGCAGATCAGCGGCCGCAGCGATATCAAGGATTTTGACGAGGTGGTGAAGCTGGACATGCTGTATATTGACAACTGGTCTATTTTGAAGGATATTAAGATATTGTTGCTGACGGTTTGGGTGGTGTTCACCAGACGTGGTTCCAAATAGAGGAGAGAAGAAAAGGAGAGCGGGATATGGATTACAATCAATCGTATGAGCAGGAGATCGATCTGAAGGAGCTGATGTTTGCGGTACTTCGCAGATGGCGGCCGATTTTGGCGGCAGCGGTGATTCTGGCAGTGCTTCTCGGCGGATATAAGGCGTTTTCTGCCTACAGGGCGGCCAATGACGAGACAGTCCTTAAGGAGGCCAGAGAGAATTATGAGAAGGATTTGGAGCTCTATGAGAAGAATAAGGCGACCAGTGAGAGAGAGATCGAGAATCTGACCAAAGAAAGCGCAGACCAGGAGGAGTATCTGGAGAAATCAGTGCTGATGAATATGAGTCCCTACGATGTGTGGGAGGCCAAGGCGGATCTTTTTGTCAAGACGGATTATGAGATCATGCCGGATATGGTGTATCAGAATATCGATTTTACCGGAACTGTGCTGCAGTCTTACCAGTCAGCTCTGACCAATGCGGAGTTTATGGAAAAGGTGGCCGCCTCCCAGAAACTGGACAGCCGCTATCTCAAGGAACTTGTGAGTATCAGTATCGGGCACAGTGACAATAAGATCAATAACCTTTTGACCATTTCCGTGAAGCATGAAAGTGAAGCCAAAGCTAAGGCGGTAATGGATGAGTTTCTGGCCGGAGTGAATCAGAACAAGAGCAAGATCAGATCAAGCATCGGCGACCATACGGTGACTGTGGTCAACAACAGTCTGGGTTCTCTGGTGGATTTGTCCCTGGCGGACAGACAGAAAAATGAAAATGAACGTCTCACGAACCTGAACACCACTTTGGAGGACAAGCAGACCCAGCTAAGTGAGATGGAGCAGCCGGAGGAGGTGGTTTCATCCGGCAACGCAGCGGCCAAAAGCGGAATCAAATACGGAGCCATCGGCGGTGTGCTGGGCGCCTTTGCGGTGTTATTTTTCGTCTGTGTAGGCTTTGTGATGAGTGATAAAGTGTATTCGGCCAAAGAACTGAAATACCGCTTTAAGGTGAAGATTCTCGGTATCCTGCCCCAGACCGGGAACAAGAAAATCGGCCGGATCGACCGCTTGATCAGCCGGATGGAAGGCCGGATTTTGGACAGGGATGTAGAGAGAGAGTACGGCCTCATCGCGGCCAATATCTGCAATTATGCGGAGGGGGCCAAGTCCCTTCTGGTGGTGGGCAGCGGTGCCGAGAAGCTGATTCAGGAGGTGGGAGAGAAGCTGCAGGGCAGACTGCCGGATGTTAAGATCGTGTCCGGCGGCAATCTTCTGACAGAGGCGGAAAGCTTAAAGAAGCTGTCGGGGTGTGACAGCGTGCTACTGGTAGAGCAGTGCGGGATATCCCTGTACAGCTTGGTGGAGCAGGAGATCGAAAAGATCCGTGATTTGGATAAAAAGGTAGTAGGGTGTGTGGTATTTGAATAGGGGATACGAAAAACCGGGATACAGTGAAGCTGTATCCCGGTTTTTCGTAAGGTCATCTGGTACCCTTCCATTTGCCTTCTGAATTCACATAATAGTTATCAATCCAGGTGTCTGATGCCATGATGCCGTCCTCGTCAAAGTAATACCAACATCCCTTTGATTTAAACCATCCGGTGATCTTGTAACCGTCTTTGTCGAGATAGTAGTGATTCTCGCCGTCCTCGATCCAGCCGTCTACGCTTTCACCCTCGTCGTTCAGGTATGTCCACGTTCCGTCATCATGTTCCGTCCATGTGCCGGCGTAAACGGGGAATATGGACAGGAGCATCAACAGGAAGGAAACTGCGACCACGGTAACTGTTTTTCTATGCATGCCATCACAACCTCCTTCTCTTATAATCAGCTATATTATAGCATAGGAATCGCGGGTTTTCCAGAGAAAAACAGGCTGTAAATCTTACGATTTTGAAACAAGTTTCTTACTGGACGGAAAGAAATCCAAATTTTTATAAGACAAAATTCGACAAAACGACTGTGCGCTGAAGAACAAAAGAAGAACCACAAATAGTGGGTGGAAAGAGACGAAGGTGGCATATCTAGTGAAAAAGAAGAACCGTGTAAAATAAGGGGATTTTCTGTCTCGGGATTTGGCATAACTTTGTCGAATTGTGCGTTTGAATCTTCTTTTCAAACAATCAGAAATAGGGTATAGTTAAGGCATTCCATAAAAACAGAGGAGGGACATCAGATGAACAAGGCAGACATTATCTCCGAACTGAAGGCAGAGAACGCCAGACTGAAAAATGACAATGACGCTTTACAAGATATCGTGGCTCAGATGCGTGTGACGCTGAATCGTTTAATTGTCCGTTATGTATCCGATTCAAAAGAGGCCGTATAGGCAGGTGGGGAGCGTTAGCTCCCCGCCTGCAGCAGTCAGCGGTCTTCCTGCTGAATATCCAATAATTTTTTGAGATGCCGAACCTCCTCTTTTAGCTCCTGCTTTTTGCGCAGTTCGTCCCATATGGTAGAATGCATCCATTCGACCGTCTCATTTAACTTTGCGATTTCTTTTTCCAACTCCAGAACATGTTGAGTCAGGGTACCTACCAGTTTTCTCTGACAGTATAATTTCTCAGGGGCAGTGATGCGGCTGGCCAGAGTAGGGGCTGCCGCCACCATCTTTAGGGCGATAAGCCTGTCACGGTCTTCGTATCCCAGGCTGGTAAAATCCCGATGGTTCATATCCAATCGAATCATCGGGCGGGCGCACAGATGACAGACAGCATTCTTCGGAAGCTGAAAGTAGGCGTAATACCCACATTTGTCACAATAATAAACCGATAGTTCCCTCATAGTGATTCCTCCGTATGTAAGTTGGTATGCGCACCCGCGCACACTCCTGCCTTATAAACGCAAAAAACGGGGATTTGTAACAGAATATATGAAAAAAACTGCCAAAATATTCCTATTTCGGCAGTTTTTGAACGGATGAATTGTTTTAAAGGGGTTTTCGGGTTACTGAATGATACCGTTTACGTCCACGGTCCAGATATTCTCGCTGGTATCCTTGTAGTCGCGGAAGCCGTTTCCAAGCTCCGGGCGTGAGGAGGACTTGGAGGAGGAGGAAGCTTTCTGGATGGTTCCGGAGGCGTTGACTAAATAGGTCTTGCCGTCGAACTGGGCCGGGGCATACCGAAGGTCGGAGTCCGCCTGCTTTCTGAGACCGTTCTCGTAGATCACATTGTCACGGATTCCATGGCATCCCTGGCCTCTCTTGGGGCCTTCGTTGAGGAAGAACCAGGTCTGGTTTACACCCTCATCTTCGTTGAAGATCGTCTGCTTGCCTGTTTTCATCGCTCCCTCGTCTCCGAAGTAGTAGTTGGCTGTGGTGCCATCCTCTAAGGTCACGGACTGAAGACCTGTCTGCATCTCGCCTTTGATGTTGAAGCCATATTTGTTGGAGCCTACAGAGAATACCTGGATGCCGGTCTGGGCATAGTAGGGCTGTCCGTTCTTGAAGTAGAAATTGTACAGTTCGCCTTCCTCGCTGACGCCGGCGATTCCCTCGATGGTCCTCCAGCCGGAAGCACGCTTTCCGTCTTCGTCGTAGAACTGATATCCGGCGGCGGATTTTGCGGCGTCTGTGTTCTCGGCAGCTTCGTCGGATGCCGCCTCGGAGGCGGTGGCAGTGTCGGAAGCCTCCTTGGGCAATTTATACCATCCGGTCTGCATCTTGCCGTCTACAAAGGTGTAGTAGTTTCCGTTTATCTTCTTGTCCAGCTGATTTTCTACCATCTTTCCGTTGGAATCAAAGTAGTGCCAGACGGTTTCGTCCTCAAAATCGTCGCTGTCATTTTCCAGCTGAACCCATCCCTTTTTCATGACACCGTCATCGTGGTGCCCGAAGTAGTAGGTGGCTCCGTCGATCTCCATGAGACCGGTGACCATGCGGCCGTCGCCGTCAAAATAATATTCTTTCTCTTCAATGGTCTTAAATTTGGACACGATGGCTTTGCCGTCTTTTCCATAATAGTACCAGTAGAATTCCGGCTCGTCCTCGGAGCCCCAGTCGTCCTCGTTGGCCACCTTTACCCACTGATTGGAGACTCTCTTTCCGTCGGTGCCTACATAATATTCATCGATCTGGCGGTCGAAGCTCAGCATTCCGTCTTCGTCCAGATAATACCACTGTCCGTCGTGCTTCTTCCAGGAGTCAGTCATACGGTAACCATCTGTGTCGTAATACATCCAGGAACCGTCCTGCTCTACCCATCCGGTAGTCTGTGCCATAACCGGAGCGGTGAGAGTGGGGGCCAGGGCTGTCATCATAGCTGCTGTGGAAATTGCTGCGGTCCATTTGATCTGTCTCTTCATAAATTGATTCTCTCCTTTTTGTTTGTTGGTGAAAATCCGCATTTGCATTACTCCTGCATTATAACCGAATGGGGGTGCCCGGTAAAGTGTAGGTTCGTGGCAGAGATGCCAGGATTTAAAAAGACTTTTATACCACTGGCATTTGTGGTATACTTATGAAAATATGCCATAGCGGCTGGTGCGGCGTCAGGCGCTGTACAAAAGTTTAGAAAAGGAGCGGCAGAATTTATGAAGATAAAAGTTTCCGACTATATTGCACGGACTCTGGTGGAGCATGGACTTACTCAGGTGTTTACGGTGACAGGCGGAGGAGCCATGCACTTAAACGATGCTCTGGGACATGAGCCGGGACTGCACTGTCTGTATGAACACCACGAGCAGGCCTGCGCCATGGCGGCAGAGAGCTACGGAAGGCTTCACGACCGGCCGGCAGTCCTCTGTGTGACCACAGGCCCCGGGGGTACCAACGCCATCACCGGCGTGCTGGGCAGCTGGCTGGATTCCATCCCTATGTTGGTGCTGTCGGGACAAGTGCGCTATGACACGACTGCCCGATGGTCCGGTGTGGGAATTCGGGCTATGGGAGATCAGGAGTTTGACATCGGAAAGGCAGTGGGATGCATGACCAAGTATACGGAGATGGTGACAAACCCTCTGCGGATCCGATACTGTCTGGAGAGAGCTCTGTATCTGGCCTCTTCCGGCCGGCCGGGGCCTGCGTGGCTGGACATCCCTCTCGACGTCCAGGGGGCTTATGTGGAGACCGAACAGATGGAGGGGTTTGACCCGGAGGAGTTTGAGGCGGGGCCGGAGGGGCAGCGGCTTCCCGGCAGAGTCAGCGACGAGACGGCAGAGGAGATCCTTCGAAGGATCAGAGGCGCTTTGCGGCCGGTGTTTAACGGGGGGAACGGCATCCGCATCGCCGGGGCATTTCCTGTGTTTGAGAGAGTGGTGAGGAAACTGGGGATCCCGGTGGTGACCGGATGGAACAGCCTGGATCTGATGTGTGACGATGATCCCCTGTACGTGGGCCGCGCAGGGGGGATGGGAGACCGGGCAGGCAATTTTGCGGTTCAGAACAGCGATCTGGTGTTTTCCGTGGGAAGCCGTTTAAGCATCCGTCAGGTAGGGTACAATTACCATACCTGGGCACGGGAGGCGTACACCATCATCAACGACATCGATGAGGAGGAACTGAAAAAGCCCAGCATCCATGTGGATATGGCAGTCCACGCAGATGCAGGGGACCTTCTGGAAGCCCTGGAGCGGGCCATAGACCGAGAGGCGGGAGGGATGTCCCGGCAGGAACCGAAAGATCAGAAGCCTGTATTCGGCGGAGGAACGGGCCTGGACGGGATGACCTGGGTGGAGACCTGTCGGATGTGGAAGGAGAAGTACCCGGTGATACAGCCCAAGCACCTGGAGGATGACGACAGCAAGGCGGCCAATGTCTACGGGCTGGTGAAAGAGCTGAGCTTTCGTCTGCCTGAGAATCAGATCACCGTGGTGGGCAACGGCTCGGCCTGTGTGGTAGGCGGCCACGGATATCAGATCAAGAAAGGCCAGCGCTTTATCACCAACTCGGCCGTGGCATCCATGGGATATGACCTGCCGGCGGCCATCGGAGCCAGTGTGGCGGCCCCCGGCCGGGATATCATCCTTCTGACAGGGGACGGGAGTATCCAGATGAACCTGCAGGAGCTGCAGACCATCATCCATCACAGGATGCCGATCAAGATCTTTCTGATCAACAACGGAGGATATCATTCCATCCGTCAGACCCAGAAGAATTTCTTCGGAGAGCCTCTGGTGGGAATCGGTGTGGACAGCAGGGACTTAAGCTTTCCCTCCATGGAGAAGCTGGCGTGGGCCTACGGGTATCCATATTTAAGCGCCCGGCACAACGGGGAGGTGGGGGAGGCGGTGGAGAAGACTCTGGCTGCCGAGGGACCAATGATCTGTGAAGTGTTTGTGACCATGGACCAGAATTTTGAGCCCAAGTCAGCGGCCAAGCGGATGCCGGACGGCACGATGGTATCGCCGCCGCTGGAGGACCTGGCGCCTTTTCTTTCGGAAGCGGAGATGGATGCCAATATGTTGATTCCCCGGATTCGGGGTTAGAAAGAGACGGTGGACAGATGAATGTGGTAGTGACCGGAGCGACCAGTTTTCTGGGAGCGGCCCTTGTGAAGGAACTGCTGGGGCGTGGGCATGAGGTGTACGGGGTGCAGCGGCCCCACTCCCCAAACCGGCAGGTTTTGGAGCGCCTGAGAGAGAGAGAAGATGGGAAGGGAAGGAACCTTCATATCATAGAGCTGGAGTTGGAAGAGCTGGACGGGATCGATCGGATGATACCGGTTCCCTGTCAGGTGTTCTTTCACTTTGGCTGGGGCGGTTCCGGGAGTCAGAGCCGTCTCATGAATGAGGTGCAGAGGAAGAATGTGGAGGACAGCGTAAAGGCTCTCTGCGGCGCCAGACGTCTGGGATGCCGCCGGTTTCTCTTCAGCGGCTCCCAGGCAGAGTACGGAGTTTATCGGACCCCCATGAGAGAAGACATGCCTGTAAGCCCGGTGTCGGAGTATGGGAAAGCGAAAGTGGAGTTTGGGCTTCGGGCAAAGAGTATGTGCCGGCAGTGGAGGGAGACGGGGGAGTGGGAGATGGAGTACATCCATATCCGGATCTTTAGTGTCTATGGGCCGGGGGATCATCCCTGGTCTCTGGTGAACACCTGTCTCGACACATTCCTTAAGGGGGGAGTCATGGAGCTGGGGGCCTGCAGCCAGCAGTGGAACTTCCTCTATATAGAAGATCTGGTGGAGGGCGTGATGGCTTTGGCTTTCTGCGATAAGCCTGCCTGCGGGGAGACGGTCTACAACCTGGCAGGTGGGGAGGAGGACACCAGAGTACTGAAGTCCTATGTGGAAGAGATGCATCGGCTGTGCGGGGGAGAGGGCACCTGCGTGTACGGGATCCTTCCTCCCAACGCGGAAGGATCCACCAACCTGATCCCGGATATCGGCAGGATCAGGGAGAGGACCGGATGGGAACCCCGGGTTTCCTTTGAGGAGGGAATCAGACATATGATAAACAGGCGTTTGGACGCCGAGAGACCGATACAAGGAGATTAAATCAGAATGAAGACAATCAGCATCGTGGTTCCCTGCTTCAATGAAGAGGAGAATGTGGAACCTATGGCCGAGGCCCTGCGGGAGGTGTTTGGGACACAGCTGCCGGCATACGACTACGAGATTATTTTTATCGACAATGATTCCCGGGACAAGACCAGGGAGATCATCCGCAGGATGGCCGCGGAGGACAGGAGGATCAAGGGAATCTTCAACGCCAAGAATTTCGGACAGTTCAACTCACCTTATTACGGGATGCTTCAGAGCACGGGGGACTGTACCATCCTGGTGGCAGCGGATTTTCAGGACCCGGTGGAGATGATCCCCAAGTATGTGGCGGAGTGGGAGAAAGGCTATAAGATCGTCATAGGAATCAAGAAATCCAGCCAGGAGAATCCGGTCATGTACTGGCTTCGGGGCTGTTACTACAAGGCCATCAAAAGACTGTCGGACGTGGAGCAGATCGAGCAGTTTACCGGTTTTGGCCTCTATGACAGGCGTTTTGTCCAGGTCTTGAGGGAGCTTGATGACCCGACGCCGTTTCTTCGGGGAATCGTGGCGGAGCTGGGATTTCGGCGCAAGGAGATCCCCTATGAGCAGCCCAAACGCCGGGCGGGGAAGACCAGCAACAATTTTTACAGGCTCTACGACGCGGCCATGCTCAGCGTCACTTCCTATACCAAGGCAGGGCTGCGGCTGGCCACCATCCTGGGAGGGGTCAGCTGCGGCCTGAGTATGGCAGTGGCCCTGGTGTATCTGGTGATGAAGCTGATGTACTGGGACCGGTTTGTTGCAGGTATGGCGCCCATGCTGATCGGTATGCTTTTTTTGGGATCGGTTCAGATATTTTTTATCGGTATGGTGGGAGAGTATGTTCTTGCCATCAATTCCAGAGTCATGAAAAGGCCTTTGGTCATCGAGGAGGAACGGATCAATTTTGAGACCGACCTTCCCGGACAGAAGGATCAGAAAGAGGTGACAGAGGATGAAGCATAATGTGGACGTGGTTCGGATTCGGGAGAATTCCATCCAGCTCAACGGCTGGGTCATCGGGAAGACTCCGGATTCCGCGGCCTCATTTCGAGTGATAGACGGGGATCATAAGCGGGTGAAGTGCCGGTATGTGGCTACCCGGAGAGACGATGTAAGCCAGATCTACTACGGGAAGGTATATGACAGGGATTTTGGCTTTGATGTCCGGTTTCCCTATGAGAGGGGGAAGGACTATTACCTTCTGATCAAGTGTGACGGCCGCGTCCGGCGGATCAAGTACAACGAGAAGCTGATCGAAAAGCGGGCCAGTGTGGCTTACAAGCGGATGCAGAAGATCAGAGACCTGATGAATATGGAGACCGTCCATGTGGCCATGGATTTCTGGAAGGAGAACGGAATCCGCGCCCTGTTTGTCAAGTCGCTCCACAAACTCCAGGGCCTGGACAATGATTATGACTACGGGGAGTGGTATGCCCTCACCAGACCTGACGAGAAGGAGTTGGAGCGCCAGAGAGGTCAGGTCTGGGAAGACGGCCCCAAGTTCTCCGTCGTCATCCCCCTCTACCGGACACCTGAGCGGTACTTGAAGGAGATGCTGGACTCTGTCCTGGCCCAGACCTATGGGAACTGGCAGCTGTGCCTGGCGGACGGAAGTCCAAAGGGGGAGGACGTGGCAGGGATCGTAAAAAAATATGCGAGCCGGGACAGCCGGATCCTCTATAAAAATCTGGGGGGAAACCGGGGATTTTCCGACAATACCAACGAGGCCATAGCCATGGCAGACGGGGATTACATCATCCTGGCAGACCATGACGATGTGCTGCCGGAGTACGCTCTTTATGAATGTGCCATGGCCGTGAAGGACCATCCGGAGTGCGATGTGTTCTATTCGGATGAGGACAAGATGGACATGGACGGAGGGGCATTGTTTGACCCGCATTTTAAACCGGATTTCAACCCGGACCTGCTCACCAGCGTCAACTATATCTGCCATCTGTTTGTGGTGAAGCGCCGGTTATTGGACAAGGTGGGTGGACTGAGAAGGGAATTTGACGGTGCCCAGGACTATGACTTTATCTTTCGCTGTACAGAACAGGCCGGCGGCATCTGGCATATCCCCAAGGTTCTGTACCACTGGCGCTGCCACCAGGATTCTACGGCCAGCAATCCCGAGAGCAAGCTGTACGCCTTTGAGGCCGGTTCCAGGGCTGTCATGGAACACTACCGCAGGGTGGGGATTTCGGCCGAGCGGGTGGAGAAGGGGGTGGATTACGGGATCTATCACACGGTCTTTCAAATCCAGGGTGATCCTCTGGTATCGGTGATCATCCCCAACAAGGATCACCGCGAGGATCTGGATCTGTGCATCCGCTCTATCCTGACCCGATGCACCTACAAGAATCTGGAGTTTGTGGTGGTGGAGAACAACAGTACCAAGAAGGAGACCTTTGAGTACTACAGGGCGATTCAAAAGGAATTTCCCCAGGTCCGGGTGGTCACATGGGAGCGGGAGTTTAACTACGCTGCCATCAATAATTTCGGGGTGTCTCATGCGAAAGGAGAATATCTTCTCTTTTTAAACAATGACACAGAGCCCATCGCCGACGATTTCATCCAGGAGCTGCTGGGATTTTGCCAGAGGGAGGACGTGGGAGCCGTGGGAGCCAGGCTTCTCTACCAGGACGACACCATCCAGCACGCCGGGGTGGTGGTGGGCTTCGGCGGAATCGCGGGCCACACTTTCATCGGGCTTCACAAGGCGGAGAACAGCTATTTTCATCGGGCTATGTGCGCCCAGGACTACAGTGCCGTGACGGCGGCCTGCATGATGAGCCGGCGGTCTGTGTTTGAGGCTGTGGGAGGATTCAGCGAGAATTTTGCGGTGGCCTTCAATGACATCGACTACTGCATGAAGGTGAGGAGTCTGGGGAAGCTGGTGGTCTACGCGCCCTATGCTCTTTTGTACCACTATGAATCTAAGTCCCGGGGGCTGGAGGACACACCGCAGAAGGTGGCCAGGTTCAACCGGGAGGTGGCCAAATTTGCGGTCAAATGGCCGGATATTCTGCGGGCCGGGGATCCTTATTACAATCCCAACCTGACTCTGCGCAAGTCCAATTTTGCTCTGAGGGACTTGAAGAAGGAGAAAGTGGGAGAGCCTTATGAGTTAGATCAGGCCATCAGAGAGCTGATGGCAGCGGAACAGGGAGGACAGGATGAGGGAGAGATCAGGAAAGACGGGCAGTAAGAGGGTCACGGTGATCATACCGAATTACAACGGGCTGGCATTTTTGGAGCCGTGCCTGGCTGCCCTTGAGAGACAGACCTATGAGAATTTCGACATTCTTGTGGTGGACAACGGGTCTGGGGACGGGAGTGTGCAGTGGCTGAGGCAGAGGGGCATCCCCGTGATCCCTCTGAAGGAGAATCTGGGATTTGCCGCTGCGGTGAATGCGGGGATTCGGGCCGTGAAGTCTCCCTATGTGCTGCTCTTAAATAATGATACGGAAGCAGAACCGGAATTCGTGGAGGAGCTGGTGAGGTGCATCAGCCGCTCGAAACGTATTTTTGCGGTCAGCAGCAAGATGATCCAGCTGCACCACAGGGAGCTTATGGACAGCGCGGGGGATATGTACTGTGTCCTGGGCTGGGCCTTTCAGAGAGGAGTGGGGCAGAGCAGCAGACGATATAATCGGATGGGGGAGGTGTTTTCCGCCTGTGCCGGGGCCGCTATCTATCGGAGGGAAGTGTTTGAGGTCATCGGATATTTTGACGAGAAGCATTTTGCCTATCTGGAGGATGTGGATGTGTGCTATCGGGCCAAGCTTTTTGGCTACCATAATCTGTACTGCCCCAAGGCGGTGGTATATCATGTGGGAAGCGGCACCAGCGGATCTAAGTACAATGAGTTTAAGGTGAAGCTGGCGGCCAGGAATCAAATCTATCTGAATTACAAGAATATGCCGTGGCTGCAGCTGGCAGTCAACAGCCTGCCTCTGGCGGCGGGGGTCCTGGTGAAGTATGGGTTTTTTAAGAAGCTGGGCTTTGAGAAGGCCTATTTAGAGGGGCTCAAGGAGGGCTTTTCCACCGTCTCCTCCTGCCGCAGGGTGAAGGTTCCGAGAGGAAAGGCGGTTGACTGCATGGCGATTCAGTGGGAGCTTATGGCCGGGACCTTTCTCTATGTCTATGAGTTTTCCAGACGCCAGATCGGCAAGGGCATGAGGAAAATCTTAAGAGAATTTTAATGTCACTTCCAGGATTTTCATGTATAATGTATGAAATGCGGCATCACATTAACACTAAGGTGAAAATTCATGATAAAAGATAATCAGAAAAAACTGAACGGGCTTCATGTTCTGCTGGACGGACTGATGATCATCCTGTCCTACTCCCTGGCATGGGCGCTTGTGTATGTGGGGAATCACCTGTTCAGTCCTCATAAGGGGCTGCTTCCCACCAGGTTCTACTTCTCCGTGCTCTTGGGAGTCGTGCCCATGTATCTTGTGCTGTACGCCTGCTTCCACCTGTATACACCGAAACGGGTGCAGCAGAGGCGGTACGAATTTGCCAATATCTGCAAGGCTAACCTGACAGGGCTTTTGATCAATTCCCTGCTGCTTTTGCTGCTGAAGAAGAATCCGTATTTTCGGGAGTTCTCCAACCGGATCGTGTTCTATTTCTTCGCGGTCAACGTGATGGCGGAGACGGCGGAGCGAAACGGGATCCGCATGATCCTCCGCTCCATGAGAGCCAAGGGCTATAACCAAAAGCATGTGCTTTTGATCGGCATGAGCCGGGCAGCGGAGGGGTTTATCGACCGCGTCCGGTCGAATCCGGAGTGGGGATATCATGTCTACGGGCTGCTGGATGATGAGAGTCCTAAAGGGAAAGAATACAAGGGAGTCAGGGTGTTGGGCAGGATCGCGGAGCTGGATTCGATCCTGGAGCTGAATACTCTGGATGAGATCGCCATTACCCTAGGGCTCGGCGAGTACGCGAAGCTGGAGAACATCGTGGCTTCCTGCGAGAAGTCGGGTGTCCACACCAAGTTTATCCCTGATTATAACAATGTGATTCCCACCAGACCTTTTATGGAGGATCTTCAGGGGCTTCCCGTGATCAATATCCGTCACGTTCCCCTGAACGACTCTCTGAATAATTTCCTTAAGCGGGGAGTGGATATCCTGGGCGCGGCGGTGGGTATCCTTCTCTTTTCCCCGATCATGATGATCACGGCCTGCCTGATCAAGCTGACCAGCCCGGGCCCCCTGATCTACAGTCAGGAGAGAGTGGGACTTCACAACCGCCCTTTCAAGATGTACAAGTTCCGCTCCATGGAGGTTCAGAGCCCCGGTGCGGAGAAGAGCAGATGGACCACACCCGGGGATTCCAGGGTGACGCCCATTGGCCGTTTTATCCGGAAGACCAGCATCGACGAGACCCCTCAGTTTTTTAATGTTCTGATGGGGGACATGAGTCTGGTGGGTCCCAGACCGGAACGGCCGTTTTTTGTGGAGAAATTCAAGGAGGAGATCCCCAGATATATGATCAAGCACCAGGTTCGCCCCGGGATGACAGGATGGGCACAGGTCAATGGCTATCGGGGGGATACGTCCATCACCAAGAGGATCGAACACGATCTTTACTATATCGAAAATTGGACCATGGGGCTGGATTTTAAGATTTTATTCCTGACAATTTTTAAAGGGTTTATCAACAAGAACGCCTATTGAGCGGGGCGTTTGGCGGGCAGTTAACGAGAAAAGGTGAAAATGAGGTTGTCTGTATGAATTATGAGCATGGTGACGGGCATGGCACGCCTGACAGAAATCAGAATCCATATAATCAGAAGGCAGGTTCCCAGAAAAGACCGGATCCGGGCAGAGACTCCGCTTCTTTCAGACAGAACAGAGAGCCTGTAGGGCGAGGCGGAGGCCGGCCTGCGGGCGAGGCGGGAGCCAGAGGCCGTGACCAGACAGGCCCGGCAGGTGCGCCGGGAGAAAGGAGCCGCGGTCAGACAGGCCCGGTGGGAGCGCCGGGAGCCGGCGGCCGGTCACAAGCAGGAGGTCCGATGAGCAGAAACGGCGGCCAGACAGGTCCTGCGGGAGTGCCGGGAGCCGGCGGCCGATCACAGGCAGGAGGCCCCAGAGGCGGCCAGACAGGTCCGATGGGAGTGCCGGGAGGCGAGAGCCGGTCACAGGCAGGAGGTCCCCGAGGCGGCCAGACAGGTCCGATGGGAGTGCCGGGGACTGGGAACCGGTCACAGACCGGGAGTACGGTGAGAGCGGCAGGCCGGACGGAATCCGGACAGACTGCGGAGGCAAGAACTCCGAAAGTGTTAAAGGCGGACAGGGCGGGGGACAATCCCAGGGAGATGGTGGCCCAGGCCAAGATCGAGAGAGTCAAACAGAAGAAGCGGAGACGGCGGATTATAACTATGATCGTGCTGGAGTGCTTTACGCTGTTTCTGATTTTCGGATATGCTTATTTTGCGAGACGATGGAACATGATCCAGCGGGAGGAATTCAACCCCAAGGCTGTGCAGAACGAATATCTGTCTGTGGATGATATCAAGAAGATGAAAGGTTACCGGATGATTGCCGTGTTCGGCGTGGACAGCCGGAGCACCGATGTAGGTGCAGGCAATCAGTCGGATGTGAATATTATCTGCTGTATCAATGAGGATACAGGAGAGATCAAATTGGTGTCCTTGTATCGTGATACCTACTTAAACATCAATGACAGCAATTCTTATCGCAAGTTTAACGCCGCTTATGCCAACGGAGGACCGGAGCAGGCTTTGAAGGCGCTGAATAAGAATCTGGACCTGGATATCACTGAGTATGTCACATTCAGCTGGAAGGCAGTTGCCGAAGGGATCAATATTCTGGGCGGAGTGGACATTGAGATTACCCGGTCAGAGTTTAAGTTTATCAACGGATTCATCACCGAGACGGTGAAGGCCACCGGAATCGGATCCCATCAGCTGACCGGCCCGGGGACCCATCACCTGGACGGAGTGCAGGCGGTGGCTTATGGCCGTCTGCGTCTGATGGATACGGATTATGCCAGGACAGAGCGGCAGAGGAAGATCATCGAGCAGGCATTCAGCAAGGCCAAACAGGCGGATTATGCGGCTCTCAATAATATCCTGGTGACCATATTGCCCAGCATCAGCACCAATCTGACCTTTGCGGATATGACTACCATGGCTTTGGGCATCGGAAAGTACCATATCGGGGAGACTGCCGGGTTTCCTTTCGCCAAAGGCAACGCCAATCTTCCGGGAAAAGGCGACTGTGTCATACCTCAGACCCTGGAATCCAATGTGAGTCAGCTTCACACCTTCTTGTTCGGCGACGAGAGCTATACCCCTACGGATCAGGTGAGGCAGATCAGCGGCAAGATCGCACAGGACAGCGGCATGCACAGGGAGGGAAAGCCTTCCACGGGAAGCGCTCTGTCCACAGACAGCTACGTCCCCGAGGAGACGAAGACCAAGGCAGCCACAGAAGCAGAGACCGGCAGGGAGGAGTCTCAGACGGACGAGAACGGCGACCTTATTATCAGAGAGCCGGAGACGGACGAGAACGGCGATCCTGTCGAGACACTGCCGGTGATGACCGATGAGTACGGGAATCTCATAGACGGTCCCATCGATGATTGGCCGGAGGGACCGGACCCCAACTATCCGGGAGGTCCGAGCAGTGTGAATCCGACTAATCCGGGGACTGCGCTCCCAAGCCAGCCGGGAAACGGACGGTTTCCGACAACTCCCGGCGGAGAGCCTTGGGAGAGCGAGGGTCCCGTCGGTCCCGGTACATTGCCCCAGGGAGGCAACGCAGAGCAGCCGGGAACCAATCCTTCCGGCAGCGTGACTCCGGGAGAGAGCCAGGATCAGAACATCGGTCCGGGAACGAGCACGCCGGCGGGAGGCCCGGCTGAGCCGGGCGGAGATCATCAGGGCCAAACTGGGTCTTCCGGAACCACTTCTCCCGGGACCACATCCCCCGGCACAACCTCACCGGGCACCACGTCTCCCGGAGGGAATTCCCAAGATGGAACCGGCGGCCCCGGAAGCGGAGCCGGTTCTGGGGGAGTCGTCAATCAGGGAGATCAGAATCGTCAGCCGTCAGGCGGTCAGACAGGTTCAGGGACACAGGGAACCGGAGGCGGCCCTGGGGAGAGTCAGGGACCTCAGGGGCCCGGTCTGTAAGAGCGGTTGGAGTTTCATATTTTTATTATAATTCGGTCACAGTTTCATCACAAACCGTTGATATAGTAGGCTCATGAATCACAAAGAAGACCGATGAGTCATAAGAAAGGGGATAATCATATGTACGAAGACAACAGAGATCAAGGTTTTGACGGCAATGTGACTCCTGATCATCATAGAGTTGACGAAAACGTGCCGAATTTTATCATGAAAGAACCGGAGAATCAGCCGGGACAGTCTCAGGAACCTGCCCAGAACCAGGACCAGTTCCGCGGCAAACGGGAACCGGAACGTCTGAGCCCGGTCCAGCCCTATGGTCCGGTCCAGTCCCAGAGTTCGGTTCGGCTTCAGGGCCCGGCTCAGTCCTATGGTCCGAGCCAATCCCAGAGTCCCATTCAGCCTCAGAATCCGGTTCACTCCCAAGGGGCGGGAGGATATACCTCCACTCAGGGCCCCGATTTTGCCGGCGGGGACAATAGAGGATATCAGGGTACCGGCTATCAGAATCCGCCTTATGGGCAGATGGGCGGCAGCCCTTCTGAGCCTGTGGATCACGGCAGGGGAAAGAAAGCCAAAAAGGGTGGAAAGATGGTCAGAAAGGCGGCAGGGTTTACGGCGGCAGCCCTTCTGTTCGGTGTCATCTCCGGCGGCACTATGGTAGGTGTCAATATGTTGGCAGATTCCATGAAAGAGGAGACCTATCCTCAGGTGAGCCAGTCAGAGACCGTAGGTGAGACCCAGGGTGAGCCAAGTGCCGTACCGCCGGAGGGGATCGTGAGGCCGGACAGTTCTGTGGGCGGTCAGGCTTCCTCTGCTCTGGCCATGGATGTATCCGCCATCGTGGAGAACGCCATGCCTTCCATTGTGGCGATCAACAACACCATGCTCTATGAGAGCGGCGGATGGCCGTGGGGACCGAGTCAGACTTATGAGGTTCCCAGCAGCGGTTCCGGGATCATCGTGGGACAGAACGAAGAGGAGCTTCTGATCGTCACCAATAACCATGTGGTGGAGGATGCCAACAATCTGTCCGTGGTCTTTATAGATTCCACACCGGTGGATGCGGCTATCAAGGGGACTGACGCGGATTCAGACCTGGCCGTCATCGCCGTGCCTCTCAAGGACATTCCGGCAGATACCTTAAGTCAGATTACGGTCGCCACTCTGGGCAATTCCGATGATCTTAAGATGGGCCAGAGCGTTATCGCCATCGGCAACGCCCTCGGCCACGGCCAGTCCGTAACCGTGGGCTGGATCAGCGCTCTTGACCGGGAGGTGACCACAGAGGGAACCGTCACGAGAAACCTCCTTCAGACGGATGCGGCCATCAACCCGGGCAACAGCGGAGGCGCTCTTCTGAACATGAAAGGGGAAGTGGTAGGCATCAACGCGGCCAAGTACTCTTCCACAGAAGTGGAGGGAATCGGCTACGCCATCCCGATCTCCAAGGCACAGGATATCATCAATTCCCTGATGACCAAGAGAACCAGAAACAATGCCGTGGAGGAAGGAAAAGAGGGATATCTGGGAATCCAGGGAATCACTGTGGATGACAGCATGGCGAGACAGCTGGGGATGCCGTCGGGAGTCTTTGTGTCGGGAATCATAGAGGACGGTGCGGCTTCCAGGACCGATCTTCGGGAGAAAGATATCATCACCAAGTTTGACGACCAGACTGTCCGCACCATGGCAGCACTTCAGGATCTGTTAAAGTATTACAGGGAGGGTGAGACGGTGACCATGACGGTGCAGTCTCTGGAAAACGGTCAGTATGTGGAGAGAACCATAGAGATCACTTTGGGAGGCAGGGCTACCCTGGGTGACGACAATCAGGTTTCTCAGGGCAGGAGGCCCAGAAACTGACATTGGGTGTGAACAGTTACACGGATATCATAAAAAAGTGTAAATTCAGGCTTCGGTCTTGTGCCGGAGCCTGAATTTTATTATAATCGGTATGTCACTTTACCCTGAGGGGCCATATTACCAGCAAGAATAGGAGAACCTGTTTTGGAAGAAAGAGATTCGAATCAAAATCAAAATACGGAAGATGAGTATGAGAAGATCTGTTACATCTGCCGCAGACCGGAGAGTAAGGCGGGCGCCATGATCCAGATGCCGGGCAACATCTGCATGTGCCATGACTGCATGCAGAAGACATTTGACGCGGTCACCAAGGGAGGGATGGATTTCTCCCAGATCCAGAATATGCCGTACATGAACTTTAACTTCAGCGATTTTGCCAACATGAATATCCCTGATGCCCAGATTCCCCAGAAAAAGAAGATCAAGAAGAAAAAGGCGGAGCAGAAGGAGGAACCGGCCTTTGATTTAAAGGATATTCCGGCGCCCCATAAGATCAAGGAGAGCCTGGATGAGTATGTGGTGGGCCAGGAGCAGGCTAAGAAGGTCATCTCCGTGGCCGTGTACAACCACTATAAACGGGTGTTTTATAAACATGATCCCGCCTTCGGTGACGTGAGGATCGAAAAGTCCAACATTCTGATGATCGGGCCTACGGGAAGCGGGAAGACCTATCTGGTGAAGACTCTGGCCCGCCTTTTAGACGTGCCCCTTGCCATCGCGGATGCCACGGCCCTGACGGAGGCAGGCTACATCGGAGATGACATCGAGAGCGTCATATCCAAGCTTTTGGCCGCTGCGGACAACGATGTGGAGAAGGCGGAGAGAGGGATCATCTTCATCGACGAGATCGACAAGATTGCCAAGAAGAAAAACACCAACACCAGAGACGTCAGCGGAGAGTCCGTGCAGCAGGAGCTTTTGAAGATTTTGGAGGGCAGTGTGGTGGAGGTGCCTGTAGGGTCCAATCAGAAAAATGCGCTGACTCCTATGGCCACAGTGAACACGGACAACATTCTCTTCATCTGCGGCGGCGCGTTCCCCGATTTGGAGGATATCATCCGGGAGCGTCTGACCAAGACTTCCTCCATCGGCTTTCAGGCGGAGCTGAGGGATCGGTATGACCAGGATCCGGATATCTTAAGCCATGTGATCCACAAGGACCTGCGCAGCTTCGGCATGATACCGGAGTTTCTGGGGAGACTCCCGATCGTGGTGACATTTCGGAAACTGACAGAGCCTATGATGGTGGAGATCCTTACGAAACCGAAAAATGCCATTATCAGGCAGTACACAAAGCTGCTGGAGCTGGACGAGGTGAGACTGGTATTTGAGGAGGAGGCCTTAAACTGGATCGCCGGGGAAGCCCTCAAGCGCGAGACGGGAGCCAGGGCATTGCGGGCGATCATGGAAGAATTTATGCTGGACATCATGTTTGAGGTGCCCAAGGACCCGGGCATCGGGACCGTGGTCATCACCAGGGAGTATCTGGAGAAAAGCGGCGGGCCACGGATCGAGATGCGGGGCTAAGAAGGTTACTCCCTGAGGGAGAGGAAGGCGCTGTACAGATTCAGAGTACCGTAGCCCCATTCCTGGTTGGGGTAGATGTAGTTGGGGTTCCGGTCTGCCCCGCGGATGAGGGAGGCTTTCACCAGGTCGCTGCCGATGTCGGGATAGGAGGCAGCAGGATACTGGAGGGAGTAGATGTTGGCTGCGGCTCCCGCCACATGGGCGGCTGCCACGGAGGAACCGGTCATGCGGCGCATGGGGTAGTCTCCGGGGACGGAGGAGATCCCCGGGCCGTATACATCCACGCCGGGAGCCGCCAGCTCCGGCTTGATCCTTCCGTCTCTGGTATAGCCACGGCTGGAATGGATGTAGAGACTGCCGTCTAAGTGATTGTAGGTGCTGACGGTGATGGGGAAGTCCGCGTTGCCGGGGGTGACGATGGTGGTATAGGGGTCTGACCGGAGAAAGTAGGTGTCAGGGGAGACGAACCCCTCGATGGGAAGCCACATGTGGTAGACCCCGGAAAATACGATAGTGGGGTACACCCGGATCCGCCAGATACCGGGGACAGGGTCCTGAAAACGCAGAAAGGCCAGATAGCTGCTCTGGGAGCCCAGTGTGGTGGAATAGGCCACATCGATGGTGGTCGGCTCCAGGGAGAAGCTGACAGTGGTCTGACTGTTGATGGACAGCGGGATGCGCTGGATGGTCTCGCCGGTGGGAGACACGAACCCTACGGTGTAGATCTCCGGGGAATTGGCCCACAGTTCGATGACCAGCCCCTTCTCCTCCCCGATGCGCAGCTCGATCTCGTCAAATTGCCCATAGCCCCCCGCCGGCTCCTTCACCTGTCCTAAGTAGTGGTGGCGGAGGCCGGCCTCGTTGCCGGCGGCACAGACGGCAGCTACCCCTGAATAGGAACGGAGGCTGTTGAGCACTTCCTCCACAGGAGACGCACCGCTGTGTCCTCCCTGGTTGGTACCGAGGCCCAGACAGATCACCAGAGGCATACGGCGCTGCCTGGCGAGAAGGGTCAAGTAGGTGATTCCCAGCATGATGTCATTGCTCTGGTAGGCCTCGGCGTCATCCGGTATCATGTAGTAGTCCCGCAGGTACTGTTTAGCCGGCTTCAGTTTTACGATTCCTAAGCTGCACTGTGGGGCCGCCCCGGTAAAGTCGGAGGAGAGAGAGGTACTACCGCCGGCGATTCCCGCCAGAAAGGTTCCGTGGCCGTTGGAATCGACAGAGGGGACCACGGAGAGAGGGTCCTCATCAAAAAGAGCCCGGTTGATATCCTGGTCCGTATATTCTTTTCCGAACAGGAAGGGGAAGAGAAACGGGCGGTTTCCGGGCAGCTCGAAGCCGCCGTCTTCGAGGGTCTGATCCCACAGTCCCAGGATTCGGGTGGTGCCGTTGGAGTTGCGGAACAGAGGATTCTGATAATCGATCCCCGTGTCGATCAGCCCCACGATCACCCCCTCCCCATTGGACCCTAAGGCGGGCTGGCGGAAGGTGGAAAGGATTCCCGATGCCTCCATGCTGGTAGTGTCCATCAGGCCAAACAGGGTGGGAAGAGATTCATATGAATGGTTCGGCTGCGCGATGGGCATGGCTTTCTCGAGAGGCATGTAGTAGACCACATAGGATTCATTGACATAACTTACGCAGTCGGTTTCCAGAAGGGCGGTCAGCTCCTCCAAGGTGGCCGCGCTGTGGCGGTAGATAAAATCGGCGTAGTCCTGGCCGGCGACATTGGCAGTGCAGGTGCTCATAAGAGAAGACTCCCGGAAAAGGTTTTTTTTATTATATGCGGAAAATGAATGAGAACCTACTGGACGGAGGAAGATAATCATAGTACAATGAAAAAAACAAAAAGGAGGTTGTTTCATGTCATTGATTTTGTTGATTATGACTGTTTTGCTGGCGGATTTGGGGATTAAGTCCGTGATAGAAGAGGCGGACCCGGCAGAATTTCCGAAGGAGCTTTCAGGGAGCAGGGGACTTGTGATGCTCCACAGAAATCACAATTATGGTTTTCCCATGGGAGCCTTTCAGAACAGACCGGAGTTGGTGAAGCATGTGCCGGTGGCAGTGCTGTCGGCGGTTGCGGGCATCTTTTTCTGGATCTATCCCAAGAAAGGCTTGGGGGTGGAGAAGATCGGCGCTTCCCTGGTACTGGGGGGAGGCTTAAGTAATCTCTATGACCGGATGAAGAGAGGATATGTGGTGGATTATTTCAGTGTCCGCGCAAAAGGACTTAAGAATCTGGTGTTCAACATCGCAGACGTCAGTATCTTTTTGGGAGCAGCGCTCCTGATCGTGTCTGAGGTGATCCAGACTGTGAGAGAACATTGACAAACAACAGATTATCATGTACAATATCACCAAAAATATTCATGATGTTTTTAATGTTGTACCGGTTGCTCACAGTAAATATGTGTATAAGGAGTGATTTTTTTTGGATTCAAGTGACGTCATACAGTTGCTGATCTTAGTAATTTTATTGGCTTTATCTGCATTTTTCTCGTCGTCGGAGACAGCGCTTACCACCGTGAACAAAATACGGATCCGAAATCTGGCGGAGGCAGGGGACGAGCGGGCCATCATCTTGGCTAAGGTGACCGAGCAGCAGTCTAAGATGCTCAGCGCGATTCTCATCGGAAACAACATCGTCAACCTGTCGGCCTCTTCCCTGCTGACCACTCTGACCATTAAGGTTCTGGGGAACAAGGCCATCGGTGTGGCCACAGGTGTTCTGACCCTGCTGATCCTGGTGTTTGGAGAGATTACGCCTAAGACCCTGGCTACGCTGTCATCGGAGACCATGGCCCTTAGAAGCGCAAAGCCGATCTATGGGCTGATGTGGCTGTTTACCCCGGTGATTGCGGTGGTCAACAGGCTCTCTTTAGGGGTGCTGCTGCTCTTTAAAGTGGATCCCAACAAGAAGCAGGAGATGATCACGGAAGATGAGCTGAGGACCATCGTGGAGGTGAGCCACGAGGAAGGCGTCATCGAGACGGAAGAGAAAAAGATGATCAACAATGTGTTTGATTTCGGGGATTCCTTGGCAAAGGATATCATGGTTCCCCGGATCGACATGACGTTTGTGGATGTGGAAGCCACGTATGACGAACTGATCGATATTTTCAGGAGAGAAAAGTACACCAGGATCCCGGTGTACGAGGAAACCACAGACAATGTCATCGGAGTGGTGAATATGAAGGATCTTCTGCTCATCGACAGCGGCAGGGAGTTTCGGATTCGGGACTATATGCGGTCGCCTATGTATACTTATGAGTATAAGAAGACGGCAGAGCTGATGCTGGAGATGCAGAAGACCTTTAACAATATCGTCATCGTCCTGGATGAGTACGGCTCCACCGCAGGCCTCATCACCCTGGAGGATATGCTGGAGGAGATCGTAGGGGAGATCCGGGACGAGTATGACCAGGACGAGGAGAAGAGCCTCATCGAGTCGGCCCCCGGGGAGTATTCGGTGGCTGCCGCCATGAAGATCAATGATATCAATGACCGTCTGGGCCTGGAGCTGGAGTCGGAAGACTATGATTCCGTGGGAGGCCTGGTCATCGGACTGCTGGACCATCTTCCCGATGAGGGGGAGGAGGTCAGCGACAGGGGGATTCGGTTTATTGTAGAGAGTGTGGATAAAAACCGGATTGACCGTATCCGCATGATCTTGCCGGGAAAAGAAGAGGAGGGGGAGTCCTAACTGGAGACTCCCCCGATGATTCCGCTGCCGGTGCAGAAGGCCAGCGTGGTCAGAAGCTGAGCGGTGTCGCTGGTGATTCCTTTGTTCAGGACAAAGGACACTGCCAGCAGAATCAGAAAATAGGACAGCCCGGCCAGAAAGCCGCAGAAGAACCTGCGCCGCCCCAGGCCTTTTCCCATGAGAAAACCGGCCAGGGCACAGGAAAGCAGGTAGACGGAATTGACGGCGATCTTTACCTGGCTCTCCTTCAGCCGGAACTTGTAGAGGGCAAAAGAGGCTGCCACCAGGAGCAGGCCGGAGAGCAGGTAAGAAAATAAGAGGGAGCGCAGTAAAATTTTCGGAGCAGAAGATTCCATAAAAACTCCTTGGATGGTTGTTGGTTCAATATATTCGCGGTTCTGACGAAATATGTACAAGAGTTCGGGAGAAGTGTAAAGGAGCAGTGATGAGTAAAGAGGGAAAAGCCCAGATAAGAGGAGTGCGGATTCAGACTCTGAATTACCTGATGATCTTTGCGGCGGTGGTTTTGTATGTGATATTGATCTATGCCACCTATCAGATTTCTGTCAGATATGATAAACTGATGAAAACTACAGAGGAGTATATTCGATGTGAGGAGAAGGCCTCCCTGATCAAGCAGGGGTCTGACTACCTGACAGAGCAGGTCCGTCTCTATGTGGTCACCATGGAGCCGGAGTACATGAACGGGTATTTCACGGAAAAGCATGAGACCAAAAGGCGGGAGAAGGCGCTGGAGGATCTGGAGGATATCGAGGTCGGTTCTCAGGCCGGCGAGTATCTGCGCAAGGCCATTGAGAATTCCCAGAGACTGGAGGAGAGGGAGATCTATGCCATGAGGCTGGTGGCACAGGCCAAAGGAGAGGACCTGTCTTCTCTGCCGGAGGAGATCAGGAACGTGGTGCTTCTCTCCGAGCATCAGAACTTAAGCCCCGAGGAGATGGCCGGTGAGGCACGAAACATGGTATTTGATCATGGTTATCAGAGTGCCAAAGAGCTGATCGTAAGCCATACGGAGTATTATCTTGACAGTGTTCTGGAATGGGTCGGAACAAGGGAGAGAGAACAGGCTGCGGCGTTAAAGTCCATCATAGGGAGACAGCGGATCTGTATCAGTATTTTATTTGCATTGAACACACTGACCTTTGTTCTGGTGATTGTCCTGATCGTGAAACCCCTGCAGATTTACATAAACTGTATCAAAGAGGAGAAGATGCTGGAGATCGCAGGCGCCTATGAGTTTAAGTATCTGGCACTGACCTACAACGATATCTATGAGGTCAACGCGGCCAACGAGATCCTGCTTCGCCACAAGGCAGAGCACGATCCCCTGACGGGAGTCATCAACAGAGGGGCCTTCGAGCAGATGAAAGAGCTTCTGAAAGCTTCCGCCGATCCGCTGGCGCTGCTGATCATCGATGTGGACCAGTTTAAGCTGATCAATGACGGGTACGGCCATGAGGTGGGAGATCAGATTCTCAAGAAGGTGGCCAAGCAGCTGTCCGACAGTTTCCGATCCAGAGACTATGTGGCCAGAATCGGCGGCGATGAGTTTGCCATCATTATGACAAACTGTACCAAAGGGCTTAAGATGGTGATTAAGAGCAAGGCGGATCAGGTAAATCAGATCCTGCAGAATCCCACAGACGGCCTTCCCAAAACTTCCCTCAGCATCGGTGTGGCATTCTCAGACAGCGGTTTTCCGGAAGATCTGTATGCCAGAGCCGACAGTGCCCTTTATAAAGTGAAAGAAAACGGGAGATGCGGCTGCGATTTTTACGGTGAGAACGATTGAAGGTGTTGCGCGAACACGGGAGTTGTGCTATACTAGGAAAGTCCCGGCGGTCGGCCTTGGGCCAGGCGGCAGCTGCATTAGCCGTCCTCTTGACACAGGCGGAGCAGGTTCTTTGAAAGTTTAGTGAAGACGGAGGAAAACATACCATGAAAAAAGTAAAGACATTGAGTACGAATACCTTAAAGAATACGATGAAAAACGGCGGCTGCGGAGAGTGCCAGACTTCCTGCCAGTCCGCATGCAAGACTTCCTGTACAGTAGGAAACCAGAGCTGTGAGAACGGCAGCCGGTAATCCGTGCAGTGTAAGAATGCCCCTACGGTCCCAGGGATTGTAGGGGTATTCTTATAGTGAGCGACAAAAGGGTTTGCCGTTCACTATAAGAATACCGGGGATGCACAACAGACGGAATACAGGATGTGTCTGATGAAAGGACGGAAAGAAAAGGAGAAGATCAGTGATTCATCAGTATAAGAATAATGGGTATGATATCATTATGGATGTCAACAGTGGAGCCGTTCATGTGGTGGACGATGTGGTCTATGACGCCGTCGCCTGCCTGTCCGGAAGACAAAAGGACATGAAAGCTCCGGGACCGATTGCCCCGGAGGTCGTGGAGGAGGTGAAAACCTGCCTTTCTTCCTCCTATGCCCCTCAGGACATTGAGGACGCCCTGTCTGACATTCAGGAGTTGATCGACAGGGAGGAGTTGTTCACCGAGGACGTGTATCACGACTATGTGGTGGATTTTAAGAAGAGAAAGACCGTGGTGAAAGCCCTGTGTCTTCACATTGCCCACGACTGCAATCTGGCCTGTCAGTACTGCTTTGCGGAGGAAGGAGAGTACCACGGGCGGAGGGCCCTCATGAGCTTTGAGGTGGGGAAGAGGGCCCTGGATTTTCTCATCGCCAATTCGGGGAGCCGCCGCAATTTAGAGGTGGATTTCTTCGGGGGCGAACCTCTCATGAACTGGGAGGTGGTGAGGCAGCTGGTGGAGTACGGCCGCGCCCAGGAGAAGATTCATGACAAGCGTTTTCGGTTTACTCTGACCACCAACGGAGTGCTGCTTAACGACGAGATCATGGAGTTTTGTAATCAGGAGATGAGCAATGTGGTGTTAAGCCTGGACGGGCGCAAGGAGGTCAATGACCGGATGCGTCCCTTTAGGAACGGGAAGGGAAGCTATGACCTGATCGTTCCCAAGTTCAGGAAGTTTGCCGACAGCAGAAACCAGACAAACTACTATGTGAGGGGGACCTTTACCAGAAATAATCTGGATTTTTCTGAAGATGTGCTTCATTTTGCGGACCTGGGATTCAAACAGATGTCCATCGAGCCGGTGGTGGCGTCCCCCGATGAGCCCTACGCCATACGGGAGGAGGACCTGCCGGTGATTCTTAAGGAGTATGACAAGCTGGCGGTGGAGTATATAAAGCGTCACAAGGAGGGGAGAGGCTTCTGCTTTTTCCACTTTATGATCGATTTAAACCAGGGACCCTGTGTGGCCAAGCGTCTGTCCGGCTGCGGTTCCGGCACGGAATATCTGGCCGTGACTCCATGGGGCGATCTGTACCCCTGCCATCAGTTTGTGGGCTGGGAGAAGTTTCTTTTGGGCAATGTGGACGATGGGATCACCAACACGGAGATTCAGGACGAGTTTAAGCTGTGCAATGTGTATGCCAAGGAGAAATGCAGGGATTGTTTTGCCAGATTTTACTGCAGCGGCGGCTGTGCGGCCAACTCCTACCACTTTCACGGCTCCATCACCGATGCCTATGACATCGGGTGTGAGATGCAGAAGAAGCGAATCGAATGTTCCATTATGATAAAAGCGGCTTTGGCCGATTAAAGAAAAAGGAGATCATGTATCATGAAAAGTAGTAAAGGAAAGGGCCTTTTAGGCCTGCTTGCCATCCTGCTGTGCATCGGCCTGTTTGGATACTTTGGCTATGACACCATGGATGACATCAAACTGGGACTTGACTT
The DNA here is from genome assembly GCA_022792815.1 of Hungatella sp. Lineage (GTDB taxonomy): Bacteria > Bacillota > Clostridia > Lachnospirales > Lachnospiraceae > UBA3402. The sequence continues at coordinate 70,818 of JAAWBS010000038.1, forward strand.
AGAGGGCGGCGTGAGCATCACCTACCAGGCACTGAAGGACGCCCCCACGTCCGAGGAGATGTCCGATACGGTCTATAAGCTTCAGCAGAGAGTACAGAATTACAGCACCGAGGCCGAGGTGTACCAGGAAGGCTCCAACCGAATCAACATCGACATCCCGGGGGAGAACGACGCCGATGCCATCCTGATGGAACTGGGCAAACCCGGCTCTCTGCTGTTTATGGATGAGGCGGGGAAGGTGATTCTCACCGGAGATCAGGTAGCCAGCGCAAAAGCGGGCATCATGGAGAAAAACGGACTTCGGGAGAATATCGTCAATCTGACATTCACACCGGAGGGAAGAGAGGCTTTTGCCAAGGCCACGGAGGAGAATCTGGGAAAGATCATCTATATTATCTATGACAATGAAGTGAAATCCTATCCTCGTGTCAATTCCGTGATCTCCGGCGGCGAGTGTTATATCGAGGGTATGGAGGATTACGAGACCGCAGAGAACTTAGCGGCCACTATCCGCATCGGTTCCCTGTCATTGGAGCTGGAGGAGCTGCGCTCCAATGTGGTAGGCGCCAAGCTGGGACAGGAGGCCATCTCTACAAGCCTTCGGGCAGCTGCCATCGGTTTTCTGATCGTAGCACTGTTTATGGTATTTGCATACCGAATTCCGGGAGTTGCCTCCGTGCTGGCCCTGTGTCTGTACGTGGGACTGGAGCTGATCCTTCTGTCCGCCTTTGAGGTGACTCTGACACTGCCCGGTATCGCCGGCATCATCCTGTCTATCGGTATGGCAGTGGACGCCAATGTCATCATCTTTACCCGTATCAAAGAGGAGATCGGTGTGGGTAAGACTGTGAGGTCTGCCGTCAAGACCGGATTTTCCAAGGCATTGTCCGCTATCATCGACGGCAATGTGACCACCCTGATCGCGGCGGTGGTGCTGTTCTGGAGAGGTTCCGGCACGGTAAAGGGCTTTGCCTCCACACTGGCCATCGGTATCATTCTCTCCATGTTTACGGCACTGTTTGTGACCAAGGGAGCGCTGTACGCGCTGTATGCGGCAGGGTTCCAGGACGTGAAATTCTACGGTGTGAAGAAAGCGGCCAAACCCAAGGGATTTCTGGGAAAGAAGAAGATATTCTTCACGGCTTCTATCGCCATGATCGTCCTTGGCTGGGCTGTCATGGGCATGGGTGCGGCTTCCGGCAGAGGCGCCCTCAACTATGGTATGGACTTTAAGGGAGGAACCTCCACCAATGTGACCTTCAACGAGGACATGAGTCTGGAGGATATCTCCGCCAAGGTGGTTCCGGTGGTGGAGAAGATCACCGGGGATCCAGAGGTGCAGACCCAGAAGGTAGCCGGCACCAACGAGGTGATCATCAAGACCAAGACTCTGTCCGTGGAGCAGAGACAGGCATTAAATGAAGCTATGGCTGAACAGTTCGGCGTGGATTCGGCGCTGATCACCACCGAGAGCATCTCCGGCGCGGTGAGTCAGGAGATGAAGCAGGATGCCGTGGCGGCTGTGGTGATCGCTACCATCTGTATGCTGATCTATATCTGGTTCCGGTTTAAGGACATCCGCTTTGCAGCCAGTGCGGTTCTGGCCCTGGTTCACGATGTGCTGGTGGTTCTCACCTGCTACGCCGTGGCCAGATGGTCCGTGGGGTCCACGTTTATCGCCTGTATGCTGACCATCGTGGGATACTCCATCAACGCAACCATCGTGATCTTTGACCGGATCCGAGAGAATATGCAGATCAAGGACCACAAGGAGACTCTGGAGGCTTTGGTCAACCGCAGCATCACCGAGACCTTTACCAGAAGCATCAACACATCCCTCACCACGTTTATCATGGTATTTGTGCTGTTCCTTCTGGGAGTTTCCTCTATCAGGGAATTCGCCCTGCCGCTGATGGCAGGAATCATCTTCGGCGGATATTCTTCCATCTGCGTCACAGGAGCGCTGTGGTATGTGCTGACCATGAAGAAGAAAGCGGTCAGGACCGAGTGATGGAAAGAAATATGGAATACAGGATTATCGCCCGAGACGGCAGGGCCAAGAGGGCTCAGGTTAAGACCGTCCACGGAGTCATCGAAACCCCGGTCTTCATGAATGTGGGGACCGTGGGGGCTATCAAAGGGGCCGTGTCCACCGATGACCTTCGGTCCATCGGCACCCAGGTGGAACTGTCCAACACCTATCATCTCCATGTGCGGACCGGGGACAGGCTGATCCGTCAGTTCGGCGGTCTCCACAAGTTTATGAACTGGGATCGGCCGATTCTGACGGACTCCGGAGGATTCCAGGTGTTTTCCCTGGCGGGCATGAGAAAGATCAAGGAGGAGGGAGTGTATTTTCACTCCCATATCAACGGGAGAAAGATCTTCATGGGGCCCGAGGAGAGCATGCAGATTCAGTCGAACCTGGGCTCCACCATCGCCATGGCCTTCGACGAGTGTGCTCCTTACCCGGCCACGAGAGAGTACATGCGCAATTCCGTGGACAGGACCACCAGGTGGCTTTGGCGCTGCCGGGAGGAGATGGCGCGGTTAAACGCTCTGCCGGACACGATCAACCCTCATCAGCTGCTCTTTGGCATCAACCAGGGCGGAACCTATGAGGACATCCGCATCGCCCACGCGAAAGAGATCGCCGCCATGGATCTGGACGGCTATGCCCTGGGCGGTCTGGCCGTGGGAGAGAGCCATGAGGAGATGTACCGGATCCTGGATGAGACGGTCCCCTGCCTTCCGTCGGAAAAGCCTACTTACCTGATGGGGGTGGGGACGCCGGCCAATATTCTGGAGTCAGTGGACCGGGGCGTGGATTTCTTCGACTGCGTGTATCCTTCCAGAAACGGACGCCACGGCCATGTGTACACCAACCGGGGGAAGCTGAACTTATTTAACCAGAAGTATGAGCTGGATGCCCGTCCCATCGAGGAGGGCTGCGGGTGTCCGGCCTGCCGCTCTTACACCAGAGCCTATATCCGTCATCTCTTAAAGGCAAAAGAGATGCTGGGAATGCGATTATGCGTCTTGCATAATTTATATTTTTATAATAAAATGATGGAAGAGATTCGCGACGCGATCGAAGAGCACCGTTATGCTTCCTATAAAGAAGAAAAACTCAGGGGCATGACGGATGGAGAAAGTGTTACCGTTCGCAGCCTGTGAACGGTAGCGAGAAAATTAAGAGAGACCGGATTTTACGTGCGAGGCGGTGAAGAAACCGGGTAAGGAGGATGTTATGTTAACTGCAAGTGCTGTGGGCGGAGTTGGATTCTGGGTGGTCTATGCCGCGTTTTTGATCGGACTTATGTATTTTATCGCAATCCGTCCCCAGAATAAAGAGAAGAAGAGACTGGCGGAGCTGATGGAGAGCATCGCGGTGGGGGACACTATATTGACATCCAGCGGCTTTTACGGCGTGGTCATCGATATGACTGACGACACGGTGATCGTGGAGTTTGGAAACAACAAGAACTGTCGGATTCCCATGCAGAAGACTGCGATTGTGCAGGTGGAGAAGCCGGAGTAACCGGCTTTCACAGAAGTCAGTGTAACGTCTGGAGCTGCATGTGTGTTAAAAGAGGAGAGATGGTCTTCTGCTTTACGAAGTGAGGCAGGAGATCGTTTGCTGTAAGAAGGAGTGGCAGACATGATTCGAAATCTGGTGTTTGATATGGGCAACGTGTTGGTGTATTATGATTCGAGAAGGGCAAGTCGGGTGTTTGCGGCGGACGAGGCGGAGATGGAGCTGGTGAACACCTCTGTGTTCGTATCACCGGAGTGGGTGATGCTGGATATGGGAGTGATCTCGGATGAAGAGGCTTTGAAGAGGATGCAGGCCCGGCTCCCGGAGGGGCACGCAAGGGAGGCTGCCAGACTCTGCATGGAGCACTGGCATGAGTACTGCATGTGGCCGGTGCCGGGGATGGAGGAATTGGTCATCCGGCTGAAAGAGCAGGGGTTTGGGCTGTATCTGTGTTCCAATGCGGCGATTCGTATGGTCGACTGCTGCCAGGATGTGATCCCGGGGATCCGCCTCTTCGACGGGGTCTTGTTCTCTGCCGAGGAAAAGTGTATGAAGCCTCAGAAGGAGATGTATCACCATCTGTTTGATCGGTTCCATCTGGACCCGAAGGAGTGCTTTTTTATTGATGACCAGCCTCTCAATATCCAGGGGGCCAGGGAATGCGGCATGGACGGTTACTGTTTTGCGGACGGAGATGTGGAGAAGCTCACAAATGTGCTGGAGGCGCTGAAGGATCTGGGATAACGGCCGGAAGCGTGGTTGGGCAAAGGAAATCTTGGGAAGGAAAGAGCGTATGGAGACAGAAAGGAAAGAAGCATCTCAGTCAAAAGCTATAATACGAGAGACATTCCAGATGGCCTGGCCAGCTGTTTTGGAGTCTTTTTTTGTTGCCCTGGCCGGTATGATCGACTCTCTGATGGTCAGTTCCATCGGAGCCTATGCAGTGGCGGCGGTAGGTCTTACCACCCAGCCCAAGTTTATCGGTCTGGCTCCTTTTGTGGCAGCTAATGTGGCGGTGTCTGCCATCGTGGCCAGGAGGAAAGGACAGGAAGACAGAAAAGGAGCCAACCAGACTCTGGTGGCGGCTCTGACATTTGTAGTGTTGGCAGGAATTGTAGTCAGTGTTCTCTGCGTGGCTTTGGCAGATCCCATCATCCGTCTGTGCGGGTCCAATGAGGACACCCATGAGGCGGCGGTGGTTTATTTTCAGATCATTATGGGCGGCATGATGTTTAACATTATCTCGCTGGCCATCAACGCGGCCCAGCGGGGGGCCGGGCGTACCAAGATCGCCATGAAGACCAATGTGACGGCCAATGTGCTGAATATGATCGGGAACTATCTGCTGATCGGAGGCAAACTGGGCTTCCCCGCACTGGGGATTCGGGGCGCGGCTCTGGCCACGGTATTCGGAACCGTAGTAGCCTGCGGCATGAGCATCCTGTCAGTGCTCCCCAAGGACGGTTTTGTCAGTGTCCCCTATATTCTGGCAAAGAAGATCCGATTTTCCGTGATGTCCCTGAAAGGGATTTTCCATATCGGTTCCAACATTTTTCTGGAACAGATCCTTCTGAGGATCGGTTTTATGTCTGTGGCCGTCATGACGGCCAAGCTGGGGACCGACGCTTTTGCGGCTCACCAGGTGGGGATGAATGTGATGAGCCTGTCGTTTTCTTTTGGAGACGGGATGCAGGTGGCGGCGGTAGCCCTCATCGGGCGAAGCCTGGGGGAGGAGAAACCGGAACTGGCCAAAATATACGGCGGTATCTGCCAGAAGATGGGTATGGCCATCTCTCTGGTGCTGGCGGTGTTCTATCTGCTGGGAGGAAGATTTCTCTACAGCCTGTATTTTGAGGAAGCTCACATTGTCGCCATGGGTGTGGAGATTATGAGGGTCATCGTGATCATCGTCATCCTGCAGATCTCTCAGGTCATCTATATGGGATGTTTAAGAGGCGCCGGGGATGTGCTGTTTACCACAGTGGCCTCCACGGTCAGTGTAACATTTGTCCGAACCCTCTGTTCCTATGCCCTGTGTTATACCTTTGGCCTGGGGCTGATCGGAATCTGGTTTGGAGTGGTGTGTGACCAGTTCTGCCGGTTCATGCTGACCCGATGGAGGTTTAAGTCGGGAGTCTGGACCAGAGTGAAGATCTAAGGAGTCCGGGGGACAGACTAGGCAAGCAGGCAGCGGTGATATTTTTTATTCCGATGAAATAGATATGAGGTCAGAGGCTAGTGCAGCAGAAATTACAGAGTTTATACTGGCCTGGAGAAGCCATCGTGACCGGTGGACTATGCAGGCAATATATAAATATGATACTAAGGTCAAAAGGTCAGAATTCCCACTACACCAGTGTACAGGAGGATTTTTGTCCTTGGGACTCGAAAGACACAGAGAAGTCGCCGTTTTTTCAGAAAAAGAGGGGATTCGACGTGTTTTAGGATTGCGGGCTACCGAGTGCCGGTGATGTCCCTTTGGCAGTGACCGAAGGGGAGCGAGTACACATAGTGCGGAGCGATCTGTGTATCATAGGGGCAAAATACCATTTGCACCCAACATTATCATGATTGAAGGAGGGTTGACATGAAGAGAAGAGTGGCTGTAGTGATGGCAGCTCTGTTGGCTTTACAGAGTCCTGTTCAAAATGTGAATGCCAGCGCTTCTGTACCAGACAGCAGCCGTCTCACGGAGACGGAATCAAGCTCCGGAGGCGGAGAACAGAGCGGCGGTGGAGGGACTGCCGACAGACCGGCAGAGTCCGAGGAGGAGACTTCCAAGAGTGAGTCCGAGGGAGAAGAGACTCCGGGAAGCGGGGCTCAGGGAGAAGGAAATACCTTGGAGGATGAAGGAGAAGCAGGGCTAGAAGAGTCTGGGAGTGAGAGCAAGCCGGAATCAGATGAGAGTGAAGGTGAGACGAAACCTGGGAGCGATGAATCCGAAGGCGGGACGAAGCCGGAATCAGATGAGAGCGAGGGCGAGACGGAATCGGATGAGAGCGAAGGTGAGAGCAAGCCGGAATCGGATGAGAGTGAAGGTGAGACGAAGCCTGGAAGCGACGGATCCGAAGGCGAGACGAAGCCGGGGATCGATGGATCCGAAGATGAGACGAAGCCGGGGACCGGAGAAAATGGCAGTGCAGGTAAGCCCGACGGGGAGAAGCCGGCAGAAAAGCCGGATGGTAGCGGCGGACTGGCAGTGGAGAGTCCTGAGAAGAAAGGACAGAAGCTGACCGGAGATGAGGAAGAAGATGATACCGGCTGGCTTCGGCTGAATCTGAAGGGAGTGACTGAGGCAAGGGAGTCTCACTGGACGTTAGAGCTTCAGCCGACAGGAGACGGACTGGAGGCTATCATCCAGGAGATTACTCTGTCTGAGATGACAGACGGACAGTATGGAGAAGAAGAATGTCTGATCGAGGACATTCCCAACGGCCGATATGACCTGTTTTTGACTCCCATGGAGGGAGACGATTGCTCTTACCTTCCGTATGAGCAGAAAAGCATAAAGATTGACAGTGACATTACCACACTGTTCTTTATGAATGATCTTCCTGAGAATTATGGGTACGAGAAAGAATCCGGAATCGGCGTACTGTCCATGGGCGACATCAACGGTGACGGGAAGGTGGATGAGAAAGACAAGGAAGAGCTGTTAAAGCTGGTGTCCATGGAGGAGATTCAGGATGAGGCTGTTTTCTGCCGGGCGGATTTAAACGGCGACGGAGCAGTGGATCTGCTGGATGTTGTCCACTTTGCAAAATACTATAAAACAGAAGCCGGTGAGCGGACTGCCAAGCCGAAAAAGTCCCTTCTCATCCGAGAGGAAGGCATCACGGCCAGTGCCAGCAACGGAGATCGCCTGGAGGCTGCCGCAAAGGTATTTGCCGGCACGGAGTCTCTGAGACTGGAATGTGAGAACCCGATCACTCCGGATAATGTGGTGGAACTGACCGGAGAATTTGCGCGGGCCAAAACCATGGCAGGCTTTGTCATCGAACCGGTTATGGGTTCCGGGGGAAGTATCCGGGATGCGGTCATCATCGTAGAGCCGGAAGGATCGGGAAAAGCTCCCATGGAGTTTCAGGTCATTGACGGAGCAGTCAAGAAGTCACGGTCCAGGGCCACTGCCGGCAGCCTTCTGTTTGGGGCGGCGGCAAGGGCGGCAGGGGACAAGGCGGATGACTCCATGCTTCAGGGAGTTCCCATTGTCATCGATTTAGGCGGACAGGTGGCAGTAAAGAAGGTTACCATCCGGGTGAGCCGCACGTTAGATCAGAAGGATCTGGTGGAAATCTCAAAAGTAGAGTTTTTAAATGACATGGAAGACCGGATTCCGGAGGCACAGCTGTGTATCCCGGATCGACTCTATGTCGATAACCAGGATGCTGCCTTCACAATCAGCTGGAGGAAACAGCCCAACGTCACCGGATACGAAGTGACGGTAGAAGACAAAGAGGGAGAGAGCCAGGTTCATCTGGTGGAGAACACATCTTCTCTCACAGTCAACGAGCTCAATGCCAGCAAGCTGGTCAATGGTGAGGACTACTATGTGACGGTTCGATCGGTCAACGGGGCGTGGAGAAGCAGACCCTCCGAGAGGGTTACGGCACAGCCAAGAGCTGCCAGCATTCCGCCGGCGCCGGAGAACATCAGCATCACAGGAGGCTACAAGAGGCTGTCCATCACATGGAAAGACATGAAGGACACGGATACATACACTTTGTATTACCGGAAAGCCGATGACACGTCGGCAGAGTATCAGTCCATAGAGGGCATCGCGGAGAACCGATACGAGCTTCGGGATCTGGAGGATGTGACTCGGTATGAGATCTGTCTGAGCGGAACCAACCGTTTGGGAGAAGGACCGAAATCACTGCCTTATATCGGTACCACCCTCTCCCTGGATCCGCCGGTGACTCCCAATTACAAGCTGATCAACGTACCGGTGGAAGGGAGCCATACGGCACATGTGGAGGCAGTGGCCCATGGCGGTACGGACGTACATGAGTTTGACGTGGTGGACAACAATTATGTCACCAGCTGGGTGAGGGATGACTGGGATGCAGGTTACAGCTATCCGGGAGAGAACAAATCCCCCATCGTCACCCTTGACGGGGAGTATGAGATGGACACCATCGCCCTGATTCCTGATGAAGAGCAGAAGTTTGGCCTGAAAGGCGCCACCATCTATTATTGGGACAGCCAGGGGACGAAGACTAAGATGGAGGCAACCATAAGCCGCAAGACCAGCAACAACAAGGCTTACTATATGGTTCAGGCGAAGGAGCCGTTTACGGCGAAGCGGGTGCAGCTTGCCATAGGAAACACATACGGCTCAGAGCATCGGATCAGCATTGCGGAACTGAAATTTTACTACTATGATTCTCTGGAGCGGGAGATCATGAGTCTGTATGAAGACTCCTATCACGTCAGCTTGAGAGGAGATGTCCATCAGGCAGACATCGATGCATTGAGGAATCGGCTTGGTGTCCCGGACGAGGTGAGCGGGGAGCTTCATCCCAAGGCGGAGATTCTGGAGGCGGAACTGGCCAATGCAGAGAGAATCCTAAAAGAAGGAAATATGGACGCAGAGATCGTGGCAGTGGACAGCCGGGATACGGAGAAAGCCGATTCCCACATCACATTCAGGGGCGGACTCAATGTCTACCAGCCTCTGGGAGTGACTGCCATGGCCGGAGATACCCTTACGGTCTATGTAGGCGGCCCCAAACACAACGTGGGAGATGAAACAAGGCTGCAGCTGATGGTCGCTCAGTATCATGGCAGTTCGGCGGCAGTGTTTAAGTCCGCCGGGGCACTGAAGGCAGGACCCAACGAGATCACCATAGAAGCTGTGGATACTATGGATCTGGAGCGGGGCGGCCAGCTCTATGTGGTCTACACCGGCATCCAGGGAGCCGAGGAGTACGGCATCCGTGTCGTGGGAGGAACCAGGATTCCGGTTCTGGATCTGTCGGACTTCTCCTTAAGGACCCTTGACGATCCCATGGCAGAGGAAGAATGCCGCAACAGACTGGTGGCCTATGTGGAGGCGCTGGAGGAGATGTCCGGGAAGGCAGAGGCCCTTCACGGGGAGAATCACGGCAGATACGACTGGGATCCGAAAAACTGCATCTATGAGGCCACGGATCTGGTCACAAGATACACCATGCTTTCTCTGGCCACGGACCAGGTTCTGGCAGGCATCGGCAGCGGAAGCATGGAGGACAAAGCACAGACTCTGGCCCAGTCTCTCAAGGCCATGGACGAGATGATGTATCTGTTCTATCAGCACAAGGGATTGAGCGAGGATTCCGCCGCTCCCGGTCACAACCGGGTTCCCATCAGCCGGATCAACATCCGGTATCAGAGGATGTTTGCCGGAGCGTTTATGTATGCAGGAGGCAGACACATCGGCATCGAATGGCCGGAGCTGCGGGGGATGGTAAGCGGAAGGCCGGTTCAGGCTGACGAGAACGGAAAATGGGTAAGCGGCCAGTACTTTGGCTGGGGAATCGCTCATGAGATCGGTCATGAGATCAATGAGGGCGCTTACGCCGTCGCGGAGACCACCAACAATTACTTCTCCATTCTGGCTCAGGCTCGGGACAATAATGATTCTGTCCGTTTCAAATACCCGGATGTGTATAAAAAAGTCACATCGGGAACCAAGGGAAAGGCTTCCAATGTATTCGTACAGCTTGCCATGTACTGGCAGCTGCACTTGGCCTATGACAGGGGATATAACTTTAAGATCTATGATACCAATGCAGAGCAGCTGGAGAATCTGTTCTTCGCGAGAGTGGACTCCTATGTGAGGAAACCGGCCACGGCTCCGGAGTCTCTCAGCCTCAGCGGCGCCGATACGGACAACAAGCTGATGCGCTTGGCTGTGGCGGCTTCCGAAAAAGATCTGCTGGACTTCTTCCGTCACTGGGGTATGGAGCCGGATGAGGGAACCATCGCCTATGCCGGCAAATTTGAGAAGGAGACCAGAGGAATCTGGTTTGCCAACGACGAGACACGGGTGGCTCAGATCGAGGGCGGAGAAAGCCAGAACCTGGCCGGAAGCGTTCGAGTTCAGGGAACCATCGATTACACCGTGGGTTCCAACCAGGTGGAGCTGGATTTGTCCTCCTCACCGGATATCTGGATGTATGAGATCTACCGGTATGAGAGGGTAAAGGATCAGATCGAGAGACGCTCCGTGGGATACGCCCAGGCAGACGGCAGCGGCACAGCCGCATTTACGGATACCATCGGAACCATCAACAATCACACCTTCACCTATGAGGTCGTAGGGTATGACCAGTGGCTGAACCCGACAGAGAAGGCAGAGATCGGTTCCGTAAAGGTGTCTCACGACGGCAGCCTGGATAAGAGCCTGTGGCAGGTGACCACCAATCTGACCAACGACGACTTGTCAGAGCCGGATGAGGACAATCCGGATGCACAGGAGCAGCCAGGTCTGGAGCTGATGGTAGACGGCGATGAGACCACCGGTTTTACAGGAAGGACGAAAGAGGGAGTGACTCCGGAGATTATTCTCCACTTAAATCAGAATGAAGTGGTGACAGGGCTTAAGTACATGGCTGCGTCAGGTACTCCCATAAAAGAATTTAAGATTTATGTCAGCGAAAACGGAAATCAGTGGACCCCGGTGAAGACTGTGGATTCCGTCTTCCAGCAGACAAACCAGACCCAGACTATCCATTTCCGGGATGACAAGAACCTTTATACATACAATGCCTCCTATGTAAAGCTGACGGCTCCGGGGCAGGCAGGAAAAGATCTGACTATCTCAGAGCTTTCGTTGCTGGGAGAGACCGGAGACGACGTGGTCTTTGAGGAGACAGGAAGTATGGGAATCCTCAGCGCAGATTACGAGGAAAACGGAAAAGTCCTGATTCCGAAGGGATCTGTGATATTTAAAGGCCAGTATAAAGGAAATCCCGCATACAATACCGTGCTTCTGTGGGATGAAAAGGGCGGCATCGTAGGCGGTCTGGACGGAGAGGGCTATGTCAATGCAAAACAGGTGATCTTCGCTCCGGATCCGGAAGACGGCATGCTGGGGGAAGTCAGTGACGGAATCTGGGTGTATTATATAGAGCCCGGAGTTGATGTTTCCTCCATCTTGTCAGGAAAGGTCCGCGCAGAGCTTTACCGGGTGGACGATGCCGCGACTCAGGAAGGAGAAAGGCTGGTAAGCTCTACCACCTTTGTCACAGTCCCGGCCCAACTTCCTTCTATTACACTGAATAACGGAGGCGGACAATGAGAACGAACACATTTAGAACCATGATGGCTGCCTGTCTGACAGCGGCAGCCATGGCGGCGCCCCAGCTCTGTGCATGGGCTGCCGAGGCCGCCGTCTCCTGGACCATAGGAGCAAGGGAAGATCAGGCGGAACTTTCTGTCAGGCTTCCCGAGAGCCAGGCGGCGGCAGGGATCTCGGCTCTCCAGGTAGACATGATACTGGAACCGGTGGAGGGTGGCAAGACAGTCAAGGCAGAGTTTGTCTTTGACAGCGCCATCCGGGATGATAAAACGATTACCATTCAAGATTGTGTGTACGATGAAGAGGCAGGAACCATGATGTTGGTAGCTGCAGGAAATGACATCGGCCTTTTTGACGGGGGAAGGACGAGAAAACTGGGAGTTCTCACAGCCAAAGGCTCCGATGATATCCAGGTCTCCGTGGTGGAGGCCTGGGCAGTGGCAGGAGGGGAGAAGATCCAGATTCCTGTCGGAGGCCAGGAATCCGCTGCCTGTATTTTGAAGGTAGGGGGAGAGAAACCAGTTGAGCCGGAACCGGACAGAAGACCCAGCGGCGGGGGAGGAGGCGGCAGCAGCTCCAGAAGTACTCCGGGCGCCGTCTATGCAGAGCCCTTTGCCACAGCCCTGGAGACTCCCGGTAATTGGGAATGGACCGGCACTGTCTGGAGATTTAAACTTCGTTCCGGAAGATACGCCAAAAATACCTGGATCTATGTGAAGGGAGAGTGGTACCACATCAACCAGAATACGGATATGGACCTGGGCTGGTATCAGGCGCCCGGTGGTACCTGGTACTATCTGACAGAGACCGGAGCCATGAAGAAGGGCTGGATCGACTTAAACGGAATCCGGTATCATCTCCGGGAAGACAACGGCAAGATGAATACAGGATGGTTCTTCTGTGACAACAACTGGTTCTATGCCAACCAAAGCGGTACTACGCTGACCGGCTGGCAGATGATCAATGAGAAGTGGTATTATTTAAATCCGGTAAAACCAGTGCCGGTGAAGGTGAAAAATCCCGAGACCGGACAGATGGAGGACTCTATTGCAGGCCAGAGGCTCTACGGAGCCATGTATGCCGCGGAGAAGACTCCGGACGGGTTTACGGTAGATGACCAGGGGGCCAGACAGTAATACAAATGCAGAACAGCCGCCACTACAGCAGGTAGTGGCGGCTGTTTTGAGATGCATATCAATTATTTTGTTTCGCGCTAATTTCATACTGGTGGTTCCTGATTTAAATTCGATTCTGTCCGCATAAGTAAATATTTCACAGGTACTGTTTTCCAAAAGCGGAAGACCATAGATGTGGCGGAAAACCGTATGGATCATAAGTGCGCCTTCGCGCAGAGAACCTTTGTGTGAAGACATGCCTTGGGATTGCCATTTGAGTGACATAGCGGTCAAAGCGATCACCAGAAGCAAAAGAGCGACAACGGTTAACAACAGATACTGGAAGATTTCATCTGCGGACAGCTGCGTTGCCTTTTCTATACGCAGCAGCAAGTCGCTGGTCATTCTCATAGTTACATGATTCCCCTTTCTTTTACGCCGCTATGAGCGGCGGATCTCTCTCTCAGAGCCGGTTGACACTGTTACTGTTCACAAGTACCCTGTGAATGTAACTGCATATGCCTGTTTTAGATCGCCTGACGGCGATAAGACATGTGCTTTGGCCCCATAACTGTACCGGTCCATGGCTAATCAGCGGAGTGACGAGCCATGGTGTGAGCAGGAACTAACACTTGCATAGTTCCCTGCAAGTGGAATGGTTCGGCTTGACAACAGAACATATGTTTGGTATAATGGCGTTAACGCTACTTTCGGACGTGGGTTTCTTTGGGGGTGAGAAGCATGGACTATAAAAGGTGCATTATAGAACTGCTTGACAAGGCATCGGCAGATCAGCTCAGAAGGCTGTATTGCTTTATCAAGTCATATTTGGGACTGGCATGAACTCAGTCCCCTTTTTTCATGTCCCCGGCAAGGAATGCTGCTTTTTCCTCGATCCATTCCCACTCATGTTCTGACAGATTCATAAGCATAGTTACAAATTTCTTCTTAAACGCGGATTCATGACCGCCCAGGATTCGGCCTGCCCATTCCATCAGCTTGTCTTCCATATCGAGTTGCAGGAACATCTCACCTGTCCCCTCCCGGAGCCAGGTTTCGTTGACTTTGAATTTGGTACAGATCAGGGAGATGACGGCGTCACTGGGGTTGCGGTTGCCTGTCTCGTAACCGGCTATGTTATTTCTGGCAGTTCCCAGCCTCTCGGCAAATTCCTGCTGTGTCAGTTCCAGCTCTCTTCTGATTTTTTTAATTCGCTCCTTCATGTGAATACCGCCTTTCTGTCTGAAACATCATCTAAATCGAAACGGTCATTGCTCCCCCGGTCGTCATCAAGATCCCAGCCATCATCCGTCTCCCGAATATCATCCGCCTCATCGATGTCTGTTAAGTCAAAACGCTTTTGGCGGCAGCCGCCCCCATGCGCCCTTTTTTCTATTTATTATACCGTATCTCTGTTTCGCAAGCAACAAAAAGTTGCAAAAGAACAAAAATATGCTTGACAAATGTTCTTATGCATTATATAATATGACCGTAAGCAACAAACGGGATTGCAGAACAGGGAGAGGATATCCCGATGAAAATGCGGCCTGCGAACCTTGACAACAGAATCTGTCCGGCAGCGGATTTGCCATCCGCAAGAGGTAATCAATGTAAAACCTCTGCACAAGCGCCGTACAAGCCTGCTGCTCACACAAGCAGAGCACTTGGCTCATTGATAATAAAAGGATAGGCAATTGCGAAAGCCGAAGCTGAGAGAATAATCTGACAAGTTTTGAGTTTCGCAAATTCCTAAACAAAACAAAAAGAAGGGAAGTGAGGAGGGAAATGGTAAATGATCTCATACAATCCATCAGCAGTTCATTGAATGCGGAATTTGGGGACAGCTATGGCATATACAGAGAAGAACACACCCAGGACCAGAGGGCTCCCTGCTTTGTGATCCGGTGTCTCAGCTCTGCAGAGAGACATTTCTTCTGGAAGCGCTATTTCAGGGAGAACCGGTTTTGTGTTGCCTATTTTCCGGAGACAGAGGGGAAAGGCAGAGAGGAATGTGACTTTGTCGCAGAGCGGCTTTTTTCCTGTCTGGAATATCTGGAGACAGGAGAAGACCCGGTGAGGGGGTCTAACATGAACTATGAGGTGAAGGACGGGATTCTGAATTTCTTTGTAAACTATGACATGTTTGTCTATAAAATGTCGGAATCCGTCCCGGCTATGGAGGGAGTTTCCACGGAAACTTCCGTGAAAGGATAGGTGAAAGAATGGCTTTAGGCGGCGGTACTTTTTTAGTACAGAATAAAGAATTGCCGGGGGCGTACATCAATTTTGTCTCGAAATCTGCGGCAAGTGAGATTCTCTCGGAGAGGGGGATTGCGACCATGCCTCTGGAGCTGGACTGGGGGATCTCCGGTGAGATCTTTGAGGTGTCCGGCCAGGATTTTAAGGAAAACAGCAGGGAGATTTTCGGGTATGAGTATACCAGCGATAAGATGAAAGGGCTTCGGGATCTGTTCCTGAATGCCAGGACCTTGTACGGGTATCGGCTCAACGGAAACGGCAGGAGGGCGGGCAATGACCTGGCGGAGGCGGTCTGCCCGGGTGTGCGCGGCAATGATTTGAAGATCGTGATACAGACCAATGAGGAGGATGAGACTCTGTTTGACGTGACAACGGTTTTGGAGACAGCCGTGGTGGACCGGCAGACGGTTTTAAGCGGGGCTGATCTGAAGGACAACAAGTTTGTAACCTGGAAGTCCGGGATCACCCTGGAGGCCACGGCCGGAATCCCATTGACCGGGGGCGACAACGGGGAGGTCAGCGGTGCGGATCATCAGGCATATCTGGACAGGGCGGAATCCTATACCTTCCATACCATGGGTGTGGCGGTGACAGATGATGCCACCAAATCCCTGTATGCCGCCTACAGCAGGCGCATGCGGGATGAGATCGGCGTGAAATTCCAGCTGGTGCTCTACGACTATGCCAAGGCCGACTATATGGGAGTCATCAGCGTCAATAACCGGGTTCTGGACGAGGGCTGGAGCGAGGCCGGCTTGGTGTATTGGGTGACCGGAGCGGCGGCCGGGTGTGCGGTCAACAAGAGCAGCCAGAACAGGAAGTATGACGGAAGCTTTACGGTCGAGACCCCCTACACCCAGAAACAGCTGAAGGCGGCGATTCGGGAGGGGAAGTTTACCTTCCACCTGGTAGGAGGGGATGTCCGGGTGCTGGAGGATATCAACACCATGGTCACGGCAAGCGATACCCTGGGTGATATTTTTAAGGACAATCAGACGGTTCGGGTCATCGACCAGATCGGCAATGACATCGCGGTGCTTTTTAACACCAAGTATCTGGGAGTGGTGCCCAATGATGCGGCGGGCCGGATCTCCCTCTGGTCGGATATCGTGAAGCACCACGAGCGGCTTCAGGAGATGAGAGCCATCGAGAATTTTTCCAATGCCGACGTGAAGGTAGAGCCGGGAGATTCCAAGAAATCAGTGGTCGTCACAGATCTGGTGACAGTTGTCAATGCCATGGGCAAGCTGTACATGACAGTCACTGTGGCATAGGAAGGAGATGAGAGCAATGGAAGGAAATGTTGTGATGAAAGCCAAGGACACGGTTTCTGCGGCTCTGGCGGAGTGTTTTATTACCATCGGTTCCAGACGGTACAATTTTATGCAGGCCATCAATCTGGAGGCAAAGTTCGAGAAGAACAAGACGGAGGTTCCCATCCTGGGGAAGACGGGAAAGGGGAACAAGGCCTCCGGCTGGAAGGGGACGGGAAGCGCCACCTTCCACTACAACACCTCGATTTTCCGGCAGATGATGCTCCAGTATAAGGACACCGGGGAGGACGTGTATTTTGAGATCCAGATTTCCAATGAGGACAAGACCTCCAAGGCCGGACGGCAGACGATGATTCTCATGGACTGCAACATCGACGGCGGCGTGCTGGCCAAGTTTGACGCTGACGGGGAGTATCTGGATGAGGAGATGGATTTCACCTTTGAGGACTTTAAGATGCCGGAGGCGTTTGCGGAGTTGGAAGGGTTTTTGACGAATTAATGGGGAGAATAAAGAAATGTCTAAGTTCAGCAGGTTTATGAAATGCAACAAGATCGAGAGGAAGAATGGGATGTATGCGCCTACGAGGTCACTCCGTGATGAGGAGGGGAAGGCGCTGGAGTGGGAGTTTCGGCATATTACTTCCAGGGAGATCGAGAATATCAGGGAGGATTGCACCATCGAGGTTCCTGTCACCGGTAAGCCGAATATGTACCGGCAGAAGCTGAAAGCAGGGCTTTATATTCAGAAGATGATCACGGCCTCTGTGGTCATGCCGGATCTGTATGACGCTCAGTTGCAGGACTCTTATGGGGTGAAGACTCCGGAGGAACTTCTGCTGGCCATGGTGGACGATCCGGGCGAGTACAACGAGCTGGCCGCTTTCGTGCAGAATTTTCAGGGCTTTAACGTCTCTTTTGAGGATAAGGTGGAAGAGGCAAAAAACTGATTGAGGAAGGGGATTGGGAGGCGAATTTTGCCTACTATGCCCTTCTGAAATTACATATTCTGCCGTCGGTCTTTCTGGAGATGGATGAGCAGGAGAAAGCGTTTACCGTGGCGGCTATTAAAGTGAAGATGAAGAACGACAGGAAACGGGAGAAGGAAATGAAGCGCAAAGGGTCCAGGGGGAAGAAAGGAAGGTGACGGAGGATGGCGGCAATACAGACGACAATTGAACTGGAGAATCGTGTCACAGGGAGCCTGTTTCATATGATCGATTCCTTGACGATGGGAACGGCGGCCGTGGGGAATCTGTACCAGATGATCAATTCCACCGTAAATGTGGCCTCCATGGAAGCGGTAAGGGAATCCTGCCTGCGGATACAGCAGACCATAGAGGACACGGGACAGAGCGTTCAGGATAATACGGACCAGCACAAGAAGCTCAATGATGAGATCGATGAGGGGGCAAAGCGCAGTGAAAAACTGAAAAAAGTGGTTGGAAAGGTGACTCAGGCTTTTCGTAAAATGAATGTATTCCCTAAGACCAAGGAATGGATCGAGGACTGTACGGCGGCATATGACAGACAGCTGAGCGCCGAGCTGCAGCTTGCCGGTGCCTTGGCAAACAGGTCTGATACCGCCTATACCGCACAGTATCAGATGGAAGGTGCCGGGGACACACCAGCGGTGACTGCGGCTTACGATCAGATCACTGCAAAGGCGGGGGAGATCCAGGGACAGGGAATCTACAGTGATGAGGTCATGATCGGAGCGGCTGCGGAGCTTACTACCTACTTTACAGACACCGATGCCATCGGGATGATGATGGACACTCTTGCGGATTATGCCATGGGTGTGACAGGCGGAGGTGAGATGGATTCGGCGGGTATGGCGGCCCTTGCGGCAGACCTGGGGAAGACGACATCCGGAGATTACAGTGCCATGTCTGCCTCCGGTTTCGAGTTTTCGGAAGCCCAGAAGGCCATTATCCAGGGGGAGGCCACAAGGGAGCAGATCGTCTCTGTCCTTGGGGACGAGTACCTGGACATGTCTTCTGATATGCAGGCGGCCGCGGCTATCGCGCAGGTGGTCGGAGAGTCCTGGTCCGGGATCTATGAGAGCATGAGCAGGACACCGGAGGGGAAGATCCTGCAGCTGGCCAATGCGTGGAACGGGCTAAAAGAGTCTATAGGGGGACAGATGTATCCGTATCTGCTCTTGTTTGTGGGGGTGATTACGGAGAACTGGGGGACGATTCAGACGGTGCTTGACGGCATTACGGTGGGACTTGAGTTTATGCTTGGATTTATAAGTCTGCTGGCGGAGGGAGCGATGTATTTTGCCCAAATGATTATGGATAATTGGGGCTGGATAAGTCCGATTCTCTATGGGGTGATTGCCGCTTTGGCAGTTTACAATGGGGCAATGGTACTTGCATGGCTTTCGACTCTGAAGAGTGCGGCGGCGATGGCTTTGAAAACGGCATGTGACTGGGTCGAAATCGCGGCGATTATTGCTTTGATCGTTGCACAGGACGGCTTAAACGCAGCCCTTGCAGCCTGCCCGATTTCCTGGATTATCATCCTGGTCATTGCTTTGATCGCAGCCTTTTATGCGGTCATCGGAATAATGAATAGGCTTACCGGAAGTTCCATTTCTGCGACAGGTTTGATCGCAGGGGCATTTGGGCTATTGACAGCGAATATTATGAACACATTTATCGTACCGCTCTGGAATCAGGCAGCAGCTCTGGCCAACTTTTTCGGCAATGTGTTCAACAACCCTGTCGCCGCGGTCAAAGTACTTTTTTATGACATGTGCCTGAATGTGCTGGACAATATCCGGAATATGGCAGGTGCCGTCGAGGGGCTGCTGAACAAGATTCCCGGTGTGGAGATTGATATCACCAGCGGGCTGGAGGGATTTTATTCCAAGCTGGAAGAGGCACAGAAGGCGGTAAAAGACGAATCCGGGTGGGTAGAGTATGTTCACAAGATGGATTACAAGGATTACGGCGCTGCCTGGGACAAGGGCTACTCCTTCGGCCAGGGAATGGAGGAGAGCATATCCGACTTTGACCCGGCTTCCCTCTTCGGCGGCGGTCTTCCGGGGATCGACGAGTACCTGAACCTGGATCAGAACGGAAACGGATTTGGCGGGGACGGCTCCGGTCTGGAAGATCCCGGAGGAGGCCCGGATGGCATCGGGACCAATGTGGACGACATCGCCGGCAACACCGGAAGCATGGCCGAGTCCATGGAGCTTTCCGGGGAGGATTTACAGTACCTGCGGGACATTGCGGAGCAGGAGGCAATCAACCGATTTACCACGGCGGAGATCAAGATCGAGCAGACCAACCACAACCAGATCAACAGCGGCATGGATCTGGACGGCATCGTGTCGGGGCTGGATGATGCCCTGGGAGAGGCCATTGAGATTATGACGGAAGGGGTGCATACGTGATGGCAAAAGGCGGGTATGATTTTTATCTGAAAGACTGTCTGCTTCCGATCCCGCCGTCGAAGCTGACCATAAAGATCAACAGTGAAAATGAGACTGTCACCCTGATGAACCAGGGGGAGATCAACATTCTGAAGACAGCGGGGCTTACGGATATCGAGTTTGAGTGTATGATCCCCCAGGTGAGATATCCCTTTGCCGTCTATCAGTCGGGATTTCAGGAGGCCGAATATTTTCTCAGCTATTTTGAAGCTTTAAAAAACGGCAGAAAACCCTTCCAGTTCATCGTGTGCAGGAGCAAGCCGGGAGGGGGACGGTTATTCGACACCAACATCAGGGTGTCCATGGAGGACTATAAGATCACGGAGGACGCGGCCGACGGGTTTGACCTGACGGTAAAGATAAGTCTGAAACAGTGGAGGGATTACGGAACCAAGACGGTGACCATCTCATCGGATGAAGAGCAGCCCAAGGTAAGTGTGGAGTCTCAGAGGGAGACCACCGATTCCCCGGCTCCGGATACGGTGCTGACCTACACTGTGGCGAAAAACGACTGTCTCTGGAAGATCGCTAAAAAGTTTTACGGTGACGGTTCCAAGTATCCTGTCATCTACGAGGCAAATAAAGAGGTGGTCGGCAGCGATCCCAACCTGATCTATGAGGGGCAGGTGCTGACCATCCCGGCGCTTTAGAAAGGGGGCATCTCATGAGTGCAGAGATTTTGATCTGTGACCAGACAGGCATGAAAGCCTATCTGCCGGCTGTGGAGGAAGGGATCGAGTGGACCACCCAGCGGAAGGGCGCTCCGGGAAAGCTGACCTTCAAGGTGTTCCAAGACGATGTGCTTGACTTTACGGAGGGGTCTGTGGTTCAGCTCAGGGAAGGCGGAGACGAGATATTTTTTGGATTCGTGTTTAAGCAGCAGCGGGGCAGAGGCTCTCTCGTCTCGGTGACGGCCTATGACCAGCTGCGGTATCTGAAAAACAAGGACACCTTTGTGTATGAGGATATCAGGGCAGATCAGCTTCTGGAGATGATCGCTCATGACTATTCCCTGAAGACAGGGGTTTTGGAACAGACTGGGTATGTGATCCGGTCAGGGGTGGAGACGGACGTCTCCCTTTTCGAGATGATCCAGAACGCCCTGGACACGACCCTGGACAACACGGGGGAACTGTTCGTCCTGTATGATGACTTCGGAAAGCTGACCCTAAAGCGGCTGTCCTCCATGTATGTGGGAGGGACGGAGGGCTATCTGATGGTGGACGAGGAGACAGGGGAATCCTTCGACTACAGCTCCTCCATCGACGACAATACGTACAATAAGATTGTCCTGAAAAATGAGACCACCAAGAAGGACTTCATCGTGGCCCATGACATGGAGCATATCAGGCAGTGGGGGATCCTGGTCTACACGGACACTTACAAGGAAGGAGAAAATGGCCAGGCCAAGGCGGAAGCTCTTCTGAAACTCTATAATCAGAAGACCCGCAGCTTAAAGCTGACAAAGGTGCTGGGGGACAACCGGGTGAGGGCGGGAAGTATGATCGCAGTGAACCTGAATTTAGGAGATGTGAAGCTTGGAAATTTTATGTTGGTCGAACAGTGTAAGCACACTTACAGAGACGGTGAACACTGGATGGACCTGACGCTCAGAGGAGGTGAGTTTGTTGGCTGATGCAACCGGATTGGCGGAAAAGATCAAGCGGGCGGCTCTGGAGGCTCAGGGGGCTTCCAGGCCGGTCCGGCTGTGTTTTGGGGAGGTGATCTCTGAGGAGCCTCTGAAAATCAATGTGGAACAGAAGATGATCCTGGGGGAGGCCCAGCTGCTCCTCAGCCGAAACGTCACGGATTATGTGATCTCGGCAGAGGTGGACTGGGAGACCGGAGAACAGGGGGGAGGCGCCGGGGAGACGGCCTGTGAGAGGCATAGTCACCGGATCTCGGGGCAAAAGCAGATTATGATTCATAACGCCCTGAAACCGGGTGATGAAGTGATTCTGATACGGCAGCAGGAGGGCCAGAAATTCCTTGTGCTGGACCGGATGGGAGGAAAACCATGATTCCATCTGCAGCCGGCTTTTTAAACAGGGATTTTCGGATCAGGGAGCAGCCGGGCCTGACCTACAGGCTGCACACGGAGGATCAGCTGGTCCGAGGATATACGGACGGTCTGGATGCGGTCAGGCAGGCTGTTTACAAGATTCTCATGACCGAGCGCTATGAGTATGTCATGTACAGCTGGAATTATGGCATCCAGCTGTCCGGTCTTCTGGGAAAGCCTGTCACCTATGTGTGTCCGGAGCTGAAACGGCGGATTTCGGAGGCGCTTTTGATGGACGATCGGATCAGCAGCGTGGATCAGTTTGAATTTGATTTCCCGGAGAAAGGAGTGGTCCATGTGATGTTTACGGTCCATACCATTTTCGGAGACATGCAGGCGGAGAGGAAGGTGAATGTCTGATGTATGAGGGTACTACGTATGAAGTGATCCGCGACCGGATGCTGGCCCGGCTCCCGGAGCGGTTGGACAAGCGGGAGGGCTCGGTGATCTGGGATACCCATTCCCCGGCTGCCATTGAGTTTCAGATTTTGTACCTGGAGCTGGATGTGATTTTGAGGGAGGCCTACGGGGACACGGCTTCCAGAGAATTTCTGATTCGGAGGGCCAGGGAGCGGGGCATCTACCCGAGGGAGGCCACAAAAGCGGTGTGGAGAGGAGTATTTTCCCCTCCGGACATCGACGTCTTGGGAAAGCGGTTCAACATCGGTGAGATCAATTACCGGGTGGCAGAAAAGATCACCGGCGGGGAATACCGGGTGGAATGTGAGGCGGCCGGAAAGGCGGGCAATCAGTGTTCAGGCGACATGATTCCGGTGGAGTACATCAAGAATCTTAAGACTGCCCGGTTGACTCAGCTTTTGATTCCCGGGGAAGATGAAGAGGAGACGGAGGAGCTGCGTCAGAGATATTTTGCCTCTTTTGAGGAGAATGCCTTTGGCGGAAACCGCAGGGATTATTTGGAAAAGACCAACGCCATCCCCGGGGTGGGGCGGACCAAGGTGACGAGAGTCTGGAATCAGGACATCGCCCCGGCCCGCATGATCCCCACAGAGGCGGTAAAGCTGTGGTACGGTCAAATCAGGGAGACTGCTGACGGGGAGGTGAGAACCTGGCTTGACGCCGTATTTTCCGCCGCGGAGGAGAGGAAGCTGACCGTGGGAGGGACAGTGCTTCTGACCATCCTGGACTCCCGGTTTGGGGCGGCCTCGGATACCCTGGTGCAGACGGTTCAGACGATGATGGATCCGGAGGAAAATGCCGGTGAGGGCTGGGGCCTTGCTCCCATAGGCCATGTGGTAAAAGTGGAGAGTGCGGCCGAGCGGACTGTGACGATACGCTCGGATCTCACATTTGAGGAGGGATATGGGTGGGATAATCTCCGGGAATCTCTGGAAGAGGCAGTGTCGGACTATCTGGTGGAGCTGAGGAAGGCATGGGCCGATTCTCCCTATCTGATCGTCAGGATCAGCCAGATCGACAACCGCCTGTTAGGCATCCCCGGAGTCCTGGACGTCCAGAATACGTCCATCAACGGTTCAGAGAGCAACCTGAGTCTGGAAGGCTTCGAGATCCCGGTTCTGGGAGGTGTGAGTGAATGATAAGAGAGGTTGATCTGGTTTCCATGCTCCCTCCTTTCCTGGCAGAGTACCGGGAGATCAGGGCGGCTCTGGAGGCGGAGAATCCGGAATTTGTCCTTGTCTGGAGGGCTGCTGACCGGGTTCTGAGAAATGAGTTTATCGCCACGGCTGATGAGTATGGGATCGGAAGGTTCGAAAAGATGCTGAATATCCCTCCGTCAAAAGGGGACTCTCTCGAGACCAGGCGGACCAGGGTCCTGTCCCGGTGGTTCACGGCCCTTCCCTACACATGGAGGAGGCTTTTGCAGAAGCTGTCCCTGATCTGCGGGGATGAGGGATTTCTGGCATCCATGCCGGGGGAAAACGGCTACCGGATCAGGATCTGTATTCGGATGGACGGCTATGAGGGGCCCCATCTGCGGGAAGTGAGGCGGATGCTGGAGGGTATGGTGCCGGTCAATATGGCGGTGCTGCTCTTCGGAGAATATGAGGCCCGGTGTGAGGCATCCCTGGATGTGGGGGAGCGAATCACATTTCGGAGCGGATTTTATCCGCGATTTAATCTGGGGAGGCTGAAACTGGACAGGCTCTGGAGGCTGGGCGGGGACAGGAGGCTGACCGGATACGACAGCCGGGAGACCGTGGATTTGTATCCTGTTTGTATGAACATTAGAACAGAGGTTTCCGGTGCCCCGGAAGAGGGCACCCAGCTTTCCATGACAGGTGCCGTTTGTGCCAGGGCAGGGGACAATGAGGCGGTGTCCGTGAGGATCCCGGCCCCCTGTCAGGAGACATGCCGACAGACTCTGAGAGTAAAGGCTTTGGCCCCTGCCGGCTGTGAGGCCGGTGAGGTGGGAATCTACAACCAAAACAGGCTGGACGGGAATTTCAGATTGGACGGGAAACGGAAATTAAACGGAGGAAGAGAACTACGATAGGAGGGTTTTATTATGGCAGATAACAGAGGAGTCATCACGGCGGCAGGGAGAAGGAAGCTCTGCAGGGCCCACGCGGGAGACGGGGCTCTTCCTGCCATCACCAGGATGGCATGGGGAAACGGGGGAGTGGACGAGACGGGACAGCCCATCGCCACTACGGGCAATGAGATCGGGCTGTACAGTGAGCTTATGGTTAAGGACATCGAATCCCACACCTATGTGAACGAGGGAGAGACTTCTTGCCGGTACACGGCGACGCTGGAGGCGGGGGAGTTGTCCGGGGAGGAGATCTCCGAGATGGGGCTCTATGACGCGGAAGGGGATCTGGTGGCCTACCGCACCTTTATGCGCAAGGGCAAGGATGCGGATATCCCGCAGATCTATGATATGGAAGAGATATTCTGATGTACTGGGGTCAAAAGACCTTTTTGACCCCGGCATAGTTTTGATATAAGGAGGCGGAAGGAAGAGATGGCTTTTGAGATCAAAAATCCTCCGGAGTTTACGCTGGAGGTAGAACAGTGGACCAGGGAAACGGAAGCCGACGGCAGCGAGATGTCCAAAGATATCGGCAAACTGCTGAACAATACGGTGTACTTAAAGTCAGAGCTGGAGCGACAGGAACACACCGCTCTGGTGACCTTGACAGCAGCCGGATGGACCGGAACAGCGGCGCCCTACACTCAGACTGTGGAAGTAGCCGGTGCAAAGGAAGGTCTGGAGCCCATGGTAGTCAGCGCTTTGACAGACGGGGCTGCTCCGGAGGTACAGAAGAACTATATAAAAGCCTATGGGATCATCTGCAGCGGCACCGGTGTCATGGGGGACGGGACGGCTGTATTTAAGGTGTATAAGAAGCCGGCGGTGGATATCACCATAGGTCTGAGAGGGGTGATGGGATGAGCAGAATCTGGATGCCCGGCGGAGCGGGAAGCACGGACCTGGATGTGGTCACTGCCGGAGCGGGGGATGTGTTAAACGGTAAGGTGATCGTGGACAGGGACGGAAATCCGCTGGCCGGGACACTGACACTGAGCGGCGATGCAGGCGATTCCATGGTATTGGCCGGGAAGACCTATTATAATACGGATCCCAAGCAGAGGCGGACGGGGACCATGGTGAATCAGGGGACCAAGACGGCGGCGCTGAACTGTGGTGGGGCGTATACCATCCCGGCCGGGTATCATAACGGTCAGGGAAAGGTAACGGCGAATTCGCTGGCGTCGCAGACTGGGGTACAAAGCGGGAAAAGCGCGGCGGGAGCCGGGCAGGTTCTGGCCGGATATGAGGCATGGGTCAATGGAGGAAGAGTCACCGGAACCATGGCGAACCAGGGGGCAAAGACGGCGGCGCTGAACTGCGGTGGGTCGTATACGATTCCGGCCGGGTATCATAACGGTCAGGGGAGGGTGACGGCGAATTCGCTGGCGTCGCAGACCGGGGTACAAAGCGGGAAGAGTGCGGCAGGAGCTGCTCAGATCCAGACGGGATATGAAGCCTGGGTGAACGGGGGAAGAGTGACCGGAACCATGGCGACGATGAATGGAGGGACCTATACGCCGTCAGGATCACAGCAGACAATAAATTGCGCAGGAAAGAAAATGCTCAGCGATATTGTTTTTAAGGGGGCGGCTTTGTATAAAAAATACGGAGAAAAGAAACTAACAACTCCCACTGATAGAAAGACGTTTACAATAGTAAACCCAGCGGGAGGAAAAAACTGTTATTATTTAAGTTTCAATCCTGGATTTAAACCTGTTATACTTTATGCCCAACTCGAGGGAGAAGGAATGACTGTGGCTGTTTATGGTCCAATAGGTGGCGGAAATGGGTTTGTTACCTGTTGGCAGAGAACAACTACTGGAAATTCTACGGAAGGGGTTGGTTTTATGGTAAGTAGCGGTTTTACCATATCAGCAAATTTAGTAATAATTCCAGTACCCATATATGGTTCATATTATGTATCGGCAGTAGGCAGTTAAGGTACAGTATTTTTTCTAATATATAAAACAATGGATTAGTTTATCTGTAAAGTTTGAAGCATTTAAATAGATAAATTAATTTCTGCCAAAGTACATAAAACATTAAAGGAATGAGAATCCCCAGTAATGTTTTTGATCCCCAAGTATATGGTGAATAAAATTTTTAGGTAATTGCGAAAGTCAAAGTTGAGAGAATATTCTGACAATATATTCCATACAAAGCCTTCGTACACCAAGCATTCCGCTGAGCCCAGTAGGACAAAAAACACTCGGGCAGAGGGCCCTCCTGTTTTTTATGGTCTCATCTCCATGGCGTAATGGCTTTTCCTGGAATATATTGTCAGAATATTCAGCCAAGTTTTGAGTTTCGCAAATGCCTAAAATAAAATTTTTCAAGAGAGGAGAAGGAGAGCCAGTGAAAGAAGTGTTAATGAGACGGGAGTGGTATAAATGTTGGATCCAATATTAAGATTAATATGTTGGGATAGAAACAATATCATTCCGCCTACTATGTTGGATAATAGAGTAGAAGGTAATTTAACCTGTTGTGCTAGTTGATATAGAAAAACTTCAACAAAATATGCTATTCTATAGTTGTACACCACTACGACTATGAAGGAACTGGCAGAAGAATAAGAGGTGTTAAAAATGGAAATAATCGCACACTATATCGGTGCACATTGGGTGGAGTGGCTGTTCGTGGCCATCTCCGCCCTTTTAAGTTTTGGCTATCATCAAATCACAGAAAGGCAAGCGGAAGAAAGCGTTAAAAACAAGGCGATCCAGGAAGGGGTTCAGGCTCTGTTGAGAGACCGAATTATCTGGTCTTACAACCATTACCAGGACAGAAGTTACTGCCCTATTTATGCCAAAGAAAATATCAAACGGATGTATGATGCATATCATAGATTAGGTGGAAATGATGTGGCCACCAGTCTGAAAGACAAGCTGATTAATATGCCGGAAGAAAGAGAGGACGAAGATGAATATCAATGAATTAATGCAGGATCTTTCCTGTCTGCTGATCGCCATCGGAGTGATGGCTTTTCTTGTATCTATGATCACACAGGTGATCAAATCCTGGCCTGGGTTTGATAAGCTGCCTACATCGGCGGTGGTGATCGTCCTGTCCCTGGTC
The DNA here is from genome assembly GCA_022792815.1 of Hungatella sp. Taxonomy (GTDB): domain Bacteria; phylum Bacillota; class Clostridia; order Lachnospirales; family Lachnospiraceae; genus UBA3402. The sequence goes on from JAAWBS010000038.1 coordinate 98,391, forward strand.
CTGTGCCCGGCGACCTTTGCAGCGCTGATGGCGTGGCAAAGGCAGCCTATCCGGTGGTACATGATATTTGCCTGTATGATCGCCGCCTTTGTGGTGGCGTTGGTAGCTATGGACGGCTGGGAACGGTTGGGAGAAATATGGAAGCGGACCAGATATAAAGATAAGCGGTAATCGGAGGAAACCTATGAACGCAGCAAAAACATTAATCAATATCGCCCGAGCCGAAGTCGGGTATCTGGAGAAAAAGTCTGACAGAGATCTGGACAGCAAGGCGACCAATGTCGGGAACGGCAACTACACCAAATATGCCAGAGACCTCTATCCCTCTTTACAAGGCCAGCCATGGTGTGACATGTTTGTGGACTGGTGCTTTGTCCGGGCCTTTGGGGAGGTGGAGGCGAGGCAGCTCCTGGGCGGATTCAGCGCATACACTCCGACATCGGCCCAGTATTATAAAGATCGGAAAAGATGGGCAGCACTTTCACATCAGGCCCAGCCCGGGGACCAGATCTTTTTCAAAAACGCGGTCCGCATCTGTCATACCGGCATTGTCACCAACACTACAGCAGACAGAGTCTATACCATAGAAGGCAATACCGGCAGTGCTTATGAGGTGGTGGCTAACGGCGGCGGAGTATATGAAAAGTCCTATCCCTTGAATCACCCCGGCATCGCTGGATACGGACACCCTGACTGGTCTCTGGTGGAACTCCCTCATTACGAGCTTGGCTGGCACTGGGATCAGAACGGCTGGTGGTATGCAGATACGGATACTACATATCTGAAAGACTGCTGGAGAGACATCAACGGCCATCGGTACTATTTTAACCAGGACGGCTATGCTTTGACCGACTGGCATGAGATCAATGGAAAGTGGTACTATTTTGAGCCGAGAGCCGGCCACCCCCTGGAATGTGCTCTGTATGTAACAGATTCCAGGGGAGTCCAGGAGGCGGGAAGATTTTGAAAACTGTAAAGCCCCGGTCTGACAGCACCGGGGCTTTAAGAAGTATAACTTATTTTATCTTACATTCAAGATAATCTGTTTGGCTTCTCCTGAGACATAATCAATGATAAGCAGCGTGTATATGTTTATCTTTTTTTTCGTCTTTGTTCTGCCTCTGACCATGGCGCTTAAGGTGCCGAAGGCGGCGGCCTCTAAAATCATGTCGGGCGCTGGCTGTTCGACCACTTGTCTGATCTGTCATTCACCCATAAGTAGGGCGTTTGTAACTTTTTCAAGAGGCAATTCCTTCTGGTAATAATGTGGCAGTAAAGGGAGTTTCTGTCGGAACTGGCAATCCGTCGATCAGAACCCCGGCGGTCCTGTAGTTCTTTTCTTTTGGTTTACCAAACATGCTTTAATGAATCTCCGTTCACTCGAATAGGTCATCTAGGTAATTGCGAAAGTTAAAGTTGAGAGAATATTCTGACAATATATTCCGTACAAAGCTTTCGTACGCCGGGCATTTCACTGAGCCCAGTAGGACAAAAAACACTCGGACAGAGGCTCCTCCGGTTTTTTATGGTCTCAGCTCTATGGCATAATGGCTTTCCCTGGAATATATTGTCAGAATATTCAGCCAAGTTTTGACGTTCGCAATTACCTAGAATAGGTCATCCACTTTCTGCTATCTATTAATAAAGCCTATCAAAAATGCTGAAAAAAATGGGTTCTTGCCATCAGTGGAACATAATGATAAAATAAAAACAGAGAAGCAGAATACAGGGAGGGGTAATTTGGCGGCGAAAGATACAGTGACAAAAGATTATATAAAAGACGCGAAGGTTTTTGCAGACGCATTTAACTATTTGATGTTTGAAGGGAATCCGGTAATTGATCCGTCAAAGCTCCATGAAATGGACGCTGCAGAGATCGGGATGCCATACGGGGAGGGAAAGACAAGAGCTACCGTACAGAAATTCCGCGATGGGTTAAAATATGTGACTGCCATGGAGGATGATAACGGAGCCTATCTTTTACTGGGAATCGAAAACCAGTCGGAAATCCACTACGCCATGGCAGTAAAAAATATGGTATATGATGCGCTCCAATATGCGTCACAGGTGGAAAAAGCAGCGAAGTCTCATCGCGACAGGGGGAAAAGAAAAGGGGCGCAGAAGGCGGAAACGGCCAGTGCAGAGAAGACAGGGATACGTCCGGAGGCCGGGGAATACCTGAGCGGTTTCTACAAGGGAGACCGGCTGCTGCCGGTAGTTACGCTGGTGCTCCTGTTCAATCCGGAACCGTGGGATGCCCCCATGAGTATTCATGACATGCTGTCAGTGAAAGATCCAAAGATTTTGTCCTTTGTCCCGGACTACCGGATCAATCTGATCGCTCCGGCTCAGATCAGGGCGGAGGATATGGATAGATTCAGAAGCAGTCTGCGGGAAGTGCTGCTCTATATAAAGTATTCCAAGGACAGGGAACAGCTTAACCATTTGTTGGAGACAGACCCACAGTTTCGTAATCTGGACATAGAAGCGGCAGTGGTAATCAATACAGTCACAAACTCCAGATTGAAATTTGACAGGAAGGAGAAGATGATAGATATGTGTCAGGCAGTAGCAGACATGAGGAGAGAAGAAAGACAGGAAGGAAGACAGGAAGGAAGACGGGAAGGAAGGCAGGAAGGAAGACAGGAGGCAGACAGGAGGACCGCCCGGAATATGTTAAAGAGAGGCGATTCCCTGGAGGCGATAGCAGAGGTTCTGGAACTTCCGACAGAGGTAATCAGGGCCTGGAAGCTGGATGAGAAGTAAACTCTTAAAATTCAACTGAGATCTCAATTACTACCCTCTGTGAGCAAGGGCGCGCGTCCCGCTGTCCACGGAGGGTAGTTTATCATCTGCCGGAATATGGCTCTTTATAACCCCAGGTTATGCCAAAAGTTCCAAATTACTTTAAGGGAATTTATTGGGAATTCTTGAAATCTGCCGACAAATGAGATATGATGAAGAGAAACAGTTGCAGAGAGAAAGAAAAAAGGGGAGAGGAAAGGGATGGACTGTAAGATTGTGACCATACCGGGCGACGGCATCGGCCCGGAGATTGTGAGAGAGGCATGTAAGATTCTTGACAAGATCGGCCAGGCGTACGGCCATAGATTCGAGTATACGGAGGTTCTCATGGGCGGCTGTTCCATCGATGCCCACGGAGTCCCACTGACTGAGGAGGCCTTAGAGACAGCCAGACAAAGCGACGCGGTTCTCTTAGGGGCCGTGGGAGGAGACGTGGGAAATTCCAGGTGGTATGACGTGGCGCCAAACCTGAGACCGGAGGCAGGACTTTTAGCTATCCGCAAGGGGCTGAACCTGTTTGCCAATATCCGCCCGGCTTATCTGTACCGGGAGCTGGCGGATGCCTGCCCATTAAAGAAGGAGATCATCGGGGACGGATTCGACATGGTGATCATGAGGGAGCTGACGGGAGGCCTGTATTTCGGAGAGAGACACACCGAGGAGATCGACGGAGTCAGGACGGCGGTGGACACCCTGACCTACAATGAAAACGAGATCCGCCGCATCGCGGTGAAGGCCTTTGACATCGCCATGAAGAGGCGGAAGAAGGTCATCAGCGTGGACAAGGCCAATGTGCTGGATTCCTCCAGACTCTGGAGAAATGTGGTGGAGGAAGCGGCGATAGACTACCCGGAGGTGGAGCTGACCCACATGCTGGTGGACAACTGTGCCATGCAGCTGGTGATGAATCCGGGGCAGTTCGACGTGGTCCTGACAGAGAACATGTTCGGAGACATCCTGTCAGACGAGGCCAGCATGATCACCGGTTCCATCGGTATGCTGTCGTCGGCCAGCTTAAATGAGACCAGATTCGGACTGTACGAGCCCAGCCACGGCTCGGCGCCGGACATCGCAGGCAAGGACCTGGCCAACCCCATCGCCACCATCTTGTCGGCGGCCATGATGCTTCGGTATTCCTTTGACCTGGACAAGGAGGCGGTTGCCATCGAGCAGGCTGTCCAGAACGTGCTGACAGACGGGTACCGGACCGGGGACATCTGGCAGGAGGGCTGCACGAGAGTCGGAACGGGCCGCATGGGAGATCTGATCGCGGCGGCCGTGAGGTAGGATGGGGATTCAGGGGCTGGCAGGAAGGTATGCCCATGAGAAGTTTGTATTCCCATTCGGGCACTCTTGCGCTCTTGTTGACCCTGCAGCGGTACTAAGCTCGTAAAAGACACGAGCTAAGGACCGGCGGGTCAAAGGTCCCTCATCGGGAATACAAATTTCTCATGGGCTGGAATCCTGGCAGGCCGTGAACAGAGACCCCGAAATCGCAAAGAAAAGACGGAATCAGGTGACGGCAGCGAAACAACGGAAAAAGTCAAAGAATCAAATCAGGAGGAACTCACATATGAGAAGTGATAATGCGAAATCCGGGATGCAGCAGGCTCCGGCCAGGTCCCTTTACCGGGCCCTGGGGCTGACGGAGGAGGAGCTGGCAAGACCCCTTGTGGGAGTGGTCAGCTCGTATAATGAGATTGTACCGGGACATATGAACCTGGATAAGATTGTGGAGGCGGTGAAGCAGGGAGTGGCCATGGCGGGGGGAACCCCCATCGTGTTCCCGGCTATCGCCGTGTGCGACGGCATCGCCATGGGCCATGAGGGGATGAAGTATTCTCTGGTCACCAGGGATCTGATCGCCGACTCCACGGAGTGTATGGCCATCGCCCACCAGTTCGACGCCCTGGTCATGGTTCCCAACTGTGACAAGAACGTGCCGGGGCTTCTCATGGCGGCGGCGCGGCTGAACATCCCCACCGTGTTTGTGAGCGGAGGCCCTATGCTGGCCGGCCGCGTCAAGGGGGAGAAGAGAAGCCTGTCCAGCATGTTTGAGGCGGTGGGCTCCTATGCGGCGGGCACCATGACGGAGGAGGACGTGAAGGAGTTCGAGTGCAAGGTGTGTCCCACCTGCGGTTCCTGCTCCGGCATGTACACGGCCAACAGCATGAACTGTCTCACCGAGGTCCTGGGCATGGGGCTTCCGGGCAACGGCACCATCCCGGCGGTGTACTCCGAGAGGATCCGTCTGGCCAAGAAGGCCGGCATGGCGGTGATGGACATGCTGGAGAAGAATATCCGTCCCAGGGACATTATGACCAAAGAGGCCTTCTACAACGCCCTGACCATGGACATGGCTCTTGGATGCAGCACCAACAGCATGCTCCACCTGCCGGCCATCGCCCACGAGGCGGGAGTGGACGTCAATGTGGACGTCGCCAACGACATCAGTGCCAAGACTCCCAACCTGTGCCACCTGGCTCCTGCAGGACCTACCTACATGGAAGATCTCAACGAGGCGGGCGGGATCCACGCGGTGATGAACGAGATCGCCAGGCTGGGCCTTCTCAATCTGGACTGCATGACGGTCACGGGAAAGACGGTGGGAGAGAATATAAAAGGCTGCGTCAACAAAAATCCGGCGGTCATCCGCCCGGTGGAGAATCCCTACTCCCAGACAGGCGGCATCGCTGTGCTCCGGGGCAATCTGGCTCCGGACTCCTGCGTGGTGAAGCGCTCCGCCGTGGTTCCCGAGATGCTTAAGCACGAGGGGCCGGCCAGAGTCTTTGACAGCGAGGAGGAGGCCATCGCCGCCATCAAGGGCGGAAAGATCGTGGCGGGAGACGTGGTGGTCATCCGCTATGAGGGTCCCAAGGGCGGCCCGGGCATGAGGGAGATGCTCAACCCCACCTCCGCCATCGCGGGCATGGGTCTGGGCTCCTCTGTGGCCCTGATCACCGACGGCCGTTTCAGCGGCGCTTCCAGAGGCGCTTCCATCGGCCATGTGAGTCCCGAGGCGGCGGCCGGAGGGCCCATCGGCCTGGTGGAGGAGGGGGACGTCATCTCCATCGACATCAATGCCAACGCCATCAACATGAACGTATCCGACGAGGAGCTGGCACGCAGAAGAAGTACCTGGACTCCCAGGACAAAGGAAGTAACCGGCTATCTGAAACGCTACCAAAGACTGGTGACCAGCGCCGACAAAGGGGCCATCCTGGAAGACTAGAAGTAAGGAGAGAACAACCGCATGCAGATTTTAACAGGAGCAGAAATCGTAGTAGAGTGCTTAAAAGAACAGGGGGTAGACACGGTCTTCGGCTATCCGGGAGGCTCCATCCTCAACATTTACGACGCCCTTTACAAGCATCAGGACGAGATCACTCATATCCTGACCTCCCATGAGCAGGGAGCCGCCCACGCGGCGGACGGCTATGCCAGAGCCACGGGCAAGGTGGGAGTGTGCCTGGCCACGTCAGGCCCCGGTGCGACCAACTTAGTGACCGGCATCGCCACCGCGTACATGGATTCCATCCCCGTGGTGGCCATCACCTGCAATGTGGGCGTGAGCCTTCTGGGCCGGGACAGCTTTCAGGAGATCGACATCTCCGGCGTCACCATGCCCATCACCAAATACAATTTTATCGTGAAAGACATCACCAGACTGGCCTCCGTGATCCGCAGGGCCTTTGTCATCGCCAGGTCCGGCCGGCCGGGCCCGGTTCTGGTGGACATCACCAAGGATGTGACCGCCAACTCCTACGACTATGAATACCAGCCGCCGGAGGAGGTGCCGCGTCAGACCGACTCCATCGAGGAAGAAGATCTGGAGCTGGCTCTCATGATGATCAAAAACGCAGAGAAGCCATTTATCCTGGTAGGCGGCGGCGCCAATCTGGCGGATGCGGCCGACGAGATCCGGCTCTTTGCCAGAAAAGTCCACGCCCCTGTGGGAGACACCCTCATGGGCAAGGGGGCCTTTGACGGGACCCACGAGCTGTACACCGGCATGGTGGGCATGCACGGGACCAAGGCCTCCAACTTCGGCATCACCGAGTGCGATCTTCTGGTGGTGGCAGGGGCCCGGTTCAGCGACCGGGTCACGGGCAACACGGCCAAGTTTGCGAAGAATGCCAGGATCCTTCAGCTGGACATCGACCCGGCGGAGATCAACAAGAACGTCCGCACCGATGCCAGCGTCATCGGCGATCTGAAGGTGATTTTGAGAAAATTAAACGCCCGCCTGGACCCTCAGAACCACGACGAGTGGGTGGCCCACATCGAGCGGCTGAAGGACATGTACCCCTTAAGTTACAACCGGGAAGTGCTCACAGGCCCGTCGGTGGTGGAGGCGATCTACGAGGCCACGGGCGGCGACGCCGTCATCGTCACCGAGGTGGGACAGCACCAGATGTGGGCGGCACAGTACTACAAGTACCAGCGCCCCCGGACCCTTCTCACATCCGGAGGCCTGGGCACCATGGGCTACGGCCTGGGTGCGGCCATCGGGGCCAAGATGGGGAAGAAGGACAAGAAGGTGTTCAACATCGCCGGGGACGGCTGTTTCCGCATGAACATGAACGAGATCGCCACGGCCACCAGGTACAACATCCCGGTGATCCAGGTGGTGATCAACAACCACGTTCTGGGCATGGTGCGCCAGTGGCAGACGCTGTACTACGGAAAACGGTATTCACATACAATATTGAATGACCATGTGGATTTTGTGAAGCTGGCGGAGGCCATGGGCGCCAGGGCCTACCGGGTGACGAGGAAAGAGGAGTTAAAGCCGGTGATCGAGGAGGCCATGGCTCTGGACATCCCGGTGGTCATCGACTGTCAGATCCACTGTGACGACAAGGTATTTCCGATGGTATCTCCAGGTGCGGCCATCTCGGACGCATTTGACGATAAAGATTTAAAGATTTAAAAATTCAGAGGAGAGTGGGGAACAAGGTATGAGCAGAGTGTACAATTTCTCGGCAGGACCGGCAGTGTTGCCGGAGGAAGTATTGAAGGAAGCGGCGGCAGAGATGCTGGATTACCGGGGGACGGGCATGTCCGTCATGGAGATGTCTCACCGCTCCAAAGCATTTGAGACCATCATCCAGGAGGCGGAGGCGGACCTTCGGGAACTGATGAACATTCCGGACAACTACAAGGTGCTGTTTTTGCAGGGAGGGGCGCATCTCCAGTTCTCCATGATCCCTCAGAACCTGATGAAGAACGGGACGGCAGACTACATCATCACCGGCCAGTGGGCCAAGAAGGCGTACAAGGAGGCACAGAAGTACGGCAGGGCCAACGCCGTGGCTTCCAGCGAAGACAAGACCTTCAGCTATATTCCGGACTGCTCTGATCTGCCCATCTCGGAGGACGCGGATTACGTGTATATCTGTGAGAACAACACCATATACGGCACCAAGTTTAAGGAGCTGCCCAACGTTAAGGGCAAGACTCTGGTGGCGGACGTGTCCTCCTGCTTCCTGTCGGAGCCGGTGGACGTGACGAAGTACGGCGTGATCTACGGCGGAGTCCAGAAGAACGTGGGCCCGGCGGGAGTGGTCATCGTCATCATCAGGGAGGACCTGATCACCGAGGACGTCCTTCCGGGGACGCCCACCATGTGTCAGTACAAGACCCATGCGGACGCCAAGTCCCTGTACAATACGCCTCCGGCCTACGGGATCTACATCTGCGGCAAGGTGTTCAAGTGGTTAAAGGCAAAAGGCGGCCTGGGGGCCATGAAGGAGTACAACGAGAAGAAGGCCGGGATCCTCTACGATTTCCTGGACGAGAGCAGCCTGTTTCAGGGGACTGTGGAGAAGAAGGACCGCTCTCTCATGAACGTTCCCTTTGTCACAGGGGATGCGGACCTGGATGCCCTCTTCGTGAAGGAGGCTGCGGCAGCCGGCTTCGTGAACCTGAAGGGCCACAGAAGCGTAGGCGGCATGAGAGCCAGCATCTACAACGCCATGCCCATAGAAGGGGTGGAGAAGCTGGTTGCATTTATGAGAGCATTCGAGGAGGCGCACAAGGCATGAGAAAGATTCACTGCATCAACAAGATATCCAAATGCGGCATCGATCTGTTTACGGACCGGTACGAGATGACCGATTCCATTGAGGAGGCCCAGGGAGTCCTGGTGCGCAGCTCGTCCATGCATGACGTGGAGCTGCCGGATGGGCTGCTGGCCATCGCCAGGGCGGGAGCCGGCGTCAACAACATCCCCCTGGAGCGGTGCGCCCAGGAGGGAATCGTGGTGTTCAACACCCCAGGAGCCAATGCCAACGGCGTGAAGGAGCTGGTTCTGGCCGGTCTCTTTTTGGCCTCCCGGGACGTGGTAGGCGGCATCAACTGGTGCCGGGAGATCAAGGACGACCCCGATATCGCAAAGACCGTGGAGAAGGGCAAGAAAGACTTTGCCGGCTGTGAGGTCAAGGGCAAGAAGCTGGGAGTCATCGGCCTGGGAGCCATCGGAGCCGAGGTGGCCAACGCGGCGTCGGCGCTGGGCATGGAAGTCTATGGCTACGACCCCTACATATCCGTCAACGCGGCCTGGGGGCTGAACCGGGACGTGAAGCACATCACCTCCGCGGACGCCATCTATGAGGAGTGCGACTACATCAGCGTCCATGTGCCGCTGATGGATGCCACAAGGGAGATGATCAACGAGGAGACCATCGGAAAGATGAAGGACGGCGTGGTGGTGCTGAATTTTGCCAGGGATCTGCTGGTCTGCGACGACGCCATGGCGGCGGCCCTGGAGAGCGGCAGGGTGGCCGGATACGTGACGGATTTCCCCAACCCCAAGTCGGTGAATATGAAGGGCTGTATCGCCATCCCCCATCTGGGCGCCTCCACGGAGGAGTCGGAGGACAATTGCGCCAGGATGGCCGTGAAGGAGATCATGGATTACCTGGAGAACGGAACCATCAAGAATTCCGTCAACTTCCCCGACTGTGACATGGGAGTGTGCCGGGGGGCCAGCCGGGTGGCGGTGTTCCACCAGAACATCCCCAACATGATCGGACAGATCACCGGGATTCTGGCGGCGGAGGGAGTGAACATCTCCGACATGACCAACAAGAGCCGGGATAAATTCGCCTACACCCTCCTGGATCTGGAGGCCAAGGTGGAGGAGATCACCCTCCAGAAGCTGGACGCCATCAAGGGAGTGTGCCGGGTGCGGGTAGTGAAGTAACCGGGCGGACAGTGGGGTAAGGACTGCAAAGGAAGAGAAAAAGGGGATCTGCAGAGGCTTGTGGATCCCCTGTTTTATAAGGGAGGATTAGACATGGCGGTGGTAAAACCGTTTTTATGTATCAGACCGGACGGGGAGGCCGTGTCAAAGGTGGCGGCTCTGCCCTATGACGTGTACAGCCGGAGGGAGGCCTGTGAGGCGGTTGCCCAAAATCCCCTCTCCTTCTTGAACATCGACCGGGCGGAGACTCAGTTCGGGGAGGACGTGGATACTTATGATGAGCGGGTCTATGAGAAGGCGCGTCAGCTGCTTGAGAGCCGGATCCAGGACAAAACCTTCGTGACGGAGACAGAACCCTGCTACTACCTGTATCAGCTGACCATGGACGGCAGGAGTCAGACCGGGGTGGTGGCCTGCTCTTCTGTGGACGACTATGAGAGCGGGGTCATCAAAAAGCATGAGAACACCAGGGAGGACAAGGAACTGGACCGGATCCGCCACGTGGACGTGACCAGCGCCCACACGGGCCCCATCTTTCTGGCCTACCAGAGAAGCGAGGCCCTGGCCCGGATCATGGAGGAGGTCATGGAGGAGACTCCTCTCTATGACTTTGTGTCAGAGGATCACATCGGCCACAAGGTGTGGAGGATGGCCGGGAGCAGGCGGCTGACGGCCGTGGAGGCGGCCTTCAGGGAGATCCCTGCCACCTACATTGCAGACGGCCACCACAGGGCGGCTTCGGCGGTGAAGGTGGCCTTAAAGAGGAGGAAGGAGCAGGAGGACAGGGGGGAGACCGTGACGGGGGAAGAGCCCTTCAACTATTTTCTCTCCGTGCTCTTTCCCGGGGATCAGCTGATGATCATGCCCTACAACCGGGTGGTGAAGGATCTGAACGGATTGTCCATGGAGAAGTTCTTCACGGCGGTCTGTGAACATTTTGACGTGGCAAAGATCGGAAAAGAGGCCTACGCCCCCAGGGAGAAGGGAACCTTCGGCATGTATGTCCGCGGGGAGTGGTATATGCTGAAGGCCAAAGCCTCCATCCTCACGGAGGACCCGGTGAGAGGACTGGACGTGTCCCTGCTTCAGGACTGGCTTTTGGGCCCGGTCCTGGGCATCGGGGATCCCAGGGTGGACAAGAGGATCGACTTTATCGGCGGGATCCGGGGCTTAAAGGAGCTGGAGCGGAGAGTGAACGAGGATATGGAGGCGGCGTTTTCCATGTATCCCACCTCCATTGAGGAGCTGTTTGCCGTGGCGGATGCGGGGAGGCTGATGCCGCCCAAGTCCACCTGGTTTGAGCCGAAGCTGCGGAGCGGGATCTTTATTCACAGGCTGTAGGCAAAAGAGGCTGTGGAAAACGGAGTAGGGAAACTCTGTTTTCCACAGCCTCTTTTGCGGTCTTTCTGATATTACCGGAAGCCGTCAGCGTTCACGTTCCAAGGCTTGATTCAATTGACGGATTTCTTCTTTAAGTCTCTGAGTTTTATCAAGTTCACTCCAGATGACGGAGTGCATCCAACGAATAGTCTCATTCAGCTCACTGATCTCCCGTTTCATATCCAAAATCTGATAAAGCATCTGCTCTATGACGGTTAATTCCTGATTGGTATAACCAAAATCCAAAAAATCGCTGTAATCCATATGCTGCCCTCCTTAGTAATCAAAACTAGCCTTTCTTTACTAAAACGCAGAATATAGAAAATTGTAACAAAATATTTTAAATTTGTGAAAAAATTAATGGAGAATCCCGTTTCTGTCGGGAGTAAAGGTCTTTGGGGAAGTCAACAGGCTGCCGTCATTTTGCAGATAGTAGACATTGCCGTCCAAAACCAGGAAACCTGTCCGCATAGATCCGGTTTCCGGATCCATGTAGTACTGCTTTCCTCCTTCTGCCAGCCAGCCTTTGGCCATAGCGCCATCCTCTTTGTAAAAATACCAGCTGTTGTTCAGCTTGTGCCATCCGGGCTCCATGGGAAGTTCATCGATGGGCACACCGGGATTGGAAAAATTGATGATGCGGGATGCGGTATTCTGCTGATCCGACCAGACCAGACAGGAACTGCCGGGAGTCAGATCATCGACGGTGACGATGTTGGCACTTAAATAGGGGGTGGTCTCACAGCCGGCGGGGATCGTGTACTTTTGGCCGCTGGTGGCAGTGAGGACAGCCTGTGTCTTGGCGGCATTCCAGGACAGGCTTTCCACCTTCAGATAGTCCGGTACTTTATAGTCGGCGGGAATATTACACAGGATGAGAGAGGCATTGGCCATGGGAGTCAGGCTCATGGTCATCGCAGGTCCGATGTATACATAAGCGGTATCCCCTGACCGGATATTCTCATAGGGGTAGGGAAGACCGGTGACCGCATCCAATACCCGAGTATATACATTGGAAACCGTGATCTGAAGCTCGCCGTCAAAAGACTGACCGGATTGGTTGTCAATGGACAGAAATTTAACGTCTTCGCTTCCTGCTTCGGTTCCGGTCACCGGACCCCAGATGCGGATGGGATCCAGCAGGTTGGCAGAGGCGTAGGCCTGGTCGGCGCTGCCAAAGGTAAAGAGAACAGCCGCACAGAGGCCTGCCAGAAATGATGGGATGGATTTTGTCATAGTCTTTGTTTGTCCTCCTGGTTCGGGCGCTTTTTCATGTTATTGCGGGTCCTGAAGCCATGTATTGACATACAGGCATGTCATACATAATCTTTTGACTCTGATATCAGTATATCAGATTAGGAAAATAATAGAAATAAAAGAAACATTAAGAAACATTAAAAATCGTTTACATTTCCTTACAACAATTTCAGTATTATTTATATTATAGTACTTGACATTACCAAGTAGCAGGTATAATATAGAACCAGAAAGGGGCAAGGGCATATGAATGCACAGTTTAAAAAGGGGGTTCTGGAACTGATCGTCCTTGAGTCTGTCCGCAAGAGAGACATGTATGGGTACGAGCTGGTGGAGGAAGTGTCCAAAGTGGTAGATGTGAACGAGGGCACCATTTACCCTCTGCTGAAGCGTCTGACCAATGAGCGGTATTTTGAGACCTACCTGCGGGAGTCCAGGGAGGGGCCTCCCAGGAAGTACTATCATGTGACGGCTGCGGGGATTCTGTACCGGGACCAGTTGGAGAGGGAGTGGACACAGCTGTCTGACAGGGTGTGGCAGTTTCTCAGTCAGAACGGGCTGGAAGGGGAACAGCGGACGGAAGGCCGAGACCGGTCGGAATGATTATTTGTGAGGAGAGTCATGATGGATAAAAGAGAATTTTTGTCGGCGTTGGAGCAGTCTCTCTCCGTGCTGCAGGAGGACGAGCTTAAGGATATCATCAGCGAGTATGAGCAGCACATCGATATCAAGGTGGAGAAAGGACTGACAGAGGAGGAGGCAATCGAGGATTTCGGCAGTTTTCAGGAGCTGACTGCCGAGCTTCTGGAGGCCTATCATGTGAGAGCCGACTATGCTTTAGGCGGGAAGAAGGGCGGATGGGCGGAGAAGATCCGCAGTCAGAGGAAAAAGAAAGTCACAGAGGAGGAGTCCTCCGGCGTTTTCGAGGAAGGCGGGGAGGAAGGTGAGAGAGGAGAGCCGTCCGGGACAGGAAGACAGATGAAGAGACTCAGGCAGGTTCTTTCCCGGGTTCCGGAGACGTGGAGGGGATTTGGGAAGCCGTCCGGGAGAAAAAGGGAGACGGACCCGGAAGAGGAGACAGGCGGTAAGACTCGGGAGATCAGAGGGTTTAAAAAGCTTGGGCGAATACTGAGGAGAAAAGAGGGAAGGAACATGATGCGGGACGGTATAGGAAGAGGAATCCGATGGACAGTCAGGATGACTGTGTGTGCGGTGTCGGGGGGAGTAAGACTGGTCTGGAACAGCTGTTGGATCCTGTTTGCTTTCACGGCAGCCTGTTTCGGGCTGGCGAGTCTCTATGGACTGGGAGTGCTGGCTGTGCTTCTGGCACAGGGGTATCCGCTGACGGGAGTGACCCTGGGGTGTCTGGGACTGGTGATGTGTATGTGTTCGGCGGCCGTGTTCGGCATGACCATGCTGAAGAGAAGGAGAAGGGACGTACGAAAGAAGGGGGCAGCGGGAGAGAGAAGGTTAGGGGCAGACCCTGAGCCGGAGGTTAAGGAAGACGAGATTTCGCAGTGGGGGGAAGAAGACCCGGACTTACCGGAGGATGAGGACAGGAAGACCGAAGCGGCCCGGAGAGAGGAGGAGAGAACATGCGTAGAGTACATAAGGTGACAACCGCCCTGTTTTTGAGCGGGGTGCTGCTGGGAGGGATCGGTACGGGGATAGCCCTGGTGGAATACTCTTCTCTGACTTATGGAGGAGAACATCTCATCGGGGAAGAGTACCTGGTCACCAAGAATCTGGATTATGAGTTTGAACAGGACGGGAGGATTCTGATTCTGCCCCGCAGATATTATATGGGCAGAATGAGGGCGCTTAGAGTCGAGACGGACGACACGGTACCCGTAGGAACCGTCCGGTACGAGGTGACTTACAACGAGAAAAGGCTGGAGCCTCAGCTGACCTTCGAGCCATGGGAGGAGGAAGAGGAGACTTTGGAGGCAGAAGAGGAGAGCCGGATGTCACAGACGGAAGGAGAGGAGGGAACTGATACGGACACTTCCTCTGTGTCAGAGGAGGAAGAGACGGTGTACGCAGGCTATCTGTATCTGAGTGCCTGTGAATTTGAACGAGGTTTTGCGGTTTTTATGGAGAATAAAGACCGATTTTTGGAGGAACTGAAGGAGAAGAAGATATCCACCTATCAGGAGGCTTATATCACCGACATAAAAGTTAAGGTGAATCCCGGGACACGGCCGTTTGTTGAAGCCAGGGAGGGGTGGAACTGACCGGTTATCGGTTATGAGGGGAATGCATTGACATTGGGGGAGTATGGTGTACCGGTGGGCAAAACCCACTGCCGACAGCCTCCTTTGTCCTTGCTGTTGGGTGATCCGTGGCCGATCACGGGGACCGCTTGATGGGACCGGCCATGGAACGTCTGCCCCTATGAGAGCAGGTGTTCCGCCAGAATCTTGAGTCCCATGATGATGAGGATGAAGCCGCCGGCAAACTCGGCCCTGGACTTATACCGGGAGCCGAAGACTGTCCCCACTTTCACGCCGACGACGGAGAGGAAGAAGGTGACGATCCCGATGAAGGACACTGCCGGCAGGATTTGCACCCTAAGAAAACCGAAGGTGACTCCCACCGCCAGGGCGTCGATGCTGGTGGCCACGGCAAGGACGACCATGTCCCTCCATGCCACGGATGCATCGCAGGAGTCCTCGCCGGGGCTTAAGGATTCCTTGATCATATTGCCGCCGATGAGGGCCAGGAGACCGAAGGCGATCCAGTGATCGTAAGATGTGATGGCATCCTGAAAGCGGAGACCCAAGAAATATCCCATGAGAGGCATCAGAGCCTGAAAGCCGCCGAAGTACAGCCCGATGATCAGGGCATGGCGCCGGTTCAGTGTGTGCATGGAAAGCCCTTTGCAGATGGCTACGGCAAAGGCATCCATGGAAAGCCCAACAGCGATGACAAATAATTCCAACAGTGACATATAGACTCCTCCTGATCTTTGCGGCAGCAGGCAGGCTGCCGGTACATGGGTCTCATTATACCGGTTTCTCCGATGGAATGCAAGCGGTGATCGGTCATATCCGGGCCGGTTTCCAGGGCACTGTGAACAGCAATCCGGAGTCGGAAACAGTCAGGATTTGTGAAAATTAGATATTGCAAAGGGATAGGCGGTGTGCTATGATATTACAAATTTAGTGCTGCAAAGCACTGGGAAAGGCTGTGAAGGAGACTCTTGTCCATGGGACATCGACAGGAAGAGGGCGTCACCGACTGAGAGCGCCGTCATGTTGGACCGGACAGTAAGGGAACACTCCGGAGCCGGTATCCTGAATGATCTGCGGGAGCGGATGGGAGTAGGGATACACGGTTGACACTCGTTACGTGTCGAGAGTGGAGGGCGGTTTTGCCGGTCTCAATGCGGGTGGTACCGCGGAACATGATTGCTACATGTTCAAAAACACTGCGCCAGCAGGTTTTCTTGTAGAAGATGATGTCCCGTCCCGGAGTATGTAACAGTATTCCGGGGCGGGACTTTTTGCATTGCGGATAATGAGTCTTTCCCCGGAATTGAAGCCGATTACATCCAGAAGGAGGAGAGAACCATGGAATTTTTGACAGGAGTGAGAGAAAAGGAAACCGTAGAGATCAGGACGATTTTGGAGGGCAGCTATGTGGGCAGAAGCGTAACCTTAAACGGCGCGGTCCACAACATCCGCCATATGGGTGAGGTGGCTTTCGTGATCCTGAGGAAGGCTGACGGGCTGGTGCAGTGTGTGTATGAGAAGGGCAAGGCTGATCTGGATATCAAGGAGCTTAAGGAAGAGTCGGCGGTGGAGGTCACCGGAACGGTGGCCAGGGAGGAGAGGGCTCCCCACGGGTTTGAGATCCGTCTGGAG
Source organism: Hungatella sp. (assembly GCA_022792815.1). Classification (GTDB taxonomy): domain Bacteria; phylum Bacillota; class Clostridia; order Lachnospirales; family Lachnospiraceae; genus UBA3402. The sequence continues at coordinate 114,906 of JAAWBS010000038.1, forward strand.
GCAGTGAAGGTCCTGTCCGCACCCGAGGAGGTGCTCCCCATCGCCGTCAGCAAATATAAGATGCACACATCTCTGGAGGCCAGGCTGGCTCTGCGGCCGGTGTCTTTGAGAAACGTGGGGGAGAGGGCGAAATTTAAGATCCAGGAGGGGATTGTACGGGGATTTCGGGATTTTCTCCACAGTCAGGGATTTACGGAGATCCACACACCCAAGATCGTGTCCAGAGGAGCCGAGGGAGGTTCCAACGTATTCAGGCTGGACTATTTTAACAAGAAGGCGGAGTTGGGACAGAGCCCCCAGTTTTACAAACAGACCATGGTGGGAGTCTATGACCGGGTCTTTGAGGTGGCACCCGTGTTCCGGGCGGAGAAGCACAACACCACAAGGCACCTGAACGAATATGTGGGGCTGGACTTTGAGATGGGATACATCGACGGATTTGAGGATGTGATGGCCATGGAGACCGGATTTCTCCAGTATACCATGGAGCTTTTGGCACGGGAGTACCGAAAGGAGCTGGAGATACTGGAGGTGAAGCTTCCCGATGTCGGCAGGATTCCCGCGGTGCGCTTCGACCGTGCCAAGGAGCTGGCGGCGGAGAGATATGACCGGAGGATCAAGAACCCCTACGACCTGGAGCCGGAGGAGGAGATTCTCATCGGCAGGTATTTTAAGGAGGAGTATGACAGTGATTTCGTGTTCGTCACCCATTACCCCAGCAGGAAGCGCCCCTTCTACGCCATGGACGACCCGGCGGACTCCAAATTTACTCTGAGCTTCGATCTGCTGTTTCGGGGTATGGAGGTGACTACCGGGGGACAGAGGATCCACGACTACCGGGAACTTTTGGCCAAGATGGAGAGGCGGAACATGGATCCGGATGACATATCCTCCTACCTGATGATTTTCAAATACGGGATGCCTCCTCACGGGGGGCTGGGAATCGGGCTGGAGCGGCTGACCATGAGACTGTTGGATGAGTCAAATGTCCGGGAGGCGTCCCTGTTCCCGAGAGACGTAACCAGACTGGTACCCTAACCCGAGGCCGGATTACAGGAAGGAGGAATTTGGCGATGGCAAAGATCATCAGCGACGAGACCATAGAATATGTAGGGATCCTGGCAAAGCTGGAGCTGTCCCCCAGGGAGCGGGAGGAAGCCAAGAAGGATATGGGCAGGATGCTGGACTATATCGACAAGCTAAATGAACTGGACACCAGTGGGGTGGAGCCCATGTCCCACGTATTTTCCATGAACAATGTGTTTCGGGAGGATGTGGTGACCAACGGCGACGACAGGGAGCAGATGCTGAAGAATGCACCGGAGCAGAAGGACGGAGCTTTCAAGGTGCCGAAGACGGTGGAGTGAGGAGCGGGATCATATGAGTATACTGAAATTAAGCGCCACAGAGCTTGGAAAGAAGATCAGAGATCGAGAACTGACGGCAGTGGAGGCCACAGAGGCGGTGTTGAGGCAGATCCGGGAACAGGAACCTCGGATCCATGCCTATGTGACGGTGGATGAGGAGGGGGCCCGAAAGAGGGCGGCACAGGTACAGGCACAGATCGAGGCGGGGACACTGAAGGGGCCTTTGGCCGGCGTGCCGGCGGCAGTCAAGGACAACCTGTGTACCAAGGGCCTAAAGACCACCTGCAGCTCCAACATCTTATATAATTTTGTGCCCTCCTACACGGCGGAGGCGGTGGCAAACCTTGAGAGGGCCGGGGCAGTGGTGCTGGGCAAGACCAATATGGATGAATTTGCTATGGGAAGCACCACGGAGACCTCCGCGTTTGGGGTGACGAAAAACCCGTGGGATACGGAGCGGGTGCCGGGAGGCTCCTCGGGAGGATCCTGTGCGGCGGTGGCGGCGGAGGAGTGCTTTTACGCCCTGGGATCCGACACCGGCGGCTCCATCCGACAGCCCAGCTCCTTCTGCGGAGTCATGGGCATCAAGCCCACCTACGGCACCGTGTCCCGGTACGGGCTGATCGCTTACGGCTCCTCCTTGGACCAGGTGGGGCCTGTGGGGAAAAATGTGTCCGACTGCGCGGCGGTGCTGGAAGCCATCTCCTCCTATGACAGAAAGGACAGCACCTCCATACCCAGAAAGGACCTGGACTTTACTGCTGCCCTGAAGGCGGACGTGAGGGGGATGAAGATGGGGATCCCCAGGGACTATCTGGGCGAGGGCCTGGACGGGGAAGTGAGAGAAGGGATTTTGAGAGCTGCCGATGTGCTGAGAAGCCTGGGTGCCCGGGTGGAGGAGTTTGATTTGAGTCTGACGGAGTATGGGATTCCGGCTTACTATGTCATCGCCTCGGCGGAGGCCAGCTCCAATTTATCCCGGTTTGACGGGGTCAAGTACGGGCTGAGGGCCGAGGAGTATGAGGGGCTCCATCAGATGTACAAGAAAAGTCGGTCAGAGGGCTTCGGCACGGAGGTAAAGAGGAGGATCATGCTGGGGTCTTTTGTGCTTAGCTCCGGGTATTATGATGCCTACTATCTGAAGGCGCTGAGGACCAAGGCATTGATCAAACAGGCATTTGACAGGGCATTTGCGGAGTATGACGTGATCCTGTCTCCGGCTGCGCCCACCACGGCGCCCAGGCTGGGAGAGTCTTTAAAAGACCCTTTAAAAATGTATCTGGGAGATATCTACACCATATCCGTGAACCTGGCAGGACTTCCGGCTATGACGGTGCCCTGCGGAAGGGATTCGAAGGGACTGCCCATCGGATTACAGCTGATCGGAGACTGTTTCCGGGAGAAAAAGATCATTCAGGCGGCTTATGCCTATGAACAGAGCGGGGAGGGAAGAATATGAGCAGACAATACGAGACTGTCATCGGTCTGGAGGTCCATGTGGAGCTGGCTACCAAGACGAAGATATTCTGCGGCTGCTCCACCCGGTTCGGGGGAGCGCCCAACACTCACACCTGCCCGGTGTGCACCGGGATGCCGGGGGCTCTGCCGGTTCTCAACAGACAGGTGGTGGAGTACGCTCTGGCCGTAGGGCTGGCGGCCAACTGCCGGATCAACCGGTACTGCAAATTTGACCGGAAGAACTATTTTTATCCGGACAATCCCCAGAACTATCAGATCTCCCAGCTCTATCTGCCTGTCTGCCGGGACGGGTGGGTGGAGATCGAGACCTCGGCCGGGAAGAAAACAATCGGTATCCACGAGATCCATATGGAGGAGGATGCGGGGAAGCTGACCCATGACGAGTGGGAGGACTGCTCCCTGGTGGACTACAACCGAAGCGGCGTGCCCCTCATCGAGATCGTGTCCGAGCCGGACATGAGAAACGGGGAGGAGGTCATCGCCTATCTGGAGAGGCTGCGGCTGATGATCCAGTATCTGGGAGCCTCGGACTGCAAGCTGCAGGAGGGGTCCATGAGGGCGGATGTGAACCTGTCTGTCCGTCCCCTGGGATCAGACCGGATGGGGACCCGGACGGAGATGAAGAACCTAAACTCCTTCAAGGCCATCGCCAGGGCCATCGAGGGGGAGCGGAAGAGGCAGATCGAGCGGATCGAGGAGGGAAGACCGGTGGTGCAGGAGACCAGGCGCTGGGATGACAACAAGGAGTGCTCCTACCCTATGCGGTCCAAGGAGGATGCCCAGGATTACCGGTACTTCCCGGATCCGGACTTAACGCCGGTGGTCATAAGCGATGAGTGGATCGACCAGGTCCGCCGCCGCCAGCCGGAGATGCAGCCGGAGAAGATGGCCAGGTATCAGGAGGAGTTGGGGATCCCGGAGTACGACGCCAGGATTCTCACCTCCACCCGGCATATGGCGGATCTGTTTGAGGAGACCGCTGCTCTGTGCGGCAGGCCCAAGGAGGTGTCCAACTGGCTTATGGTGGAAGCCATGAGGCTTTTGAAGGAAAAGGAGCAGGAGCCGGAGGACATGGCCTTCAGCCCCGCAAACCTGGCTGCCCTCATCGGTCTGGTGGATCGGGGAGTCATCAACCGGACCGTGGCCAAGACCGTGTTTGAGGAGATCTTTTCAGGCGATGTGGACCCGGAGCGGTATGTGGAGGAGAAGGGGCTTAAGATGGTAAACGACCAGGGTGCCATAGAGCGGGTCATAAAGCAGGTCATCGCTGCCAATCCCCGATCCGTGGAGGATTACCGAAGCGGAAAAGAGAAGGCCATGGGCTTTTTGGTGGGGCAGACTATGAGAGCCATGAAGGGCAAGGCGGACCCGGCTTTCGTCAACCGACTTGTGAAAGAACGCTTGACGAAGTGAGAGCAATGGGGTAAAGTACTAATACGAGGAGGAAACGACATGAAACCATATGCAGAGATGACGAGAGACGAGCTTCAGGCCCTGAGAAAAGAGCTGAAGTCCAAATATAGAGAGTTTCAGGGAAAGGATTTAAAACTGGACATGTCCAGAGGAAAGCCCAGTGTGGATCAGCTGGATCTGTCCATGGGGATGATGGATGTCTTAAGCAGTGACGACGACTTGACCTGCGACGACGGAACCGACTGCCGCAATTACGGAGTCCTGGACGGCATCAGCGAGGCCAAGGAACTTTTGGCGGATATGATGGAGGTCCACCCGGATCAGATCATCATCTACGGGAATTCCAGCCTGAACGTGATGTACGACACCGTGTCCCGCTCCATGACCCACGGCGTCATGGGCAACATCCCCTGGTGCAAGCTGGACAAGGTGAAGTTCCTCTGTCCGGTGCCTGGCTATGACCGCCATTTTGCCATCACAGAGTACTTTGGCATCGAGATGATCACGGTGCCCATGACAGAAAAAGGACCGGATATGGATATGGTGGAAGCGCTGGTGGCGGAAGACGAGGCCATCAAGGGCATCTGGTGTGTGCCCAAATACTCCAACCCGCAGGGTATCTCCTACTCCGACGACACGGTGAGGCGGTTTGCCAGGCTGAAGCCGGCGGCCAAGGATTTCCGTATCTACTGGGATAATGCCTACACCATCCACCATCTTTACGACCATGAGCAGGACCACCTGATCGAGATTCTGGCAGAGTGCAAGAGGGCGGGCAATTCCGACCTGGCATATAAATTCGCCTCCACCTCCAAGATCAGCTTCCCGGGTTCCGGCATCGCGGCCATCGCGGCCTCCCAGAACAATCTGGTGGATATCAAGAAACAGCTGTGCATCCAGACCATCGGCCATGACAAGGTGAATCAGCTGCGCCATGTGAGATTCTTCGGGGGGATCCACGGCATGGTGGAGCACATGCGGCTTCACGCGGATATTATGAGACCAAAGTTTGAGGCGGTCAATGAGATCCTGACCAACGAGCTGGGCGGCCTTGACATCGGCACCTGGACGACCCCCAAGGGCGGGTATTTTATGGCCTTCGATTCTCTGGACGGCTGTGCCAAATCCATCGTGGCCAGGTGTAAGAAAGCAGGACTGATCATGACCGGGGCCGGAGCCACCTATCCCTACGGAAAGGATCCTCATGACAGCAACATCCGCATCGCGCCGTCCTATCCGCCTCTGTCCGATTTAAAGCTTGCCATGGAGCTGTTTGCCCTGTGTGTCAAGCTGGTGAGTGTGGATAAGCTGCTGAAAGAGATGCAGGATCAGTAATCCGCAGGCAGGGTCAGAGGACGGGATGGAGACCGGACCCCAGCGAGGGAATTGCAGGAGAAAATCATGAATCTTACTATACCGGAAAAAAATGAGATGCTGAGAAAGCTGTGCAGCCGGGAGAGCATCACCTATATCATCTTCGGGGTTCTGACCACGGCGGTGGACTGGGTTTCCTATACGGCCCTCTGGGCCATGGGTGCCGACTATCGGGTATCCACGGCCTTGAGCTGGGCGGCTGCGGTGCTGTTCGCTTTCGTCACCAACAAGTTTTTTGTGTTTCGAAGCTTTGACACAGGTCTTTGGTATCTGTGGAAGGAATTCATATCCTTTGTGGCGTGCAGGGCAGCCACCGGTGTCTTTACCATGGGAGGCATGATCGTCATGGTGGGGATGTTGGGCTGGCCGGAATTTATCGGTAAACTGATTGTATCTGCGGTTTCCCTGGTGCTGAATTATATCCTGAGCAAACTGTTTATTTTTAAGAAGGCCGGGGACAGGGAGAAGTAATATGGGCAATGAAGAGATAAAGAGGGTGTCGGAGGAGCTGGAAAAGCTTCTGGATATCTATCTGGATTCCGACCGAAAAAGTTCGGGGAATCCGGACCCGGAGGTCATGTCTGACGTGTGGGTGGCTCTGGGGGATGTGTCGGAGACTTATTTTTCCGATATGCTCCCCGTCGAGTATGTGAGGGAGCCGGCGAGAGAGAGGCGGGAGCCGGATGGCTTGTACAGACAGCCCGAGCCTCGTCAGCGAAAAAGCAGAAAAAAGAAAAAGGGCCTGGCCTGGGCCATCTGGCCGGCAGAGCTGATCGAGCGGTATTTTAAACCGTCCGACGGCCTGTGGGCTGCTTTTTGTGTTCCGGTACTTGTGATGATCGTCGTGTTTATACAGAGGGGGATCTTCCCATTTGGGGAGCAGAGCTTTCTGCGGACCGACATGTACCATCAGTATGCCCCCTTCTTCTCCGAATTTCAGCATAAGCTGAGTCAGGGGGGGAGTCTGCTCTACAGCTGGGACATCGGAATGGGAGTCAATTTCTCCGCACTGTATGCCTACTATCTGGCCAGCCCTCTAAACTGGTTTCTGGTGCTGTGTCCAAAGGGCCTTGTGATCGAATTTATGACTTACTCCATCGTCTTGAAGATCGGACTGTCGGGCCTTTCCTTTGCCTGGTATCTGAGAAAGCACTGTGACAGAGACGATTTCGGCGTCGGCTTTTTCGGGATCTTCTATGCCCTGTCAGGCTATATGGCGGCTTACAGCTGGAATATCATGTGGCTGGACTGCATCCTCCTGTTTCCTCTGATCATGCTGGGGCTGGAGAGACTGGTGGAGGAGAAAAAGGGACTGCTCTACGGAGTCACCCTGGGAGTCAGTATCCTCTCCAACTACTATATCTCCATCATGACCTGTATCTTCATGGTGATCTATTTTATCGCCCTCTTGATCCTCAAGGCAGGGGAGGGGAGATCTCCTCGGGATTATTGGGCAAATATCGGACAGTTTTCCCTCTATTCCCTTTTGGCAGGGGGCGTTGCGGCCGGAGTGCTGATTCCGGAGATCTATGCTCTGCAGATGACGGCATCGGCAGAGTCTACATTTCCAAAGACTATCAGCTCCTATTTCTCCATATTTGACATGTTCGCCAGACATATCGGCAATGTGGATACAGAGATCGGGCTGGACCACTGGCCCAACATCTACTGCGGTGTGGCGGTTCTCCTGTTTTTCCTGCTGTACCTGTCATGCCGCCAGATTAAACTGAAGGAAAAGGCTGTCTACTGCGGCCTTATGCTCCTGTTTTTTGCCAGCTTTTCCGTCAATGCGCTGAATTTTATCTGGCACGGATTTCACTTTCCCAACAGTCTTCCCTGCAGGCAGTCCTTTATCTATATCTTTCTCATGCTGGCAGTCTGCTACCGGGCCTACATGAACCTCTCTGCGACGCCGTGGAAGGATATGGTGATCGCCTTCTGGGGAGCCGTGGCCTTCGTCATCCTGGCGGAGAAGTTGGTGGAGCAGGATCATTTTGAATTCTATGTGTACTATGTGGCCGTCCTTTTCCTGGCGCTCTACGGCGGTCTCCTCTACCTCTATAAGAGAGGACGGGTCAATTACGGAGTGCTGATGGCCCTGACTCTGGCGGTGGTTTCCGTGGAGGCGGCGGTGAACACCACGGTCACCAGTGTGACTACTACCAGCCGGACCAGTTATATAAGGGATAATGAGGACGTGAGGGAGCTGACACAGTCCCTGGTCCCCAGCGACTCTTTTTACCGGATCGAGAAGGTGACCAGGAAGACGAAAAATGACGGGGCGTGGATGAATTTTCCGTCCGTATCCCTGTTCTCATCCACTGCCAACGCGGATCTGACGGACTTTTTCAAGACAGTGGGATGTGAGGGGAACACCAACGCCTACAGCATCACCGGCAGCACTCCTCTGGTGGACTCCCTGTTCTCCGTAAAATACGGCCTCTACTCTTCAGAGCAGACGGACAATGAACTTTTGGAGAAGGTCGATCGAAGCGGTGATACCTGGCTGTATCGCCGCCTGTATACCCTGCCTGTGGGATTTTTGGTGTCCGACAGTCTCGACAGGGACTGGCAGCGGGATCTGGGCAATCCGGCGGAGGTTCAGAACAGCCTGTGCGCCGCTGTCGGGGCCGACAGGGTGCTGATCGAGAAAGACGGGGAGAACTTAAAGACCGGCTTTCGTCTGACACCTGACGAGAGCGGGGACTATTATGTGTATATCGCCAACAAGAAGGTGAAGGAAGTCAAGGTGAAGATCGGCGGCAGCAGCCAGACCTTTAAGAACGTGAACCGGGGGTTTTTGTTGGAGTTGGGACAGTGCACAGCGGATGTGGAGATCGAGATCACCAATGAAGACGGTGATGACAGCCTCAACGCCAGGGCCTACCGGTTTTCCGGCCAGGGGCTTCAGTCCGTGTATGATCGTCTGAATCGTCATCCCTTCAAGGTGCTCAAGTGGAAGGACACCGAGGTGGAGGGAGAGATCGAGGCAGACCGGGCGGGTGTGCTCTTCACCAGCATTCCTTACGACAAGGGATGGACTGTGAAAGTAGACGGTGTGGAGCAGGAGACCAGGAAGATCTTCGACGCTTTTTTGAGTGTGGACGTTCCGGAGGGACACCACAGGATCTCCATGTCCTATGAGCCGGAGGGCTTGAGACTGGGATTGGCCGTCAGCGGCGTGTGTGTGTTGTGTCTGGTTTTGCTTGGATGGGCGGGACGCCGGGGCAGGAAGAGGAGAGAGCGCCGTCAGGCGGAAGAGGAAGTGCTTTTTTTGAGAGTCAGAGATGAGAGGAGGAGACAGAAACAATGAAACTGTGGGGCGGACGTTTTACAAAAGAGGAAGACCAGCTGGTCCATAATTTTAATGAATCTCTGTCATTTGACCGTAAATTTTACCGTCAGGATATTCAGGGGAGTATCGCCCATGTGTCTATGCTGGCAAGGCAGGGCATCGTCACCGAGGAGGACGGGCAGGCTATCATCGGCGGGCTGAAGGGGATCCTCCGTGACCTGGACGAAGGGACACTGGTATTGACCGGGGAGCATGAGGATATCCACTCCTTTGTGGAGGCCACTCTGATCGAGAGGATCGGAGAGGCGGGCAAACGGCTTCACACTGGGCGCAGCCGCAACGACCAGGTGGCCTTGGACATGAAGCTGTACTGCCGGGACGAGATCGACGAGATCGACGGCCTGGTAAAAGGGCTTCTGGAAGAGCTTTTGAAGATCATGGAGGAACATACGGATACCTTTATGCCGGGATTCACCCATCTGCAGAAGGCCCAGCCGGTGACCCTGGCCCATCATATGGGAGCTTATTTCGAGATGTTCTACCGGGACAGAACCAGACTTGGGGACATCCGGAAGCGGATGAATTACTGTCCTTTGGGCTCCGGAGCCCTGGCGGGGACCACCTACCCTCTGGACCGGGAATACACGGCCAGGCTGTTGGGATTTGTCGGTCCCACCTTAAACAGCATGGATTCGGTGTCAGACCGGGACTATGTCATCGAGCTTTTAAGTGCCCTGTCCACCATCGCCATGCACCTGAGCCGGTTCGCCGAGGAGATCATCATCTGGAACAGCAATGAATACCGGTTTGTGGAGCTGGATGACGCCTACAGCACCGGCAGCAGCATCATGCCTCAGAAGAAGAATCCGGACATTGCGGAGCTGGTGAGAGGGAAGACCGGTCGGGTCTACGGGGCGCTGATGTCCATCCTGACCACCATGAAAGGCCTCCCCCTGGCCTATGACAAGGACATGCAGGAGGACAAGGAGCTGACTTTCGATGCCATCGACACGGTGAAGGGGTGTCTCGTCCTGTTTACCGGTATGGTTTCCACCATGACTTTCCAAAAGGACATGATGGAGGCCAGCGCGAAGAAGGGATTCACCAATGCCACCGACGCGGCGGACTATCTGGTGAATCACGGGGTTCCCTTCCGGGATGCCCATGGCATCGTGGGACAGCTGGTTCTGTACTGCATCGAGAGGGACATGGCTCTCGATGATATGAGCTTGGAGGAACTGAAAGCGGTCTGCCCGGTCTTTGAGGAAGACATCTACGAGGCTATCAGCATGAAGACCTGCGTGGAAAAGCGGGTGACCATGGGAGCGCCGGGCCAGGTGGCCATGAGGCAGGTGATCGAGATCTGCCGCAGACGGCTCCAGGAGCCGAGGCCGTGAGCCGAGGCTGCCCGGAGTCACGATTCCGGGGCCTTCTGAGTGGGGGCCACGGGAAGAACCACGGAGAAACAGCTGCCTTTCTGCCTGCCGTCGGCCACGGATATGGAGCCGCCGTGAAGATTGACCAGCTCTTTTGCGATGCTCAGGCCGAGGCCGAAGTGCTGTTTTTCACTTCGAGCGGAATCGGCTTGATAGAATCTGTCAAAAATATAAGGTTTGCTCGTGTCAGGAATGCCGCAGCCCTGATCTTCTACCTGGAGGATCAGGGTATTTTTATGTCCGGCCTGTCCCAAGCCGACAAAGGCACAAAGCCGGATATAACTTCCGGGCGGTGTGTGGTCAGCAGCATTGTCCAAAAGGATTAGGAGAAGCTGGCGAAGGCGCTGGGGATCTCCCTGGATCCTGGGGAGGACTTCATCGGATAATTCCAGCTTTAAGGTGATGTTCTTGTCCCGGCAGAGAGGGAGAAAGGACTCAAACAGATCAATGAGGAGAGTATCCATGTCCACTTCTGTCAGGTGAAGACTCCAGGTTTTGGCATCCGCGGATGCCAGAAACAGCATATCCTCCACCAGCCGGGACATGCGGACACACTCGCTGTCGATGAGAGGCAGCAGGGTGTCTTTCTCGTCGAAAGCCTCGGACAGCCTGGCAGCGGCGGATCGGAGGACCGCCAGGGGAGAACGCAGCTCATGCGAAGCGGCGGCGATAAAACGGGCCTGTTTTTGACGGCTTTCCTCCACCGGCTTTAGAGACCATCCCACGAAATTCCAGCTGATAAACCACAGGCCGGAAAGCCCCGACAAGGCCAGAAGACATAAAATCCCTATGGTCTTTCCCAAGGTTTCCCGGATCGGGGGGATGTAGGCGAGGACACAGAGACTTTTAACACCGCCTTTTGCTGACGTGGATAAGACCATGGCATAATATTGATCGTCGTCCTCCCCCTGGACGGTCATCAGGGAACTGGAGACGACAGCGGAGGACACAGGAGCCTGGTCCATGAAGACTCCCTCGGCCTCGGCCTGGTTTCTGGCCGACATAATCAAGGTATCCCGGCTGGTCCTGGGCTGCCAGGAGCCTGGGTAGCGGAAGGGGATTCCGTTTTCTCTTATGTGGATTACCATGCGGTAATCCGCCTCCGTCTGAGCCAGAAAGCTGTGACTCAAGGCGCCGGAGGCCAGAAAGCGGGAACTGACAGAAGCCCAGATGACCTGGAAGTGCTCCACCTGGGCCTGCCGTGTATTGCGGACAGAAAACACAAGGAATACCGCCGTGACAAAGAGGAGGATAGCCCCGGTGGTCGCGGTGTACAGCGCGGTCAGACGTGTTCGAAGAGTCTTCATGAGTTCACTGCCTCCAGACGATACCCTGCCCCGTGGACGGTGGTCAATCGGACAGGTGCCTTTAAGGCTTTCAGCCTTCTCCTCAGGAAATAGACATAGTTATCTAAATTTCCGTCCTCCACCTCGGAGCAGGTGCCCCACACATAGGACAGCAGCATGGAGCGCGGAAGAGTCTGCCCCGGGTTTTTCATAAAACACCCAAGGAGAGCGGATTCCTTCTTGGACAATGTCAAAAAGGCTCCGTCACACTCCAGGCGGCGGCTCTCAGGGTCAAGAGACAGCCCCATGGCGGTGATGACAGGAGAAAGATACATCGTGGACGGTCTCCTGGTGACCGCGCGGATGCGGGCCATCAGCTCTTCTACGGCAAAGGGTTTTACCAGATAGTCATCCGCTCCCGAGTCCAGCCCGTCTATGCGGTCATGGAGCCCGTCTAAGGCCGTGGCCAGAATAACGGGTGTTTTTATCCCCTGGCGGCGCAGAGCCTCTAAGACGGTGAGGCCGTCAAGTTCCGGAAGCATCCGGTCTAGGACCACGGCATCATAGGCGCCATGCCGGGCAAAGAAGAGCCCGTCGCCGCCTGTGTGGCAGCTGTCAGTGTCGTATCCGGCCTGCTCTAAAGAGAGGCAGATCAGCCGGCAGAGATCCTGATCATCCTCGATTACCAAAATTTTCATAGGTCTGCTCCCTTCTTGGGACATATTATAGGTAATTGCGAAAGTCAAAGCCAGGAGAATATTCTGACAAGTTTTGAGTTTCGCAAATGTCTATATTATATCACGGATTTCTCTAAAATTTCTGGAAAACGGAGCATTTTTGCGAATTGGCCGTCTCGGAAACTGACGTGATGGTTCCGGATGAAGAAGTCAGGGGAATGAATTTCCGCCGTCTAATAGGGATATACTGTACTGTAAGACAGTTTGATGTGTACTAGGCGTTTGTGAAACTCAAAACTTGTCAGAATATTCTCCTGGCTTTGACTTTCGCAATTACCTATTGACGCGTACCATGGAAAGGAGATGGAAAATCTTATGGGTAAGGCAAAAAGCCCCTTTGCTAATATGGGCTGTACCTGCTTTACATGGGAGACGAAAGACAAAGCCCACCTGTTGGGGAGAACCTACGACCAGTGCGGCAATCTGAAAGGGAACCGCATCGCGGCGGTTCCCAGGAATTATCCCTTGAAGCTGGAGATCAGCGAGGACTGTCCCCAGTATGTCCGCAGCCGCTATGCCTTCGCGGGCATGGCCATCACCGGACTGGCCTCACCGGTGATGGTGGACGGAGTCAATGAGATGGGAGTCATGGGAGGACTGCTCAACTATCCCGGATATGCCAACTATGACCAGGTCAGAGACTGCCGTCACATGAATATTCATCCCGGCTTTCTCACCGGGTATCTGCTGAGTCAGTGTGCTTCCGTGGAGGAGGCGGCATCTTTGCTTCCGTCTTTAAATCTCACGGGAGAGCTTATTTGGGGGAATGAGATGACGGTCCATTACATCTTCTCGGACCGGACCGGGGAGACCATCATCATAGAACCGGATGAAGGCGGACTGAACATCCATCGGGATACCATCGGAGTCATGACCAACAGCCCCGGATATTCCTGGCAGCATACCAATCTGTGCAATTACGCCTCCGTGTCCAACATCCTGAATGCGTCTCATGATTTTATGGACCTGAAGCTTCAGGGGGCCAGTATAAGTTCCGGCGGAGGGTTCGGACTTCCCGGGGACTACTCGTCCCCCTCCCGCTTTGTCAGGATGGCAGTGATGAAACACTATGCGGTCAAGGGAGAGGATGAGATCGACGGGGTCTCACGGATGTTCCATCAGTTTTCCGCAGTCAATATACCGGAGGGAATCGTCATGAGGCCGGAGGAGGGAGAAGCTCCTTCCTATGACCAGACTCTGTGCATCAGTGCCATGTGCGCCGAGAGCAGAACCTACTATTTCTCTACCTGCAAGAACCGGAGAATCAGCGCGGTCAGGCTTCCGGGGCTGGAGGTCAGCCCTAAGATCCGGTATTTTCCCCTTCCGGAAGCGGAGGACATCGCATATTTGAATTGAACACAGGAAAAGGCAGCCGCATCCTCATGGGACGTGGCTGCCTTTTTTAGGTTTTTCTATCTGCGTCAGCAGTAAAATTCCATAGGATAAGTCATATACTCGATCTCATCCAGCTCGTCCATGGTAACCAGGCCGGCAGGAGCGCGAAGCACGGCGGGAATCCGATTTACGATGGTAGCGCAGGTGTGCTCTACGGTGGCAGGCTTCACTACGTGGAATTCCGTGTCCGGTTCGCCGGTGATCTTCCAGTCACACATATCTCCGTCATCGGGTCCATACACCTTGCCGATACACTGGGTCTCGATGACAGGGCCCTGGAAGGTCTCGGTCGTCACAACGGCTGCCATGCCGATGCAGTTGCCTTCCTTGATGTCCTTGCCCATGGTGGAGGAATATAAGTCTCCCTGATGGAAGTAGGGAACACATTTCTGAGTCTGGCTCTTGATGGTCCAGCCCATCTTGGAGGCCAGCGCCTCGTTGGAGTTCCATACATAGGAGGGCTCCAGCACCTCGGGATGAGCGATCTGCTTCTCAAACTCCTCGGGAGTCAGGTCTACGCCGTGAGCCTTGGCCAGCGCCAGTCCGTAGTCCTCCACATTGTAGCTGACAGCGCCCTCGATCTTCTTGATGTTATGGCAGCTTCCTGCGACCATGCTGACCATATTGACCCAGAAAGTGTCTTCCATGCCGCTGCCCACGAAGGTGCAGTTGTTTTCCTTGGCCAGTACGTCCAGGTGATTGGCCCGAACCGGATCTGTGGTCCAGCAGTAGGTGGCCTCCTCACAGGTGGTGATCACGCTGATGCCGCGGCTTAAGCAGTTTACAAAATGGTCGTAGCAGTCGCTCACCAGACTGAACAGAGTGACTACAGCGATATCGGGATCTGTATTGTCCAGAACTTCCTCGGCATTGTCGCTGATGAGGATGCCTGTCTTTACGCCCAGTTCTGCATAATCGCCGACATCCATTCCCACGATCTCAGGATTCACGTCGATGGCCCCTACAATCTGGGCGCCTTTTTCGTAAAGATAGCGCAGAATATATTTGCTCATCTTGCCGCAGCCGTACTGTACCACTTTAATCTTGCTCATAATGAAAAACCTCCTTCATGCCCGACAGCCTGCCGGGGAATAATTGACTGATAAAAATAGTATAGATCCTCATCCAGGGTGAGAGTCAAGAAAGATTGTGGAAAATTTAACAAAAATTTCGAGTTAGAAAGATTTATGGGCAAATCAGATGAAAAACAGAGACCGGACAAGAAAAATGACATGCAGATAGACTGTGGAGGCGGAGAGGGAATTTGCAAATAGAAAATATCTTGCCTAAAACGAAAAAAATATTCATAAAAAATGGTTGATTATCTCAAAAAAGCCTTGATTTACGGGCATACAAGCAGGATTTCAAGCTGAATTTACTACCAATTTACTACTTTTGAGGGAAAGAGCCTTGATATGCCGCCCGGAACCCTGCCAGCCCAGCCACC